>NZ_VORU01000031.1 GCF_007997135.1 Aequorivita lipolytica | reverse complement strand
GTCGCCAAATCTTTTGATTTGGCTTTTAGAGAAATAAGATAAAACAAAATGCAAAAGATTTGGCTTGTGAATAATCCGAATAATTATTGCTTATTTACAGCCCTACTTCTTTTATACTAGACCGTTGCCAGTAATTTGAAAAAACCTTGGAAGTAACCAAAAAAGACATCGAAAAATTAATTGAACAAAGGAAAAAAGATTCTTTAATCAATCATTTGTGGAATAGTCTTTCTGGTAATTTCCGACCTCAAGGAGATATTTATCGAAATCATATAAAAGTTTGGAAACAGAATATATGGTTTGGGAGTTTTTACGCGATTTTTAAATTTGACTTTAATGCAAACAATCATCTAATAAATATAACGGACAAGCTCAATTCCTTTGGAAAATTGCTAATCGGATTCATTTCCGGAGGATTCATATTCGCTGTTTTTCCAGAAAACCCGATTGAGTTTGATTATTTGGATAATTGGTTGCCGATTTTTATTGTAATCATTTTTCTATTTATTTTAATTTTCGTGTTTCGAAAGCTATATCTCTTTGAAAGAAAAAATCAACTCGACGAAATATTCGAATACTTGAATATGGAAATTGAAGAAGAGAAACCTGAAAAAGAATGGTTTGCCAAAAACATTTTAATTAGACTTTTTACATATCCATTTTGCTTATTTCTCATCGGAATAAACATTTTTTTAATCATTCCGAATGGACAATATTTATTGGCAATTGGAAGCCTTACGATGGTTTCTTTTTATATCATAGCGGATTTGAAAATGATATTGCGGAGAAAAACTACTGGCAACAATGTATAAAAAAAATAGGGCAATTAAGTGCTAAACCCAATGGTTCAGGCTTATTTGCGAGGTCGCCAAATCTTTTGATTTGGCTTTTAGAAGAATAATATAAAACAAAATACAAAAGATTTGGCTTGTGGTTAATCCGAAAGTTAATTGCTTATTTACAGCCCTACTTCTTTTATACTAAACGTTGCCATTAATTATGAAAAAAACACTCGTCTTGCTTTTTATACTTCTGATTTCAATCAAATCTTTTGCTTGCAGTTGCGAATGTGGTGGAGATTGTTCATTCAGCCAAATTTCAAAAGGTTCTGAATTTGTAGCGTTAGTTAAAGTCATTGAATACTCGGATTTTCTCGAAGAAAAGATTTCTGATTATGACGGAAAAATGCCTTTATCAATGACAGTAGAAGTTATTGAAAATTATATTGGTTCAGAGAAACGCAAAACCATAAAAATTTGGGGAGATAACGGAATGCTATGCCGACCATATATTGCGAATTTTAAAGTTGGAAAATATTACCTAATTGCACCTTCAATAATAGAAACGGAATCTAAATATTCCACTGGAAACATAAATGATTATGATTTATTTTCTTGCTGGACTGACTATCTTCAGGTGGATTTTGACAAAAAAATAGCTTACGGAGAATACTCAAAAGAAGAAAATCAAATTTCTCTAAAAGATTTTGAGAGAGAAATAAGAAATATCAATTTCAAAAAAACGGAATGGTTTACTAACAATAGTAATAAAGACTTTTTTAAATCAGATTCAATTACTCTCTACAAAATTCTTAATAAAAAGGACGAATTTGTAAAATTGAGTAGTGGAATAATCAAAACTGAACAAAACGAGAATAAAGACTTTACAGATTTAGAATTTAGAAGAAATGGAAAGTTAAAAATGACTGATACCAATATTGAAAACTGGACAGAAACTGAACATTTAGGAAAATGGAAATGGGAGTTTAATAACGATAAGAACGTATTAAGTTTTTACTTGGACAAGAAATTATATTCTTCCTTTGTTGTCGTTTCCCAAGAAAGAGATTATCTAATTTGGAACACTGATGACAAAGTTCAATTTTACGTTCTGAAATTAGAAAGAGTGGAAAAATAACTAATGGCAACACCGTGTATAAGCCATCGCTGGGTCTGTGCTTATCTGGAAAATTCTTGGGAATTTTCCAGCGGAGTTTTGTACTTTTAATGGTTCGTGTGTCAGACACGCAACGGCTCATACACATAAAACGTTGTAAGTAATACCAAAAAAAAACCGAACAAACATTGAAAAATGAACTAATAGCAAAAGCAATTTCGGAAATAGAAAAGCCAACTTTTGGAACGACTAAACAATATTTGGAAGTTCACAATG
>NZ_VORU01000030.1 GCF_007997135.1 Aequorivita lipolytica | reverse complement strand
ATTTCTAAGACCGTGCCTATCTCTCTAAGCGGGTGCAAATATAAAACTCTTTTTTGTTCCCACAATACTTTTTGGAAAATAATTCAAAAAAAATTTAAGAGCTTCCTTTTTCAATTCCCAGAACAACAATACTGCTGCTCTAAGCGGGTGCAAATATAAAACCCTTTTCTATTCCCACAAACTTATTTATGCGTTTTTTTTGATGTTTTTTATCAACAAATAATAAGGCTTTGAAAGCTACAGGATTACATCTAAAAAAAAATAGTCATATAAAATACGCCTTCGTACAGGCATAGACAGCTCTATGGAAGAGCATAAAAATCCAAATATGCTCAAAACGTGCCGCTTGCAAAAAAAATAAAAGAGCGAGCTACAAACATAACATGTTTTTAATTTTTCTGCAACTCCCTGACTGTCTTAGTTATTAACAGTCTTTTTATTCCAATGAGCCTTCAAATCTAGAAAATCTATGGGAAAGGATGGTTCTTGATGTTCCAGTTTGCTTTCTTGGAATGATCTTTCCAATATATCTTCAATTAAATAATCCTCTTTTACTTCAAAAGGTTTGTATTCTTCTTTGAGGGATATTTCAAAAAGGCTGGCTGTAGTGTTGTACCAAAAGGCGCGCCAGCCAGTTCTTAGTTCTTTTACAAGATCGAAAGCGGTGCGACCAGTTTGTCTGTAGATAAGCTTTACCAATATCTGCCCTTCGGTATGGGTCATTTTTTTAAGCTTTTCGGAAAACTCGCCCTCAATATATTTTTGTACACGCTTTGTATATCTTCTCCTATCACTGTTTCTCTTTATAGTTTCCAATCTTTCGGTCATGGTGGTCAACCGTTCTGAAGCCAATTTTGCATACGGGTACACTTTACGCGTTTTTCGCCTAAGAATAAGATAGCGTCTTCGATCTTCCTCTGATTTAAATTTCAGTTTGTCCAATAAAATTACTTCATCAAGGTCTATCATTTCCCGGGCAATGGTGTCGCCTTCTATAATATAGTACATAATCTCGGTAGAGTCCTTTTGCTTTTTTAGTATTTCAGTATCATTCTGCCCGTAAGTATTGTTCAGACAGAGTATTAATATACTAATATATATAGGTAACGTGATTTTCATTAAAATAGGATTTTTATTATGCGCTATGTATTATCCAAAAGTGTTCCAAAAATAAGCAAATTGCATTGTCGGTCTTAATAAGAAATTGCTAATTTTACCAAACATACATCTATTCAGAAAAATTAATTTATGACTACTTCAATATTAAACGACAAATCGCTTACATTTTTAGAGGAATATTTAAACAACGCAGCACCTACAGGGTATGAATGGGATGGCCAAAAGATTTGGATGAAATATTTGAAACCATACGTTGATGAGTTTTTTACGGATACATACGGAACGGCAGTTGGCGTTATAAATCCCAAAGCCAAATTTAAGGTTGTAATTGAAGGTCATGCGGATGAAATTTCCTGGTATGTTAATTATATATGTGACAGCGGATTGCTCTATGTAATTAGAAATGGAGGAAGCGACCACCAAATTGCACCTTCAAAAATTGTAAATATTCATACCAAGAACGGTATTAGAAAAGGTGTTTTCGGATGGCCTGCCATTCATACACGCGACAAAGCAAAGGAAGAAGCGCCAAAACCCGAAAACATATTTATAGACGTGGGCGCAAAGGATAAAGAGGAAGTTGAGAAAATGGGCATACACGTGGGTTGTGTAATTACTTATCCAGATCAATTTCATATTTTGAACGAAGACAAATTTGTATGTCGCGCATTGGATAACAGAATGGGTGGTTTTATGATTGCCGAAGTTGCCAGGCTGCTCCACGAAAATAAAAACAAACTTCCTTTTGGGCTTTATATAACCAATTCAGTACAGGAAGAAATTGGACTTCGCGGTGCAGAAATGATCGCAGAACGCATTAAACCGAACGTAGCCATAGTTACCGATGTAACCCACGATACTACTACCCCAATGATTGATAAAAAGAAACAGGGGTTGGCAGAAATTGGTTGTGGTCCCGTTATAGCCTACGCCCCTGCCGTTCAGCAAAAACTTCGTGATTTAATTGTAGAAACGGCCGAAAAGAAAATGATACCTTTTCAACGGGCTGCACTTTCTAGGGCTACCGGAACAGATACCGATGCTTTTGCATACAGCAATGGTGGTGTTGCAAGCGCCTTGATTTCACTGCCGCTTCGCTATATGCACACTACTGTAGAAATGGTGCATAGAGATGATGTGGAAAATGTGATCAAGCTTATTTATGAAACATTACTAAATATTAAAGGAGGCGAAACTTTCAGTTATTTTGAATAAAGATTAAGCAATTTTAAGAACGGAATTGTTGCAACGGACACTATCCCGCTAAGTGTGTAAGTTAAAAATAACAGGGGTTGGACTTTTTTAAAGTCTGACCCTTTTTTCATAGATCGTTAGGAACTGATTTAAAATGATGCCCCAGTTCCTTATAGGCATGGTC
>NZ_VORU01000003.1 GCF_007997135.1 Aequorivita lipolytica | reverse complement strand
TATTGCCAACTTGGGCTATCAACAAGCTAGAAAGATAGAAATTCACATCAAAATGATGAAAAGCAGAAAGTATATTGAGAATCTGAAAAAATATCCTGAAATGGCAGCTGGGCTTATAGAAAAATACACTGCGGGTTCATCCCGATAGCTATCGGGACCCGCCATCAGTACGAAAAGCTTCTTCTTTATTGAAGGAGCTTTTTTTCTTTAAAAATATTTTGAAATATATAATCTACCAAAATATTTCCCAAAGGAAAATAAAGAGCGAAAAACAACGTCATTCCCAGAGCTAAGTTATACGGGCCAAACCATTGTAAAATAATATTATCGGGATATACGTAGGATGTTTGCAAGGTATAACCACTGAATTCAAGCAAGCCCATCGCTAAAAGACCATAACAATATTGATTGAAGAAGGAATGTTTGCTTATTAAAATGGAGATAGGAACCATATAGAGCACGTAGCACGTTATTATTTGCCACCAGTTTTCGAACCTAGCGATTTCAGCGTACTTTCCAAACTCATTCATTACAGTTCCTGCAATGGCATAAACTAATATATATACCAACAGTTTTTTCAGTGACGTTTCTTGAAACCTATTTATTAAGAATTTCATAAATGCTAGCTTTCTGTTCAAATTTAGAAAAAAGGAATAAAAAAAGCCCTTTCAAAAATGAAAAGGCTTTCTGTTTTTTAGCAAAAAAAGTGCTTATTGACCGTCAGTAGCGTCTTCTACAGCTTCTTCAGTGTTTTCAGCAGCGTTCTCAATAGCATCGCCAGTATCCTCAGCAGCATCTTCGATAGCATCTCCTGTGTTGTCCATAGCTTCTTCCATATCGTTGGTTGAAGTTTCTGCAGTGTCGTCAATTTTAACTTCTGTAGTTTCTCTGCAAGAGTAAATAGAAGCAACTAATGCAAGAGCGGCAAGTGATAAAAATAATTTTTTCATTGTTGAAATAGATTAGTGATTAATAGTGCGCAAAAGTAATTAAAAATCTAATTCAAAAGTTTTTTTCGGTTAAATATTTCCAATACCTTTTTGGAACATTTTTATGTGCAATTTTATGTTTTTTCTAGAGACTATATTACTGTTCTTAAAGTAATTGCCCCAGAGTTTTTGAAACTGAATCTCTTCTACCGTAAAATACGTGAGCGCTTCAGATTGTTTATTAGCGGATGGCGCAATTTCTAATTGGATGGTCTGTACATTTTCCAAATCATAATAAATGCCATATTTTCTTTTCATAGCGTATATAATCCATTTTTGGTCTGCATATCTTTTTTTGAAGTGTTCTGCATTTAAAGGCAGAACATTGAAATCTGGTTCTATTGTGGCGAAATATAAGCCATCTTCCATAGGAGAGTTTGGAGTATTGCCAAAATTAAGGAAATAATCCAAAATAGTTGGATATAATCCAAAAATAATTTGGATATTTTCCAAAATATTTTATATTTGTGTATGGAAACACAACTAACTATTGAAGCACAGCGTTTTAAAAAACTTCGCGAAGAGCTAAGACATACCCAACAATCTTTTGCTGAACTGCTTGATATTGGGGCAACTACAGCTGATATTGAGAGGGGTAAAACCAAAATAACCGGAAAAATTGTAATGGAGCTGATGTCCCAATTCAATATAAATCCTTTGTGGCTTTATGGGAAAAGTTTTGAGAAGCATATTGATACTTCACGTGGTGATGTAAGTCCTAAAGTGTTAACCGTAGATACAACGGGCAATGATAGCATACTACTCGTAAACCAGAAAGCAGCTGCGGGTTATCCAAATAATATTCATGATACTGGCTGGTATCAGACATTGCCTGCCTTTAACATTCCATTACCTGAATATAGAAATGCTTCCTATCGTGGATTTCAGGTTGAGGGTGACAGTATGTTGCCAAATATTAAACCTAATGAGTGGGTGTTGGGTCGTGCCGTACCGAGCATAAATGAGGCAACGGACAGTAAAATTTATATTGTAGTTTTGAGAGATTCTGTTTTAGTGAAGAAACTTCAGAAAATCCCGAACAATCCACAAAGCCTTCGGCTTATCTCCTTAAATGATGAATATTTGCCCATAGATGTAAAAGTGAAGGATATTCAAGAATTGTGGATGGTAAATAGCAAGTTAACTTTTGGCATAGATGAGCCTTCAGAAAGTAGTTTGCTGCGGCAGTTACAACAATCAATGGACGAATTGAAAGGACAGATACAAAGTATGAAATAGAAAAAGGGAAGTTCTTTTGAGAACTTCCCTTTTAAATTTTGAGATTGGAACTAATCCTTATCTTTCTCTTTTATTTTTACATTTCCGTCGTCGTCAGTTTTTATTTTAATCTTTTCGTCTTCCGTTTCCATTTTTATTTTATCGCCGTCATCTTTAATTTTAATATCGGCACCTTTGTCCTGCATTTCTTCAATAAGTTCTTCTTTTTCCGTTTTTTGATCTCTGCAGGAGGAAAGAGAGATTGTCAATGCTCCAATAAAAAGAGCAACCATTGTTAATTTTTTCATGTTTTTAATTTTAAGTTAGGGTTATTTAATATTTAATCATTTCCTATATCCTCGATCTTTTTATCGATTTCTTGATTTACTTCTTTATCAACTTCTTTGGCGGTTCTTTCCAAAATTCCTTCTCTATCATCGGGAGCTTCCGTTTCCACCCTCACTTCACGGATTACTTCTACTTCTTTAGTTTCGGTCTTTTGGTCGCGGCAAGATCCGAACGCCAATGAAACTAACGCTATTGCTATAAAAAGTTTTTTCATAATTAGATTGTTTTAATTGTTTGGACAAAGCTACCTTATTAAAAATGCTAACAATACAATTATATACTAAAAATTTTCAAGAAAATATTTATGCGAATCTGTTTTGAATATTATCATCTCATATTTTAGGAAAAAAGGTAACTATTTTAATTTAGCGTTTATCCAATTCATTATTTCAATGGTAGCGCCGGTATTTTTGTTTATGAAGTGACCAGAAATCATTCCCGTCTTGTTCCGAAAGTCTTCGTTGTTAATTAATTTTTTAAAGATTGTACTACATTCTGAAGCATTTTTTATTGAGAATAACCCTGCTAAGTCCCGCAAACGTATAGCTTCGGGAAAGTCGTCATAATTTTTTCCGATAATTATAGGCACTCCAAATGTAGCAGGTTCCAGAATATTGTGAAGTCCTGTTTTGCCCATTGCACCACCCACATAAGCAATATCTGCATAGTTGTATAATTTGGTTAATAAACCGATACAATCAATAATTAAAACTTCGTATTCGGAAATATTTACATCGTCTTTATGGGAGTGAAGCACTGTTTTTTTCACAATGTTATTTGTGAACTCTGCTATTTTATCAGTTTCAATTTTGTGAGGGGCGATTATGAATTTTACATTTTCCGGTGCCGAATTAATGTAATCCAGCAGTACAGCTTCATCTTCGGGCCAAGTACTTCCGCAGACAATGCAAAGTGAATTTCCTTTAAAATCTTCAGCAAATTTTAAAGTGTTGTCTATCTCAATTTGGTGTGAGACTCTATCAAAACGCGTATCGCCACTAACCGTTGTATTCTCAAAGCCGATGCTTTTTAAAAGTTTTTCAGAATTATCCTCTTGTAAAAAAAAGTGATTAAAACTGCCGAGGGCTTTTCGCATAAAACCTCCGTAAGTTTTAAAAAATATTTGGTTATCTCGGAAAACACCGGATACCAAAAGGGTTGCGATATTTTTATTTTTCAGTTGAAATAAATAGTTTGGCCAAAATTCATATTTCACAAAAATGGCAAGCGAAGGGTGAATAGCTTCGATAAACTTTTTTGCGTGCGCCGGGGTATCCATCGGCAAATAAACAACCGCGTCTGCCAAAGGTGTGTTTTTCTTTATTTCAAATCCCGAAGGCGAGAAAAAGCTGATTACTATTTTATGGTCTGGTTTTACTTTTTTCAGTGCTTCCATAATTGGAACACCTTGTTCAAACTCGCCCAAGGAAGCGCAGTGAAACCAAATGGTTTGATCTGTTGTGGAAATTTTCTGTTGCAGTATTTCAAAAACGTCTTTTCTGCCGTTGACGAAAAGTTTTATTTTTTTGCTGAACAGCGCCACAATCCTCAAATGAAAGGAAGCTAAATGAATTGCTAAATTATAGATTGTGTGCATCGGCTATAAAAGTACCAAATTCCAAGCACCAAATTCCAAACCTATATACACAAATAAAAAGCTAAGCGTCCAAATACCAAATTAACGAATCCCTAATCCCGACATATCAAATATCATTTTCGTAATTTTACCGAATTCAATATTATTTCCATAAGATGAGAAAAATACAAATGGTTGACCTAAAAGGTCAGTATGAAAATATAAAAGAGCGCGTGGACAGTTCCATAATGAACGTGATTGAAACCACGGCATTTATTAACGGCCCCGAGGTTCATCAATTTCAAAAGGAACTTGAAGATTATTTGGACGTGAAACACGTAATACCCTGCGCCAACGGGACTGATGCGCTGCAGATTGCGATGATGGGGCTTGGCCTCAAGCCCGGAGATGAAGTAATTACAGCAGATTTCACTTTTGCCGCAACCGTAGAAGTTATCGCGCTTTTGCAATTAACGCCGGTTTTAGTGGATGTTGATCCAATCAATTTCAACATAGATATTGAAGCCATAAAAAGAGCGATTACTCCAAAAACCAGGGCAATAGTTCCAGTTCATCTTTTTGGTCTTGTGGCGAATATGGATGAAATTATGGAAATTGCAAAGGAGCACGACCTTTATGTAATTGAAGACAATGCCCAAGGTATTGGCGCTAATTACACTTCGAAAGATGGCTCAAAGAAAAAAGCTGGAACTATCGGTCACGTAGCTTCCACGTCATTCTTTCCTTCAAAAAATTTGGGATGTTACGGAGACGGTGGAGCCATTTTTACAAATGATGATGATTTGGCACACATTATTCGCGGCATTGTAAATCACGGCATGTACGTGCGCTACCATCACGATGTAGTGGGCGTAAACAGTAGGCTGGATTCTATTCAGGCTGCGGTGCTTCGTGCGAAACTTCCTCATTTAGATGAATATAATGCAGCTCGTAGAAATGCTGCCCGAAAATACAGTGAGGCTTTTTCAGGTATTGAAAATATAATTACACCAACAGGTTTTTGTAACAACATTCAGACTATTTGTGATGTTTGCGATTGCCACGTTTTTCACCAATATACTTTGAAAATTGTAAATGTAGATCGCGATGCATTAGTTAACCATTTAAATGAAAAAGGAATTCCATGTGGCGTTTACTACCCAATCCCGCTTCACTTACAAAAAGCTTACAGAGATGCGCGTTATAAAGAGGAAGATTTTGTGGTTACAAATCAGTTGATAAAAGAAGTAATTTCACTGCCAATGCATACAGAGTTGGATGAGGAGCAGATTGATTTTATTACGAAAACTGTTATAAATTTCGTTACCAAATAATGAAAAAAATACTCGTCACAGGCGGTTTGGGCTACATTGGTTCCCACACTGTTGTTGAACTTCAGAACTCAGGTTATCAAGTTATCATTATTGATAATCTTTCAAATTCGTCTTTGGATGTATTGGAAGGAATAACCAATATTTCGAAAACTCCGCCAGCTTTTGAAAGGCTTGATCTTCGATTTAAAGCAGATGTCGCAGATTTTTTTAAAAGAAATCAAGACATCGAAGGAATCATTCATTTTGCAGCAAGTAAAGCAGTAGGCGAAAGTGTTGTAAATCCTTTACTTTATTATGAAAACAATCTGAATACCTTAATTTTTCTGCTTCAGGAGTGTAACGCTTACGGAATTGAAAACTTTATTTTCAGTTCCTCCTGCACTGTTTACGGCGAGCCGGATTCGTTGCCAATTACTGAAGATGCACCTGTAAAAACCGCAACTTCACCCTACGGAAATACAAAACAGATAAGTGAGGAAATTTTAAAAGATACGTGCTCAATTTCACCATTAAAAGCAATTGCGTTGCGTTATTTCAACCCAATCGGCGCTCATGAAACAGTTGAAATAGGAGAGCTTCCCGCCGGGGTGCCACAAAATTTGGTTCCATTTATTACCCAAACTGCCGCCGGATTAAGAAAAGAATTATCTGTTTTTGGCGATGATTATCCAACGGAAGATGGCAGTTGTATCCGCGATTATATTCATGTGGTAGATTTGGCAAAGGCACACTTTATTGCCCTGCAGCGTTTACTTTCCAAACATAATGAAACACAATTTGAGGTTTTCAATTTGGGAACGGGTAGAGGTAGTTCGGTTTTAGAAGTGGTGAATTCATTCGAAAAAACAACGGGTGAAAAATTGAACTATAAAATAGTAGCTCGCCGCCCTGGCGATGTAGTTTCCGTTTATGCAGATACTAAAAAAGCGAACGAGGTTTTAGGCTGGAAAGCAGAAAAGACAATGGAAGAAGCCTTGGCATCTGCTTGGAAATGGGAGAAAAAAGTACGCAGTATTCAGTGATCAGTATTCAGTTTTAATTTTTAAAATAAGTAAAATTTATAACTATGAAAAAAATACTTACGCTCATATTACTTTTGGTTTTCTTCGCGAGCAATGCCCAAGACACTTTTCTGCACTGCGGAAAATTGATTGACACCAAAAATGGAAAGGTTCTTTCCGAAAAAACGATTGTTGTTTCAGGAAATAAAATATTGCGAATTGAAAATGGTTATGTAAACTCAAACAATTCCGAAGATCGAGTAATTGATTTAAAAAATAAAACCGTGCTTCCGGGCTTGACGGATATGCACGTTCACATTGAAGGAGAAAGCAGTCGTGACAGCTACTTAAATCCTTTTATTTTAAACGATGCCGATGTGGCTTTTAATGCCGCTGAAATCGCAAAACGAACATTGATGGCTGGTTTTACAACGGTACGCGATCTTGGCGGAAGTGGCGTAAACGTTGCATTGCGCAATGCAATTAATGCAGGAAAGACAGACGGTCCAAGAATTTACACGGCTGAAAAAGCTTTGGCTACAACTGGCGGCCATGCAGATCCAACCAACGGCCGAAAGAAAATTTTAATGGGAGACCCTGGTCCTGCTGAAGGAGTGGTAAATGGTGTGGAAGATGCATCAAAGGCGGTTCGCCAACGTTACAAAAACGGCGCCGATTGGATAAAGATTACTGCAACGGGAGGTGTATTGAGTGTTGCCAAAAGCAGTAAAAACCCACAGTTTACCGAGGAAGAAATAAAAGCCATTGTTGAAACCGCAAAAGATTACGATATGCAAGTTGCAGCACACGCCCACGGAGATGAGGGTATGCAGCGAGCAATAAGAGCAGGTGTAAAAACCATAGAACACGGTACGCTTATGAGCGATGAAACTATGGAATTGATGAAAAATAACAATGCTTATTTAGTACCCACTATCACTGCTGGCAAGTTTGTAAGCGATCAAGCCAAGATTGAAAATTACTATCCGGCTATTATCGTTCCTAAGGCACTGGAAATAGGTCCAAAAATCCAAGATATGTTTGGCCGTGCATATAAAAAGGGAGTGCCTATTGTTTTTGGTACAGATGCAGGCGTTTTTCCTCACGGTCAAAACGCGAAAGAGTTTGGTTATATGGTGGAAGCGGGGATGCCAGCGATGGAAGCAATCCAATCTGCAACCGTGGTCTCTGCAAAAATTTTAAAGGCTGAAAATGAAATTGGCCAGCTTGCTCCCGGTTTCTTTGCAGATATAATTGCCGTAAATGAGGATCCCAGCAATAATGTGAAAACGTTGGAAAATGTAGTTTTTGTAATGAAAAATGGTACGATTTACAAGGATTGATAGTGGTTTAACCTAGGTTTAACGGATATTTCTTGCAATTGGCGGCCAGCATTCGTTTCTTTGTAACTCAATACATAAACAGAAGTTATGAAGTTAGTTTCAGTGAAACGACATACAAAAACAGAAAAACGATTTACACAAAAGATGGGAATGTTCACGACAAGTGTGATCTACATCAAAAGAACTTTTTTGAAAGTGCCTTATAAAACAATCCACAAATACCGCGAAACCTATTATGGCAAAGTGAAAGATTGCACAGATTGCGAGATAGGCGCTTAATTGATTTAAACCTCAGGGTTGAATATAAATTAAAGAACCTTAAATATATTAAACACCGAATGATAAAATTTCATTCGGTGTTTTTTTATCCCATGGGAAATATATTTAAGGAAGCAAATTATAAAATTCTTTTAGCTGAAGTATGCGCTCGGTCATAATTTAAAACTTTGGCAATGATTAATTTTGATAAATCTTAAGAAACGAAATTAAAAATAGCAGTTATGAAAACAGCATCACTAGTAAAAAATCTACAATACAACGAAACAAAGCCAACCATTCAGGTTTTAATCGATACTGAAGCCGGAAAGGAAATCAGAATTACATTTAAGGAAGGGCAGGTTATGAAGGAACACAAAACGCCATTTCCAATTGTAGTCGAAATTTTTGAAGGCGCCATTGATTTTGGGGTAAACGGAGAAATACACAATTTGAAAAAAGGTGATTTGGTTGCGCTTGAAGGCGGAATCCCTCACGATCTAAAAGCACTGGAAACAAGTACGGTAAGGTTAAGTCTTAATAAGGCGGATTCTGCGAAAAGGGTGGAAGACGTTGCTAATAATTCATAATACAAAAAGCAAAGATGGACTGAATTTTGAGTTCTATTATCAAAAATAAAAACGCCAAGGATATGATATCCTCCGGCGTTTTTACTTTTCGAATTAACGAATTAACAACTTCACAATTCAGCCTTTTCAGTTTCCGCAGAAGCATCAATTTTTTTAACCAAGCCCTGCAACACATTGCCTGGCCCAACCTCTATAAATTTAGTGGCGCCGTCTTTTATCATATTTTGAACACTCTGCCTCCATTTAACTGGTGCGGTAAGTTGGAAGATGAGGTTTTCCTTAATTTCTGATGGAGCAGTTACCGCAAAAGTTGAAACGTTTTGATAGATAGGGCAGGCGGGAGCGGTAAAGGTTGTTGCATCAATGGCAGCTGCAAGTTCTTCTCTGGCCGGTTCCATCAATGGGCTGTGAAATGCACCGCCAACGGGTAATATTAAAGCTCTCCGTGCACCAGCTTCTTTTAAACTTTCGCAAGCTCTACCTACGGCTTCCACATCTCCCGAAATTACCAATTGGCCCGGGCAATTATAATTTGCAGCAACTACAATTCCGGGGGTGTTTGCGCAGATTTCTTCAACCAAATGGTCTTCCAGTCCTAAAACTGCTGCCATTGTTGATGGCGTCAATTCGCAAGCATGCTGCATTGCTAGCGCACGTTTGTAAACTAACTTTAATCCATCGCTAAAAGCGAGGGTCCTATTTGCAACCAGCGCAGAAATTTCGCCTAAGGAATGTCCCGCAACCATATCTGGCTGAAACTTGCTTCCCATTACTTCAGCCAAAATTGTAGAATGCAGAAAAATTGCTGGTTGGGTGACCCGGGTTTCTTTTAATTCGTCAGCAGTGCCTTCAAACATTATTTTTGTAATGTCAAAGTCCAATATTTCATTAGCTTGATGAAACAATTCTTTCGCTTTCGCGGAATTTTCGTAAAGGTCTTTGCCCATTCCTGTGAATTGGGCTCCTTGTCCAGGGAATATATATGCTTTCATCTATTTGGTCTCTTATAATTTGAACTACAAAAGTATGGTAATTCTATGAATACTTTTTTAAAGCAGAATTAACTTGCGGCAAATAGCTGCTTCCAAAGAGGTTGAGATGTACGAGGAGATAATAAAGCTGCCAAAGCGATGTTCTGTTTTCCCAACCGGATTTCATCGGAAAAATGGAATTATAGGTGGTAAAAATTTCTTCTGAAAAGCCACCAAACAATTTCATCATTGCAAGGTCCATTTCACGGGGAGCAAATGAAACAGCGGGATCTATCAAAACAACTTCGTTCATTTCAGAAATCATAAAATTACCGTTCCAAAGATCGCCGTGAATAAGTGAAGGTGTTTCAGTGGGGATTTCTTCAGAAATATTCCTGTAAAATCTGTCCAGATTTTTGAAGTGAAAACCATTTGCCAAAGCCAATTTAAATTGAGGCTCCAATCGTCGTGTTATATAAAATTCTGAATTTTTTTCACAATAACTGTTCTTTTGCGGAAGGCTTCCAATATAGTTGTCGTGGTCCAGCCCGAAGTTTTTCTGGGTAGTTTTATGGAGTGTCGCCAAATTTTCTGCAAATGTCTCCCAAAAGGTATTCGATTTATTTCTTGGGATAATATATTCTAAAATTAAATACGAAGCGTTTTGAAATACGCCTTCAGCAATTACATTGGGAATCTTAAAACTTTTTGTATTTCTCAACAATTGCAATCCCTTGGCCTCTGCCGCAAACATTCCAGGAAATTTTGAAGCGTCATTCAGTTTGAGAACGAAATCTCCTTCGGCAGATTTCAGCAGAAAAACCTCGTTGATGTCGCCGCCCGAAAGTGGTTTTACATCAATTAATTGTAAGTTGTTTTGGAACGCTATGTTTTGTAGTAATTGTTTCACTGGCAGCATTAAACCTAACAGGCTTTTGAAACTTGTTAGGTCTGTGTATTATTTGCGTACCCAAGTTTCATAAGTAAAAGCATATTTATGTTTTTCATCTTTTTCGTGTTCAACTTCAGTAATAACCTGCCAGTCCTCTTTTGAAAACTCTGGGAAAAAAGTATCAGCATCATTGAATGTTCCATGAACACGGGTGAGTTCTATTTTGTCGGCAACGGAAAGTCCCATTTTGTAAATTTCGCCTCCGCCAATTATAAAAGGCTGCAAATCATCTTTTGAAATTTGAAGCGCTTCTTCCAGGCTGTGAACTACTACGGCACCTTTCTTATTGTAATCTTTGTTTCGGGTAATAATAATGTGAGTTCTATTGGGAAGCGGTTTTGGGAAAGTTTCAAAAGTTTTGCGCCCCATAATTATATGGTGGCTCGTGGTTAATTGTTTAAAACGCTTAAAATCATCGGGCAAATGCCAAAGCAAATAGCTATCCTTCCCAAGTTCGTTATTTTCGCCTGCGGCGGCAATCATTGTAATCATTGTACGTCTGGCGGTAAAGGGTTGTTCAACTCGCTTTTATTTGAAGTTTCTGGTGGTGCTGTGGGCAATTGCAACTCTGTGTCAACTTTTGTTTGAAGTTCTCCCATACGTTCTGCCTGTTGGGCTTTCAGTTTTTCAAGCTGCCGGTCTTCCCATTCTTTCCCCATAAATTTATTTATAACAAATACGTTGAAAAGATGGATCAAAAAGATGAATGTCCAAATTAAAATGGCCCAAACGAACCAATTGTTAAATAGTAAATCATTGCCATAACCCAGCACTGGATTAATGATTATCAATAATACCGAACCCACCAAGAATACAATAAAATGGCGCATCAAGTTTTTTTTCTGTTTGATGCGGTGGCGTGCATACTCGTACTGCTCGCGCTGCTCGGAATCAATTCTTTCGGTTTTTTTAGTTTTTGAAAACATAGTTGGTTACTTTCGTTGAAGTTCAGGGAAATTCAATAATTACTGATAATTCCAGTGCTGTAAAAATACCTAAAATTCGCCATTTTTGGCCAATCACCTATGGAAGATTTAAGAAAACACTTTCCGGCTTTAGAATCTTGTACTTACCTAAACACCGCTTCAAATGGTGGAATTCCGAAGCCTATTATTGAATGGCGGCGACAACACGATCTAGGTTTAATGAACCAAGCAAGTGTTTTTCGCGACAATCATAAACTTCATATTGAACAAATAAAAGAAACTGTGTCTGGGTTTTTTGAGACTACTTCAGCTGAAACAGCTTTGATTCCAAATTTATCTTTTGGAATGAATACCGTTTTGGAAGGACTTCCCAAAGGGCAGAAAATATTGCTTTTAAAAAATGATTATCCCTCTATAAACTGGCCCGTAGAAACTCGCGATTTTGATGTTTGTTATGCTGAAATTGATGAAAATTTAGAACAAAATATTGAAGCTGCCGTTGCAAGGCACAAGCCAGATATATTTATGTTTAGCATGGTGCAATGGCTTAGTGGGATTAAAATAGATTTTGATTTTTTAAAACAGCTGAAGAGCTATCACCCCAATTTACTGCTTATTGCAGATGGTACGCAATATTTGGGAACAGAAAATTTTAGCTTTTCAGATAATGCAATAGACGTGGTGGGAGCAAGCGCCTATAAATGGTTAACGGCGGGTTACGGAAACGGATTTATAATGGTGAAGGAAGCTGCCCGCGAACGTATTTTTCCGAAAACAATAGGATTCAATTCTGCGGAACGATTTGAAAGTCTGGCCTCGGAAACTGCCTTTATGAAACATTTTGAGCCCGGGCATCAAGATACTTTGAATTACGGCAGTTTGGAGCAGGCTATTTTGTTTCAAAAAAGTTTTGGTACGGAAAATTTATACAGTAAAATTTCTTCTCTTTCTGAAAAAGCAAAAGCACATTTCACCGAAATGAATTTGCTGAAAAATGACTCTCTACTTCGTGAAAAACACTCTTCTATATTTAACCTTAAAGGAGATAAAGAACTCTTTCAAAAACTAAAGAAAAACAATATTATTTGCTCACCGCGGGGCGGGGGAATTCGTGTAAGCTTTCATTATTACAACACTGAAGAAGAATTAGATAAACTTCTACATTTTCTGAAATAGTCTGAAATAGTTACTCTTTCACTTCAACGCCTTTCCAAAATGCCACGTGATTTTTTATGGCTTTTGCAGCATCTTTTGGCTCGGGATAATACCAAGCCGCATCTTTGTTTTGCAGACCGTCCACTTCAACAGTGTAATAAGAAGCTTCGCCTTTCCAAGGGCATTGCGTATGTGTTGTACTTTTTTTAAAATATTCTTTTTTAATAGCATTTTCAGGAAAATAGTGATTGTTTTCAATAATCAAAGTTTCTGCGGTTTCTGCAATTATTTTGTTGTTCCAAATAGCTTTCATAATTTGAGTTTATGAGTTTATGAGTTTAAATGTTTAAAAGTTTATTCGTTTATAAGTTTATTGGGTCATCAAGCCTTTCTGAAAAGATAATTTTTATAATATTCTTGACTGTCGGTAAAGGATTTCTCTATTATTAATCCGGATTCTTCCGCTAGCCAATTTACTATTTTGTCGTCGTATTTCTGTGAAATTTCTGTGTGAATGGTCTCCCATTGCTCAAAATTTACTGTTAGCCGTAATTTTTCAATAGTTATTTTCATAGCTTCCGTAGCAACCAAAAAGCTTTTGGCGGTTCCAGTTTCCGGATCGTAAACTTCCCAATGTTTAAATTTTTCCAAGTCAAAATCACCGCCTAATTCTCTGTTAATTCGGGCTAGAACATTTTTATTGAAAGCTTCAGTTATTCCAGCTTCATCATTATAAGCGTTCAGAACAGTCAGCGGATTTTTCTTTTGGTCGAAACCCATAAATAGCAAGTCCTCGGGAAGCATGGTGTCTTTCAGCTTTGAGAGAAACTCAATGGCTCTTGGGTGTTTTAAATTGCCAATATTACTTCCCAAAACCATAATTACTTTTTTGCGTTTGTTGAAGCCCTTTAACCGTTCCAAAACCTCAAAATACTCGCCCACTTCGGCATCTACATTTAGCGTAGGCATTTCGTGTGCTAGATTATTTGAAAGCAATTCAACTGCATTTTCACTTATATCAATAGGTTTATAAACAAAATTGAAATTATTTTCAGCCATATATTTCAAAAGCACTTTTGTTTTTTTACCATCGCCCGCGCCCAACTCGATTAAGTCCAAACCATTTTCGCGATCGCGAAAATATTCGCCAATGGTTTCAGTGTAGGTAGAGAGAATTTCAAACTCGCAGCCAGTTAAATAATAATCTGGCATCGCCATGATTTCCTGAAAAAGACGATCACCTTTTTTGTCGTAAAAATATTTAGAGGAAAGATGCTTCGGAAAGCTGGAAAGCCCTTCAAAAATTTCGGTCTTAAAGGTATTTAGCTGGGGTTTTATCTTTGTATCCATTTGTATATTGTCGTAATTATTTAGCCAACCTTAAACCTGTAAACTGCCACCGCAGATCTGTTTGAAAAAAGTTGCGATACGTATGTCGTGTATGCTTTTCTGAAGTTGCAACGGAACCTCCCCGCAGCACTTTTTGGTTTACCATAAATTTACCATTGTACTCGCCAATTGCGCCGGGAGCCTTTGTGTAGCTGGGATAGGGTAGGTAAGCGCTTTCAGTCCATTCCCAACGGCTTCCCCAATTATAATTCTGTTGGGCGGCTTCCCATTCAAATTCTGTGGGAAGACGGCACTCTTTCCATTGGGCGTATGCAAAGGCCTCAAAATAGGAGATGTGCGAAACGGATGCTTCGGTGTTCAATTTTTGTAAACCCTGCATAGTATATTGATGCCAATGGCCGTCAATATTATGCCAATACATTGGCGCTGCAATCTGGTTTTGGTTTACCCAATCCCAACCTTCAGCGTGCCATAGGTTGAAATCTTTGTATCCATCAGCATTTATAAATTCAAGATATTCTGAATTGGTAACAAGTTTATTTGAAATTTTATAATCGTGAAGATATACTTTGTGTCGCCCCAGTTCATTATCATAACAAAATTCTTCAGCATTGTTATGGCCTATTTCATAAATACCCTCTTCCATTTCTATCCACTGCTGTTGAAGGTTTTGGATTGGGTTTTCTGAAAAGGAATCGTTGTATTTTGGCAATAATGGGTTGTTGCCGAGAATATATTTTATATCTGTTGTAAGAAGTTCTTGGTGCTGTTTTTCGTGATGGATACCTATTAAGAGAATTTCTTCAATTTCTTCTGAAATTTCATCCGAAAGAAAATCTTTCAATTCATTGGTAACATAATGGCGATAATCATAGACTTTTGCCACTCCCGGTCTCGACAAGTTTCCGCGATCATTTCGAACTACCCGCTTCCCAACATTTTCATAATAACTATTGAATACAAAGGCGAAGTCTTCGTGAAAAAGCTGGTAATTTGGTTTGTGTGGTTTCAAAATAAATTCCTCAAAAAACCAAGTTGTGTGGCCGAGGTGCCATTTTGGTGGAGAAACATCTATAATTGGCTGGACAACGTAATCTTCAATCTCCAGCGGTTTGCAAATAGTTTCGGTATGTTGGCGGGTTTCTAAAAAGAGGGAAACCGGTGTATCTATAATTATCATAAAAAAAGTGCCGCTATTTTTTTAACGACACTTTAAATATAATTATTAAAATTGTTTAACGCTATTTCACTTACGTTAAACAGTTGTTAAACTAGTTTTGACTAATTTTTTGTAACGACAACATTTGCAGTGATAATGCAAGGTTCATGGCCTTTTGATTGGATATACTGAAACTTCTGCGATCGTTTTTACTTGGGCGAATGACGTGAAAGCTATAGTTGAGACTAAAAGTAAGAATGTTTTTTTAAGCTTTTTTATTTTCCTGTTTTAAAGGTGAAAGGTACAGTGAAATTAATGATACGTGGTTTGCCGCCCATCATTCCGGGTTTAGCCATTTTAGGGATGGCCATTATATTTCGTCTGGCTTCTTCCTGTAATTCTTTAGTGCCTCCAGAAACACTTTTTACTTCAACTAAACCTTTTTCATTTATTATAAAAACTACAATAACTTTTCCTTGATCGTTTTTTTTGTAAGACTCTGCTGGATATTTGAAATTTTTCGCAATGTGTGTAGCCAGTTTATTATTGAAGCAATTGTCGCGATCGGAAGCATTTCCATTTTCACAGCCCGGCCAAATAGGACCTATTTCTTTTAGGGTTACAATATTTTTTTGAACGTCTCCCCATTCTTGTTGTGCAAAAATGGTTGTTGAGAATAGTAAGCAAACCGCGATAAGTAAATTCTTCATTTTGGGGATTTAAGTTTGGGTTAAATGGCAACGGCACCTTTAATGTGTGGATGTGGATTATAATCTGCCAATGTAAAGTCATCAAAAGTGAAGCCAAATATATCCTTTACATCTGGATTTAGCAACATTTTTGGTAAAGGTCGCGTCTCACGTGATAACTGTAGTTCAACTTGATCGTAATGGTTGCTATAAATATGGGCATCGCCAAAGGTGTGGATAAAATCTCCAGGTTGGTAACCACATACTTGTGCCATCATCATTGTTAATAATGCATAGGACGCAATATTAAAAGGAACCCCCAAGAAAATATCTGCACTGCGTTGGTAGAGCTGACACGACAATTTTCTGGTATTGTCTCCCCCTCCGGGCGTTGGGGGACTTACATAAAACTGAAAAAACGCATGGCAGGGCGGGAGTGCAGCCTTGCCGTTTGCCACGTTTTCCGCAAAAGGTTTGGAAGTGTCTGGCAATACACTTGGATTCCAAGCGCTTACCAGCATGCGGCGGCTGTCTGGGTTTGTTTTAAGTGTTTTTATTATTTCTGAAATCTGATCAATTTCCTCGCTATTCCAGTTTCGCCATTGGTGTCCGTAAACTGGACCTAGGTCGCCATTTTCATCTGCCCATTCGTTCCAAATGCGCACGCCATTTTCCTGAAGGTATTTAATGTTTGTGTCGCCGTTCAAAAACCATAAAAGTTCATAGATAATCGATTTGAGATGAAGTTTTTTGGTAGTGATCATTGGGAAACCTTCGCTTAGATCAAAACGCATCTGATAGCCAAAAACGCTTTTAGTACCAGTGCCCGTGCGGTCTTGCTTTACGGAGCCATTTTCAATTACGTGTTTTAAAAGGTCGTGGTATTGTTTCATTGTGGAAGCAAATTAATTATTGGTCTAAAATACTAATAGCGCAGTTGATGCTCAAATTATTTTAAGTTTGCTTTTGCATAAGTTATTAACGATATAAAATTTTGCTTAACTTTCGGACGAAATTTTTGAACAATGGAAAGAAAATACGAGCTCTCAACAGGAATATTGGAATGTTATCCACTATACGCCATCTTTCATTTTAATGCTCCGTTTTATGATCGTGACGAAGCAAAAGAGTTTGTTCAAACGATCGATACACATTATAAAAATAGAAAGTGTGTGGTGATCTCAAATAGAGAAATGGCAAAAAATGTAAACCCAGAAGTTTACAATAGCGTAAAATCCAAGTGCGTAATTGGAATAGCGATAGTTTCAAACAGCGAAATAGTAAAAAAAGAGGCATACAATGAGCAAGGTTTATTTGAAGGGGCCTTTAGTTATTTCGGAACCATTGAAGAAGCAGAAGATTGGGCAAAAACGGTGATTAGCGACTATTAGCCAATAATCATTCCCGCGATTGTTGCTGAAATAAGCGAAGCAATTGTACCACCAATCAAAGCCTTCATTCCAAATTTTGAAAGGGTTTTACGTTGCCCCGGTGCCAAAGAGCCAATTCCGCCAATTTGAATACCTATAGAGGCAAAATTCGCAAACCCGCAAAGCATGTAAGTTGCCATAATGATGCTCTTTTCGTAATTAAGGTGAAGCTCATTAGATACATTTTTAAGTTCTGCCAACTGGATGTATCCCACAAATTCGCTTGCAGCGAGTTTTATACCCAATAGCTGGCCCATCATTGTCATATCTTCCTTCGCGATTCCTATGAGCCACATTAGCGGAGCGAAAACGGTTCCTAGAATTGCTTCCAAAGAAAGACTGTCATAGACTGAGTTTGCCGCTACCCAACCGTTTATGGAGGTTGCTTCGCCAAGCCATCCCAAAATTCCGTTGAGCATTGCGATGAAGGCTACAAAGACCAGAAGCATTGCGCCTACATTTACAGCAAGTTTTAGGCCTTCTGTAGTTCCATTTGCTATGGCATCCAAAAAGTTGGAACCAATCTTTTCTGAGGAAACGGTTACATCTGTATTTATAGGTTCCGTTTGTGGATATAGTATTTTTGAAATTACGATTGCGCCAGGTGCGGCCATTACTGAGGCTGCCAAAAGGTGTTTCGCAAAGGTTAAGCGCAGTTCCGGATCGTCACCTCCTAAAAACCCGATGTAAGCTGCTAGCACAGCGCCGGCAACGGTAGCCATCCCGCCTATCATGACGAGTAGCATTTCAGATTTGTTCATTTTTTCTAAATAAGCTTTTATAAGAAGTGGTGCTTCAGTTTGGCCCAAAAAGATATTTCCGGCAACGCTCAAGCTTTCTGCACCCGAAATATTTAAAAGCTTCGTAAGCAGCCAGCCCATTCCTTTTACTATTACTTGAATTATGCCTAAGTAAAAAAGAACTGAGGTGAGTGCGGAGAAGAATATGATTGTAGGCAATACCTGAAATGCAAAAATAAACCCATATGAATTTATATCGAGCATTCCGCCAAAAAGGAATTCGCTTCCCGCTTTGGTATAATCTAAAACGTTTACGAACAGTTGTCCCACGCCTTCAAAAGCGTTTTTTATGAAATTCACTTTTAATACACCAATGGCAATTATAAGTTGGAAAGCCAGCCCGATGCCCACGGTTTTCCAACTGATAGCTCTTCTGTTCGAACTGAAAAGAAAAGCGATCACCAAAAGCGAAACCATTCCTAAGACGCCGCGCCAAAGGCTTTGCATAGAAAAACCTTGACTCGGTATTATTTCTGCAGTTTTTACAGTGGTTTCAAGAGCCGAGGCATTTAATACGCTTGGCGTTTTTAATCGATATTTGTAGTTGTTTTCAGAAAGGGAAAGGGTGCTGTCGGTTACTTGTTCAACGCGAAATCTTCTAATACTGTCCGCAGGTTGGTTGAAAAAAAGCACCAACAAATTATTCTGAAATATATAGTCGCCGCTGGACATTACGCTGTCGTTTGCAACTTGGTATTCAAACGCGCCGTCTTCTAATTTAAGGTAATCCTTTTCTGGATTTATATTTATGATGGAAAGACCGTTTTCATCTTTTACTTCTGAAAATTGCCAGGTTTTTTCTATGCTTTGCGCAAAAGTGTTTCCGAAGAAAAACAGTGCGAAGGCTACGAGTGTGAATTTTTGCATATTCTTTATAAACTCTAACCCTTCGACACTTCGACTGCGCTCAGAGCAGGCTAGCTAAGGGAGACAATACTTTTTATTTTTTTACAAACCGATAAACGAGACTATTCCCTTTTGGAAATCTCATCGCGAATACTTGCAGCTTTTTCGTAATTTTCTTTATTAACAGCCTCTTCGAGCATTTTGTTCAACTCGCTTAGGCTAATCTTGGTGTAATCTTCACTTGATGGTTTAACAGATTCTTTGTCTTCCCCAAGAATTAAATTTTCTATTACAGCGTCCTCCTTTTTTGAAAGTGATTTTTTGGAAGTAGATGTTTTAAGGAAGATGCCGGCTTTATCCAAAATATTTTTATAGGTAAAAATAGGTGCTTTAAAGCGAAGTGCCAATGCGATGGCATCGCTGGTTCTGGCATCAATTATTTCCTCAATCTTATCTCTTTCGCAAATAATGCTTGAGTAAAATACACCATCTACCAATTTGTGGATAATAACTTGTTTTACCACAATCCCAAAACGATCTGCGAAGTTTTTGAAAAGGTCGTGGGTAAGAGGTCGCGGCGGGGTGATGTCTTTTTCCAAAGCAATTGCGATGGATTGAGCCTCAAAAGCGCCGATAACTATTGGAAGTTTTCGTTCGCCGTCAACTTCATTTAATATAAGGGCATAGGCGCCATTTTGTGTTTGGCTGTATGATATTCCTTTTATGGTAAGTTTTACTAAACTCATTCTTCAGTGGTCAGTGGTCAGTGGTCAGTATTCGGTTCTCAGTGTTCAGTTCAACAATGGATTATAAAAATAACGAATAAAAAAACAATAAAAAAAGGCTGTTTAAATTTGGATGTTTCCTTATCTAAACAGCCTTTTTCGAGGCGCAAATTAATAAAAAATTATGCCTTGGCTTCGGTACGTTTTGTTTTTTTTCAAAAAACAAATCACTCAGCCACACTTGGGCGTTATTGATTAATTATTCTGTGCTTTAAATTCTTTTAATTTTTCTGTAAGTTTTGGTACAATTTCAAAAGCATCACCAACGATACCGTAGTCTGCAGCTTTGAAAAAAGGTGCTTCGGGATCATTGTTTATAACCACTTTCACTTTGGAAGCATTGATACCCGCCAAATGCTGGATAGCACCAGAAATACCGATTGCAATGTAAAGGTTTGAGGCTACTGGTTTTCCAGTTTGCCCTACGTGCTCACCGTGCGGCCTCCATCCCATATCGCTCACAGGTTTTGAGCAAGCGGTGGCTGCGCCCAAAACTTTTGCAAGATCTTCAATCATCCCCCAGTTTTCAGGCCCTTTCATTCCACGACCAGCGGAAACAACTATTTCAGCATCGGCGATTGTTACTTTATCGGTTGCTTTATCTACGGAAACAATTTCCATATCAAAATCATGGGTATCTAGGTTTGGTGAGAAATCTTCGTTTGTGGCTGAAGTTTCGTTCTCCTTTAATCCGTAAGAATTTTTACCCAAACCAATTATTTTAATATCTGTTTTGATTTCTGTGGTAGCGAACGCCTTGTTTGTAAAAACGCTGTGCTTCAATTTAAATGGAGAAGTGCTTTCAGGTAGCGCAACAACGTTTGGCACAAAGCCAGCCTCAAGATTAACTGCCAAGGTTGGCGCCAAAAACTTGCTGTTTGCACTCGATGTTAGCACGATAACTTTTGCATCTTCATTTTTTGCGGCTTGGCCAATTACGTCTGCATATGCTTCACCGTTGAATTTGTTCAATTTGTCATTGGAAACCTGTAAGACTTTTGAAGCGCCGTATTTTCCTAATTCTGAAGTGTCATTGGCGTTAATGCTAACTGCAGTAACGGAAGTTCCCATTTGGTCGGCAATTCCTTTTGCGTAAGCAACTGCTTCCAAAGCTATCTTCTTAATTTTTCCTTCTTCTGATTCTGTATATACTAATATCATTTTAAGAATGTTTTTTAATTAATTATCAAGATTTGGATTTTCAATTAGATTATTAAAATTCCAAAACTCAAGCACCAGATTCCAAATAAATTCCAAACTTTTAAATTTCAAAAACTAAAATGGGTAGTTCAATATTGTGTTTTGATTTTTGAGATTTATTTGTGATTTGTCTTTTTGTTATTTGTTTTTTATTTGGAATTTGGTATTTGTTATTTGGGGCTTATCTTCTTAAATAACCTTCGCTTCATTGTGAAGCAAATTGATCAATTCGTCTACGCTGTCAACCAATTTAACAGCCCCTTTTGGATCTGGTTTTTCAAAAGCCAGCGTATTAGTTTCTGAATTTACGTCAATAGGTTCTTTTACATTTAAAGGTTTTGAGCGTGCTTGCATAATGCCGCGCATGTTAGGGATGCGAAGATCACTTTCTTCAACTAGACCTTTTTGTCCGCCAATTACTAACGGAAGTGAAGTTTTAAGCGTTTCTTTTCCCCCGTCTATTTCACGGATTGCAGTGGCTTTATCGCCTTCTATTTCAAGACCTATGCAAGTGTTTACGAAATTTGCCCCTGTAAGCTTAGCAAGCATTCCGGGAACCATTCCGCCATTATAATCGATGGATTCCCTTCCGCCGATTATCAGATCATAACCGCCTTCTTTTACAATATTTGCAAGCTGTTTTGCAACTGAAAAGCCATCTGTTGCTGGAGTGTTTACGCGGATTGCCTCATCGGCGCCAATGGCTAAAGCTTTACGCAATGTAGGCTCTGTTTCGGGCCCGCCAACGTTCACAACGTGTACGGTTGCGCCTTGTTTTTCCTTAAACCACATAGCGCGGGTAAGGCCAAATTCGTCGTTTGGATTGATTACAAATTGAACTCCGTTGGTGTCAAATTTGGTATCACCGTCGGTGAAATTGATTTTTGAAGTTGTGTCCGGTACGTGACTTATACAGACTAATATTTTCATCTTTAAAAGTGTTTTTGGATTCTAAATTTGTACTGTAACCCTTCGCTAATGGCTTCGGATTATTAAGATAATCTTTTGCTCTGCGAGCTTCAGACAACCTTGGTGATCCTTCGCCATAGGCTTCGGACTACGTAGGTGCGAAGTTAAGAATATATTTCCTTTTTTTGTTATGCACGCATAATAAAATTTGGTTAAAAGTGTGGAAATAATAACTAAACAGATAGGATTTATAGTATTTTTGCTGTCCTTGAAAACAGAGATTAGCGAATGGGGATTAGGAATTAGAAAAAGAGGTTTCAGAATAAGAACACTTTATAAAAAATAAAAGGTTTAATTAAAATATACCGCTTTGGTTATCGAGTCCTTTGTAAGGCTCAGGATAAACTACATAAGAAATATGAAAACATTACAATTCAGAGAAGCCATACAGGAAGCGATGAGCGAAGAAATGCGTCGCGACGATACTATATATTTAATGGGCGAGGAAGTGGCCGAATACAACGGTGCTTACAAAGCCAGTAAGGGAATGCTCGACGAGTTTGGGGCAAAACGAATTATTGATACCCCAATTTCGGAAATGGGTTTTTCGGGTATAGGTGTGGGTTCTGCAATGAACGGCAACCGACCTATTATTGAGTTTATGACTTTTAATTTTTCGCTAGTTGCGATAGATCAGATTATTAACAACGCTGCCAAAATGCGCCAGATGAGCGGTGGGCAATTTAACATTCCTATTGTTTTTCGTGGGCCAACGGCTTCAGCAGGACAACTTGCTGCAACCCACAGTCAGGCTTTTGAAAGCTGGTTTGCCAACTGTCCGGGGTTAAAAGTAGTAGTGCCTAGCAATCCTGCCGATGCAAAAGGTCTTTTGAAAAGCGCTATTCGCGATAACGATCCTGTAATTTTTATGGAAAGTGAGCAGATGTATGGCGATAAAGGCGAAGTGCCGGAAGGCGAATATTTAATCCCAATTGGGGTTGCTGATATTAAAAGAAAAGGGAAGGACGTAACAATCGTTTCCTTCGGAAAAATTATAAAGGAAGCCTATAAAGCTGCTGAAACTCTTGCTGAGGAAGGCATTGAATGTGAAATTATCGATTTGAGAACCGTACGCCCAATGGATTATGAGATGATTTATGAATCTGTAAAGAAAACAAATCGTTTGGTTATTCTTGAAGAAGCTTGGCCTTTTGGAAATGTTGCTACCGAAATAACCTATCAAGTACAAAATGAAGTTTTTGATTACTTGGATGCGCCAATCGTAAAAATAAATACTGCCGATACTCCTGCGCCTTATTCGCCTGAACTATTTAAAGAGTGGTTGCCAAATAGTGAAGATGTTGTTAAAGCGGTTAGGAAGGTGCTTTATAAATAGAATTCCAAATATCAAATAAATCCCAATTTACAACTTCCAACTTCCAAATAAAACTCAAAAGACAATTATCCAAATTTTAAAAAATAATAATGTCTCACTCTTCGAAGAATAAACCATATGATTTAGAAGAGCGCACATTTTTATTTGCAAAAGATGTCCGCATTTTCATTAAGACTTTAAAAATGTCAATTGCTAATGTTGAGGACACCAAACAATTGGTAAGATCTTCCGGCTCTATTGGCGCAAATTATATTGAAGCAAATGAGGCATTGAGTAAAAAAGATTTTGCGTTTCGTATTAAGATTAGTAGAAAGGAAGCAAAAGAAAGCATTTATTGGCTTAGATTAATTACAGAAACTAATGATTTGCCAAATGAAAAGGAAGCAAAAAATTTGATTCAGGAAGCAACAGAACTCAAAAAAATTCTTTCAGCAATTATAGAAAAAGCATAAAAATTTTTTCGTTTTTTGAAGTTTCTAATTTATTTGGGTTTTGTTTTTTAATTTTTGTCTCTTTATTTGAAATTTGTTTTTTTGAGATTTGTTATTTTACTTTTAAAGTTTGTTGTTTATTTGAAATTTATTTTTTGTTATCTCAACTTTGCCCTTAATTTTTACCCCTTACGAAGTACCCCATATGAAGTACCTATTCTTTTTTTTATTCTTGACTTTAAGTGCTTCGGTATATTCTCAAACCAAAGTCAGCGGTGTTATAAAAGATGCTACAGATTATCCAGTAGCCTTTGCCAATGTAATTTTTAAGGATTCGCAGGAGGGAACTATCTCTGATGAGAATGGCCGTTTTTACTTAGAAAGCGATAAAACGTACGAAACCGTTATTTTTTCTTTTATAGGCTATACTACAACAGAGGTGGAACTCACTTCTCGGACCACCTATAACATGGAAGTTGTTGTGGAAGAAAGCGCTTCAGCCTTGGATGAGGTGGTTGTTTACAGCGGAAAAACTTCAAAAAAGAACAATCCTGCCTTAGATATTCTTCGGAAGATATGGGAAAATAGGAGAGAGAACGGTGTTAAAAAATTCAATCAGTATCAGTACGATAAATACGAAAAGCTTGAATTTGACTTAAACACTATTGACAGTTCGCTTATTAAAAGTAGAGTTTTCAAGGGGATGGAATTCATTTTCGACCAGACCGATACTTCAAACGTAACTGGGAATACGTATTTGCCTATTTTCATAAACGAGGCTGCTTCCAAAGTATATGGCGATAATTCATTTTCTGAAGAAAAGGAAGTCCTGCAGGGAAATAAGAATTCAGGTTTTCAAAATAACCAAACGCTCATCGCTTTCGTAAAAGATCTTTACAGTGAGTATGACGTTTATGACAACTATCTGAAGTTTTTCGATAAAGCTTTTACAAGTCCATTATCCCGAACAGGAGTAGATGTATATAATTATGTATTGCGCGACAGTGCTTACCGCGACAACAAATGGTGTTATAATATTGTGTATTACCCCCGCCGAAAAAACGAATTGACTTTTAAAGGCGATTTTTGGGTGAACGATACTACTTGGGCCATAAAAGAGATTAATCTGCAAGCTTCCAAAAGCGCAAACCTAAACTGGGTTCGCGATGTTTATATTGAACAGGAGTTTGAAGTGTTGAACGATTCTACCTTTCTAATTACTCGGGATTATTTTATGAGCGATTTCAGTTTTAAAAAGAAAGAAGAAGCTAGGGGTGTTTATGGTAAGCGTACCACCTTATATGATAATTATGTTTTTGATATTCCAAAAGACAAACAGTTTTATGCCCAGCAAGTAGATCCATATAATTATGAGGTTTATAACCGTCCCGATGAGTTTTGGGATACTAACCGAATGGAAAAATTAAGTAAGGACGAAACGGGCGTTTATAAAATGCTGGACACACTTAAAACGGTACGACGTTTTAAGGCGCTTTACAACGTAGGCGCAACTTTAGCGAGCGGCTATTACGAAGTAAACAATTTTGATGTTGGTCCAGTTTTTTCAATTTTCGGCTTCAATGAAGCTGAAGGATTGCGCATCCGTTTGGGAGGAAGAACCTATTTTGGTCAGAATGATCCTTGGAGATTGGAAGGTTTTGGAGCCTATGGTTTTAAAGATGACCGTTTCAAATATGGTATTTCGGGCAAGTTGCTTTTAGACAGAAAATCCAGACTTACTATTTTTGGTGGTAATCGCCGCGATGTAGAACAAACTGGTGCAAGCTTGACCAATAGTAATGACGTTTTGGGGCGAAGTCTTGCATCTTCATCATTATTATCAGTTGGAGCCAATGACAGGCTTTCAAGAATAAACTTAAGTACCTTAGGATTTGACATTGAACCGTGGAAGAATTTAGTATTACGCCTTACAGGATCCTACCGAACATTGAAATCTGCGACTGAAACTTTCAGCATTGATTATAAGGTAATGGAAGATGGCGTATTTACGGGTGAAGTAAAGAGCGAATTAAAGCAAGCTGAGATACAATTAGGTTTTTTATATGCTCCAGGCCGAAAAACTTCAGGCTATGGCGTGGAACGAACGATTATAAATGATGGTGACTTTCCGTCTTTCTATGCTGGCTATAGTTATGGGTTGAAAGACGTAATGGGTGGTGATTTTGAGTATAAAAAGATACAGGCACTTTACACGCAACCTTGGAATATAGGAGGCATTGGTCGCTTGTTATCAACCGTTGAGGTTGGTACTACCATTGGCGCTGTCCCGCTCAGTTTACTGAATCCGATACCGGGAAACCAGACTTATTTTAGCCTATACAATACTTTTACCCAATTGGATTATTATGAATTTGTGAGCGATACTTATGGTTCGCTTCATTTGCAGCATAATTTTGGGGGTAGAATTTTCTCTAGAATACCGCTTCTCAGAAAGCTTGATCTGCGTGAAGTTGTTGGTTTTAGAGCTGTATATGGTACAATTTCGCAAGAGAACAAAGATGTAAATGCTTCTAATATAGTTTATCAAGCCCCTGAAGATATCTATTGGGAATGGAGTGTTGGGGTGGGCAATATCTTCCGTGTTTTCAGATTAGACTTCAACTTCCGCGGAAATTATCTCGACAATCCCGGTGCTCGTAAGTTTGGGGTTACTGGAGTTTTTGGTTTTACGTTTTAAAACAAGACTTCTATATCCAATTTCTTTTTACGGAGAACTATAGCTTCCTACTTCTTTATAAATACTAACATATTGCTGACCATAACAGTGTCTGGTTTTACCTGAAAGCGAAAAAAACCTTTATTTCCGCTTACATGATTGCTCACGGTTTCCATCCTTAAATAGGTCCAGCCTTGTTCTGAATATTTGTTTATTAGCTGTTCTAATTGTAGCGCCACAAGTTTGGAAAAACCTGCCCTATGGTCTATATAGGTGCTGAAAGGAATTACTTTATATTTCATAATTGATCTTTAAAGTGGTAAAAAATCATCCCTTACGGAATCTCGTAAGGGATGGCGTTTAACCCTTGTATTCTCCCCAGAATAATGTTAGGGTTAAAGCCGGACTAAATTATGGAGGATGGATGAACTTATTTTACGGGATACCGTAAAATGGTATCTTTTTTAAAATAGTTAAAATTACTTTTAACACTTACAAAGTGGAAGATTTTTATTGGACGTTATCACTATAAATAAAAAAAAGACTGTTTTAAAACAGCCTTTTTTCAGGTTAAGCAAATAATTAATTGTGGGGATTTATTGTTTGATAATTTGTTTTGTAGCTGATCCCAGATCTGTATTAATTTTTACGAAATACACAGCGCTTTGTAGGGTGCTAAGATCAAGTTCGTAGCGGGTGTTGTTAGTAAAATCTATGCTTTGAAGCCTTCTTCCGCTTATGTCGAATATTTCTACGGTGGTAACCTTTGCCTCTGGAGATACAATGTTTAACATACTGGAAGTGGGATTGGGATATACCGATACTTTTTCAAGACCTGTACGAGTATCACTTAGAACCTCGTTACTTCTAAATTGTAGTGTGAAACGACTGTTGTAAGTTCCTTTTTCAGCCTTGAAAGTATAGGATTCCTGAGATAAATTGGTCAGTATATTTAATTCATTATCTATAAGAAACACTGTGGCATTTTCTAAGCCCATGCCTTCAATGTCTTTAATTGAAATTGTGTAATCCAAACTTTCATCCAAAAGGGTAGAAAAGCCCATAAGTACTTTTACCCCATCTTCAAAGGGTTCCCTGCTTTGGATACCGAACTCTTTCGATCCACTTTCAAGATGCGTATAGAGTGAAACTATTGTGGCGAGCCTTCTACTGTCATAGCCTTGATCTATTCCGCTAGTAGCAAATGGAGAAAATGCTATAAGGGTGTTATTGCCCATTTGGTATAGGTCGTTATTTACCTTTACCCAAATACGGTTTATGCCATCCTGTGATGGCCTTGGCGCCGTATTATTGTTGCCGGTTACACGCATAGAATTGCTGAAAGAAGCAATACCGGCCGAGGTAGCTTTTATGCCAAAACCTTGCCCTGTGGAGATGTATCCGCTGGGTGGTGTTTGGGTAGGGTCTGAAGGAGCAGAAGTTCCGCCAGCTAAGTTATACATAGAGATGTCCTGCATGCTAAAATTAATAGAATATGCCCCAGGCAATACAGCACTTGGGGGAGTATTTGGATTCCAGAAATATACTTCATTAACCATGGAATTGGTATTGATGAAATCTACAGCGCTTATAGCCGATGGATATGGATTGGCAAGCACATTTGGACTACTATTTTTATTGCCATTATATTTTACGGTGAAGTCTATATGGCCTGTGTTGAGTGTGCCCTGCTCAAACGTCATGTTATAGGTTTTGTTTCCGTCGTTGCCGTCTAGCTGGGGGCGTGATATATAGCCTTCACCCGGGTTTATTGCGCCAGTATAATTTACCCAGTTGTTTGCGTTATCATCCGCAAAGTTTTCAGCATCGGGAAATTGCGCGGTTACCTCTGGGTTGGGTACAAAGTTTTCGGTTAAGTGGTTTAGAAACTGATACGAATCGGCAAAAGCTCCGTCGCGGGTTTCTAGTGTCATGGGGCTTCCCATTACCACAAATACCTTTGGAACCATAAACGGGGTTGTGTACTTTACGTTTACAGTGCCATTATTTGTAACTATGGCATTGTCATCAAGCTGTACAACGCTAGCTTGATGCTCAACTATAAGGTTTCCATTTACAGTAATATCTTTAGTAACGTTTAGGTAATCTTCCGCTGCAATTGTGAGCGTTCTGCTTGCATCTATCTCACAAGTACAAGCATCGATGCTTCCTTTTGAGGCAGTATTGTAATCATTGCTGATTTTAGCATTAGAGCCTGGACCTGGAGCGCCGTTGTTCCATGTACTTCCTGTGTAGGTTGTTGTGGCGGCTGCTACGGTAACAGTGGCCGTGCAGGTTGATTTGTTCGCGTAGTCATCTTCCACGGTAAGGGTTACATTAAATGATTGCCCAATATCATTACAAGTAAATGTGGTTTGCCCGGTAAGTGTTCTTTTGGTTATGCCGAAATTGTCTGTTGAGCCGTTGTCTAGATCGGCTGCCGTAATTGTTATGCTGCCTGTGTTTTTGTCTAGGGTTGCGGTGTAGTTTTGGCAGATGGCATTTGGTGGGGTGTTATCATAAAGCGGATCTTTAATTACAAATAGACCTCCGTCTCCATTAATACTTCCATCACCGAATCCAGTGGCTATTAAATTACCACTTGCGAAGTATGGGTAAACATTCCAGGTACCGTTAAACGCAGCATTGTTGTTTTGAGGAAAACAATCGAAATAGTTAACTTCTGTCATACTTGGTGATGGATTGTTAAGACCGTCAACTTTCATTATACGAACACCTGCGGCGTAGTTGGCTAAATAATATCTATTTCCTCTTACATATCCATTGTGGTCGATAGCCGGAGTTGCTCCATAATGTGTATATACTAGAGAAGGATTATCTAAATCTTCAACATTAAAAACCAGCGTACGGGTATTGAATCCTTTGTTTTCTTCGTCAACTTCATCACCAGCTATAAAAAATTTTTTGTCTTCCGTAAACCAGCCTTGATGTGTATAATATTTGTCTCCATATGTTACTGATGAAATAACTGTTGGATTTGCCTTGTTAGTAAAATCTATAATATTTACTTTATTGTTGCCACTAAACGCCCCTAACATTATTTCCCTTCCCTGATAATCTGGGTCTGGGCCGTCATAGGTTACTACTTCGGCATCGTGGCAATATCCAAGTGTTGAATATAGTTTTACTATAACAGGATCATTGGGGATTCCGTTATTGTTATTATCAAGTTTAATTACAATTGGGCCTCCACTATTGAATCCTTGCGAACCTAAAATGTAGGCATAGCCAGAGACTTCGTTAATAACAATGTTGTGTGCACTGCCTGCGCTTGAATGCCAATATAAATTCCCGTTAGTCTGTGTTTTTGTATAAGTTACTGCTGGGTTCCCTGTAAGGGTTCTCAACCTTTTAAGATCAAAAACCTGCATTCCGTGTCTTCCATTAGCGTCACTTACAATAAAAGCAAAATTTTTATAGACTTTTACATCACGCCATAAGCTAGAGGTCACTTGACTATCTAATCTTGCAAGATATTTTGGGTCTATTGGATCTGTGATATCAACGAAAGCTGTACCATTGTCCAAAGCTACTATGGCATATTCCTTTCCACTTTGTGGATCTGTCCACCCCCAAGAATCTTGCGCTTCTGCCGCTCCCATTGTGGCGGATGAAATATAGCTCTGTAATGTAAGACCGTTACAGGGGTAGCTTTTGCCACCCACCGTAGCAAAACCATTGACACAAGGTGTTTGGGCAGTTGCAATAAATGTGCAGAATGCAAAAATTAGGAGTAGGTTTTTCTTCATAACTAAATGTACTTTTCTCTTTTTTGTTATTTGTTAAGTGAATAATTATTTAATCTCCAATAAATGTGAATTCAACTGTACAGGGAACATCGTTACCTATACGGCCTTGACCATCGCCAGTGTCTCCATTGCCTACAAAATATTCATGTCCAGTTATCATACAATTAGAAAGGTTGAATGTATAATTTTCGTCTGCTAAAAAATATACATAGTGAACTACAGATTCAAAATGTGGCACTAAATAACTTTCATGGATTGTAGGAGATTCAATTTCACTCTGCGCCGAGTAGGAATGTGTGTACATCCATCCTAATTCATAATCATAAGTCCCTGAGGAAGGATCAATGTTAACTCCGGCTCCATTAATTTTAAAGAAAAATGCTCCTTCCATGGTTGCAAGTGATATTTTGTCCAAACTTGTGAAATCATTAATTTTACCTGCAGAAAAGTTTGTTTTTACTTCTATTCTATAGGTGCCTGAATATTTAGGTTTAAACACTTGATTTGTTAGACCAGCCACATTATCTGCGTCATCTGGTCTAGGAGTTCTATAACCATCTCTAATAGTAGTGAGCTGATAACTTCCAGTTTGGGTATATTTTTTGTATTCTTCCATTATAAATTGAGGATTCCACTCACTACCACTCCACGCATAGATACCTGGATAAACATCGTTAGCTCCTAGCTTTGTTTTACTTGTATTATAAACTACCGTGCCTTCCACCAAATTACTGCCATTTGGATTTATTACAGGGTTTTCAGAATTTTTAGCAGTAAGGGCAATGCGCGGAATTACCAACCCTTGGGAAGTTGATTTTAAATGTAAAGCTCCTTCAGGTTTTGTTGTCCCCACACCTACTTGGGCTAGTGTTGTTTGTATAAAAACGAAACATACAAAGAAGGCGCTTCCAATATATTTTATATCTACTATTTTCATGGTCTTTGTTTTAGATAGCTGTTTTATTCGCCTATATAGTTTAGCTCAACAGTACATTTTAAGTTGTCATTGAGATTGATATAGCCACGACCATTTGAAGGTGAGGTTCCGTTACCGTCGTTTACAAAACCTGGAGCAGTTTCTTGATTAAATGTTAAGCCAAAAGTATAAGCTGTATTTGCAACCAAAGTTTCTTCAATAATATAGGAGCCTTGATTGTACTGATTGCTGTAAACCTTTTGAGCACCTCCCGTTCCGCCTTTAAATAGTCTGTCATTATTTTTTCCAGAAAAGGATTTTAATGTAAATGGTGTTGTAGTTCCTCTGAATGTAAAGCGAAATACACCTTCCTCTGAAACAAAATTTGCAAATTGAGGGGTGATAGGAGAATCAACTTCACCACCACCATAATGAACTGTTACGAGCACTCTATATTTGCCATTAAATTTTGGAGTAAATGAATTGCTGTTGAAAACTACGGTTTGATTACCACCGCTACCAGCATCAGATCGGGTTCGGAGACTTGTACTTTGGAAATAAAGCTTATTATCCCTTTTACTGAATTGAGGTACCCATTTTGCTCCATCCCAAAAATAAAGGCCTGGGTATACGCTGCCGTCGCCCGAGCCTGAAGTGTTAGTATTATATACAATTGTTCCTGCAATTAAATTGGGAGCGTTGGGATTGCTTACTGTTTGAGTGTTAATATCTGATAAAGATACTGTAGGGTAAACTAGTCCAGTATTCAATGAACCAATATCTAATGCGCCCTTGGGAGAAGTAGATTGAATTCCTACTTGACACCACGATGTTGCACTAAATAAAAGGAATATCAAAAGAAATCCTATTTTGAAAAATCTTGATATATAGTAATTATTTTTCATGTTTTTTAATTTTAATCTCCAACGAAGGTTAGTTCAACAGTGCACGGTAAATCAAACGAAATTCGGCCTCGACCATCGAACTGGTCACTGTATACAGTGGTATTTCCATTGTCATAAAATTCAGTTAAATCATCCTGATCGAAGGTTAATGAGAAATTTACTGGGCTATTAGCGGTGAGTGTTATGTAATTAGTAGTGTAATATTCTTGCCAGATTGCAAAATAATTTGTTCCTGTGCCTGCAGTATAGGAAGTTGAGTAGGCATGAACTGGAATATCATAATTAGTTCCTCCAAAGTTGAGACGAAATTTTCCAGAAGCTTTCGCTATATTGAGATTACCATCTGATTGATCAGGATTCGGACCTGGGTTTGGAGCCTTCGCATTACCTCCTCCATAGTTAACAGAAATACTTAAGCGGTATGTACCAGTATAAGTTGGGTTAAAACTTTTGTTTGCTAGTCCAGATATGTTAACATACCCGCCAGATGATACTGGTCTTAAATCCAAATTAGATTTATACAGCATACTTTGTTTACGATCAAATTGCGGTATCCATCTATTAGTAATCCAAACATACATTCCAGGGGTAACAGAATAATTGATGCCGCCAGTGATTACATTATTTGTATTTGTATTATAAACAACAGTTCCAGTTGGGATTGTACCAGTTTGCGGATTGGTAGCAGGCGCCATAACGTTAGTGGCGGTAAGTGCCAATCTAGGGAGCACAACGCCTTGGTTGGGGCTGCTTATTTCTAAAATTCCGTTAGGGGTAGTTGTATTTATCCCTACTTGAGCATAGGATATATTTGCAGATAAGAAAAGAGCGGTCGCAAAAGCTGACCACAGCGTAGGTAATTTTATTTTCATAATTTGGGGTTATGTTGAAAATATGGTACAATAATATGATATAAATTCGATAAAGTGCAAGCTTTTTGGGATAAAAGTTAAAGGAATTAAAAAATAAGTCATTAATTATCAGTCATTTCCTACATTAATTAACTTTTAATTATGAATTTGTAAGATTTTTTGTAGGAGCATCAGATTATGGATTTCCATTTCTAGGTTCAATACTTATCTTTGCCATTATGGAAGACCTATTGATGGCCAATGCGGTACCTATTGCGGAAATAGATCTTTCGCTTTTCGGTATTGAAGGCTATAAATTATTTATAAAAAGAGAAGATTTATTACATCCTTTTGTTTCCGGGAATAAATTCAGAAAACTCAAATACAATCTGATAGCCGCCAAAGAACAGCGATACAAAGTGCTACTTACATTTGGTGGAGCTTTCTCTAATCATATTGCAGCGGTGGCCGCTGCGGGTAAAGAATTGGGTTTTGAAACCATAGGAGTGATTCGGGGCGCGGAACTGAAAGAAGAGATTTCAGAAAATGCAACCCTTTCTTTTGCCAAAAGCTGTGGTATGCAGCTTTATTTTATTTCACGGGAAGATTATAGAGGTAAGGACAAAGCCGAATTCATAACTAATCTGAAAAACCAATTTGGCGATTTTTATTTGTTGCCGGAAGGAGGCACCAATGCATTAGCAGTAAAAGGATGTGAAGAAATTTTGGATGAAAATGGATTTTCAGCAAACTATATATGCGTTCCCGTGGGTACTGGTGGTACTATGGCGGGATTGGTGAAGGGTTCAAATGAAAACCAAAATGTTCTGGGTTTTTCAGCATTAAAAGGAACATTTCAAACTTCAGAAATCGCCAAATATACTTCCAAAACCAATTTTGAGATTACCGATTCTTACTGTTTTGGAGGTTACGGCAAAATAGATAGAGATTTGGTGCGTTTTATAAATGAGTTTAAAGAAAAAACGGATATTCCATTAGATCCTATCTATACCGGAAAAATGATGTATGGCATTATGGATCTTCTAAAAAATGGGTATTTCAAAGAAAATAGCCGTATTTTTGCCATTCATACGGGTGGCTTGCAGGGCATAGCCGGAATGAACCAAAAATTGAAAAAGAAAAAACTTCCTATAATTGAATAAAATGATTGGCAGATTAACTTTCCTTCTTCTTGTATGTATTATTTGTTTTGGCAGTTGTAAATCCAAAAAAACAGCTTCAAAGTATAAAAAGAAGCATACTACCGAACGGGTAGTTCGCGTAAACCAAACTGTAAAGGAGAAAGATACCAAGGCAGAAGAACCAGCAGTTGTGGAGGTTCCTGTTAATGTTTCCTACAGTGAGCGCGTTGCCAATTATATAAATACCTATGCTGAAATAGCAAAAGAAGAAATGTTGCAATATGGAATTCCCGCCAGCATTACCCTTGCCCAGGGTATTCTGGAAAGCGGTGCTGGTGCGGGAGAACTTACAATGAAGGCCAATAACCATTTCGGAATAAAGTGCCACACTGGATGGGAAGGCGATAGTGTTTATCACGATGATGATGAACGCGGGGAATGTTTCAGAAAGTATAAAGATCCTAAATATTCCTATAGAGATCACTCTTTATTTCTAACGCAGCGAAGCCGTTATCAGGATTTGTTTAAATTACGAAAAGACGATTATAAAGGCTGGGCCAAAGGTTTGCGAAAGGCAGGTTACGCCACAGACCCTAAATATCCTGACAAACTTATCGGTATTATTGAAAGGTATAATCTTACCGCTTATGATGATGACGTTTTGGGTAGAAAAGTGAGTAGTATTGATCCCGATGATTCGAAGATTGGAACCTATGCTGTACGGGCAGGTGATACACTTTACAGTATTTCCAGAAAATTTAATCTTACTGTGGAAACATTAAAAGAGTACAATGGTTTGAGAGGTAATAATTTGTCTATTGGGCAGGTGTTGTATTTGCATCCTGTGAAGAATCAATAAGTTTGGAGAGCGACGAGTTATGAGCTATGAACGACGAGCGACGGATGACGGATGAAGGAGAAAAGAATAAAGAGGAAAGAGGAGAGAATAAAGAGAATTAGGAGAAAATATTTTAACGATGAAAATTTGTTTATTTCTTCAGAATAATAATAAAATCCCTGATATATTAATATGAATTACCAAAGAAGTAGCGCCCTTTTTGTAGAGGCGCAAAAAGTTATTCCGGGTGGTGTAAATTCACCCGTTCGTGCATTTAAAGCCGTTGGCGGTGATCCAATTTTTGTTGAAAAGGCAAAAGGCGCTTACCTATATGATGTTGATGGCAACAAACTAATTGACTATATAAATTCTTGGGGGCCAATGATTCTTGGTCACGCATATGAGCCTGTAGTAAATGCGGTTATTGAAAAGGCCAAAAAAGGGACATCTTTTGGGATGCCTACGGCAATTGAAACCGAAATTGCAGCACTTGCAGTATCAATGGTACCAAATGTTGATAAAATCCGTTTTGTAAATAGTGGTACCGAGGCTTGTATGAGCGCAGTGCGTTTGGCACGAGGCTTTGCTGGGAAAGATAAGATTATAAAGTTTGCAGGTTGTTATCACGGGCATAGTGATTCTTTTCTCATTCAGGCGGGGAGTGGTGCAGTTACCTTCGGAACGCCGAATAGTCCTGGTGTTACTGAAGGAACCGCAAAAGATACACTGCTTGCCATCTATAATGATTTGGATAATGTTGCAGAAGTTATCACCGCAAATAAGGACGAAATAGCCTGTATCATTTTAGAGCCCGTAGCAGGAAATATGGGCTGTATTGCACCTGCAGAAGGTTTTCTACAAGGCTTACGAAAGCTTTGTGATGAAAATAATATCCTTTTAATTTTTGATGAGGTTATGACCGGTTTTAGGCTTGCCGCTGGTGGTGTACAAGAATTGTTAGGTGTAAAAGCAGATATTGTAACCTTCGGAAAAGTTATTGGTGGCGGATTGCCTGTGGGTGCCTTTGCTGCTCGAACTGAGATAATGGATTATTTAGCACCTATCGGCCCTGTTTACCAAGCTGGAACTTTGAGCGGAAATCCATTGGCAATGGCGGCTGGATTGGCTATGTTGAAGGAGTTGAATGCGAATAAGGATGTTTTTAATTCAATAAACAAAAAGACGGAATACTTGCATAAAGGTATGGATGAAACGTTCAATGCAGGAGGGGTTAGGTTTACTATAAACAGGATTGGCTCAATGATTTCTGTGCATTTTTCTGAAACGCCTGTAACTGATTTTACTTCAGCTGCCAATGCGAATAATGAAAATTTCAAGAAGTTTTTTCACGGAATGCTAAATGAGGGAATATATATTGCTCCCAGTGCTTTTGAAACTTGGTTTATCTGCGATGCTTTGAGCTATGAAGACCTTGATACCACTATTGCAGCTTGTAGAAAAGTTGCAAAGACTTTAAAGTAGAAAGGTTTACCACAGAGAACACAGAGTAAATCGCGCTATTATCCATAAAAAAGACCCTTTCTGAATTCAGAAAGGGTCTTACTTTTAATATTAATCTAATTACTAATTAATTCATTTTGAGCCACTGGGCATATTGTTCAGCATTTAAAGTTTTTTTCATTACTTCCTTTAACTGATCGTCCAATTTTTTCTTTTCAGAAACCACTGATGTGCTTTTGGCATCTTTGCCTTCCACATTTTTTTGGTAGCCTACTTCTTTCGCTACAAGTGCTCTAAAAACCGCACGACCTTGGTCGCCACTCAAATTTAAAGCTTCTGTAAGTTCGGCAGATTCAGCTTTGGCAATTACTTCTGGTCTGCTTTTATCTTGCGATAATTGTTGGGCAGAGACATTTTGAACGCCAAAAAGCATTGTTACTGCAAATGCAAATACTGCTATTATGTTTTTCATTTTAGTTGTTTTAAAAATTTAGGGATTACTAAAGTAACCAATTTAAATACATTGAAAACAATAACTGCGCCAAAAGAAGAAATTTTAAGAATTATTTAAATAGCTACTTTTTTTCAAAATTTCTTTTATCACGGGGATTTTTGCGTTTGTGGCTATTTTCCCATTTTGTGATTTGCTCTTCGGTGAGAATTTTTTTCAATTCTTTCTTCATCGCTATTCGGCGGTCCAGCATTGCGCTTTTTGCTTCAAACTTTTCGGTACCGGTCATTTCGCTTCTATTTTCGCGACGCTCTGGTTTTGTTCTTTGCTTTTCCAGAATCAGTTGTTTCACCTTTAGCTGTTGCGATTCATCCAAATTTAACGCAAGTGTCATTTTTTTCGTTTTGAGTTCAGCCTTTTGCTCTGGGGTAAAATTTTCTTTCATCTCTTTACGCTGCTCCCTTCTGTCAGAATTTTTGTTCTGTGCTGTTAGGGCGAAAGTGATAAGCGCCATAAAAATTATTATTGCTTTTTTCATAGTGTATATTTTTATTGTTCAACATAGCTATGACGTTGAAATTTTAAATAGGTTTAATCGCACCTCTTTTTTGAAATAACGGAGGCTGTCTAAAAAGAAAATTCTGATGTCCGTTCGAGCGCAGTCCACAACTCTAGGTTTCTGATTTTAAACGAGGTCACGACTGCACTTCGACTGCGCTCAGTGTGACAAGGCTTGATCAGCACTTCGACTGCGCTCAGTGTGACAAGGCTCGATCAGCACTTCGACTGCGCTCAGTGTGACACTTCGACTGCGCTCAGTGTGACACTTCGACTGCGCTCAGTGTGACAGGTTGAATAGAATTCTTGATAAATATTTGGAGAATAATCTTTTATAGAGAATCTATATATTCATTCAGCATTTGTAAGGCTTCCCCGTGGACAACAGTTCTTCCTAACTGTGGCATACGGTAAGTTGGTAGCGTACTTTGAAACCTTGCTATTATTTCGCCGCGGTTTGTATAGATACCGGTGTTGTTAAAATCGGTTTCCAGTCTAAGGTCTAAATTGAACCCTGACGGAACGCTACCACCGGGCTGGTGGCAGTGGGCGCAGTTTACATCCACATAAGCCCGGGCGCGGTCTTTAATCAATAAGGTTTGATCTTCCCAATTGGGCAAAGCACTTACATTACTTGGGTTAACGCCCTGTAAGAGCCCAACGGAGGCCAAATAATCCAATTGGTTTTGGGTTGTATAGGAGGGAACAAAATTTAAGTTGCGCAATTTTGGTCCGATAGGAAAGGTGGTTGCGTTGTTGTTATGGCAAGTAAAACAATCCTGTTTTGACGGAATTTGATAGTTTACATTTTGGGTGTCGCCATTTTTATCAATATAACTTATAGCTTCGGTACTGCCAGTTTCGCGGTAGGTGGCTTCGGTTTGGGCGGCGTTCCAAATATAATCTCCAACAAGCCATTGTCCGTCTACTTTAAGAAGAATACGTGTTTCAATTATTTTTTTACCCAATGAAGGGTCGCGTTCATCTATGTTGTAATAAAATGTTTTGGAAATCAGGGTATTATCTGGAAAGGTAGGTAACAGATCGGTATTATTATAGCGCATGCTTTGTCCCTCGGGAAGGCGAATTAACCGTTGCTTATAAGTATAATCTGAAAAGAGCGTACTGTTTATTTCGTACAGCTGCACTCCTTGCGTGGGTGTTAAATTTGAAAGGGTGCCAGTAAACACTCCCATTTCTGAAAGTAATGGCAAAAATGATAGAGGCTGGGTTACGGTAAAAGCATCTACAATATTGCTGGGAGCCGACTCATTGTTTTTAGCGTCAATCGCGGTGACATAGAAACTATAGGCCGTGCCTTCTGTTAACCCTGTTATGGTTGTATTTGTTTTTGTAATTACGTTTGCAAGTGCTGTACCGTCCTGATAAATACGATAGCCAGTAACGCCCACATTGTCTGTTGAGGCGGCCCAGCTGAGTTTGAGAGAAGTCTCAGTTTGTTCAGAGGCGGTAAAGCTTAGGGGTTTTGAAGGAGCTTGGGTGTCTGTTTCTACAGGATCATAACTATCATCTTTTCCGCAAGCGGTAATCATTAAGCCTATAAGGACCAGAAAAAGTAATTTCTTCATTTTAGTAAAATTGAGTTGCTAAAAGTAGTAAAAAGTTTTTAGTTGATTCCACCTACGCTGAAATAGCTTCGGTAGACAAAGGGGTTGATGGTTGATGGTTGATGGTTGATGGAAGGCGGTAGTCTGTTTTGAATTTTCTTTTGTTGGTTTACATTTTTCTGTTTTACTTTTAAAACGCTCAACATGATAATTGCATTTTGCAATTGGTGAATCTGGGTTTGCTTCAGAAATATATTGGGGGAGGCAAACAATAAACAAATTGGACTTTTACATTCACATTGTATCGGGCACTTTTTGGTTTGACGCTTATCGAGATAAAACTTTAAAATATAACGGCCATTAAAAAAAGGAAACTCCATTTCGGGAATTTCCTTTTTTAAATATTCGTAATTGCTTTTTTATAAACCCGAAACCATCAAATCTTCATCCGGCTTTTCAACCTTTGCCAATTTTGAAGCAGTCAAACCTTTTATGGCCTTGTCCCACTTTTTGTTGCTTAGGCCGCTTTGGGCTTTTAGATCTTCCAAAGCAATTGGCGAGTTCGCTTTTAAAATTGTGTAAACCGCTTTTTCATCCTCAGTCATTTCCACCTTTTTCTTTTCGGGGCGCATTTGTGGGAAGAAAAGCACTTCCTGTATGGAGGCATTGTTTGTAAGAAACATAACCAAACGGTCCATCCCGATGCCCATACCGCTGGTTGGTGGCATACCGTATTCCAGTGCTCTAAGGAAATCGTAATCTATAAATGCCGTTGCTTCGTCATCGCCTCTGTCTGCAAGTTTTAGTTGGGCTTCAAAACGTTCGCGTTGGTCTATGGGGTCGTTCAATTCGCTGTAGGCGTTTGCTATTTCTTTACCACAAACCATAAGTTCAAAACGTTCCGTTAGTTCTGGGTTTTCGCGGTGCTCTTTGCAGAGTGGACTCATTTCTTTTGGATAATCTGTAATGAAGGTTGGCTGAATGTAATTGCCTTCGCACTTTTCGCCGAAAATTTCATCAATCAGTTTTCCTTTGCCCATAGTATCATCCACAGGAATTTTCATGTCTAAAGCAGCTTTGCGTATTTCATCCTCGGTTTTTCCGGTAATGTCAAAACCAGTAAAGTTTTGGATTGCTTTGGCCATGGTTACTCTTGGATAGGGCGCTTTAAAATCTATTTCGTGATTTCCGAAGGTAGCTTTTGTAGTGCCGTTTACTTCCATCGCGCAGAATTCCAGCAACTGCTCGCAGAAATCCATCATCCAGTTGTAATCTTTATAGGAAACGTAAATTTCCATAGCGGTAAATTCTGGGTTGTGGGTGCGGTCCATCCCTTCATTCCGGAAGTTTTTGGAGAATTCATAAACACCGTCGAAACCACCGACAATCAATCTTTTTAGGTACAACTCATTGGCAATTCGCATATAAAGTGGAATGTCCAACGAATTGTGATGTGTTGTGAAAGGTCGCGCCGCCGCGCCGCCGGGAATGGGTTGCAAAACGGGAGTTTCCACTTCAAAATAGCCACGCTCGTTAAAGAAGCTTCGCATGGCGTTGAAAAGCTTGGTCCGCTTTACAAAAATTTCCTTTACGTGTGGGTTCACTACCAAATCTGCATAGCGTTGGCGGTAACGTTGTTCAGGGTCTGTAAAGGCGTCGTGTACTTTTCCGTCGGCATCAACACGCGGTTGTGGCAACGGTTTTAAGGCTTTGCTGAGTAGGGTGAAGTTTTTTACCATTACGGTTTTTTCGCCTACTTGAGTGTTGAATAATTCGCCTTCAATACCTATGAAATCGCCAATATCCAACAGTTTTTTATATACTTCGTTGTAAAGGGTTTTGTCTTCGCCTGTACAAATTTCGTCGCGATTAAAATACACTTGTATGCGTCCGTCAGCATCCTGAAGTTCAGCAAAGGAAGCTTTTCCCTGAATTCTTCGGGACATCAACCTTCCGGCAATTACCACCTTTTTTCCCTCCTCAAAATTATCCTTTATCTTTTTTGAAGTGTTGTTTACAGGGTATAAATCTGCGGGATAGGGATTGATTCCACGATCGCGTAGCTGTTGTAGTTTTTCTCTTCGGATGATTTCCAGTTCAGAAAGTTGCATAGATTTTTTCTAAAAAATGACGTGCAAAGATAGGGAAAGGAAGTTCTATATACTAAAACATAAATTCCAAATCTCAAATTCCAAATCCCAAAAAAAAACCAATTTCAAATTTCAAAATGATAGTTATAAGAGAGAATGAAGCACTAGTTGTAAAAAAAACCACAGAGAACACAAAGTAGGCACGAAGCACACAGAGAAAAAGTTTATGCCATTTGTGTAAAACTCTTTAAACTTTGTGGTTAAAAATAAAATCTTGTAACAAAAGGAAAAATGGCTTGACACATAGCTTAAATATTAATCGTAAATTTGTTTTCTATGAATATATGGAGAGTTCTGTTAGCAATTCTTTTCCCGCCACTTGCCGTAATTGGTAAGGGTTGTGGTTCCGTTTTGATCGTTTTTATACTTACCGTTTGCGGTTGGGTTCCGGGTGTGATTGCCGCGTTAATTATTTTGAACAACCCTAAAAAATAATCAAATGATACAAAAATTACTATTCCTTTTTGCCTTGGCTTTTACTGCCACAAGTTGCCAATTTACCGAAACCATGGTTATGAATGAAGATGGTAGCGGAACCATGACTGTGGAAGTAAACATGAACGAAATGATGGCCTTTGGCGGCGCGGCCGTTACTGATTCTATGGAAGTAAAAATGGATACCATTGTTTATATGAAGCAGTTTTTAGAAGAAAAAAAAGATAGTATTTCCAAACTTTCTGCAATAGAACAGGAGAAATTGAAGAAGCTTGAAAATTTTAATATTCACATAATTATGAACTCGGAAACTTCCGAAATGGTTTATGATATTTCAACAAAATTCAAAAACATAAGTGAGGCGAACGATATTTTGAACGGACTGGAGCAGGCAAGCAATTTGATGCCAAATATGGATTCCAATTCCCAAGAGACTAAAAAAGAAGAAGATTCCCCAGAAATTATTGGGGTAAATTATTCATTTAAAAAGGGTACTTTTAAACGCGATGCCTATATAAAAGATAAAAAAATGCACCAACAGCAGGTGGACAGTATGAAACAGGCTGAAGCGTTTATGGGCGGATCCAATTATACTTTGAATTATACCTTTCCGAAGAAAATAAAGAAAACATCAAATCCGGAAGCTACTTTTTCAGAAGACAAAAAAACGGTTAGTATTCAGGCACCTTTTATAGAATATTTCAATAATCCGGATTTACTTGATTTAGAGGTTGAATTGGAAAATTAGGGATGTTGGAAGCTGGATGTTGGAAGCTGGATGTTGGAAGCTGGATGTTGGAAGCTGGATGTTGGAAGCTGGATGTTGGAGGCTTGAAGCTTGAAGCTGGATAATGAGTAACAAATTAGTGAAACACAAATAAATAAATAAATTATGAAAGCATTATATTTTTTAATTCCACTCTTTTTTGTCAATGCCTGCAAAACGCAGACGGGAACAGTAATTTCATCAGAAAACACGAAAATGGAACAAGTAGAAAATAAAGTTACGGGCTGCCCCGAAGAAGGAACTTGCAGCGTGATGGTCCACAAAAACAAGCGTTTGGTTATAAAGGAAGATGGCACTGGCGCTACCTATCCAGAAATGGCAGCTGGAGAAAATATGGTTGTAGTTTACACCTATTCCAAAGAAGGGCCGGAAGGTACTGTGGATGGTGATTATTCTGAAACCATTCATTTTGAAATTCCTACTGCCACAACTACCTTGCGAAAGGTAGACGCTTCTTTGACCGATGTAAATTTGCTATATGGAAAGCACTGCTTCTGTAAAGGCGAAGCCGGCTATTATCCTGTAACCAACGGAAAACTTTTAGTTGAAAAAAGCAGCCAAGGAATTACTTTCGACCTTAAATTTAAAGTGGAAAAAACTTCGCAGGTAGTTACGCATATTTCGGAAATGGTGAAGATGTAAAAAGATCCAAGAACCAAGACCGCTTCGCTACTGGAACTAAGACGGTTTCCTGATATATCGAGAATTCTCTTGTTTCCCTTATGTCCTGTTTCCTTTAACTCTTGTTTTCTAAATCTATAAAACAAAAGAGGCGTTCAATCTGAACGCCTCTTTTTTATAAGCAATTGTTATTGAAACTTAATTCTTAACAACCTTCTTGGTAGTTACTTTATTGCCGTTTTTCACAACAAGGAAGTACATTCCGCTTTGAACATAATTGTAATCCAATTGTTTGCTGAAAGTACTTGATGCTGAAACATCATCAAAAGTAGATTGACTGATGGCTCTTCCTCTTAAATCATAAAGTGCAACTTCAATATTATCATTTGAAGCAGGCTTGAATGTAAGGTTGAAAGTTCCGTTTGATGGGTTTGGATAAACCGCAAAATTATCAAACGTAAAGTCTTCAACACCTACAATTCCATCAACAGTAATAACTGCATTGTTAAGGTCATAGAAAATATTGTTTGATGAAATTACCATTAACCTACCAGTGGTTGTGTTAACGTTTGGTACATTGATTGACGCACTACCAGTGTTTGGCACGTTTAAAGCAATGCTAACGGGATATGTTTGCCCGCCATCGGTTGAAAACCATATATCTACATTTGGGCTATTTACGGGAGCAACATTTGTTCCGGCAACATCCCAAGTAATGTTTTCGGTATTTCCGATAGTCCAAGTAGTAGGAACTGCTTGTGAAGTTACCAAGAATGGTCCAGCAGTTCCCTCAACGTTAACATTCATATTGTCGCTTGCTGTTGATCCGCCGCCGGCAGCATTATCGCGAACAGTATAGCGGAAACGCAAAAGTCTTCCAACTGAAGGAACAACCTCCCAAGTAGTTTGTGTTTGATTGTTTATAACAGTCGCTAATGCTGGCATATATCTCTCTGGATCTGGCAATGGATTTATTGATCTAAATGCTGGCCCTGAGGTTGAAGTGTTTTGTGGTGGCTGTGGAGAATTTTGGTTATCCATTTGTTCCCAACAGTGTGAAAGCACATTGCCGCCATCTGGATCAGTGGCAACTCCTTGTAAGATAAATGGAGTAGATTTTGGAATTGTATAATCAATTCCTGCGTCGGCAGTAGGAGGCAAATTATTAGTTGGTGTATTTACAGAACATTGCCCTTGACCATTACTAATAAAACTCCACATTTCCTGAATACTTATTGCGGTAAAATAGGAATCACTATGTGCTTGAACATTTTGACCTCCACAAATACCGGCATACGCCATGATTGTGGAGCCACTTCCAGGTTCAAAGGCTGTAGCAAGATTCCTATTCCCACCACCACAAGCCCCAGCGGTTCCATTAAATGTATGGTTTGCGCCAAATTGATGGCCCATTTCGTGTGCTACATAGTCAATATCATAAAAGTCTCCAATTGGCGCACCCAAACCTGTTACGCCTCTGGCTTTTTGACCATTTACGCAAGGTACACGAAGACCGGCAACTCCACCACCTCCAGTACTGAATACGTGGCCGATGTCATAATTTGCGGAGCCAATAACGCTATCAATATTAGATTGGTTTTGGCCAAGCATTGTAAATCCATTATTATTGGTGTAAGGATCAGTACCAGCATTCAGATAAATAACATCAGTATTGTTGGCTACAAGAACCATAGTTAACGCAACGTCTATTTCATACACACCGTTTACGCGGGTCATACTGGTGTTCATCGCTGAAAGTACTTCGGCTTTTTTTACAGCATCGGGAGCACTTGGGTCAATTCCTGCCTGAACAGACCAGTGATAAAAAGCATATTCACCAGTACAGGCCAATGCCAATCTATAGGTTCTTAACATACCATCATCAGCATTTCTTTGTTCCATATCCAATTCTGGGCCTATGGCTTCTTCAACCAAGCATTCAAAACCATTAGGGTCTGCGGGTAGGCTATTAACATTGTATGAAATGTAATAATTTTTGTCCTTAGTGTAAGGATCAATGTATATTGTTGAATAGTGAACTGATGAAATCATCACGTTTACACCTGCGTCTGAAACACTAAAGCGTGCAACGGCAGAACCATCCTCAATTCCCTGTGCGGCATATGAACGGATGTTTGGGTATTGTGCCTGTAAAATAGGTTCCATAACGGAAGCCTCATACACACGGAAATGTTGCAACTCGCCATTGTTTGTTGGCAATTCAATAATAACGTTTGAAAGACCACTGAATCTCGCGGGAGCTTGTCCCAATTGATTTTTTAAAGCGGAAGTGTTGAGTGAAAATAAATTAAAATCCTGCGGTATTGTCTTGCGGAAGGTTTTCTGTCTGTTTTGCGTTTCTGTGTTGGAAACTTTGTTCCACAACGCATTCTGAGCTTGTATTCCAAAGCTTAAAAGCAATAAACATACAATCAGAAATGGTTTAAAAGTACTTTTTTTCATTTTTAGTGTAATTTATATGAATATTTAGAACCGTAAATATAACATCCTTTGTGGAATTTAGGGAATTTTTAATAAATTTTGTTCAACAAACATTTAAAAATTCTAAATTAAAAATAATAAAGTTTTTTATTATAAAATTAAGATAAAAAAAGCATAGAGTGTATTTAATCGAGTATTTGATAACTTTTAACGACAAATAAATTATTTTATTTAATTTTGCTTAAATAAACACTAAATCTAATAATTATGAAAAAGAATATTTTTTTACTCACGTTTATTGTTGCTTTAGCCTTTAATGTTAAAGCCCAAAGTTTTGACCATTTATTCAACCCGGCTCAAAGTTCTGGACAAATTAGTTTTTATAATTCTGGAACTAATTTTGGATATAGGATATCTGAAGGTGCTTTACAAGGAAATGCACAGCTTCTAAATTTTCAATTTTTGAATGGTTTAGGGAGTTCTAACATTATGTCCTTTCACGGTAATTCGGTAATAATAGGTAATCCGAGTTATACTTCTGATAAACTTATGGTTGAAGGGAGTTCTAGGTTTTTCGGTAATATGTTAATAGATGGGAGTTTGGGTGTAGGTAACTTAAATGTATCGGGAGATGCTATTTTTAATCAGAAAGTAGGTATTGGAACTAGCAATCCAATAGAAAAATTACATATCAATGGAGCTATTAGGGGAAATGGAGTTGGAGGCTCATTAGAAATAAAAAGTGATTTTGGTTCTTTGACCGTTGGTGCGCAAAACTCAGTTTATGCTCATTTAATTACAGATAGATCCCAGTTTTATTTTAATAAACCACTTTTCATTGCTTCGGGAATAGTGGCTTCGTACACTTCCTCGGATTTGAAATTGCAAACAAATAGTACTTTAAGAATGACAATAAAAAACAGTAATGGTAATGTTGGAATTGGAACCGCAAATCCTGATCAAAAGCTAACCGTAAAAGGGAATATTCATTCTGAAGAAGTTATTGTTGATTTAAGCGTGCCGCCAGATTACGTTTTTGAAAAATATTTTACAGGAGAATCTACTTTAAACCCAAATTATAAAATGCTTGGTTTAGAGGAAATTGAAGCGTTTACCAAAGTGAATCATCATTTGCCAAATGTTCCATCTGCAACTGAAATTCAAAAGGATGGGTTAAAGTTGAGTGAAATGACGGGTATTTTGTTGCAAAAAATTGAAGAACTAACATTATATACAATAGAGCAGGAAAAAAGAATTAAGGCTTTGGAGAGTAAATTAGAATCTAAAAAATAAACCCCTCTTCATTAATCTAAAAATATAATGTTATGAGAACTCTTATATATAAAAACTTATTGGCTTTGACGGCGTTTGCGCTCCTATTTTCGCCAATTTACGGACAGCGTGAAAATGAGACTTGGGTATTTGGTCAAAATAAATGGATAATAAACACAAACGGATTCACAAATTCTCAACTCGGATATTATAACAAATATGTAACTGCCTCCATTAGTGATAAAAACACTGGACAATTATTATTCTATTCCAATGGTATTTCAATTTTTGACAAAAACGGGAATTTAATGCCTAATGGGAATTATCTTCAAGGAGACCCAAGCAATGATCCAAATTTACAAGCATTTTATGATTCTGCAGCTATTTGTGGGGGAAATATGACATATCAAGGCGTTATGATATTACCAAAACCAAATAGTAATAGTCACTATTATGTTTTTTCCAATGTTAATTCAAGGTATACCGACTGTCCATATAATGGAAATAATTATCGGGATTTTGGCCTTAGGTATGCAGAAGTTGATATGTCTTCAGGAGTTGGTGTTGTTATCTCAAAAAATAATATGATTTCAAATAATCCTACTTTAGGCCTAACATCCGCAGTTAGTAATAATGGCACATTCTTTTGGTTAATTACTTCTGCTAATGGGAATTTCTATTCATATAAAGTTGATTCAAATGGGGTCCAGTTAAATAATCCTGTAACAAGTACTGGCCCAGGCATTAATAAATCTGGGCCTATAAAAATATCGCCAAATGGACAGTTTTTAATTAATTATCGAACTAATGGAATTGCTGGAGCCGATTATATTTTATATAATTTTAATAATTCGACGGGACAAATAATAAATCCTATAAATATTTTAGCCACCGCCCCACCATTACATAATTATAGCGACCAATCAATAAATCTTAATAGCTTAGAATTCTCCCCTAATAGCAACATTATATATTTCATTGGTAGCAACGCTACATCAGGCACATCTGGACCATATATATTAGCCAGCGGCTTATGCATGTATAATATTTCTACAGGGCAATTGTACGGAGCCAATTCCTCTGGATATGATTTCCCACTATTAAGCGATTACATGAGTGCTAATTTACAATTAGCAATAAACAATAAAATATATCTTATTTTAAACTATCAATCTGATAATGGTAATTATGTCGATGTGAGTTTTGGTTATCAGAATTACCCAAATCCATATGAATCTGACGACTGGGGTGTCATTAACAATCCTGATGTTTGGAATACCTCAAATAATCCAATTTCTTATATAAACGCACCTTTAGGTGTCAAGAATGGGTATGTATTTCCCACTTTAATTCCTGAACTACCTCAATGTGTAAATAATCTTATTATCACTGAAAACGTTCTTTCCGGAGAGAATGATATTCAATCAGCTTTAAATACCATTACCGCAACGAACATTATTTTCAATGGAGGAAGTGCCGAATATGATGCAGGGGTTACAGTATTTTTAAAACCTGGATTCAATGCAAAATCAGGATCTGATTTCAGAGCTTTTATACAAGGTTGTACTATTCCTCCAATTATAAATGAAGATGGTTTAACCAAAAGCAATGAAGATTCTGATTCACAAAAAGAAAAGATTCTAATTTTGCATCCAAATCCAACCTCTGGTTTATTAAATATGTTGAGTGAAGAAAATATGTATAGCTGGGAGATTTCAAATCCATTTAGTGCTATTCAACGTTCTGGAATCTTTAAAATGACTGATGCAAAAAACGCAGAAGTTGATTTGAGTAATCTTATAACTGGCATTTATTATGTAAAGGTTGTTTTTCAAGATGGCGAAATAATTACAAAAACATTAATCAAAGAATAGATATATTTGTAGTTGGAATCAAAAAACAACTTTTTGAACAAATATATCCAAGTTAATGATTTAGGTCTTAAAGATTATAAAGAAACATGGGATTTCCAGGAATCGCTTTTTCAAAATATTCTACAGCTAAAAAGCACTAATAAAAAAGAAAACGTATCGTGTGAAACTCCCAACTATCTTTTGCTCGTTGAGCATCCGCACGTTTATACACTGGGAAAGAGCGGCCACATTGAGAACTTGCTCATTTCTGAAGAAAAACTAAAAGAAGTAAACGCCTCATTTTACAAAATAAACCGAGGAGGGGATATTACTTATCACGGCCCTGGGCAAATTGTAGGCTATCCCATTCTGGATTTAGAAAATTTCTTTACAGATATCCATAAATATATGCGTTTACTGGAAGAAATGATTATTCTAACCTTGGGTGAATACGGTCTTAAAGCGGAACGCAGCAAAGGGGAGACCGGTGTTTGGTTAGATGTGGGAACACCTTTTGCAAGAAAAATCTGTGCAATGGGTGTGAGAGCAAGTCGCTGGGTAACCATGCACGGTTTTGCATTGAATGTGAATACTGATTTGGGCTATTTTGATTACATGGTTCCCTGTGGTATAAAAGATAAGGCAGTTACCTCCTTAAACGTTGAGCTGGGAAAGGCCGAAGTTTTAATGGAAGAGGTAAAGGAAAAACTGTTGAAGCATTTTTTAATTCTTTTTGAAGCGGAAGTAAAAGAAAAAACCGAAGCCTAAGCACCGGTTTTTGAAATTTAATCTGGTGTAAATTTATTTTGAAAATTTAGTAAGTAAACTACTCGAAGATACTTTGCCTTTCTGATAATCCTCTTGTTTCACCATACCCACGCCTTCGGCAATCCATTGTTTGGAACTGCTTGTTTGGGTGATTCCCATTTTGGTACTCATATCATAGGTTATTACAAAGCAACTAAAAGTACCAGCGGGAGTTGTTACATCTTCCTTTCCAATCACTTTTCTATTTGAAATTGTTAAATCCATATTCATATTTATCCCACTCATACTTATCTTCATATTCATTTCAGCATCTGGAAGCGTTTAACCCACAGACAGGTTGTTGGGTATTTCCAAATCTATTCCGCTTATGTCATATTCCATATTTTTGAATTGTTCCATCATCATTGGGCTAACCATAGAGTTGTAATCTATGGATATTTTGGTGCCATCGCAGGTAACGTCATAATTGGTTTCCGCTATTAGCTCACCTTTTTCATCCTTGACAGAAGACTGCATATTCGCAACTTCGCCTTCAGATTTTTTGGTTGTTTTTAAAATGGTATAATCTACCACAGCGGCTATTTTACCCTTTTTTCCATAGGAGGTTATCTCTGCTTTTGTACCTTCAGTAAAAGGATAAAATTTACTACAACCAGTTTGCGAACTCGCGATGGATACAGTTAAGATGAGGGCTGCGAAAGAAATTAAAAGTTTTGTCATAATGTTTCTAATTTAATTATTTTAAAGTTTAATAAATTCTACTCTACGGTTCTGTTCTTTTCCAGAGCTGCTGTTGTTATCGGCTACAGGACTAGATTCCCCTTTGCCATCGGTTTGGATTCGTCCCATAGAAATACCGTATTTGTTAACAAGCTCCTGCCGAACCGATTTTGCACGCTCTTCTGAAAGTTTTAAGTTGCTATTGGCATCTCCATCGGCATCGGTATGGCCCACGATCATAATGCGCATATCTGTCGCGCTCTGCATAGCTTCGCCTACTTCTTTTAAAATGGCTTCACTCCCACTTTTTATGGTTGCGGAACCTGTATTAAAAAGAATGGCGTTGGTTGAGAGCCTTCCTTCGGTTAGTAATTTGCTTCTTTCGTCTTGACCTGTTTTGGCTATTCTAAAATTATTTATGTGTATTTCGTCTAACCCAGTTATGCCCCGAAGGTCTCTGGTAGCCATTTTAAAATTTGTAATTCCTTCGCCTACAAGCCTTGGAATATCCACAATTTTGTCGTCGTTCATCCAGACTCTCATTCTGGACTTATTTACTGAAATGGAAATTTTTGATTTGCCATTTATCGCTTTTCTGAGATCTTTATTTATCCCATTTCGTATTTCACGAGTTCCATTTACCACCTTTTCTACAGAGCCTTGTGAGGTTATAAATTGACAGGGCGAAAGTTCAACCATACTCCAAGTATTTCCCCTTTTATATTTGCCGTTATCTGATAAATATAATGTTAGCATGGCCTGAGAGCTGGTACTGTTATCTAAACCTGAAGTGAAAAGATCAAATTCTATAGTGTAGTTTTCAGGAAGCTTTTGCGCTACCATTGGAATAAACATCGCACTATTTGAAAGTCGGAACCATTTTTCCCCATTGATGGTTACAATTTCCCCAGAACCATTGGTATCCCATTTTGCTGGAAAATCGCCTGCATTGTCACGGTTGAAATTGTCTTCAAAAATTACAACGTTTCCAGGTTCAAAATCGAAATTTGAACTAACAGAATATGAAGGTTGGTTTTGCCCATTATTTTGGTTGTTGGTATTGGAATCATTCCCACCAATAACATTCCCACCGTCTTTCTGTTTATTTTTACTTTCTCGCCGCTGTTCTTTTTTGGATTTTTTAGGCCCATCTATTAAGGTGTCCAAAGCTCGGTCAGTACTTTTGGTAGCTTCACGGTCCACACGATTTTCCACGGTGCGCTCTACGGCGCGCTCTGCTCTTTTCCCCAGTTTGTCCAAAAATTGGGCGTTACACAAACTGCAAATACAAATGAATAAAATGGTTATAACTGTTTTCATAAGATTATTTTTAGGGTTTATTTTTTAAAGATTACTTCTTTTATCACTTTATTATTGAGCATTATTTTAATGTATAAATTCCTTTTACCAGATTATTTATGTTGAAAAAATCTGTTTTCCCGATACAATTTCCAGGTTGCCAGAATATTGTTTTCTTTTTTTCATAACGGGAAATAAAGGAGAAATAAAAGTAGCAGGAAACTGATAAAGAGCCTGTAAATTTTGTAACTAATGCTATGACATATGTAACAACCCTTTATTTACAATGCCTGAAGGTGGGGTACATTTTCATTTTGAAATATATTCTGAAGGGGAGCTACCAAACTCCTGTTTGAAACACTTGGTGAAATACGAGGGATCGTTAAAACCAACAGTATAACCTACTTCGGAAATGGGTATTTTCTTTTCGCGAAGTATTCTTGCCGCAATTTTTAAACGTTGGGTTCTCAAAAATTCTGAGGTAGACTGGCCAGTGAGTGCTTTCAGTTTGCGGTGCAGTTGCATGCGGCTCACGCCCATTTCGCATCCAAAATTTTCAATACTGAATTCTGAATCGGTAATATTTTCATCCAAAACTTTTTGAAGTCGTTCCAAAAATGATTCATCCGCAGAAGAGACTGAAATATCCTTGGGCATCAAAACTACTTCCTGCGCAAAACGCTGTTGTAACTTTCTTCGGTTTTCTATAAGGTTTTCAACAATTGCTTTCAGTAATTGGCTGTTGAAGGGTTTTGTAATATAGGCATCGGCACCAATGCCCATTGCTTCAAGTTTGGAGGTAACTTGTGTTTTTGCCGTGAGCAGAATAACCGGAATGTGCGAGGTTAGTTGGTTTTCCTTTAAATGCTTTGTGAAAGTGAAACCGTCTTCTTCGGGCATCATAACATCGCTTATTACAATGTCTGGGATTTCCTTTAAGGCTATAACAAAACCTTCTTTTCCATTGCAGGCTTTATGAACAGTGGAGGTGTTTTCAAAGATGGAGCTTACATAGTCTCGAATGTCCATATTATCGTCTATCACTAAAATTACTGGGGCGTCTTCGGGCAAGATGATTTCTTTTTCAATAAATTTTTCGACAAACGGAAGTGTTGCCATACTTTCCTTTTCGGGGCTTTCGTAAAAAATCTGGTTTTCCTCAAAAGCGTTTTTGTTCACAGACAGTATTACTGTAAATTCCGTGATGCCATTTTGTTCACTTTTTACTGAAATTGTCCCTTTGTGGATTTCAGTTAAATCTTTCGTCAGTGCCAGACCAATCCCGGTTCCGGGGTTTTTGGTGTCGGTTTGATAAAATCGGGTGAAGATTTTTTGTTGCTGATCTAAAGCAATATAATTTCCTGAATTGATTACTGAAATTTTATATTTTTCGCGCTGTCTTTTTCCTATCAGTTTTATAATTCCATTTTCAGGGGAATACTTTATGGCGTTGCCCATCAAATTATAAATTATATTTTCCAAAACATCTTGGTCAAACCAATCTTCTATTTCATCTTTTTCCAATTCAATAGTAAACGTTATGTTTTTTTCATCGCAGCTAAAAGAAAAAGCTTCCGCTTGTGCAATAATGAACTTAGGCAAATTAGCTTGCTGTATATTCAACTTTAAGTTTCCACTTTCCAGCCTTGCCAAAGCCAAAAGCTGATCCACCAAATCTTTTAATCTTTGTGTATTCCTTAGCGCAGATTTAAAGTTTTTGCGTTCGGTTTGAGAAAGTTTGTCTGAAACAAGATGGTCTTCAATGGGACCATTTATTAAGGTTAGCGGAGTTCGGAATTCATGCGAAATATTTGCGAAAAACGTAGATTTTGCAGTATCTAGCTCCCGCAATTTTTTTGTGGTTTTTTGTCGATTTCTAAACTGAAAAAATATAAAAACACCAGCAATAGCAATGATTGTTACAATTCCCCAAAGTAAATTGCGCTGATTTTTCTTTTGCTGTTCCACCAACTCATTTTTTGTGGTTAACAATGAAATTTCCCTATCGCGGCTTTCGGTTTGATAAATGCCTTCTATTTCCTTTATTTTTTCAGCACTTTGGGCTTGCTGGATGGAATCTTTTATTTTTGTAGCAATTTGCGAGTTGGTGAATGCTGCTTTGTAATTTCCTTGCAGGGCGTATGCTTCCGCAAGTAATGAATGTGCCTTTTGGTTTATGGTTCCATTTTTTATTTCGAGGTTATGATCGAGTGCACTTTGGAGGAAATTAATTGCTTGAGATGCTTTTCCTCTTTGAATATTCAATTTTCCAAGCTGAATGGCTGATTCTGCCGCCTCAAGATTATAATCGTTCTTTTTTTGAAAATCCAATGAATTTTGAAAATACATCTCGGCCTTTTCAAGATTCCCCTTTTCAAAATTCACAAGTCCCAAATAATTGTTTATTTCAGCAATGGTACGTTCATCTTTTATTTGTTGAAAGAAAACTAGCGTGTTGGTTAAAAGGTTGTCTGCTTTTTCAAGTTGCCCTTTGTGATAATAAACCTGCCCCAAAAAAACATTGGTGGTGTTGAAATAGAAAGTTCCAGCACCCGGAATTTTTTCAAATTCTTTGTTCGCTTTTAAATAATATGCTTCTGCGGAATTGTATTCTTTCAGTTCTAAATAAATATTGCCCAAACTTTGGTATGCCGCAGCAATAACATCTTCCCGAAGCGGTTCCTTTTTTTGGATGGAGTCTACAACTAACAGATGCGAAATGGCTTTTTCCATTTTGTTTTGACGGGAATAGGCTATAGCCAATGCGTTTTGAGTATCAGCCAAAACAATGTTTCCCGTATCTTCAAAATCTTTTGTGTACTCAAGCCCTTTATTGCAGGCTTCAATGGCTTTATCAATTTCACCAATCAAATAATAGGTCCTGCAAAGTCCGTTGTAACCCAATGCCAAACCACGATAATAGTTGGTTTTGGTAGATTTGGCTATCATTTTATTGAAATAAACCAACGCAGAATCTGGTTTTTGTATTCGTCTGAAATATTGCGCATACAGATAATCCGCATCTGCTAAACTGTTGGCAAATTTTCCCTTAGTACTAAAATCCTCAAACTTTTTGATATACACCAAAGCACTATCCGGATATGCATTGATGGTTTGGGTAACTTTTAAACGATACTTTGAAAGTGTCACGGAATCTTTGCCTGCAGGTTTTTTTTCCTGCAAATCATTTTGGCCAAAAGCTGCAGCAATAGCAAATGGCAAAAGGAGTATAGAGAGGAGCACTCTCATAGGGTTTTAAAAAGTTGGTTTGCGATTTAAAGTTAGTTAAAAATATTTTAACCCCTCGACTTTTTTAACCCATAAGCAATTAGATATTAATTGCTTGAATAGAGAATTAAATTGTTTGCGTCTCCTTTGGTTGCAATAATCATATTGTTTTTACCGCTTCCGCTATCAATAGATGCAGCAGCGGTTCCATAAACCGGAAAACCATTCAAAACGTTTCCGTTTTGGTCAAAAACATAGACCTTTTTTTCCTGTGTTTCTGTAATGGTGACAAAATTATTTCTACGCACATTGAAGAGTTGTGGGTTTGTATAAACACCTAGCGGCAGCTCTGCCAATTTTCCGTTTATGCGAAGCAGGTTATCGTCCAGCGTTACTTTAACATTGCCGTTTATGGCGAACCAATAATTGCTGCCCACATCCAGTTTTTGAGAAGAAATTTTGCCGTCCTGCGAAATGCGTTCCTTAGTATTTTCCTTCGTAATTACAACAAAAGTATTGTCTTCCTCAGCAATAGGAATTTCAGAAAAATTGAAGTTTTTTGAAATTGAAACCCGCGGTTTTCCAACACGACTCAAAATGTTTAGTTTTCCGCTTTCTTCTGCAATAACGATATAATCTTTGCTGCCCATCCGAATGTGGATTGGAGATTGAGCGATGTTGCTTTTCGCTTTTTCAAAACCGAAACCTTTTACCGTTTTTCCGTTTTTGTCATACATCAGCACGTCTTTGCCCTGCACGATTATAAAACGGTAATTGCCGTTGTTGTCATAATCGAATACCGAAAGTGGCTGTGTTACTTTATCCTTAAATTTTATGGGAAATCCTTTTGCTTCCTTCCCGTTTCTGTCCAAAATATAGAATGCATCTTTGGTAGCAAACGCAAAGTTTTTGTTTCCCGAAATAGTTGCCGCTTCAACAGTTCCTAAAATAGGTGAACCGAGGTTTTTGGACCAAAGAATTTTTCCGCTTTCCGAAATAAAATAAAGTTTGTTGGCAATATCCTGCACTACCACATTGCTGCCATTATTTTGGTTGCTGAAAATCTGTGGAATGCCCAAAACTGCATTTTCAAGTTTTAAATTGAATTTTTCAGAAACAGTCCCCGAAACACTCTTTGCGGTCGCGCCAGCTTCTTTGCAGCTCAGCGTTACGTGTGCAAAATTTCGGTCGAAACTAAATTGGAGCACGGCCAGCGGAAATTCATCAAAAGAAATGTTTTTAATATTATCGCTGCTTTCAGCATTAAAAAATCCTGAAATTGTTTCGGAAAATTCACCTTTCATTTTAAAGATCAATAACGAAGAAGCCGTACTTAAATCTGTTGCGGTGTTTTCAAAATAGGAAGTGTTTTTCAGAGTGTTGTTGTTTTGAAAATCACTGATTATTTGCTGTGCGGTGATTTCACTTTCCGTAAAAACAAAGAAATTTTCAATTTGAAAAACATAATTTGCCTTTGTTGAATTTATAAAAGGCGAAAACGTTTTTTGGAACAACTCGGGCTCGCTAAAACTGCTGATTTCAATCTCCCGAAATTCACTTTTCGCGGAAACATATCGCGCTAAAGCATCATTCGTTAAAGCTGCATCAATGCTTTTTATGAAAATAGCGGTTTCGTTTTTAAACTGAATTGTCCCAACTTCACTTACTGATCCAAAAATTCCTGTGGTTTGCACAGCATCTTTTTCTCCACGGAAATTCCGAAGATTTTTTTGAAATTTTTCGGCATCGTTAAACGTAAAACTCACAGCCCCCAAAGCATCCGTCGGCACCAAAGCAGATACATCATTCTGTTGCGGTATTTGGTCTTCAAAAACATTCAGTAATTGCGGAATGCTATCGGTTGCCAGCGTGATTCCCGTTGCAGTCAAGGATTCGGGCGTGATTGTAACATCCAGTGCGCTCCAAGAAGTGAAGGCTACCTTTGTGGAATCATTGAGTGCAACTTTATTTCCGCGGATTAAAGCTGTGAATTTATTGGAAGATGGCAGGTTGAAAACTTTTTTGAACGTGTCATCACGTTCGGTTTTTCCTTTTAAAATATCCAGCAAAATTTGCTGGGAAGAAGAAACAACAAACACGCTGTCTATGATTGCTGAATACGCTATTTGTTTGTCGATCGTGATTCGTTGGAACGATTGATCGTCCAATTTCAGGGTTTCGATGGTTTTGTTTTTAAGCGAATCTGGCTGAAAAAGATTCTTCGTTTGTTTCGAAATAAAAGTATATGCCGAAACAGAATCATTCACTTTATTTATGCAGAAAAGGCTCTGTGTGGTGGGATGCAGGTTTTTTAACAACACCGCATTTTCCGAAAAAAACAAATAAGGAGCTGTTTTTCCAAACTTTGAAAGCAGTGAATTGTTTTCAATATCTGCCTGCAAATTTTCAAAATTTGAAATCTTGAAAACTACAGAAGTGTTCTCGGGAACAAAATCCATTAAAGTACCTGTTTTTGGCGGTGTTTTGTCACAACTTCCAAAAATTCCCAAAAGCATTGGGACGTAAAATAAAAGTGCAAATAGTTTCCCTTGAAATTTTCCCATAACACAAAAATAACAAGGAAAAGTGATGGTTTAGTGTATAATTGAAATAGTTTATTGACGGGTTTTCAACAAGTAGTATTTTGGATTGTTAGATTGTTGGATTTTTTGATCTTTTGGATATTTCGATAAAAAAGCCGAATTAAAAATATGGAAATAGTCAAAAACGGTTCATATTTTTTCTAATCATCTAATCATCTAATCATCTAATCATATAATTAGAGAAGCTTAAAACTTTTCCTATGAAAACTAGTCGCTCCGTGATTGCGGATGGCTTCCCGATGTTCTTTTGTGGGGTAGCCTTTGTTCTGTTTCCAATTGTAATTCGGAAAATCATAGTGAAGCGCCGTCATATATTCGTCGCGATAGGTTTTTGCCAAAATGGATGCTGCGGCAATATGCAGAAATTTTCCATCGCCTTTAACTACACATTCAAAAGGGATTTTTCCAAAAGGCTTAAAACGGTTACCGTCAATGGCAATGAATTCTGGAGCACAGGAAAGGCCTTCTATTGCGCGGTGCATTCCCAAAATTGAAGCGTTCAGAATGTTTATCTTGTCAATTTCGTCCATCATTACGTGAACAACTTTAAAGCATATCGCTTCCCGCTCAATAATAGCTTTAAGTTCCAATCGTTTTTTTTCAGAGAGTTGTTTGCTATCATTCAAAAATGGATGCTTAAAATTATAGGGAAGAATTACCGCAGCAGCGGTAACTGGACCGGCCAGACAGCCACGACCGGCTTCATCTGTGCCACATTCAAGGAGATGGGGATTTATTTTTAGTTTCAACATAATAAAGATGCAAATTACAAAACTGAAGAACTATTATTGAATTAAGCACCAAATGTTTAAATCCCAAATTCCAAAAAAGCAAATTCCAAATAAATGACAAAAAACAAAAAGTAAAAAACCAAATATTGTCTAACCCCTTTTTTTGTTTGAATTTTAAGATTTAAATTTTTGTTTTCTTATTTGGAATTTGGTGCTTGTTATTTGGAATTTAGTGTTTAAGATTTGGAATTTCTCTCCATTCCTATTAACCCAAAAAAAATTACCTTTGCCCGAAAGTTTCCCGAGGATGAAAAAAACACTTTTGCTACTTATTGTTATGTTTGCCTCGGCAACTGTGTTTTCGCAAACTCCAAATGTAAAGAAAGACAAACCACCTGTTGATTACTACAAAATTATTTCGGCTGATCGCGACACTACTTTTGTAGATACCACGCTTTCCATTGCGAAAAAGTATAAGTTTAACTATCTAAGAAAGGATAATTTTGAACTGCTTCAGTTTTCAAATGTGGGGCAGACTTATAATTCGTTGGGGTATTCTTTTGACAGATTGAATTTAAAACCACTTTTTGTAGCGCAGTCCCATCACTTCAACTATAAAGAAATTGAAGATGTAAATTATTACAACGTACCCACGCCATTCACGGAACTTTATTTTAAAACGGCTTATGCGCAAGGGCAGCAACTGGATGCATTTTTTACGGTTAATACTTCGCCACAGTTTAATTTTTCAATAGGCTATAAGGGTGTTCGTTCCCTGGGGAAATACCAACATATTTTAACTAGTACGGGCAATTTTCTTTTTACCGCCAATTATCATACAAAAAGCAAGCGCTATTTTGCCCGAGTGCACTTAGCCGCCCAAGATATTCTAAATGAAGAAAATGGTGGGCTGACGCCTAATTCACTTCAACTTTTTATAAATAATGATCCTGAATTTCGCGATCGTGGAAGGTTGGACGTGAATTTTGAAAATGCTGAAAATAAATTGGAGGGTCTCCGTTACTACGGCGATCATTATTATGAATTGATCAGCCAGCGCGATAGCACGGGATATTCTGTTTTGACCATCGGGAATGTGCTGAGCTATGAGGATAAGTTTTTTCAGTACAACCAAGGAACGCCCTTTGCAGCTTTCGGACCATCATATGAAACTGCAAATTTGTTCACAAAAACGAAACTTGAAGATTTTAACGTAAAAGCGTATGCAGATTTTGATAATTCGCTTATTGGGAAAATTTCGGCTTGGGCGGGTTACAATGATTTTAATTATGGGTATAATTCTGTTTTAATTTTAGACAATCAGCGCATCCCCAACCGAATTAAAGGAAATATAATTGAAGCTGGCGCAGCCTATGAAAAGGAATACCGCGGCTTTAAACTCAGTGGAAAAGGTGCGATAAACATTGCTGGCGATTTTGATGGAAACTACATACAAGGCGCAGCTTCTTATGATGTAAACCAAGAATATAATGCGAAGGCATCCATAACACTTCACTCGGTAGCTCCCAATTTCAACTTTTTATTGTACCAAAGCGACTACCAAAACTACAATTGGAAAAATGAGTTGAATAACATAAAATCGCAAGAACTCAAATTTGAAATTAATGCAAAAAAATTCGGAAGTGCTTCGGTAAGTTATTCTGGAATTGATGATTACACTTACTTCGGCATCAAAGAAAACGACAGCACTCCGTCACCATTGCAGGCTTCGGAAAGGGTTGATTATTTAAAAATTAAAGCTGAAAAGGAATTTAAGTACGGTAATTTTGGATTAGAAAATACCTTGATGTACCAACAGGTTCTAAGTGGTGAAAATATTCTCAACGTGCCGCAGCTCATTACCCGAAATACCCTTTATTTCGAAAACCATTTGTTTAAACGCGCATTGTTTTTGCAAACGGGTGTTACTTTTAAATACTTCACAAAATATAATATGAATGCCTACGATCCGGTACTCGCTGAATTTTATGTTCAGAACGATCAGGAGCTGGGCGGGTTTCCTTTAGTAGATATTTTCTTTAATGCAAAAATACGGCAGACGCGTATTTTCTTTATATATGAAAACTTCACATCGCTCTTCAGCGGAAAGAATGAATATTTTGCTGCCCCTGGATATCCGTATCGGGATGCTGTATTGCGGTTTGGGCTTGTTTGGGATTTCTTCTTATAGCCGGGGCTTCGATACAATTTTTTATTTTTTGCTATTCGCAAAAAGTAAAAAATCACTCAGCCACCTTCTGATTGGTCTTTCTTCTGAAATTTGGAAGTACGAAAATTTCGAGGATTGAATTTCACAATAACTTTTCGAAATAGTAAAAAATCATTCAGCCATCCTTAAATTGTTTCAACTAAAAAAATCTTACTAAAAAAACCCTCGTAATATCGAGGGTTTGGTTTCATTATTAGGAATGTAATTTTGACTAATCTTTTAAAAGTCCCCTCGAAATTACAATCTTCTGTATTTCTGAAGTTCCTTCGTAAATCTGTGTTATTTTAGCATCGCGCATAAAGCGTTCTACGTGATATTCTTTTACGTAACCGTTACCGCCGTGAACCTGCACTGCTTCCACAGAAACGTCCATTGCTACTTGGCTGGCGTATAGTTTTGCCATGGCGCCGCTCATATCGTAGTTGTTGCCATTGTCTTTGTCCCAAGCTGCTTTCATTACTAAAAGGCGCGCCGCTTCTATACTTGTGTGCATATCTGCAAGTTTAAAGGCGATGGCTTGATGGTTGCAGATTTCTGTACCGAAAGCCTTTCGCACTTTTGAATATTCACGAGCCAAATCATAAGCTCCGGCTGCAATTCCCAATGCTTGGGCTGCAATACCTATACGGCCTCCAGCTAAAGTTTTCATTGCGAATTTAAAACCAAAGCCGTCTATACCAATTCGGTTTTCCTTCGGAACTTTTACGTCATTAAATATTAGGGAATGCGTATCACTTCCGCGGATACCAAGTTTGTCTTCTTTTGGGCCAATCTCGAAACCTTCCCAAGTTTTTTCAACAATAAAAGCGTTGATGCCCTTGTGTTTTTTTTCTCTATCGGTTTGTGCTATTACCAAATAATAATCTGCAGTTCCACCGTTGGTAATCCAGTTTTTGGTGCCGTTTAAAATGTAATGGTCGCCTTTATCAATCGCGGTGGTTGTTTGCGAAGTTGCATCGCTACCAGCTTCTGGTTCGCTCAAGCAAAAGGCGCCAAGCTTTTCGCCCGTGGCCAATTTTGTAAGGTATTTCTGTTTTTGATCTTCGTTGCCGTAAGCTTGTATGCCGTAACAAACTAAGGAATTATTTACCGAAACAATTACAGAGCACGAAGCATCAATCTTGCTGAGTTCTTCCATCACCAGAACATAACTCAGCGTATCCATTCCGCCACCGCCGTATTTAGGATCAACCATCATTCCCATAAAACCGAGCTCGCCCATTTTTTTAACCTGTTCGGTAGGAAATTTTTGATGATTATCACGTTCTATAACGCCCGGGAGCAATTCGGTACGTGCAAAATCGCGAGCTGCGTCGCGAATCATTATTTGTTCTTCGGATAGACTGAAATCCATAGGCTTTTTATAAGTAAGAATTGTGTATTAATAAGAATGGCAAAGGTACTTATAAAAAGCAAATTCCAAAAATTTAGAAATCCCAAATTCCAAGCACCAAATTCCAAATAAATCCCAAAAAATAAAAGCAAAAAACCAAACATTGTTGAACCACTTTTTCGTTTGAATTTTGAGATTTGAAATTTTGAGATTTATTTGGAATTTGGGATTTGTTTTTTGTGATTTTTCGAATCTTCATTACTATCTTTAAACTTCAAACATTTTTGGAAATCTTGGAAAAAAACAATTACCATATTATCGGTGTTATGAGCGGCACTTCGCTGGATGGGATTGATTTGGCTGAAATAAGATTGGAAGTGTCTTCGGCGGAGTTAATCACGAGCGAAGTCGATGGACTCAGACCCCGTTCCCTGAGCGGAGCCGGAGGAAACAATTGGAGTTTTGAAATCCTCGCTGCCGAAACTGTTCCATATTCCTCCTTTTGGAAAAACGAACTGCGCGAAGCCATAAATTATTCCGAAGAAAAGTTGGAACGGCTCGATTTTAAATACACTGAAAAGCTTTCTGAAGAAATTTTAAAATTTATAAAAAAGTACAACATTCTTGAAGTTGATGCCATTTGCAGCCACGGCCACACAATCTTGCATCAACCGGATAAAGGATTTACCTATCAAATTGGCAATTTGCCGCGCATTTCAAAAATGCTGGGGCGTACCGTTGTTTGCAATTTTAGGGTACAAGATGTAGAGCTTGGCGGACAAGGCGCGCCATTGGTGCCAATTGGCGATAGGTTGCTTTTTTCGGAATATGATTATTGTTTGAATTTGGGTGGTTTCGCGAATTGTTCTTTTGAAAAAAACGGTGAACGGATTGCTTTTGATATTTGTCCCGCAAATATTGTTTTAAATAAATATGCCGAAAAGCTTGGGCAGGATTTTGACGAAGACGGAAAATTGGCCGCTTCGGGAAATGTAAATGAAGATTTACTTTCCAAACTGAACTCGCTTTCTTTTTATACTGAAAAACCGCCGAAATCCTTGGGTTTAGAATGGGTAAACTCAACTATCTTTCCTCTTTTGGAAGCTGCGGAAATTTCTTCTGAAGATATATTGCGAACATTTGCGGAGCACATTGCGGTGCAGCTTGCCAATCAGTTTTCTGATAATTCTTCAGTGTTGATAACGGGCGGCGGCGCATATAATTCGTTTTTGATTGAAAGATTGAAAAAGCTTACTTCGGTTGAGGTAATTATTCCTTTCCCAGAAATTGTAGAATACAAAGAAGCGTTGATCTTTGGGCTGTTGGGTGTTTTAAAACTACGCGATGCCATTAATTGTTTGGCGAGTGTTACTGGAGCTTCAAAGAACCATACTTCCGGGAAAATATTCTTCCCATAAATTTTACAGAAAATAAATATAATCACCTCACAAGTTTTTTATATTTGCCACAGCTTTTTTAAGCTTTAGCTAAAAAAAGTCATCACACTTCCAAACAATTGTGAACGAAGTTTTAACTTTCCATATTTAATGAAGGAATTACTTAAGAAGTACGAAGAAAAAGATCCCGAAATAGTTTTTCACTGGAATGACCCAGAAACCGAGGCCGAAGGCTGGACGGTTATCAATTCATTGCGTGGAGGTGCTGCCGGTGGCGGAACCCGTATGAGAAAAGGATTGGATTCCAACGAAGTGCTTTCACTTGCAAAAACCATGGAAGTGAAATTTACCGTTGCTGGACCTTCCATTGGCGGCGCCAAGAGTGGTATCAACTTTGATCCTTCAGACCCACGAAAGAAAGGTGTCTTGGAACGCTGGTTTAAAGCTGTTTCGCCATTGCTGAAAGCTTATTACGGAACTGGTGGCGATTTAAATGTTGACGAAATTCATGAAGTAATTCCAATGACCGAGCAGAGTGGGGTTTGGCATCCGCAGGAAGGGGTTTTTAACGGCCATTTTTCACCGACGGAAGCAGATAAGATTAACAGAATTGGTCAGTTACGTCAAGGAGTAATAAAAGTTTTGGAAAACGTAAATTTCTCACCAGATGTTTCCAGAAAATATACAGTAGCAGATATGATTACTGGCTATGGCGTTGCTGAGGCTGTAAACCACTATTACGATATTTATGGCGGAAGCATAAAAGGAAAGCGCGCCATAGTGCAAGGATTTGGAAATGTAGGTGCAGCCGCGGCCTACTATCTTTCACAAATGGGAGCCAAAGTGGTAGGGATTATAGACCGCGAAGGTGGAATAATCAATAAAGATGGATTTTCTTTTGAAGAGATTAAGCAATTGTTTCTTAAGAAAAACGGCAATACTTTGGTTGCAGAAAATATGATTTCTTTTGAAGAAATAAATGAAAAAATCTGGAAACTCGAAACAGAAATTTTCGCACCCTGTGCCGCCTCACGTCTGATTACAAAAGAACAGATTTCACAAATGATTGAAACTGGGTTGGAAGTAATAAGCTGTGGAGCCAATGTGCCTTTTGCCGACAAAGAAATTTTCTTTGGACCCATTATGGAATTTACCGATGAGCGCGTAAGTTTAATTCCAGACTTTATAAGCAATTGTGGAATGGCGCGTGTTTTCGCATACTTTATGGAGCGTAAAGTACAAATGACGGACGAGGCTATTTTTAATGATACCTCTATCACTATCAGAAATGCGATACAAAATACCTTTGATAACAACAGTACCAAAACAAACATCAGCAAAACTGCTTTTGAAATAGCATTGAAACAATTGTTATAATTTTCAATAACCAGCTCTTATTATGGAATCAATAATCATTTTAATTTTTGTAATTGGATACCTTTCAATTACCCTTGAACATCCATTAAAACTGGATAAAACCGTGCCAGCACTTATAATGGCATCCTTAATTTGGGCTGTTTTGGCCATCGGTTTTGTTAATGGATGGTTCGATGTAATAAATACCGAAGAGCAGGCATTCAATTTTCTAAGCGGAGGTGAAACTGCCATGGAGGGATTTGAGGGCACGCTGCTTCACCATTTAGGGAAAACAGCAGAGATACTTATTTTCCTGATTGGAGCAATGACGATTGTAGAGATTATTGATCTTCACCGCGGTTTTGAAGTATTGAAAAGCGCCGTTAAGACGAGAAGCAAACGGAAGCTTCTATGGATTATCGGGATACTTGCATTTTTCCTTTCTGCAATTATAGATAACCTTACTGCTACCATAGTGCTGATTACACTTTTGCGAAAGTTGATTCACAGAAGAGAAGACAGGCTTTGGTACGCCGCCATGGTGGTGATAGCAGCAAATGCCGGTGGGGCTTGGTCTCCAATTGGCGATGTTACCACTACGATGCTCTGGATTGCGAAGCGAGTGAGCGCTGGGGGACTAATTGAATTTGTGGTATTGCCTTCCATAGTGTGTTTTGTCTTGCCGTTTTTGATTGCCAGCTACTTACCAGCATTCCGTGGAAATGTAGAAGTGGATTCCCGCGAAGACAAAGATGAAGAAGTACTTTTAAGCAGTAAAACAATGCTTTTTCTAGGTCTTGGAATGATTGTTTCTGTACCAATTTTTAAAACATTGACGCATTTGCCTCCGTATATGGGAATGATGCTCGCATTGGGTGTGGTTTGGCTAGTTTCAGAATATATTCACCCAGAAGAAGATTTCAGTAAAGAAAGAAGACATTTATATTCAGCACACAAAGCTTTATCGCGAATTGAAATTTCCAGTATTCTTTTCTTCCTCGGAATTTTAATGGCAGTAGCAGGACTTGAAAGTCTCGTGTACGGTGTTGTTAATGGTGAGGAAGTAGGAACGCTTCGCTACTTAGCCGAAGTTTTGCAAGCGGCGATTCCAAATCAAGATATAGTTGTTATTCTACTCGGAATTGTTTCAGCAATTATAGACAATGTACCGTTGGTTGCTGCCTCTATGGGTATGTACGACCTACCTATGGACTCTGTATTATGGCATTTTATAGCGTATTCCGCCGGAACGGGAGGAAGTATGCTTATTATAGGCTCTGCTGCTGGCGTGGCCGCAATGGGAATGGAGCGCATAGATTTTATCTGGTACCTGAAAAAGATTACTTGGCTTGCCTTTGTGGGCTTTATTGCAGGAGCCGGCGTCTTTCTTTTATTTGAAAGAGTCTTATTTCACCACACCTAACAATTTCTGAAATCTTATTCCGTTATTCACTAAAACAAAACCTTTTTTATGTTAAACTTCTTTATTCAAGAGGGTGCTGAAGTGGCACAGGATCTTGAACCAATTTCTGAAGAGAAAACCCTTTCAATTATGGATCTCCTTTTAAATGGAGGTATGGCTGGACAAATAATTATAGGCGTGCTCTTCGTTTTGCTATTTGTTGCAGTCTATATTTATTTCGAAAGACTCTTTGCCATAAAGGCCGCATCTAAAATGGATGGAAACTTTATGAACCAAATCCGCGATCACGTTGCAAAAGGTAATATTCAAGCAGCAAAAATGCTTTGCGCCCAGAACAATACGCCGGTTTCGCATTTAACTGAAAAAGGAATTTCAAGAATTGGAAGCCCGTTGGAAGATATAAATACCGCAATTGAAAACGCAGGCCGTCTTGAAGTTTATAGACTTGAAAAAAACGTAAGCGTTTTGGCAACAATTGCAGGAGCGGCGCCTATGATTGGTTTCTTGGGGACCGTAATTGGGATGGTTTTAGCATTCCACCAATTGGCAACCAGTAGTGGCCAAGCTGAAATGGGTAGTCTTGCCGAAGGTATTTATACCGCTATGACTACAACAGTTGCTGGGTTAATTGTTGGTATTATTGCCTATATGGGCTACAACCATTTGGTTGTTAAGACCGATAAAGTAGTACATCAAATGGAAGCCACAGCAGTAGATTTTCTGGACATTTTAAACGAGCCTGCTTAATGAACTTAAGAGGAAGAAATAAAGTAAGTGCCGAATTCAGCATGAGTTCCATGACAGATATAGTGTTTTTGTTGTTGGTGTTTTTCCTGCTTACTTCGCCTGCTATAACACCAGATGCTTTGGATTTAATACTTCCAAAGGCAAAAGGAAAAACTTCAAATGTGCAAAAGGCATCCGTGAGTATAACAAAAGACGGGGCCTATTATGTAGATAAAGAGCGCGTAAGCGAATACAGCATTGAGACTGAACTTAAAAAAGCTCTTGCCGGACAGGAAGAACCCACCGTAATTTTACGCGCTGAAGAAGGCGTGCCAATTGAAGATGCCGTTTTTGTAATGGATATTGCAAATAGAAATAACTTCAAAGTAGTTTTGGCAGTAAGACCGAACTAATCAGTTTTCAGTAGCCAGTACGCAGTAATCAGTTGGCTTTTGAATGCAATTACTGCATAAATTTCAAAATTTTGAATTAAAAACCTTAAATCTCGGTTACTGAGCGAAGTCGAAGTATGAATTTTTTAGACACAGAACATAAACGAAAAAGTATGACCATCACGGTAATCGTGCATGTGGTTATTCTTATTCTTCTGTTTTATGTAGGTATGAAATATATGGATCCGCCGTTGGAGCAGGGGATAGCGATTAATTTTGGAACTACTGAAACGGGTAGTGGCGAAATTCAGCCAACAGAAAAAATTCAATCTGCACCTCAAAAAACAACTTCAGAGCCTGTTGCTCAGCCTAAAGCTGAAATTAAGGAAGAAGTGGTTACACAGGACAATGTAGACGCTCCCGTAATTAAAAAGGAGACGCCAAAAAAAGAGCAAACTCAAACCCCAGTAAAAGAACAGCCAAAAAAGGAAGTTAAAAAACCTGATCCTAAACCCGATAAGTCCACAACTGATGCTCTTTCTAGTTTTTTGAACGGTCCAAAAAGTGATGGCACGGCAAAGGGCGGCGAAGGCGACGATAGAAATCCCGGCGATAAAGGAAGTCCAGACGGCGACCCGAATGCAAGCGCTTATTATGGTACTGGCAAAGGTTTAGACGGTGACGGCAATTATTTACTCGGTGGAAGAAAAGCTTTGAACAAAGAAAAGTTTGTGCAGGATTGTAACGAAGCGGGAACGGTGGTTGTTAGTATAGAAGTGGATAGAAACGGAAAAGTTATTAACGCAACTGCTGGTGTGCGTGGTACCACAAATAACTCGCGCTGTCTTTTAGAGCCTGCTAAAAGAGCTGCTTTGGCTACAAAATTTAATGCAGATGAAAAAGCGCCTGCAAAACAGATTGGGAAGATTATCTATAAGTTTAGTCTTTCGCAGTAATCTCTTTGTTTTTTTCGATTCTCTAATTAAAATTTTCAAAAACCATTACTATATTCATTATCTTAAAAAAACCTTAAAATTTATAGCGATGACTACAATCACCATAAAAAAAGGAATATTACAAAAAACTCACTTTGAAGGATTCTCAGAGTTTTTGCAATATATGGCTAAGCAGGACGGAGATTTCAGCAGTCCTGATTTTAAGGATACCGTTATAACTGATGAAATTTTAAAGCGCGCCGAAGCAATAAGAAAAGAATTTCTCGAAAAACCTGAAAAATTTAAGCGTGCAATCCAGTGAATGTTGTCAATAAATCTGCGATTATTGCATATTGTGAAAAAAGACAGATTCTTTCCCAATATCTCAAGGCCTCTAGCTATTTATAACTGGGTTTTTATGATACTGTAAAACTTAAATTACTTAAACCCAAAGAAAACGGTATTTATCAATTTCGCATCACAGGAAAGTATCGTGCACTTGCAATTAAAGAAGATGAGAACTTAGTTGTTTTTGAAGTTTCAGACCATCAATAGGTGTATAAATTTCTTTTCATCAGTGCTAAAAAACTAATTATATCTGCCTCATTTTTTCTGTATCTTTAAACTTCAAAAAAAGATACTATGCTTCGTATTTCTACTTTTATTTTCGTTTTAACTTGCTTTATAAGCTGTAAAAATGCTTCTGAAAAAGATAAAACTTCTTCTTCTGAAAAATCAACTTCAAATATTTCCGAAGAAGAAAAAAATGAAAAATATCCACACGATTTTATGTTTATGCAAAGAGCATATCCAGATGGTAAATTGAATACTGCAGCATATTCCGAAGCAATCCGTTGGAAAAGGCAAGTCGCACACAGAAGCAATGCAAATGAAATATGGCAATTTAGCGGACCTTTAAATATAGGCGGAAGAATCAGCGATATTGAAATTCCCACAACCCAGCCCGAAGTTTATTATGTGGGCGCAGCTTCCGGGGGAATTTTTAAAACTATAAACGGAGGAAATGATTGGACGCCAATTTTTGACGAGCAGCAAATGCTTTCCATTGGCGATATAGAAATTTCGAAAACCAATAATAATTTAATTTATGTAGGCACGGGCGAAGTAAATGCCGGCGGAGGTTCCTTAGTTTACGATGGCGATGGAATTTACAAAAGTACAGATGGAGGCACAACTTGGCAATCTAAAGGCCTGCCAGATATTGGCAGCGTGGGCAAAATTGTTTTAGATCCAAATAACGACAATACAGCTTTTGTGGGCGCAATGGGACCTTTGTTTAAAAATAGCGCAAATCGCGGAGTTTATAAAACTACAAACGGAGGCGATAGCTGGCAGCAGGTTTTGTTTGTAAGCGACTCTACGGGAGTGGTAGATATGGCTATTCATCCTACAAATGGTAATATAATTTACGCTGCAAGTTGGGAGCGAATTAGAAGGCCAAACAGGAGACAATACGGCGGAATTACCTCAAGAATTTATAAAACTACAAATGGAGGTTCTAATTGGACAGAACTTACCAATGGCCTGCCGAGTATCGCTTCTCAAAAAGGAAGAATAAGTATAGATATTTCGCAATCAAACCCGAACGTGCTTTATACACGTTACGCAGATGCAACAGGAAATATTCAAGGGGTTTATAAAACTATAAATGGTGGGGATTCTTGGACGGCTGTTAACTCCAGTCAGTTAACCGATGTTGGTTTTCACTGGTGGTTTGGCGGAATTTTTATAGATCCAACAGATGAAAACACAATTTATAATGTAGATTTTGAAGTCCAAAAATCCACTAATGGAGGTACTAGTTGGGGAGACTCTTTTGCTAACGTTCACGTAGATCAACACGCGATGGCGTTCAATGCTTCGGTGCCGGGCGAAGTGCTTCTCGGTAATGACGGCGGCCTTTACTACAGCAGTAATGGCGGTTCTTCTTCAGTAAAAGATTTGAAACTTCCTATTACGCAATTTTATAGAATGCACGTAGATGCACAAAACGAAAATAAAATTTACGGTGGCGCGCAAGACAATAGCACCAGCCGAACCCAAACAGGAGGCTTAACGGATTGGAACATTATTAATGGTGGTGATGGTTTTCAGCCTTTGGTAGATCCTACAAATACGAACGTTATTTATGCGCTCTCTCAAAATGGTTTCCTTAGAAAGTCAATCAATAACGGTAGTTCATTTTCCAATGCCACCAATGGAATTTCCAGCGGTGACCGAAACAATTGGGACACCCCAATTACTTTTGATGCATCAAATTCCCAAACGCTTTATTACGGAACAAATAGACTTTACAAAACCACAAATGCTGCTGGCAATTGGACGGCAATAAGTCCGGACCTCACAGATGGTCCCCACGCTGGCAATCTTACATTTGGAACTATAACTACAATAAGTGTTTCGCCCTTAAACAATGAAATTATTTTTGTGGGCACAGATGATGGCAAGGCTTGGGTTACGCAGAATGGTGGTTCAAATTGGATAGATATTTCAGCTGGAATTCCAAACAGATGGGTCACGAAGGTTTTGGCTTCCCGTGAAGATCCCAATACAGTTTATTTAACACTTTCGGGATATCGATTTGGTGAAGACGTAGGCCACGTTTATAAAAGCACCGATTTGGGCAATAATTGGTTTGATATTTCGGTGAGTTTGCCGGACATTCCGGTTAATGATGTAGAGCAGGACAGTTTTGGAAACCTATTTATAGGCACAGATGTTGGCGTTTTAGCTACTGCCGATGAAGGTATAAATTGGAGTGTCTTAGGAGAAAATTTGCCCTCGGTGGTGGTTACTGATTTGCATATTCACGAGGATTCACAATTTTTATTTGCTGCTACTTTCGGGCGTTCAACTTATAAAATTGATATTGCCAATGATATTTTGAGTACAGCTGAAACCATTTTTTCTTCGGAAGTAAAAGTATTTCCAAATCCCGCTTCAGAAATAGTAACGGTTTCTCTGAAAAATACTTCTGAAAATACTTCATTAGAAATTTACGATGTGATGGGAAGGTTTGTAAAACAACAAAAATTTGACGGTCAAAAACAACTTCAACTTTCTATTGAGAAGCTTCAACCTGGGATTTATTATTTGAAAATTTCCGAAGGAAAAAAACAAACCACAAAAAAATTGATTGTAAAATAATTTAAGGCAATTAACGATTAACAAATAACCATTAACTATTTCCGCCATCAACTATTCAGAAACAATCAACTGGCTTTTTGCGCAACTCCCAATGTACCAAAGGGTGGGGCAGTCCGCATATAAAGCAGATTTGGCCGCGACCATAAATCTCGCCAATTATTTAAACAATCCCGAGAGAAGTTTTAAAAGTGTACACGTAGCGGGTACAAACGGCAAAGGCAGTACAAGCCATATGCTGGCATCCGTTTTTCAGGAGGCTGGCTATAAAACGGGGCTTTATACCTCACCACATTTGAAGGATTTTAGGGAGCGGATAAAGATAAATGGCGAGATGATTTCGAAGCAATTTGTTTTAAAATTTGTTGAAAAACATAAGTCTTTTTTTGAAAGCAATCAACTGTCCTTTTTTGAAATGACAGTGGGTTTGGCGTTTGATTATTTCAGGAATGAAAAAGTAGACATAGCCATTATTGAAGTGGGAATGGGCGGCAGGCTGGACAGTACAAATATAATAACCCCCGAAGTTGCTGTAATTACAAATATAGGTTTAGACCACACACAATTTTTGGGTAGCACTTTAGAAAAGATTGCCGCAGAAAAAGCTGGAATTATAAAAGGAGGAATTCCGCTTATTATTGGTGAAACTTTGCCTGAAACGAAAGAGATTTTTAAAAAAATTGCTTCGGAAAAAAATGCACCAATTTCGTTTGCCGAAACAATAGATGCTCCTAACTATACTTCAGATTTAAAAGGTTTTTATCAGAAGAAAAATATTAAAACTGTAATTTCAACTTTACGAATTCTTCAGAAAAAAGGTTGGAATATTTCCGAAGAAAATATTCAAAATGGCTTAATGAATACCGTTAAAAACACAGGTTTGATGGGGCGTTGGCAGGTTTTAAATGAAAACCCGAAAGTAATTTGCGATACAGGTCATAACAAAGAAGGGCTAGAATTGGTGATGAAGCAGCTTGCTGAGGAAGAATATAAAAATCTTCATATTGTATTGGGTGTGGTTAGCGATAAAGATTTGGCTTCTGTTTTACCGCTATTTCCGAAAAACGCTATATTTTATTTCTGTAAACCGAATATTCCGCGAGGTTTGGATGCTTCACTTTTGCTATCGAGAGCCAGGGGTTTCGGATTGGTTGGGGAGGAATATATTTCGGTATCAAAAGCTTATGAAGCTGCTTTAAAAGCCGCTTTGCCTAATGATCTGGTGTTTGTTGGGGGAAGCACTTTTGTGGTGGCGGAAGTTATTTAGAGCAAAAATATTGGAATAAAAAAAACCGAAGTAAAACTTCGGTTTCTTAAAAACTGGTGGGCGATGAGGGGTTCGAACCCCCGACCCCCTCGGTGTAAACGAGGTGCTCTGAACCAGCTGAGCTAATCGCCCTTCTTGTTAGCGGTTGCAAATATAAGTTACTTTTTAATTTCACCAAACATTTATTTGAAAATAATTCCATAATGAAACGTTTCCATAATTTGTCGAGGAAGTAAATAAGTTTAACTTTGACTAATTCATCAACTAAACAAAAAACTTTTGAATCCATTTTTTAAGAATATAATAGTAAACGTTGTAAAAAACCGTCAAAAGCATAAGAAACCTTCACAGATTTCAGAACCTTTTGAAAAGCGCGTTAAAAATCTAGAAGTTGAGGTTAAACATGAGATCTGGGATTTTTTCTACTTGCTTTTGGGCGTAACAGCTGCTTCTTTTGGCTTAAAAGGATTTTTAGTTCCAAACAACTTTATTGATGGTGGGGTAACGGGAATTTCGTTGATGGTAAATGAGCTGGCTGGTATTTCTTTTCCCCTTTTATTGGTGTGCTTTAACTTGCCTTTTTTAGCAATAGCTTATTTTTCCATTGGAAAGAGATTTGCGATACGAAGCGTTATTGGAATCTTTCTTTTGGCAATTGCCGTACATTTTATTCCTTTTCCTCCCATTACGGACGACAAAATTTTGGTTGCTATGTTCGGTGGTTTTTTCTTGGGTCTGGGAATTGGTCTCGCAATTCGTGGGGGTGCTATCATTGATGGAACGGAGGTGCTGGCAATTTACATTAGCCGAAAAACAAGCCTTACCGTTGGGAATGTAATCATGTTATTTAACGTAGTTATATTTATAACCGCAGCGTATTTTCTTTCCACTGAAATAGCATTGTATGCAATACTCACTTACTTTGCAGCTTCAAAGACGGTAGACTTTGTAATTGACGGTATTGAAGAATTTATGGGAATTACCATTATTTCTGAAAATAGTGATGAAATTCGTTTGGCAATAATAGAAAAAATGGGTCGCGGCTGTACTATTTTCAAAGCCGAAAACGGATTTTCCAAAAATGGGGAACCCAGAAGACCTGTAGATGTTGTTTATACAGTAATTACACGTTTGGAAATGAGCAAGCTTAAAACCGAGGTACATAAAATAGACACCCAGGCCTTTATGATTATGACTTCAGTAAAGGATGCGAGGGGGGGAATGATAAAAAAGAAACCTATCAAAAAGTTTGATAAATAGCCTCTAAGCTTTTATTCTTTTAGTTTTCAATTCTGAATTTAGTAATTTAGATCTTTTAGAAATTGGGCCATTAACTCAGTTGGTTTAGAGTGTCACGTCGACAACGTGGAAGTCGTTGGTTCGAATCCAACATGGCCCACTAGAAATTTGTTTACAGTCTCCTTTCCCCCGAAGCATCGGGGTAACATGGCTTACATATGCTTTTTGTATAGAGCAGATACATTTATAACAAATCTAAAACACGCTCTAAGGCCATTCCACGTGAGGCTTTTATCAAGATTGTTGCATTTTTTGGCGAATTGCTTTCAAGAGTTTGGATCAAATCATCAAAAGTTTCAAATTTCATTATGTGGGAATCCTTGGTCACAGTTTTAAAGAAATTACTTCCCACCAAAAAAACATTTCCAAAAGAGTTTTCTATTAAAAAATCTACGATGTTTTGGTGCTCGGTTTCGGCTTCTTTGCCCAATTCCAACATATCGCCCAGAAACATAATTTTATTGTTTCCTTTTGTCTGTTTAAAGTTTTCTAAAGCTGCAAGCATGCTTGTAGGGTTGGCATTGTAGGCATCCATTAAAATAGTGTTCGTGCCTTTTTTAATCAATTGTGAGCGATTGTTGGACGGAACATAACCTTCAATTCCTTTCTTTATTTCTTCCGGAGAAACTTTAAAAAAGGCTCCCATGGCGACGGCAGCAGCAAGGTTTGCAAAATTATAAGCGCCTACTAAATTGCTCTGAATTGTAGTTCCTTCAAATCTTACCAAAAGATGGTGCGAGCTGTCCAGTAATTGTATGTTGAAATCACTTTGCCCATTTCCGAAAGTTATACGGTCAATCCCTTCAGAATTATCCAATTGCTGCGGATCATTTGCATTTACAAAAATTTTCTTACTGTGTTTTTTTAAAAATTGATAGAGCTCCGTTTTACCTTGTACTACCCCTTCAAGGCTACCAAAACCTTCCAAATGCGCTTTTCCAAAGTTTGTAATGTAGCCATAATCGGGCTGTGCTATTTCACTCAACATTTTTATTTCACCTAAGTGGTTGGCGCCCATTTCTACAATTCCAATTTCGGTTTCTTTATTCATTGTAAGCAACGTCAACGGGACACCAATATGATTATTTAAATTCCCTTGCGTTGCGACGGTTTTAAATTTTTGCGATAGCACTGCGTTTATTAGCTCTTTGGTAGTAGTTTTTCCATTGCTTCCGGTAAGTGAGATGATGGGAAGGTCTAAAAACTCTTTGTGAAATTTAGCCAGTTGTTGTAGCGTTAGCAATACGTTTTCCGCCAGAATAGTTTCACCAGTATTTTTATGAAAAGCTTTTTCATCAACTATAACTTTCATTGCGCCTTTGTCCAAAGCTTCTTGGGCAAATAGGTTACCGTTAAAGTTATCGCCTTTAAGTGCGAAAAAGATACAGTCTTTAAATATTTTACGGGTGTCTGTGCTTACGCCACTGCTCTGCAGAAAATACGTATGTAGTGAGGGTATATTCATAAAATAAATATACTAAAAAACCCTCCGAAGCTGTATGCCAGGGAGGGTTGTTTTTATCTTTTGTTGAAACTTTAGTTTCTTGGGCGTTTTCCTTTTTTAGATTTTGAACCTACGCGGCTCATTGCACACCTAAAACCAATATAGTCTGTTGCCATATCTTGTGGGAAATAACGTCGCTGTGCTGGATCTAACCAGTAATCACGATCTCTCCAAGAACCTCCTTTATAAACACGAACCTCATTATCAACAAGTGTTGTTCTGCCGGAAGATTTATCATATTGACGGTCTAATTCGCCTGTACTGTCTGCATAAACATTTTGGACAGGAGAGTTGTACATACGATTGGAGCCATCGCCGCTTTCAGATTCATCATCAGCAAACGACTGATAGTAACGGGATGAGCGCTTGTCTCCATCTCTATAATCGCGATTATCACTTTTAGAGAAGTTGGTGCGCAAATAGGTTTCATTTTCGTCAACTGGCACTTGAAGGATTTCTCCCGGAAGATTGCGGGCTACAACCTTTCCATTGCTCAGGGTGTCAAAAATTATAGAATCCATAGTAACCACTTTCACTTTTCCATCTTCACCAATGGCGTTTTTGGTGTAAACATTTCCACGGTAATAGTTGAAGTCGTTAAATTCGTCATCAACAATAGGGCGGTAAACATCAGCAACCCATTCGGCTACGTTTCCAGCCATATCATAAAGTCCGAAATCATTTGGTTCGTAAGATTTTACTTGCGCAGTTATATCTGCACCGTCATCGCTCCATCCGGCAATTCCACCGTAATCACCATCGCCTTGTTTAAAGTTTGCCAATTGGTCACCACGAGATCTTCTTTTTCCAGAACGGGTGTATTGTCCATCCCAAGGATATTTTTTCTTTCCTCTGTAAACGTTGTAATTACGAAGACCAACTAGGGCAAGTGCCGCGTATTCCCACTCAGCTTCGGTAGGAAGGCGGTAGGCAGGTAGTAATAACCCATCTTCGCGGCCAATGTATAAATCTGTACTGTCCTTGCTTCTTTTCGCAATAGATTCAGATCTTTTACCACCGCGGGTAATAGAATCGTTACCACCGTATGTTAAAGTAGGAGCATTTAAATATGTTTCGGTATTAAATGTTTCGCCCGGTTCAACATCATATCTTGCATTTCGTGAAGTAATTCCTTCAGTTTCCAGAACCATTTCGTTAACGCGGTCTGTTCTCCAGTTACTGAATTCGACAGCCTGTACCCAACTAACGCCAACTACTGGATATTCGGCATATGCAGGGTGGCGGAGGTAATTGTTTGTCATTACTTCGTTAAAGCCTAAGCGGTTTCTCCAAACGAGTGTATCTGGAACGGCGCCTTCATATATTTTACGGTAATTTTCATCGGATGGGGGAAAAACTTGCTTCAACCAGTCAAGATACTCAAGATACATGAGATTGGTTACTTCCGTTTCATCCATATAGAAAGATTGAACGTGTTGCTGAGTGGGAGAATTGTTCCAATCGTGCATAGGGTCATCTTGAACCCTTCCCATTGTAAATGTTCCACCTTCCACAAAAACCAGACCTGGGCCTGTTTCCTGTTCTTTGGTTTTTGGGTCGTACTGAAAGCCACCTTCTTTGGCGTTCATCTTCCACCCTGTGGCGCGGGAGCTATTTTTATAGTCCCTGGATTTGTTGCAGCCTACAAAAAGTGAGGCTAGTATAACAGTAATAAATAGCGTTAATGCTAGGTTTTTTCTTAACATCATAGATTCAAGTATGATAAAATTGGGTTCGCAATATAGTAATTAACGGCAAAAACACAATAATATTTTATTATTATTGCCTTGTGGGTTTTGGAAAAGTTTTACGACCAATCCCGAATGCAAACGTATTAGTTTTAAAATTATTATCCTAATACTGCATTGGACAAAAACTTTAAAAATTTTGTTCTATACTAAGTGTATATTTCAAGCGTTAATGGTACTAATGAGAAAAACGATACTTCTTTTTATTTTAATTGCAATGCCTTTTTTGGGAAGGGCACAATCAAAAAGTGTAACTATATTTTGGGAAGATGCCAGTTCACCTTCCAATAGTTTTGGAGATAAAACGTCCTCTGTTTCCATTAAGGAAAGCGCTAGAGAAGCAATGAAGCTCCAGATGGATAAGGAGAACTTGCTATACAGCACCCAATGGGAGGACACTGGATTTGCCGATCCTATTTCCTTAGCGGTCACCAATATTCGTTATGGCTCGGTTTCTTCCGCAGAACTAAATAAAATAACGGCAGAGCAAGTGCCAAATAGACTGGAATATAGTTTAGCTAGCACGAGATCGCGAGAAAAATTGTTCACCATTTTTAAAATTTCACCAATCATCAAAAATAACGGAAGCTACCAAAAAGTGCTTTCTTTTGATATAAATTATAGATATGGTCCACAAAGCCGCAATGAACCGCCGGCTATTACTAACTCTGTGCTGGCCAGCGGACAATGGTTTAAATTTAAGGTTGAACAAACCGGTATTTATAAATTAGATAAATCTTTCTTGAATGATTTGGGGATGAATACAGACGGCATTGATCCCAGAAACCTTAAGGTGTATGGCAATGGCGGGAAATCTTTACCCTTGCTGAATGCCCAAAACCGCTTTTTTGATATCCCGGAAAATGCAATACAAGTATCAGGCGAAGCGGATGGAAGTTTTGACGGTGGCGATTATATCTTGTTTTACGGCACAAATACCGAAGGTTATGTTGAGGAGAACGACTCTAACCTAAACCCCTATAGCGATGAGTCTTATTATTACGTTACCTCAGCCGGAGGGCCAGGGAAACGAGTAAGGGCAATGGTGGAGCCCACGGGTACCGTAGAACATAATATTAATGAATTTGATGAATATCAATTTCATGAAAAAGATGAGGAAAGCCCTACAAAATTGGGCAGAAAATGGTTTGGAAACCGTTTTGATATTGAGAGCGAACAAAGTTATAGCTTCGAGTTTCCCAATATTGTTGCCGGTAAACCGATGAATTTAATTGTAAAAGCTGCTGCAGTTTCCGAAAGCGCTACTTCAATGGCGGTTTCCATTAATAGCACTAGTTTAGATCCACTTAATTTTACAGCCTTAGGTGATGGCGGGCAGATAAGTATGAAAGAGTTGACTGAGGAAATTCCCGCAGCCAGTGCAACTGTTACTGTAGATTTGATGTATAACAATGCTGGCAATCCATCAAGTATTGGCTATTTGGATTATATTGGTCTATGGGCGGTGCGTCAATTGAGCGGTGCAGGTGGGCAGCTAGCTTTTCAATATAATAATGCAGCCACTTTAAGCGGTGTGGGAGAATATCAAATAAGTAATGCCTCGCAGTTTTCCCAGGTTTGGGATGTTACCGACTTTCAGTTTATTACATCAAAGCAGAATGAAGGCAATGCTTCTACATTTGGTTTTAAACAAACCCTTGGTGAGGTTCGCAATTATGTGGCCATTAACCCTGGCAATTACTACATTCCCACCAAAATAGCCCAGCCGGTTGTTCAAAATCAAAATTTAAAAGGAACTATATTTAAGGATGAATCGGGCAATTTTAAAGATGTAGATTATATAATTATTACAGCTCCTTTCCTTATTCAACCCGCACTGCGTTTGGCTCGACACAATAATGAATTTCAGGGGCTTAATGTAAAAGTAGTGACAACAGATAAAATTTATGAAGAGTTCAGCTCTGGCAGGCAAGATATAAGTGCCATCAGAAATTTTATTAGATACGTTTACTACAATGCTTCCACGCCCTCAAAACGTATAAAGTATGTGGGTATAATGGGAGATACTTCAATAGATTATAAAAACAGGCTTGCGAATAACAATAATATTGTACCAACCTTTCACACCCTTTTGGGTATCAGCAGCAGCAGCTCCTTTATGTCTGATGATTTTTTTGGAAATATGGATGAAAATGAAGGAACAATTGGATTAAGATCAGATATAGATTTGCTGGATATTGCTATGGGAAGGATTGTGGTTGATAATGTTTCCTTGGCAAATGCAATGGTTGATAAAATTGTAAGGTATAATGAAAAATCTTCCTATGGAAACTGGCGAAACAATTTTGTACTTATTTCTGATGATGTTGATGAACCGGGTGAGGAAATTTTAGAAGTAGAACTGGATAATCTTGGTGATCAAATTGCATTTGAAAAACCTTTCATCAACGTAAAAAAAATACATTCTGACGCATTCAAACAAGAAACTTCTGCGGGCGGTAACCGGTATCCCGAAGTAAACGATGCAATTAAAAGCGCAATAGAGGTGGGCGCCATAATTATGGATTATTTTGGTCACGGAGGTGAAGACGGTCTTGCGCAAGAAGCAATCTATACAAAACAAACTGGAGAGGATTTCAAAAATAAAGACAAACTACCTTGTATAATTACGGTTACGTGCGAATTCACAAAATTTGACAATCCGTTGCGCATTACTGCTGGGGAGCTTACCTATCAAAATAGGGAAGGCGGGGCAATTTCGTTGGTAACAACCACACGCGCAATTTTTATTAATACAGGAGTTACTTTTAATAAGGAATTGGCCAATGAACTTTTCGGATTTGGTACAGACAATCCGAATACTCCAGCTGAAGGGCTCCGCTTGGCCAAACAAACCCTTGGTGCGGGAACAGCGCTTAGACGGGTAGTTTTTTATTTGGGTGATCCCGCAATGCCGCTCGCTTTTCCGAAGAAAAGCATACGGTTAACCAAGCTAAACGGCGTGCCAATAGATCAGGCTACGGATACTTTGAAGGCATTGAGCAAAATAAAACTTGAAGGTGAAGTAGTAAACGAGGCAGGTATGCTTATGACGGATTATAATGGAGTGCTGGAAACAAAAATTTTTGACAAAAATGTGATGCGGCAAACTTTAGACAACGATAATCATGGGTTTAAAATGGACTTTACAACTTTAGGCGAAGGGCTCTTTAATGGACAAGCATCGATTTCCAATGGGCTATTTGAGATTGAATTTGTGGTACCTCGCGATATTCAAATACCCGTGGGCAAAGGAAGGGTAAGCCTTTACGCTAAAAAGGATAATGCGCTGGAAGACCAAAGTGGAGTAAATCTTGATCTTAATGTAGGCGGTCTTAATGAAAATGCGCCAGAAGACAACGAAGGTCCTTTAATAAGGCTCTTTATGAATGATGAAAGTTTTGTTTCAGGTGGAATTACGGATGATTCTCCCATACTTCTCGTAAACCTAGAAGATCCCAATGGTATTAATACAGCAAGTGGTATAGGCCATGATATTGTTGCAATTTTAGATGGAGATGAATCCAATCCATTTGTTTTGAATGAATTTTACCAAGCCGAAGTGGACGATTATACTACCGGAAAAACTAACTTCAAATTTCGCGATCTTGAAGATGGGCTGCATACATTAACCCTTAAAGCTTGGGATGTTTACAATAATTCATCCACCGCCGAAATTCAATTTATTGTTGCTGGTAATGATAAGTTAGAAATAAACCGTGTGCTTAACTACCCAAATCCCTTTGTGAATTATACAGAGTTTTGGTTTAATCACAACCGCGCTTTTGAGCCTTTGGAGGTTCAGGTACAGGTTTTTACAGTAACGGGAAAGGTAGTGTGGACTAAAAACCAAATAATTAATACCGACGGATTTTTGTCGCGCGATATTGTGTGGGATGGTCGGGACGATTTTGGAGACCGCATCGGAAAAGGTGTGTATGTGTACAAGATTACCGTAAGATCTACGTTAACAAATCAGCGGGCTGAAAAATTCGAGAAACTCGTCATCCTTTAAAAATTAAAATTATATTTGTCCAAAATTTATTAATATGAAGAAATTATTTATTCCAGTTTTAGTATGTTTAGTCGCTTTTCAGGCTCATTCCCAAGAAACTATTATCGTTCCTAATGGCGGCGATTCAAGAGTTATTACGACAGGAGTACCCTTTGTTTTGATAGCTGCAGATCCAAGAGCTGGTGGTATGGGAGATATAGGTGTTGTAACTTCAGCTGATGCCTTTTCACAACAATGGAACCCTGCAAAATATGCCTTTGCACTTTCAAAACAAGGAGTTGGTGTTACTTATACTCCCTACTTAAGCAAGTTAGTGAATGATATCTTTTTAGGTAATCTTACGTATTACAACCGTTTGAACGAACGGAGTGCTCTTGGTGTGAGTTTTCGTTATTTTAAACTCGGTGAAATTGAAGCTCGAGAAACTGCAGAGCAGTTGCCTTTAATTTTGAGTCCGAATGAACTTACTTTTGATGTTTCATACTCCCTTCGTCTTAGTGAGCGTTTTGCGATGGCTGTAGCGGGACGTTATCTTAGATCTGATTTAAAGTTACAGATTGCTCAAGAAGATGCCTCTGCAGCTGGTTCTTTTGCTGTGGATATCGCTGGTTATTACCAAAGTGAAGAAATTCCTTATAATGATTTTGACGGCCGTTGGAGAATGGGATTCAATATTTCAAACATTGGTCCAACACTGAAATATGATGAAGCAGGGTCAGAAAGTTTTTTGCCAACCAAACTTGCTCTTGGTGGTGGATTTGACTTTATTCTCGATGAATACAACAAGGTTGGTGTTTCTGCTGAAGTGAATAAACTTTTAGTACCCACGCCACCTATTCGCGGAACTGAATTTGTGGATGATAATGGTAACGGTGTTCAAGATCCTGGAGAAGAGGTAATAGATAATCGTGCAATATTTGAGGGTAAAGACAACAATGTTACCTTCGTAAAAGGTATGTTTCAGTCTTTCGGTGATGCACCAGGAGGTTTTAGTGAAGAATTGAGAGAATTTACGTGGGCGCTTGGTGCAGAATATTGGTATCAAGATGTATTCGCTTTTAGAGCTGGTTATTTTAATGAAAGCGATGATAAGGGTGGAAGGAAATTTGCTTCTTTTGGTGCGGGCTTTCGTTATACTACAATAAATATTGACATATCCTATCTTTTTGGATTAGGCACTGTTGTCACTCCTGTAGATGGAACCCTTCGCTTTGGTTTAACCTTTAACTTTGGCGATACCTACGACGAGTATTAAAATAAGTTTAAATGTTTAAAAGTTATCACTTGAAATCTGTCTTTCGAACTTTTAAACTAATAAACATCTAAACTCATAAACTAGCAAGTGAAAAAACAAAAAATTGAAATTCAACTAGAAGTTTTTGAAACTGTTTCAGAACTTCCAAAGAACATTCAAGAATTAATAAATAAGGCGCAGCAAGCACGTGAAAATGCTTATGCGCCTTATTCGCGTTTCAAGGTGGGGGCAGCGCTTCGGCTTTCTTCAGGGAAAATCGTTATGGGCAACAATCAGGAAAATGCGGCTTTTCCCTCTGGACTTTGCGCTGAAAGGGTTGCTGTTTTTAGTGCTGGCGCCAATTTCCCCAATGAAACCATTACCGCATTAGCAATCACAGTTCGCGCCGAAAGCCACGAAGTAGCTGAAGCTATTGCGCCCTGCGGTGCTTGCCGTCAATCTCTAGCAGAGTACGAGCAAAAGCAGAAAAGTCCTATCACAATCTACTTTATGGGCGAAACCGGTGAAATAATTAAAGTCGCTTCAGTAATGGATTTGCTGCCATTGGGCTTTGATGCGAAATACCTCTGAAAATAAAGCGCCAAATCTCAAGTTCCAAATAAATCTCAATAAACAAAATTCAAAATTCAAGCTTTTCTGCTTTCTAAAATCAGAAGCTTGTTTTCATTTGAAGTTTGTTTGGACTTTGTTTTTTGAATTTTGTTATTTATTTGGAATTTGGTGCTTGAAATTTGGAATTTTATTTGATTTTGGAATTTGGAATTTGTGATTTAACCTTTTAAAGTGCTATTTTTGTTATCCGTTTAAAAAATTTCCTGTTAGGAACCATATAGTAGATAGATGAAGAAAATCACCAAAAAAACGTATCTGGATTGGTACGAAAACATGCTTTTTTGGCGCAAGTTTGAAGATAAACTGGCGCAAGTATATATCAATCAAAAAGTAAGAGGCTTTCTGCACCTTTATAACGGTCAGGAAGCTGTTCTGGCTGGTGCATTGCACGCAATGGACCTTTCAAAAGATAGAATGATCACGGCTTACCGAAACCACGTACAGCCTATTGGTATGGGTGTGGATCCTAAAAAAGTAATGGCAGAATTATATGGAAAAGCCACAGGAACCTCGCAAGGCTTGGGTGGCTCTATGCATATTTTTTCCAAAGAACATCGTTTTTACGGCGGTCACGGTATTGTAGGTGGGCAAATTCCGCTAGGTGCTGGTCTTGCTTTTGCCGATAAATATTTCGACAGAGATGCTGTAACCCTAACTTATATGGGCGATGGCGCAACGCGTCAAGGTTCGCTTCACGAAACGTTTAACCTTGCAATGCTTTGGAAACTTCCAGTAGTTTTCTGTGTAGAAAACAACGGTTACGCAATGGGAACTTCCGTTGCGAGAACAGCAAACCATACTGACATTTGGAAGCTTGGTCTTGGCTATGAAATGCCGTGCAAGCCGGTTGATGCAATGAAACCAGAAGTGGTTGCAAAAGAAATGGACGAAGCAATAAAACGTGCCCGTCGCGGTGATGGCCCAACTTTCCTAGAATTGCGAACCTATCGTTATCGCGGCCACTCTATGAGTGATGCGCAACATTATCGTACCAAAGACGAAGTTGCCAAAAAGCAAGAGGAAGATCCAATTACATACGTGCTTCATCAAATTTATGAAAACAAATGGGCGACCGAAGCAGAAATTAAAAAAATTGACAAAAAGGTAAAAGATAGGGTGAAGGAGTGCGAAAAGTTTGCTGAAGATTCACCATATCCTGAGAAAAACTTGATGTTTGACGCTGTGTACGAACAAGAGGATTACCCTTTTTTATCAGATAAATTATAAGCAATGGCAGAAGTAATAAACATGCCGCGTTTGAGCGACACGATGGAAGAAGGAACGGTAGCAACCTGGCTTAAAAAAGTAGGCGATACTGTAAAGGAAGGTGACATTCTTGCCGAAATTGAAACGGACAAGGCCACCATGGAGTTTGAATCTTTCCATGAAGGAACATTGCTTCACATAGGAATTAATGAAGGCGAAACTGCGCCGGTAGATACACTTTTGGCGATTATCGGAAAAAAGGACGAGGATATTTCAGATTTGATAGAAGGAAAATCTTCCGAAAAAAAATCAAAGGAAGATGATTCCAAGGACGATAATACAAAAACTAAGAAAAAGGATGATGATGATGACACTTCCGAAAAGGCTTCCGAAGAAAAGGATTCCGAAGAAGAATCTGAAAATTCTTCAGATGAAAAAAAGCAATCATCCAGCTCTTCTAAAAGCTCAGGAAAGTCTGAACTACCTGAAGGTGTTCAGGTAATTACAATGCCACGCTTGAGCGATACGATGACTGAAGGCACTGTTGCTAGTTGGCTGAAAAAAGAAGGCGATAAAGTGGAAGAGGGAGATATTCTCGCAGAAATTGAAACCGATAAAGCCACCATGGAATTTGAATCGTTCTACTCAGGAACGCTTTTAAAGATTGGTCTGGGCGAAGGCGAATCAGCTTCGGTTGATGCCTTGCTTGCAATCATTGGCCCAAAAGGAACGGATGTTTCTGGGGTTGCTGAAAACTTCAAAGATGGGTCCTCCTCCGCTAAAGGTTCGGAGGATGAGGAGAAAGAAGATATCAAAGAGCCTTCAAAAGATGTTTCCAAAGAGAAAGAGACAAAAAAAGAAACTGTTTCAGAAAACAAAACAGAAGCGACACACACTACAAACGAAGGACGTATTTTCGTTTCGCCTTTGGCCAAAAAATTGGCAGAAGAGAAGGGAATCAACTTGCGCCAAGTTCGTGGAAGTGGTGAAAACGGCCGTATTGTAAAAAGCGATATTGAAAACTATCAACCAGCTGCTGGCGGCGAACAAGCTTACGTTCCCGTAGGAACTGAAAGTTTTGAGGAGGTGAAAAATTCCCAAATGCGCAAGACAATTGCAAAACGTTTGGGCGAATCCAAATTTTCAGCGCCGGAATACTATTTGACAGTTGAGTTGGATATGGATCAAGCAATCGCTGCTCGCGAAGCAATAAATGCCGATCCGGATGTGAAAATTTCCTTCAATGATATGGTTATAAAAGCTTGTGCGATGGCTTTAAGAAAACATCCGCGAGTAAACAGCCAATGGACGCAAGAAGCTACAAAAATTGCAAAACATATTCACATAGGCGTTGCAGTTGCGGTTGATGAAGGATTGTTGGTTCCTGTACTTAAATTTGCAGACCAAATGACGTTTTCGCAAATAGGCGGGCAGGTAAAAGAACTTGCCGGAAAAGCGCGTAACAAAAAAATTACTCCACAGGAAATGGAGGGCAGTACGTTCACAGTTTCAAATCTTGGAATGTTTGGGATAACCGAATTTACTTCCATTATAAATCAGCCTAATTCTGCTATATTATCCGTTGGCGCAATTGTTCAAAAGCCAGTTGTGAAAAATGGACAGATTGCCATTGGAAACACGATGATGGTAACTTTGGCGTGCGACCACAGAACCGTTGACGGTGCAACGGGAGCGAAATTCCTTCAAACATTGCGACAGTATATTGAAAATCCTGTGACGATGTTTGTGTAACCTATTGCAGTAAGCGCGCGATTAATCGCGCGCTTACAAAACGGTCTATTTAAAAACATGAAAAACGTAATAATTACAGGTACTTCCCGTGGCATTGGCTTCGAAATGGTAAAACTTTTTTCAGAAGCTGGCCATAACGTTTTAGCGCTTTCGCGAAACTCAAAACCCGTTTCAGACTTAAAACTGAAAAACGTAACCGCATTGGAATTTGATATTGCAAATGAACCTGAAGTAGTTAATCTTTCAGCCTATCTGCAAAAAGCTATGAAAACTGTGGATGTTTTAATAAACAACGCAGGATTTTTGGTAAACAAACCTTTTGCCGAAATAACTGCCGAAGAGTTTAAAAGAAGTTATGGCGTGAACGTTTTTGGCGTTGCTTCTTTAATAAAAACAGCATTGCCATTTATGAAAACTGACGGACATGTTGTAAATATTAGCAGCATGGGCGGAATACAGGGCAGTGTTAAATTTCCGGGGCTTAGCGCCTACAGCAGTAGCAAGGGAGCAGTCATCACTTTAACCGAATTGCTAGCGGAAGAATACAAAGAAACAGGCCCATCATTCAACGTTTTGGCCCTTGGCTCAGTGCAAACTGAAATGCTTGAAGAAGCTTTCCCTGGGTTTAAAGCGCCACTTTCTGCAACGGAAATGGCAGAGTATATTTTGGATTTTTCCCTTAGCGGGAATAAATTTTACAATGGGAAAATACTGCAGGTTTCGAGTACAACCCCATAGTTTATGACTGAAATCCTCGAAAAATACATTCCACAAGCTTCCGTAGATTCTGCTTTTGAGCTTATAAAAACTCACAATGTACATCTTAAAATTGTGAATGAGCGAGTGACTCGCCATGGCGATTATCGGAAAATGCCCAATGGACAACACCAAATTACAGTAAATGCCTCTTTAAATAAGTATCGGTTTTTGATCACGCTGGTTCACGAAATAGCACATTTAGAGGCTTTTATAAAACATGGAAGACACATAAAGCCACACGGTCTGGAATGGAAGCGTACCTTTCAGCTATTGATGCTTCCCTATTTAAGGCCAACCATTTTTCCAAATGAATTGTTGCCACTACTAGCACGTCATTTCAAAAACCCCAAAGCTTCGAGCGATACGGATGCGGCATTGGCGTTGGCATTAAAGCAATTTGACCCCGAGAACGATAAAAACTATATCTTTGAAATCCCCTTCGGAGGTCATTTTAGATTGTACAATGGTAAAATTTTTAAACGTGGAAAACAGCGTGTAAAACGGTTTGAATGTTTGGAGGTTGCCACTGGAAGAACGTATCTTTTTAACCCGAATGCGGAGGTGGAATTTTTAAAATGAGTTGAGAGAGTTTATAAGTTTATATGTTTAAGAGTTTATAAACTGTATATAATTCAAATTGATGAAATAGAAATCTGAAAAGCTAAAGGTTTTTAAAAAGTTATCTGAGCTATTAAACGCTTAAACTCCAGAATTTTAAACTTTTTTAAATGAACAAAAATTATTACGCAGTAATTATGGCTGGTGGAATTGGTTCACGATTCTGGCCCGTGAGCACCCAAGAATTTCCAAAGCAATTTCAGGATATGTTGGGAACTGGGCAAAGTTTGCTGCAAAAAACCTTTTCGAGGCTCAATAAAATTATCCCTTCAGAAAATATATACATTCTTACCAATACTGTATATCTGGAGATTACGCTAAAACAACTGCCAGAAATTTCAGAAAAACAAGTGGTTCTAGAGCCTGCAATGCGCAATACCGCGCCGTGTATTTTGCTTTCAGCTTTAAAAATTAGAAAAGAAAATCCAGAAGCACTCATGCTGGTAGCGCCAAGCGACCATTGGATTGAGGATGAAACTGCTTTTGCCAGTGATGTGCAAACCTGTTTTGATGCTGCCCAACGAGAGGATGTTTTGCTTACTTTGGGCGTTGCGCCAACTTTCCCAAACACTGGTTATGGATATATTGAAAGTGATAAAAGCGATGCTTCCGAAATAAAAATAGTGAAACAATTTCGAGAGAAGCCCGATTATGAAACTGCGAAAGCGTTTCTGGCCGCTGGAAATTTTCTTTGGAATGCGGGAATCTTCATTTGGAGCGCTAAAAGTATTGTTGATTCCTTTGAAAAGCATTTAGCTGAAATGAATTCTTTATTTTCAAAAGGGGTTGATGTTTTAAATACTTCCGAAGAAAGGCATTTTATCGATAAAAAATATCCCGAAGCAGAAAATATTTCCATAGACTACGGAATTCTTGAAAAAGCGGCAAATGTTTTTGTGAAAAAAGCTACGTTTGATTGGAACGATTTGGGAACCTGGGGTGCACTTTACGATAAATTGGAGAAAGATGAAAATCAAAATGCAGTAGTTAATGCTGAAACACTTCTGATGAACTCAAAAAGCAATATGGTTTTTACCGATTCAAAAAAACTAGTTGTTTTAGACGGCATTGAAGACTATATTGTGGTGGATAAAGAGGACGTCCTTTTACTATTTCCGAAGAAGAAAGAACAGGAAATTAAGGAATTGTTGAAAGAGGTTTCAAATAAATTCGGAAAAAAATATTTGTAAATGAGCACATCAGAAAATAATAACGACATTAAGATTACACCGAACGATGAAGAGTTTGAGAACGTAAAGCTCAATACCTGGCAGAGCATTAAGAAATTCCTGAGTGAACTTTTTGATATTCGTTCCGAAACTGATCGCGATGCAACCATTGAAGCTGTAAAAAAGGATATTTCTTTTAAAGGACATACAGCGTGGATTCTTATTTTTTCAATCTTCGTAGCCTCCATTGGACTTAATGTGAGTAGCACCGCCGTAGTTATTGGAGCGATGCTTATTTCGCCATTAATGGGCCCGATTGTAGGTATTGGACTTTCCGTTGCCATCAATGATGTGGATACGTTAAAACGATCTCTCATTAATCTTGGGGTGATGGTTTTTTTGAGTGTGCTTACAGCCTTTCTCTACTTTAAACTTTCACCGCTAACCGAAGAGACGCCAGAATTAATTGCCAGAACATATCCAACTATATTGGATGTTTTGATAGCTATTTTTGGAGGTCTGGGATTAATTGTTGCAAAAACAAAAAGCGGAACGATTGCCAGTGTAATTTTTGGGGTAGCAATTGCTACTGCATTAATGCCACCTTTGTGTACCGTGGGTTACGGTTTGGCGATCGGGAACGGCTCTTATGCGCTTGGTGCATTATACTTGTTTTCCATTAATGCGGTATTTATTGCACTTGCCACATTTATAGTGTCAAAAATATTACAATTTCCGCTGGTGCGTTATGCCAATAGCAAACGCAGAAAACGAACTGCACAGATTGCGTCATTAATCGCTATTGCAGTTATGGTGCCTAGTGTTTGGTTATTCATCAAATTATTGGAAGAACAAGTTTTTGAAAATAAAACCAAAGAGTTCGTAAAAAACGTTATTAATTATGATGGTGCCGAAGTAGTGAAATTTACACAGGATTATAAGTCGAAAAATATAGACGTGTATTTAATTGGCCGCCCCGTTCCACAAAATAAAATAGACGAGTGGCTAAAAGAAATGGAAACTACTGAAAGTTTGGAGCAAACACAGCTGCGCATCTATCAAGGTGCCGACCAGAGCGGGGAAATGGCTGCGAAGCTTTCCGGTGAGATTAAAGCCGGAATACTTGAAGATTTGTATGTGAAGAACGAGCAGATTATTCAAGGCAAAGATGAAAAAATAAGGTTTTTGGAAAATGAGCTGGCGCTTTTGAAAGTACAAAATGTACCTTTTAAGGAATTGAGTGAAGAGATTAAAATAAATTATGATAACGTTGAAACATTCAGCTATTCAAATAAAATAACTACAAATTTTAAGGATACAGATACGCTGCCCGTAATTAATATTCGTTGGAAAAAGAATGTTCCATACAAGGAGCGAAAAGCAGATTTGAAAAAAATAGATGCTTGGATTAAGTTCAAAATGAAGCTGGATACCCTTCAAGTGAGCGAGTATCCTTAGATAACTCGGCAGCTTTTTCAGTTTGTAAGAAATAGAAAATCCACGAATAAACTTATACGTTATTCGTGGATTCTACTTTTAAAAAAATGCTTAATTTTTAATGAACTTATAACTTGTGGTTTTCTTTTCCACCTGCAGCATAGCAAAATAAACACCGTTGGTAAGGGATGCTACATTTATAGAACCTTCATTAGAAACTTTCGTGTTTAATATCACTTTTCCGGTAAGATCTATAATTTGTACTGGGGTATTTTCAAGTCCTTGAAATGAAAAGTTCAGCATTGCCGTAGTAGGATTGGGATAAATCTTTAGTCCTTCTATCTCATAATCGGTTACTGCCAATGGGCCGCTTCCTTCCACAATAATGTGCGTTGTATTTATGTCTGGATTTTGGAAAACATCTATAGTTCCAGAGGGCCATTCAATTATTAATGTTTCAATAGTTGAACTAGTGCCAGTTCCAAAATGGGCCAACAGAGAATTCATATGGCTAAAACCTTGACCGGAGCGAACTTCGCGCATTTGCGTGCCCCAATCTCCCACTATTTTCACTCTTGCTCCAATTCCGTTCTTGTTACTTTCCACTCCTTCTAAACCAACTTTAACCCAATTATTAGCGTTACCGTCATTAATATAGAGATTTCCGTCATTAACTACATCTAAAAAACCATCATTGTTGAAATCGCCAATTCCGCCCTCGTCAAAATTAAGGTCTTGGCCAGTAAAAGTCATATCGCCATTGTTGAGATAAAGTTCCTTGGACATTTCAGAAAAAATATCCACAAAACCGTCATTGTTGAAATCGCCAGATTGGTTTTCCCAGGCGCCAAGATCGGTTGGATTTATTCCAGAATCTGCAATTACGTCAGTGAACATCCCGGTGCCGTCATTTTGCATCAATCGGTTTTGAAAATCGTGGTTTACTATGAAGGCATCAAAATCACCATCATTGTCAAAATCTTCAAAAACGGTAGACCAAGATTGTGCATTATCGCGCATCCCTATATCAAGTCCGTTTTCGGTAAAAGTACCATCGCCATTGTTGGTGTACATGGCATTATCTCTATTTTCATCGCCGGGCAAAGCACCACCGCGACATTTTGTTAAATACATATCTGTATCGCCATCATTATCATAATCTACCCAAATTGCGGCGTAGTTGCCAGGTCTGTCAAGAGTTTGAATCAATGTTTGATCCAGAACCATATTTTGTCCCCCGGCATTGCGGAATGGAAGGCTTAAGTCTATATCGTGGCAAATAAAGGCATCCAGAAGGCCGTCGTTATTTATGTCTGCCAGCGTAGATCTTTGTGAAAAAATATAATCCGGTTTTGTTAGCTCGGTGTAGGCGGTACCATCTTCATTTGCAAATAAAAAGGAAACTCGTGAGCCGTTACCGAGAAATAGATCATTAAAACCGTTACCATCAATATCTCCGGCGGCCACGCTCCAATCTGGAATATTCTGGATGGGCATGGAGATAAAAACAGAATTAAAGGTTTGGTCGGCAAGTTGATAATCAATTCCGATTCCGTTTGAAGATACACGAACGTAGTCATCTAGATAATCGCCATTCATATCAACGGCTACTTCAGAATTGTCTTCGTAATTGCCAATCAGTCCGCTTTGGTTGGTAAATGTAACTTGCGCCATTAAGGTGCCACCTATCAAAAATGTGCTGAATAGTAGTAGTTTTTTTATCATGATAATTAAGATTAGAGGACTAAAAATAATGTAAAATAATTGATAATTAGAGGAATATGAAGAAAAATTATCCTTCTTTCAATTGTACTTCCCTAATTTTTTTGAAAAGATCTGAAGAATATACAAAACTAGTTACATCTTCATTGTCGGTTTTGAAGATTTCCTGATTGGTGCCTTGCCAAACAAGCTTTCCTTGTTTTAACAAAACTACTTTCTCACCAATTTCCATTACAGAATTCATATCGTGAGTTACCACAATTGTGGTAATATTATTCTCATGCGTAATATCTTGGATAAGCGTATCTATCAATGTGGCCGTTTTTGGATCGAGGCCTGAGTTTGGTTCGTCACAGAATAGAAACTTTGGCTTGTTTACAATTGCCCGAGCAATAGAGACTCGCTTTTGCATTCCGCCAGAGATTTCCGCTGGAAATTTTTTGTTTACGTTTTCAAGGTTAACGCGTTTTAATACTTGGTTCACCCTATCAACCATATCTGCTTTTTTCTGTTTGGTAAACATGCGCAGCGGAAACATCACATTTTCTTCAATGTTCATTGAGTCAAACAATGCTCCTCCTTGAAAAAGCATACCAATTTCTTCCCGAAGCTGTCGTTGCTTTTCGTCGTCCATATCCTGAATGGCTCTGTCTTCGTAATATATTCTTCCTTGTTCGGGCTTAAAAAGACCTATAAGGCACTTAAGCAGAACCGTTTTACCGCTACCGCTCTGGCCGATTATGAGGTTGGTTTTTCCTTTATCAAATTCTGTAGTTATTCCTTTCAGAATTTCTTCATCCCCAAAACTTTTATGTACGTCTTCTATTTTTATCATGAGCTTAAAAGAAGTTGGGTTATTATATAATTTGCGCCTATAATAAGCACGCTGGTCCACACAAAGGAGTTAGTACTGGCTTTCCCTACTTCCAGTGAGCCGCCCTTCATATAAAATCCTTGCCAAGAAGGAACCGTAGCGAGAATAAAGGCGAAAACGAAAGTTTTGAAAAATGCGTAAAACAATTGATAGGGAATAAAATCTTGCTGTACCCCTGAAATAAAATCGGAAGAACTGGTAAAACCACCGTAAACCCCAGCAACGTAACCGCCAAAAACGCCAAGAAACATGGAAAGAACGATTACGAAAGGATAGAACATTAAGGCAACTATTTTAGGAAAAACTAAATAGTTGAGAGAATTGATCCCCATAACCTCCAGCGCATCAATCTGTTCCGTAACCCTCATAGAGCCTATGCTGGAGGTTATAAAAGAGCCCACTTTTCCAGCCATAATTATTGAAATAAAGGTAGGTGCGAATTCTAATATTACCGACTGCCGTGTTGCAAAGCCTATCAAGCTATCTGGAATAATGGGATTGTCCATGTTCAGGGCAGTTTGTATTGCCACAACACCTCCCACAAAAAAGGATATAAAGGCAACGATGCCCAAAGAACTAACGATGAGGTCGTTGATTTCCTTGAAAATTAAATGCCGCAGCACAGATGTTTTGGTAAAACTACCAAACACCTTTTTGAGCATCAAAAAATAGGAACCAATATCTTGTAAGTACTTCATAAAAAAGATAGCTACGGCTAAAATACTAAAATTAGCGCACGGATTTTTTAAAAAGCTTTTTTTAGCTTTTATTTATTAAATAGCGCCATCATTTTGTGATAGATCTCGATACTTTCGAAAATTCCATTAAAAGATGATGCGCCTGGGCCTTCGCTAAAAACAGGAACCATTGTGCCGGAATGACCGGTAGTGGAAAAGGAAGGTTTAATTTTATTATAGTCGCTACCGTCTGAAGACAGGGAGTAACCTCCCGTTTCATGGTCTGCGGTAACAATTACTAGAGTTTCACCATTTTGTTTGGCAAAGTCGAGAGCGACGCCTAAAGTTTTATCGAAATCAAGCAATTCTTTAATTAGGTAATCTGCGTCATTATTGTGGCCACCCCAATCTATTTGGCTGCCTTCCACCATTAGGAAAAAGCCTTTTTCGTTTTTTGAGAGTTTCTCCAAAGCTAGTTTCGTTGCATTCGGAAGAAAATCGCCACGACCTTCACTCATTTTGGGCATTGCGTCTTCGGCAAGTAAAATAAGTTCATGTTTTTCGCTGGGAGTTTTTGGAAGTTGGTCTATTATAACCTCGTAGCCTTTGGCTCTCATTTCAGCCAATAAATCTTTGCCGTCTTTTCTTTTATTAAAGAATTTGAGTCCGCCACCGGCAAAAAAATTTACGCCGGAATTTGGGGCAAACTCAGTAATTTCCTCATACATTCTTCTGCTTTTTACGTGTGCATAAAAACTTGCAGGTGTTGCGTGCTGAATGGAAGAAGTTGAGATGATACCCGTCGCCAAGCCTCTTTTAGATAATTGCTCAATAATTGTAGGCACTGGGATGGTGTCCTTGTCAACTCCAATTGCGCCATTATATGTTTTTACGCCAGCAGAAAAAACGGTAGCTCCAGCGGCAGAATCGGTAACGAGATCACTGGCGGAAGAAGTTTTAATTAGTCCGATAGTGCTGAAACGTTCAAAATTTGGTTTGCCATCTTTGTAGTAAATAGCTGTGGAAACTTGGCTTAAACCCATACCGTCACCTATTAATAGAATAATATTTTTTGGTTTTTTTACTTCCGAGGAAATCGTAGAAACCGTATTGTCTTTTACCTGAACAGAAACGCAAGAAGTTAAAAGGAGCGCAAAAGAAAGGATAATTGAGAGGAGGAAAAGCTTAATATTCATGCTTAAATTTTTATTTGCAAAAATAGGCAATATATCTACTTGGAGTGTTAAGGAGATGTTGTTATGTTGGGAAGTTTGAAATATGAAGTGCAAGCATTCAAAAGTTCAATTTAACGAATCCCGAATTAACGAATCCCAACCTTGCGCTTAATATTATCCCATCTAAGCTTTCTAATAAACGCACCTTCTTCCTTTGAAACTATATATGCTAAGTCGCTTTTTTTTGCTTTTTGAAATCCCTTTAAGCAATCTATAAAGAACTGGAAGCTTTTCTTTTTGGAAGCCAGTTTTGCCGAAGCGATAACTGTAAGCCAGAAACCGTAGCGCATTTTATAAAAAGCTTCGCCCTGTTTGTACTTTGAACTCTTGGAGTAAACTTTGCCAGTAGGTTTTAAATGTTTTACTTGTAGCGAAGTGTCAGTTTTTATTTTCCAGCCGTGGTATTGCGCCAGAAGCTCATCCACGGTGTCCCATCCGATGGACTTTTTGAGGCAGCCTATTTCTTCAAAGCACTTTTTCCGGTATAATTTTATTGGGCCACGTACTTTTGTTTTTTCTGAAATAGCCTCGAATTCCCAGTTATTTCCTTTTTCAACATAAAGATTACCGCCAGCGATGCCTATTTTTTCATCGGAATTAAATAGCTTTAAAACCTTTTCAAAATAGTTGCGAGGTAAAATTATATCTGCATCAAATTTTCCGATGAGGTCAAAGTCATTGTCAAGGTTTTCAAGTCCTTTATAAAATGCGCTCACTACTTTGCTTCCTGGTTTGTGAATTGCTTTAGAATTGTGAAAGACGCTCTCAATAAAAGTGTGTTTTTCTGAAAATTGATTAATTATTTTTTGAGTACCATCGGTTGAAGCGTCGTTAACAACAATTATTTTCTTTGGAAGAATTGTTTGCTCAACAATGGATTGAAGCGTTTTGCCAATAAATGCTTCTTCGTTATGGGCAGGTATGACGATGTAGAAATTCATTAAATCCTTTCCGCATAAACCAAATAATAGCGTGAAGTAAACTTACGCAGGATTGGCCGTATCCCTATTTTCTTTACGGGATTGGTAAATTTTTCGCTTTTCACAATTCGCCAGCCAGCTTTTTCGAGCAGCCAATCAAATTGCCAATCTTCAAACTCGTGATAGTGGCGGTCCCATTTATCAGTTTTACTTTTATATGCTGAAGCGAACCAAAGTTTTAATGGTACGGAAGCAATCAATTTTTTGGCTTTTATATCGTTCAAAACATTAAAAGGCGAAACTAAATGTTCAAAGATTTCAAAAGCGGTGACCACATCGTATTCTTCAGTTTTTACAACATCTGTTTCAAGATCAAGATCTTCACCTTTTGAATTTGTAACGTTGAAGCCTTCTTTTATAAGTATTTCTGAAAAGGGATTGGAAACGCCCAAATCAAGGATTTTTTCTTCTTTGGATATAAGCTCATTTAAAAGCTGAAGCGTGTGTTTGTATCTTTTCTTTGGAAATTTGCCTTCGTACATTTATTTGAATCGTTAGACTTAAAATATTCTATTACGGACGTAGGATTGAATGACATAAGATATAGGACTAAATAAAGTTGAAATATTTTGTCTTACGTCATAAATCCTTTCGTCTAAAGTCCTTTTTATAATTCTTTAATAATTCAGACCCTATAAACAATCGCATTAATATTCATGCCAGCGCCAACGCTTGCAAAAATTACAACATCGCCTTTCTGGATGGAGTGGCCTTGCAGTTCGCCATTCAATACTAAATCGTACAGCGTTGGTACTGTTGCCACGCTGCTATTGCCAAGTTTGTTAATGCTCATGGGCATGATCTTATCGGGCGTAGCTTTATTGTAAAGTTTATAAAATCGATTCACGATGGCTTCATCCATTTTTTCGTTCGCTTGGTGGATAAAGATTTTTTTCACTTCGTCTATGCCTACTCCACTTTTTTCCAAACACGTTTTCATTGCATCAGGCACGTGGCTTAGTGCGAATTCATAAATTTTCCGACCATACATTTTTATGTAGCGGCGGTTATCCTTTTTTGCTAGATTATTACTTTCTCCAAAAAAGATAAAATGCGCCTCCTCAAAAGCATAAGTTGCGCTAAAGTGGCTTAAAATTCCGCCCGCTTCCTCAGTAGCTTCTACTACTGCGGCACCTGCGCCATCACTATAAATCATAGAGTCGCGATCGTGTGGATCTACAACACGGGAAAGTGCCTCTGCTCCTATAACCAAACATTTTTTCGCAATTCCTGCTTTTATAAACGCATTGGCCTGAATCATGCTTTCAATCCAACCTGGACAACCAAAAAGCATATCATAGCCCACACAAGTTGGGTTTTGGATTTTTAGATTGTGCTTTACGCGTGTTGCAATACTGGGGACGGTATCACTTTGCACGGAACCATGCTTTACATCGCCGTAATTATGAGCGACAATAATATAATCAAGTTCTTCTTTATTTATTCCAGCATTTTTTATTGCATTTTCGGCAGCAAATGAAGCTATATCTGAAGTAGCCATTGTCTTTGGAATGTAACGTCTTTCGTGAATCCCTGTAATAGCCTTAAATTTTTCTATGATAGTCTCGTTTTCTTGACCAAAACGGGTGCCATCCTCATTGTAAAAATGATGGTTACCGAATTGTTCATTCTTTGCAATCTCGCTTGGAATATAACTTCCTATGCCTGTTATCTTGACATTCATAACTCAAAAAATTTCGTTAAAAATACGGAAAATTTTAGTAGTCAGTACGCAGTAAGCAGTATTCAGTATTTTCTAACTACTAACTACTAACTACTAACTACTAACTACTAACTACTAACTACTAACTACTAACTACTAACTACTAACTACTAACTTCAGTTTCCATATAAGCTTCAATAGGGTTACAGGTACAAATCAAGTTTCTATCGCCGTAAGCATCATCTACTCTTCTAATTGAAGGCCAAAATTTATTTTCTGAAACATACTCTAATGGAAACGCCGCTTTCTGTCTGCTATACGGAAATTCCCAATCGTCCGTTGTCAGCATTTGCAGTGTGTGTGGCGAATTTTTCAATACGTTGTTTGGTTCGTCCTTATCTGCATCTTCAATTTCTTTTCTAATAGAAATCATCGCATCACAAAATTGATCTAAGGCCATCTTGCTTTCGCTTTCAGTAGGCTCAATCATTAACGTTCCAGCAATAGGGAAAGAAACCGTTGGCGCGTGGAAACCGTAATCCATCAATCGTTTTGCGATGTCGGTAACTTCAATTCCCTTGGCTTTAAATGGACGGCAATCCACAATCATTTCGTGGGCTGCGCGGCCTTTCTCTCCTGCATAAAGCACGTCATATTGGCCACTCAGTCTTTCTTTAATGTAGTTTGCGTTCAAAATAGCATACTGCGTAGCTTTTTTCAAACCATTCACACCAAGCATACAGATGTAGGCGTAGCTAATTAAGCAAACCAAAGAGCTACCATAAGGCGCTCCGGAAATTGCTGAAATAGCTTTTTCACCACCAGTTTTTATCACTGGATTTGAAGGTAGAAACGGAACCAATTGCGCTGCCACACAGATGGGGCCAACACCAGGACCGCCACCTCCGTGGGGAATAGCGAATGTTTTGTGAAGGTTTAAGTGGCAAACGTCTGCGCCAATTGCGCCCGGGTTGGTCAAGCCTACCTGCGCGTTCATATTTGCACCGTCCATATAAACTTGTCCGCCATTTTCGTGGATAATACCTGTTATTTCACGAATCGCAGATTCATAAACACCGTGTGTAGAAGGATAGGTAACCATCAAGCAGGACAGGTTGTCTTTGTGCTTTAATGCTTTTTCGCGTAGATCGTCAACGTCTATATTGCCTTCCTCATTGGCTTTGGTAACCACTACTTGCATACCTGCCATTACTGCACTTGCCGGGTTTGTTCCGTGTGCGGAAGAAGGGATTAAACAAATGTTTCTATGGCTTTCACCGCGAGATTCGTGATAAGCGCGAATAACCATTAAGCCAGCATATTCACCTTGTGCACCACTGTTTGGTTGCAGTGAAGTTCCTGCAAACCCAGTGATTTCAGTAAGTTGTTTTTCAAGCTTTTTCAGAATGGTTTGATAGCCTTCTGCTTGGTCCACAGGTACGAAGGGATGTATGTTCCCCCACATTGGGTCGCTCAATGGAAGCATTTCCGCGGCAGCGTTCAATTTCATTGTGCAAGAGCCCAGAGAAATCATCGAGTGGGTTAGTGAAAGATCTTTACGCTCCAGTTTTTTGATGTACCGCATTAAATCGGTCTCACTGTGGTATTTATTGAAAACCTCCTGTTGAAGAAACTCCGTTTTACGTGATACTTCCTGCGGAATTTTATTTCCGGTTTCTAATTCAGTAATTTTCTGGAAATCCTTTTTAATGGCTTCGGAAAAGATCGAAACTATTTTGTTCAGATCTTTTACCGTGGTGGTTTCGTTTATTGAAATGGAAACAGTTTCGTCATCAGGATAATAGAAATTTACTTCTTTTGCCTCTGCTAAAAACTTAATTTTAGTGGCATCGGTTTTTATGGCGATGGTGTCAAAATAGGTTTCGTTTAATTGTTCGAAGCCTAATTTTTCTAAAGCATTGGCCAGTGTTGCCGCTCCATTGTGAACTTTTCTTGCGATGTATTTTAATCCTTCGGGACCGTGATAAACGGCATACATTGCTGCCATAACGGCAAGTAAAACCTGCGCAGTACAAATATTGGACGTTGCCTTGTCGCGTTTTATGTGTTGCTCGCGGGTTTGCAAAGCCATACGTAGTGCTCTGTTTCCATCGGTATCTTTGGTAACGCCAATTATTCTTCCCGGAATACTTCGTTTATACTCATCTTTTGTAGCAAAGAAAGCCGCGTGTGGGCCGCCGTAACCTAACGGAATTCCGAATCGTTGGGTGGTTCCCACAACAACATCAACACCGAAATGACCAGGAGATTCCAACATCACAAGGCTCAAAATATCTGCAGCTACAGCAACTTTTATTTGGTTGTCATTCGCTTTTTCAATGAAGTCTTTATAGTTGTAAACCTTTCCTGTTCTACCTGGGTATTGAAGTATAGCACCGAAGAATTCTTCTGAAAAGTCAAAATCTTCGTGATTGCCCACAACCAATTCAATTCCTAAAGGTTCAGAACGTGTTTCCAGTAAAGAAAGCGTTTGCGGAAGTATTTCTTCCGAGACAAAAAATTTAGAAGCGTCGCTTTTTTTCTTTGACTTTTCACGCACATTTAAAAGAAGTGCCATTGCTTCTGCAGCAGCGGTAGATTCGTCCAAAAGTGAGGCATTTGCAAGCTCCATTCCTGTTAAATCACTAATTACTGTTTGAAAGTTTAAAAGAGCTTCCAATCTGCCTTGGGCAATTTCGGCCTGATAAGGTGTGTATGCGGTATACCAGCCCGGATTTTCAAGAATATTTCTTTGAATTACGGGCGGTGTGATGGACTGGTGGTATCCCAACCCAATATATGTTTTAAAGAGTTTGTTTTTTGTGGAAAGTTCGGTAATGTGCTCCAGGTACTCCTGTTCGCTCATCGCCGTGTCCAAGTTTAACGCTTTTTTAAGCAGAATATCGTCTGGAACAGTTTCGAAAATAAGTTGATCAATAGAGCTTACACCAATGGTTGAAAGCATTTCAGGAAGGTCATTTTCCCGGGGACCGATATGCCTTAGAGCAAAAGAATCTGTATTCATTAATTTGCGTTTGAAATTTAGGTGGCAAAATTACAATTTTAAACGCAAAATAGTTCATTTTTAAGAGGCTGAAATATTAAATTTTTCAACTAAATAGTGAGGTTATAAACACTTTGGTTATTTTTGATATTATGAAGGTACTCCGAGGTGTTTTCGCTTTTTATATAAACAGTAGCATTCATGTTGCCTTGGCGGTTGTGTCGCTATTGGCGATTACTGTTTTGGAGTATAATTTAACGATTTCGAAGGAGATTTGGGCGTTTGTATTCTTGGGCGCGCTAACAGGTTATAATTTTGTGAAATACGCCAAAGTTGCGGGGCTCCACCATAGAAGTTTGACACAGTCCTTAAAAACCATTCAAGTTTTTTCAGCAATTTGTTTCGTATTGCTTGGTATTATTGCCTTTCGGCTCGCTATTGATGTACTAATTATAACTACAGCATTTGGTTTGGCAACTTTCTTTTATGCGGTTCCATTTGTGAGAAGTAAAAATTTAAGAAACTTTTCAGGAATAAAAATTTTCGTAGTAGCATTTGTTTGGTCAGGTGTGACGGTAGTTTTACCTTTTGTTGCTTCGGAAGTCGCAATTACTGGCGATGTGCTACTCACTTTTTTCCAGCGTATTTTTATTGTTGTGGCGCTTATACTGCCTTTTGAAATACGCGATGTGCCTTACGATGCGCTCAAGCTTAGAACGCTGCCACAACAAATGGGTGTGAGAAACACCAAGTTGATGGGTCTGGGAGTGTTGTTGCCATGTTTGGTTTTTGAGTTTTTCAAAGATGATTTTGTAGTAGCTTATATAATAAGCTTGATAGTTTTTTGCATCGTTTTGGGGTGGTTGTTGGTTATTTCAAAACCTGAACAAAACCGCTATTTTTCATCTTTTTGGGTGGAGAGCCTGCCAATAGTTTGGCTGCTTGTTTTTATGCTTTTTGAAATGCTTTAAAGAAGTCTTTCTTTGTCGAGTTCCTCACGTATTCGCTTCTTTAAAAGTTGTTTTCTTTCAGGGCAAAGCGCACTTAGTTTTGCTGAACGTATTGTTTTAGTCAACTTTACATTCTGCTCAGAATAACCCCGGCACGGTCTACAGATTAATATGTGCGCCCTTAGCATAAATCTAGCCATGGTTCCAGCTTCTTTGTATTGAACTTTGTCACATACTATTGCAGCTTCGCCACATTTCAAAAAAAACTTCATATTTATTAGTTAAGCCAATTTTTTTCCAAACACTCAGCCAATGACTTTCGTGCCCTGTGAATTATTACCCAAAGGTTAGACGGCGTAATATTGTATTCTTTACAAATGGATTCAGTATCAAAATTTTCTATAGTTTTTAACTTAAAAATTGTGGCCTGTCTTTCTTCCAGATTGTCTAAACATTCTAAAATGGCAAGCCCTAATTCTTTGTTTACCATCCTGTCTTCGGCGGTTTTGTCAAACGGATCAGCGGCGTTTTCTTCCAGCCAATCGCCTTCAGAATCGTCATCTCGGTAAGAAATGTGAACTTCAGCCTTTCCTTTTTTGGAATTTGTTTTTCTGTAATGATCGATTATTTTTCGCTTTAAAATTGAAATTAGCCAAGTGCGTTCTGTGGCTTCACCCTTAAAGTTATTTTTCGATTTAAGACCTGCCAAGAAAGTTTCAGAAATCAAATCCTGCACAACAATATGGTCATTTACCCTAACAATAGTGTAGTTGTAAAGGTAATCAGCATATTTGTCGACCCATTGGTCCGGATTCAGTAATTCCAAAAGAATAGTTTTTAGCCTATTTCAAAAATAGGGAAGTTTTAAGAACATATACGAAAATACCAACCATTTAGTTTTAAATAATTTATGCAGAAATAGTTAAACTTGTAAATTACCCTAATAGTTTGGGCAGATGTATTATTTTTACGGGAATTAACTCTATAAATTTCCCAATGAAAAAATTTACTACAGGAATTTTTACCTTTCTATTATTTACAATTGCAGGACTTGCGCAAAATGGCAGTAACATCTATGCCACAATGGATGCTACAGACGCGGTTTCCTTTAAAGCACTTTATCCAGAAGGAATAACTATTTTGGCGAGCAATGAAAAACAGGCTGCTGTGCTGCTTTCAGAAGAAGTAACCCATAGCATCCACGACAATGTGAAAACCCACGGCCCAGGCTATATTTTCAGAGCTTCGGAAGCGATGGCACTGCAGGCATTGAATCGTGAGCCGCGTAGAAATCCACAAATTGATTTCAGCATTACCGAAGACATATTTGTAAACGAATGTTTAGACCTTGTTGATGGCCAAAACATAGAAAACGACATATTGAACCTGCAGGGCTATGGTACTCGTTATCATACCAAATCTCAGGCAGAACAAGCCGTTATAGACCAAAAGGCTAAATGGGATGCAATGATTACAGCTGCTGGAAGAACTGACGTAAGCACCCGTATTTACAACCACGTGAATACCCCAATGCCTTCCGTGATACTAACTTTTGAAGGAGCGAATACGCCAGATGAATTTGTAATTATTGGTGGGCATATAGATTCAACTACATTTGGAGACAAGAATAACGCTCCGGGCGCAGATGATAATGCTTCAGGTATTGCATCGCTTAACGAGATGGTACGCGTACTTCTTGAAAAGAATTTTGTGCCGAATAGATCCATAGAAGTAATGGCATTTGCAGCTGAAGAAATTGGCCTTGTAGGTTCTGCCGAAATTGCGCAGGAATATGCCGATGACGGCGTAAATGTAGCTGCCTATGTACAGTTTGATATGACTGGGTATAATGGCTCCAATAGTGATATTTATATTACGACAGACTGGTATAACAGCAGTAGTCTAAACAATTATTTAACTGATTTGATGGATCATTACAATGCTTCGGGCATACACAGTTTTACCTATAATTATACCGAATGTGGTTATGGCTGCTCAGACCATGCTAGCTGGGCCGACAATGGTTTTGATGCTGCCTTTCCATTTGAAGCGGACTTTGGCGAAGACAATCCTAATATTCATAGTCCCGGAGATGTTTATTCCTTCTTTGGTGAACCGGACCATTCAGTGAAATTTACAAAACTTGGATTACAGTTTTTGATTGAAGCGGCCAAACCGCAGACTCTTTCCGTAGATGATTTTTCTGAAAATGCCATTCGTGTTTTTGTAAAAGATAAAACCTTGAATTTTCGTTTGAACAATACGGTTTCAAACGTAAAAGAAGTAGCTATTTACAATGTAGCCGGACAGAGAATAATTTCTGAAGAAATGAATAGTGAAATAGGAAGCGTACAGCTGCAGCAATTTGCGCAAGGTTTTTATATTGCGCAGTTCACTTTGGAAAATGGGTACTCCTTTACTAAGAAATTTATACTCAATTAGTAAAATGCTCTAGGCTCTAGGCTTTAAGCTGTAGGCAAAAAATAAGGCATCAAAAATTAAAAATTTTTGATGCCTTATTTTATTTATTGGAGTAATCCTGCGCGTTTTAAAAGTGCTTCCGGATCAGGTTTTTGTCCGCGGAATTTGATGTATAGTTCCATTGGATCCACAGTGCCGCCTTGCGAAAGGACAAAGCCCTTAAAACGGTCCGCCACTTTTTTGTTGAAGATACCTTCCTGTTTAAACAAGGCGAAAGCATCCGCATCCAAAACCTCAGCCCATTTGTAGCTGTAATAGCCCGCTGAATAACCACCTTGAAAAATGTGTGAAAAAGCAGTGCTCATACAATTTTCATTCACATCTGGATAGAGTTTGGTGTCATCAAAAGCGGCTACTTCAAAAGCTTTTACATCTTTAATTCCTGATGGGTCAGAACCATGCCAAGTCATATCGAGCAGTCCAAAACTCAACTGGCGTAATGTTGCCATTCCTTCATGAAAAGTAGCGGACTCCTTTATCTTTTCTAAATACTCCATTGGGATTACTTCTCCTGTTTTGTAATGTGTAGCGAAGAGTTCCAGCGTTTCTTTTTCGTAACACCAATTCTCCAAAATCTGGCTTGGCAGTTCCACAAAATCCCAGTAAACACTCGTGCCCGAAAGGCTAGGGTAGTGGGTGTTTGCTAACATGCCGTGCAGCGCGTGGCCAAACTCGTGGAATAATGTTGTTACTTCATTAAAAGTTAGTAGTGAAGGTTTGCTGGCCGTCGGTTTCGTAAAATTGCAAACTATTGAAATATGCGGACGTTCATTTTTTCCGTCCTTCATTTGTTGGGGTTTATAAGATGTCATCCAAGCACCATTACGTTTTCCTGCCCGCGGGTGAAAGTCCGCATAAAAGATGGCAACCAGTTCGCCCTCGTCGTCTTTTACTTCGTAGGTTTTCACATCGGCATGATATTTATCGATGTTTTGCACTTCTTCAAAATGAAGTCCGTAGAGTTTTTCAGCAACAGTAAAAACGCCATTGATTACGTTTTTTAGTTCGAAATAAGGCTTTAGCTTTTCATCATCAAGATTGAAAAGCTTCTGTTTCAATTTTTCAGAATAATACGCGCCGTCCCATTTTTCTAGATGGTCGATGCTGTCTAATTCTTTTGCGAAGGCCGTCAATTCTTCGAATTCTCTTTTGGCAGCTGGTTTTGCTTTTTCGAGCAGTTCAGTTAAAAATAATTTTACTTTTTCCAGTGTTTCTGCCATGCGTTCTTCTAGCACAAAATGAGCGTGGCTTTTATAACCCAATAAATTTGCCCGTTTATGGCGAAGCGTTGCAATCTGCAAAACATTTTGCTGGTTGTCCAATTTATCATTGTGAAAACCTTTTGCTCCAAAGGCAATCGCCATTTTTTTACGCAGTTTGCGGTTATCGGCATAGGTTAAAAATGGAACGTAACTCGGGTAATCCAATGTGAAAACCCAACCTTCTTTTCCTTTTTCTTCGGCGGTTTGTGCCGCTGCTTCAAGTACGCCTTCCGGTAAGCCCGAAAGATCCTTTTCATCTGTAATATGAAGTTCAAACTTATTGGTTTCTGCTAATATGTTTTCGCCGAAAGTAAGGCTTAGCTTTGAAAGCTCGGTGTCAATTTTTCGCAGTTTCGATTTCTTTTCTTCGGATAGATTGGCACCGTTTCTTGAAAAAGCTTTGTATTTTTTATCGAGCAGCATTTGCTGTTCTCCGGAAAGTTTTAATGTGTCTTTTTGGTTATAAACCGTTTTAATTCTTTCAAACAACGCCTCGTTCAACAACATGTCATTACTGAATTCAGTAAGCATAGGCGAAATCTCTTGTGCTAGTTTTTGAATTTCGTCATTGGTTTCGGCGCTGTTGAGGTTGAAGAAAATGCTTGTTGCTCTGTCAAGTTGTTCTCCTGTGTTTTCAAGTGCTTCTACTGTGTTTTTAAAACTAGGTTCTTCAGTGTTTGAAGTGATTGTATCTATTTCCGCTTTGGTTTCTTCAATCAATTTGCTGATAGCAGGGAGGAAATGTTTGTTTTCTATTTTGGAAAATGGGGCGGTGTTGAAGGGATGTAAAAGAGGATTGTTGTTCATTGTTTTTTGAAAATTGTAGGCGCGCGATTAATCGCGCGCCTACGGAATTATTGATATATTATTTTTTCATTTTTTTAGTGTCTTCTTCAACCTTTGTTTTAAGGCTTTCTTTGTAAGCAATAATCTTATCCAAAACAGCTTTATCGGAAGACCCGATAATTTGTGCTGCTAGAATACCCGCATTTTTGGCGCCATTAAGCGCAACGGTGGCAACGGGAACCCCGCCGGGCATTTGAAGAATGGAAAGGATACTGTCCCAACCATCAATGGAGTTGCTGGATTTTACGGGAACGCCAATAACGGGCAATGGCGACAATGAAGCAATCATCCCCGGAAGATGCGCCGCGCCGCCTGCTCCGGCTATTATTACCGAAATACCGCGTGTGTGTGCGTTCTTTCCGTAATCAAAAAGTTTGTCGGGGGTGCGGTGGGCAGAAACGATGTCTACTTCCACTTCAATTTTGAATTCTTTTAGAATATCCACAGCTTCCTGCATTACTGGCAGGTCGCTGGTGCTTCCCATTATTATTGCTACTTTCATTGATTCAAGGTTTAAAATTCAAAATTCAAGGTTTTGGAATTTGTTGCTTAAAATTTTATTCTTTCGAGTTCATTAAATTCATAACTACGCTTATCATCATTTCCTTTTCTGCGGGATTGCTTTCTGCAATCATCAAAGTTAAGGCAACTAACGTATTGTTGACGATTTTTTTTGTTCCATCTTCATTATACAAAAAATTGTTTTTGGCTAAATACCAAACAAATAACCAAGCGGCAATGCGTTTATTGCCATCTGTAAAGGAATGGTTTTTCACCACCAAATACAAAAGGTTTGCGGCTTTCTCTTCAAGACTTGGATAAAGATCTTTACCGTCAAAGGTCTGGTCAATTACGGCGATGGAACTTTTAAAGGATTGGTCTTTTTCGTTACCAAAGAGACTAGAACCGCCAAACTTTTTCCGTAACTGTTCGATGGCCTTAATGGCTTCTATGTAATCTATGCTGAATGTTACGTCTTTATCAGTAACTTTTTTTGAAAGCTTTTGGTGATCGTAATCATCCAAAATGTCAAGTGCTCTTGAATAATCGGAAAGCACTTCCATTAAACCTTGGGCTTCGTCTGTATTTGAGATTTGTTTTGATGCTCGGTTTACAAGCTGAATTGTTTGTTGGAGTTGTTTTAGGCGTTTTTCGTTTAAGGTGTAACCTTTAATGAGATGTTCCTTTAATTGGCTGGTCGCCCAAATTCTGAATTGTGTTCCTTTTTTGGAATTTACGCGATAACCAACTGAAATTATTACATCCAGATTAAAAAATTCAATTTGATATGTTTTGCCATCAGAAGCAGTTGTTGCATTTTTTGCAACAACTGAATTCCTTTCAAGTTCTCCTTCTTTAAAAATATTTCGGATATGTCTTGAAATTACCGATTTATCTTTGTCAAATAATTCTGAAACCTGGTTGAGCGAAAGCCAAACCGTTTCTTTGTCAAATTTTACTTGGACATCCATCAGACCATCTTCGGCCTTATAAATTATGATATTTGAAGTGCTTTTACTAATACATTATATTTTTTGAACTTGGCGGGATTCCCGCCAAGTTGCTTCATTTCATAGCTTTTTCTTATCGAGAAGATTGAAAATTTGTTGATTCTTAAAAATTTTTCGGTTTGTGCAATTTTTGCAATAACTCAATTTTATTTCGAAACAACTTTAATCGTCTTCTTAACCTCCTCCGCAATCTTTCTTGCTTTGTTGAGGTCTTTGTTTACAATTGTCACGTGACCCATTTTTCTAAACGGGCGGGTTTCTTTTTTACCATAAATGTGAGGCGTTACGCCTTCCATTGCCAATATTTTTTCTATGTTTTTATAAACTACGGGACCAGTGTGACTTTCTGCGCCAACTAAATTCACCATTACTCCGGCTACTTTACTATCGGTATTTCCCAAAGGTAAATCTAAAATCGCTCTTATTTGCTGCTCAAACTGATTGGTATAGCTGGCTTCTATACTGTAATGGCCGCTATTGTGTGGTCTTGGTGCTACCTCATTTACTAGGATTTCATCGTCCTCGGTTTGGAACATTTCTACTGCCAAAAGGCCTACGTGTTTAAATGCTTCGGAAACTTTGGTGGCTAGAGCTCTTGCTTTTTCTGCAACAGCATCATCTATTCTTGCGGGACAGATTACGTATTCCACTTGGTTGGCTTCGGGGTGGAATTCCATTTCCACCACGGGATAGGTTTTTACTTCACCGGAAGGGTTGCGGGCTACTATTACTGCCAATTCATTTTTAAAGGGAATCAATTTCTCTGCAATACAGGCGCCTTCCGATAATGGAATTACTTCTTCGGCTTCGCGGATGATGCTTACGCCTTTGCCGTCATAACCGCCGGTGCAGCTTTTCCACACAAAAGGAAAGTGAAGCTCTTTGCGAACAATGGCTTCGTTTAAAGCGTATTTATCTTTATAAACTTTAAAGGGCGAAGTGGGTATTTGGTGGTCTTTATAAAACTGTTTTTGAATGCCTTTGTCCTGAATATTTCTGAGCGTTGCTGCGCTGGGATACACCTTAATGCCTTCACTTTCTAGCTTTTCCAAAGCTTCAATATTTACGCCTTCTATTTCAAAAGTGAGTACGTCCACCTTTTTTCCGAAGTTGTAAACGGTTTCAAAATCCATCAAATTGCCTTGCTGAAAATGATCTGCAGCTATGCGGCACGGAGCTTCATTACTCGGATCTAAAACGTGTGTTTTAATATCCCATTTACGAGTTTCGTAGAGCATCATTTTGCCCAACTGTCCGCCGCCGAGGATGCCGAGGGTGAAGCTGGTGGAGAAATAATTCATATTGGTTGATAGTTGATGGTTGATGGTTGATGGTTTTTTGCCTATTGCTTACAGCTTAAAGCCTAAAGCTTCTCCGCAAAGATAGTAAAATGGGGAGTAGGGATTTAGGAGTTAGCGAAAAGCGAAAAGATTTTTGCTTATGGCTTAAAGCCTACAGCCTTCTTGCTTTTTTAAAATTAAAAGTTATATTTGGTATTCTCCCCTTTTTATTAGCCTATCCTAGTGATTTTCCGTAATGGGTGGGTTTTTTTTTGTTTTATATTTGGAAAATTTTAGTTAAATCGATATAGGCCGGATATACAACACTCGAATGTTATGTATACGAGTTGTGTGCAATTTCGTATATTTTTTTAATGATGTTTAACCATAACAAATCACTTTAATTATGGATGCAAAAATTCGTTTCCCTTACCGATTTTTTTTAATTACATTTTTTTGGTCCTGGGTACTTTGGTCGCCTTTTGTCCTTGGTAATTTCAAAATCATTTCTATTTCGGATAAGCTTTTGTCTTTCTCAACAATGCCAATAATAATACTTGGAGCCTTCGGACCACTGGCAGGTGCTCTTTTTGCCTTACGAAAAGGCCAGGGTGACAAAGGTTCCACAGTAAAATATCTGCGAAGTTTTCTTGATCTTCATTTAGGTTGGAAAGGCTATATTTTTCCATTAGTAATATTAGGCAGTAGTACATTTATTGCATGGTTTCTCCCTGAATTATTTGGTGAAAAACGACTACCAATGTTATTACCTTCTGTCTGGGTTTTTGTTCCTTATTTATTAATGATGATATTCCTGGGTGGAGGTCAGGAAGAATTTGGCTGGCGGGGTTATGCACTTCCACTCCTTGAAAAACGATTTGGAATATGGTACGCAAACATAATCCTTGGAGTCATTTGGGCTTGCTGGCATCTTCCTTTATGGTTTATAACAGGTTCAAGTCAAACCTATATGAACTTCGGAGGTTTTATACTCCTGTTGGTTGGTTATTCTTTCATTTTTTCCTGGATTCGAAAAATCTCAGGTAACAGGCCATTCTCAGGACTTTATACGCATGGTGTGGCCAATGCTTTTATGCCCCTTATGCCAGTATTGATTTTGCAAAAAGACATACCTCAACAACGTTTTTGGATTTGGGTAACCCTCACATTATTAATCGGCATTTCAATTACCATTTTCCGAAAAGAAAATTCTATAACCGACAACAATGAGGCTAAATATTAGACTACACACAAACCCATATTCTATGAAAAGCACTAATCCCTCTCTTCAAGAATAATATTTTTATTTTATGACATTTCAAGCTCTAATTTTCTTTTAAATCAAATTTGGTAAGCGATGGTTTTTCACTGGCAATCCCTTTTCTATCTTAGATACTTGTAAACTACAATTTTTTAACCTAACCATAGGCAAATGCTATAACTCTTCTTGTTTTAGAATAATCAGTTTCTACTTCTTCATTTTGTATTTTAATAACTCCAGATGGCGCGAGCGTCCCGCTCGCGTTCCTAGGCAAAAGTATTTAGTCCTCTTTTCAACCAAATGATATACCTTTAATAATTCCTTGCTGGAGAGAGCGCAATGTCATTAATTTAAATTGCCTTAAACACGCAACTTCTCATAGCCGGAAACTTTGATAATAAGAAAAATAGCATCAAAACAACCGAAACCCATATTGCTCCAAAACTAGAAACTCCTATTCGCCTCCAAGAATATGGGGTAGGTATTTTTCAGGCAGCTTTGACAAAATCAGCATTAAAGAAAGCGCTAAAGAAACAGTATATTACGGTTAATGGTGTTATTGCTACTTCGGCTACTTTTATAAATGGGGGAGAATGCATTCGTTTATCCATTTTAAAAGAAGTGAGTCCTAAGAAAAAACTGGTCTTTCCACTTAAAGTAATATTTGAAGACGAGTACTTAGCTGTAATTCATAAATCTGCTGGTATTTTGGTGAGCGGCAATAGTTTTAAAACCATTGCCAATGCTTTAGATCAAAACCTAAAGGGTAGTAATCTCCCCGATGCCACAACACCGCAACCTGTTCACCGATTAGACTTTGCTACCACCGGTATTTTATTGGTTGGGAAAACGAGCAGTAGCATTCGTGCGTTAAATAAATTATTTGAAAAGAGAGCCGTTAAGAAAACATACTACGCAGTTACTATTGGGGAAATGGACAATCGAGGCAAAATCACTTCAGAAGTTGATGGCAAGAAATCACAATCAAATTATACGTTGTGTGAAACTGTCCCTTCAGAAAGATTCGGGAAACTGAACTTGGTAAAATTAGAACCTGAAACAGGAAGAAGGCATCAATTGCGCAAACATCTTTCTACTATCGGAAACCCGATATTGGGAGATAAAGAATATGGAATTGAAAACCTAATTTTGAACGGTAAAGGTTTGTATTTGCACGCCTATTCTTTAAAATTCACACATCCATTTACAAATGAAGAAGTGCATCTAAAAGATGAATTTCCTGAAAGCTTTAATAAAATATTTGATAAAGTGTAGTTATTATAATTCCTTTACCATCGTTCAAAACCACTGCAGCTAATTGTTTTTCTTCTTTAACCTTAAAATTAAATGGCGGCGCTAATAAGTTTACACCGCTTTGCTTTTTTAGCCTGTTTCCCTGTCCTGAGATAATATCTTTATTGGGTACAAAATCTCCTTCAGGTACATGTTCTGTGAGAATAACATATTTAAAATCAGCCAACTTATTCACTATACTTTGTATTTCAGCATTTGATACGTGTTGTAGCACTTGTCTTACTAAAGCACAATCCCCAGAAGGCAAATCAGCTACTGCGATGTCCAAACAATGAAATTCTAAATTTTCTGCTTTAAACTTTTCTTTATTACGGGTTATAAGGTCTGCTACTATATCTATCGCAATATATTTCTTGGTATGCTTTACCAACTCTTTTCCAACATTAAAATCTCCACAACCTAAATCACATACCGTTAGCGGATTTTTAAAAGAAGTTAAAAATGCTGTTACAGCAGCTAAATACGGATTTACAATTTCAGGATGGTGCGATCCCTCACCAGAATAGAAATCAGATTCGGTACCGCCCCAAAGTTTCATTTCATAAACCTGTTCCATAGCAAGCTTAGTGGGCCAGGGTTGCTTTATTCTTATAGTTCCAGTTTCTTTCTTTTTCACAAATAAGTTATTGATCAATGCTAAAAGCCATTTAGAGGTGTTCAAATGTACTATTAAAACAACCCGACGAATTATATGTAAAAATATAAAACGTTTTTACTTTTGCTTTACGTTAGTGGAAGGACCTGAAAAGGTAGATTTGATAATTTAGAATTAAACCTATATTTGGTATTATTATATGTACTTGGTGGGTTTGAAATGTTCTTTAATTTGAAAATCTATTGAATACAAATCATTTTATATATTAGGAATTAATACTGTATAGTGTTTATCCTCATGTTACAATTGAATAACACTAGAATTGAAACACTCTAAATTAATACTTCCAGTAATTGTAATCTCGCAGTTCTGCTGTACATCACTTTGGTTTGCTGGTAATGGTGTGATAAATGATCTTGTGCTCAATTTTGGGCTTAAAGCGAGTGCTTTAGGGCATTTAACCTCGGCAGTACAATTTGGATTTATTATTGGCACACTGATTTTCGCTATTCTAACAATTGCTGACCGGTTTTCACCTTCAAAAGTATTTTTAATCAGTGCTTTACTAGGTTCACTTTTTAATTTAGGCGTCCTATGGGAATCTAACAATTTTATAAGTTTACTTTCCTTTCGTTTTTTTACTGGTTTTTTTCTTGCAGGCATTTACCCGGTAGGGATGAAAATAGCTTCAGATTACTATGAACAAGGACTGGGCAAATCACTTGGATTTTTAGTTGGCGCCTTGGTGATAGGTACTGCTTTTCCCCATTTACTGAAGGAAATGACTGATGCATATGCATGGAAATCTGTACTGATGGTAACGTCATCTCTTGCAGTTTTGGGTGGCTTATTGATGGTAATTATGGTGCCTGATGGTCCATACCGAAAATCTAGCCAACGTACAGATCTGTCAGCTTTTTTTAGGGTATTTCATAATCGAGAATTTCGTTCTGTCGCTTTCGGTTACTTTGGACACATGTGGGAACTGTATGCCTTTTGGGCATTTGTACCCATTATGCTAAAAAAATATAGTATTGAACATACTCAAGTAACATTCAATATTCCAATATTATCATTTCTAATAATCGGAATAGGTGGATTAGCCTGCGTACTCGGTGCATATGTTGCGCAAACAGTAGGAACCAAACGAACAGCATTTATTGCACTACTCTTATCATGTGGATGTTGCCTCATTTCTCCATTGATGTTTTCTAGTGAATTTGAAAGTTTGTTTATTGGTTTTCTTATTTTTTGGGGAATGGTTGTTATTGCAGATTCACCATTGTTATCAACCCTAGTGGCTCAAAACGCATCAGCAGAAATAAAAGGTACCGCACTTACAATTGTTAATTGCCTTGGGTTTTCAATAACTATAATTAGCATTCAATTTATTACTGGAATGATAACATTGACGGATTCAAATGGCATTTACGCAATTTTGGCGATAGGTCCTATTTTGGGTTTGATTGCGTTGGGAAGGAAAAATAAAATAAATGTACCCAACGATCTATAAAATTAATTGCTAGTTCTAGCCGACTTATGGAAATAGTTTTGCCAGATCGCTTCGCTCGTTTTTCGCGGATTTTCTATAGTGTACCCAATAATATTGCAGCCTCTGTTTATATAGTAGTTCAAGTTGAGTGATAAAGCCATACAAAATCACGATATAACTTAATTTGATATTGTGGAAATAGCAGAGATAGTCGCCAATCGCAAATTCTACTATTTAAAACAACCCTTCAATAATACCATTCTCATCAATGGTGATTTTCTCGGCGGCGGGGGTGGCGGGTAATCCAGGCATACGCAAAATGTTTCCAGCAATTGGAATAATAAACCCGGCACCGGTTGCTATTTCAAACTCCCTAATATGAATATCAAAATGTTCCGGACGGCCCAATCGCTTTTCATCATCACTGAAACTTTTTTCGGTTTTAGCCATACAGATAGGTAAATTTCCATAGCCCATTGATTCATATTTACGTAATTGCGAAATCGCTATATTACTTAACTCAACGTGTTCTGCACCATAGATGGTTTGGCAAATTTTTTCAATTTTGGTATTTACACTATCATCGAGGCTGTAGGTAGGATGAAATTTGTCACTACAAGAATTAGCTGCTTTAATCACTTCTTCAGCTAAATCAGTACAACCTTTGCCACCCTTTTCCCAACCATAACTCAATGCTATGGGAATGCCCACTTTTTCACAATGGTCCGCAACGACTTGCATTTCAGCTTCCGTATCAGTTTTAAAGGCGTTTAAGGAAACAACAATAGGAATTCCAAAACTCTTTAGACTGGAAATATGTCGTTCCAAATTGGGAAGTCCTTTTCTAACTGCTTCCACATCTTCCTGCGTAATTTCTTTTAATGATTTGCCTCCGTGGTATTTTAATGCTCTTATGGTAGCAACCAAAACAATGGTTTTAGGAGAAATTCCAGCTGCGCGACACTTGATGTTCATAAACTTTTCTGCACCTAAATCGGCTCCGAATCCCGCTTCCGTTACGGTATAGTCACATAGGGTCATCCCCATTTTTGTTGCTATTATAGAGTTGGTTCCTTGTGCAATATTGGCAAAAGGTCCTCCGTGGATAATGGCGGGATTTCCTTCCAGTGTTTGAACCAAATTAGGTTTTATAGCATCTTTTAATAGCACAGCCATGGCGCCATTTGCATTTAAATCTTTTGCATATACAGCCTTTCCTTCCCAAGTATCACCTATATAAATATTTCCACATCTTTCTTTTAGGTCTTCTAAATTTGATGCCATGCATAGAATCGCCATAATTTCAGATGCTGCAGTAATATTAAAACCTGTTTCTCGGGGAATTCCACCAGCTTTTCCGCCAAGTGCGGCCACAATATTTCTCAATCCGCGATCATTCATATCCATGCACCGTTTCCAGATTACAGTTCTGGGATCAATACCAAGGCTTCTGGATTTACTTTGAATGTTATTTTCTATAAGGGCAGAAAGCAGGTTATTGGCTTTTTCAATAGCGTGAAAATCTCCCGTAAAATGCAGGTTAATATCTACCATAGGAATAACCTGACTCCTACCTCCACCGGCAGCGCCACCTTTAATGCCAAATACGGGGCCCAAGCTTGGTTCCCGAATTACCACAACAGCTTTCTTTTTTAAATAATTGAGCGCATCGCCCAGCCCAATGCAAGTTGTTGTTTTTCCTTCGCCGGCGGGAGTAGGTGTAATTGCAGTCACCAATATAAGATTGCTTTTTTTTAATTTAGCTTCATCGATAATGTTCAAAGGAATTTTCGCCTTGTCATTACCGTAGTATTCCAACTTATCTTCAGGAATGGATAATTCTGCAGCTATTTTTTTAATATGTTCAGGGGTAACGCTTTGTGCAATTTGTATATCGGTCATAAATTAATTTCTCTTTAGAAATGGAATTAAAAGTGAGTTCTATTTACTGAAAAGGGGCTTGTATTTTTCTTTTTCAAATAGTAACAAGGTAAAATTCAGTATTGCAACAATCAACGCAGGCCAAGCATCAGAAAGATCTTGGTTTGAAATATTGAATATTAAAAATGTTACTGACAATGGGAAAAGGACCAGTAATACAAAAGCTGTCCATTTATTAAATATTAATAATAACCCTAAAATGATTTCAAAAACGTAGAGTATTGGAAGGTATATTACCGTAGCATCTATAAAATCCTTTGCATCCTCGGGCATGTCGCCATAGCTGGTAGGCAGAAAATGGAAAAATTGGTTTAATGCGTATCCTATCAAGAACACGCCAAGGATAATTCTGAGCCAAGTTTTAAGTGATTGGTTGTTTTTCATTTTATTGGATTTTAAAAGGTTAATTAGGAAATAAAAGTAAGGTTGAAATGAAAGAAAACATATGACAATCGTCATAAGCCTTTTTTTGGTTTTATTTTGCCTAAAGCTTACAGCCAATTGCCATTTTCCAATTAAAACCTATATTTGATATTCCCACCAGTTAAAAAGCTAATTCACAAAGCTTTCAATGCTTGGCGGTTCTTATTCTAACCAAAACCTCTAAATCAATGCGCTTCACTTTCAGAATACCGAAACTTCAAAAATTCAAACAGTACTATCTTTTAATTGGTGTGCTGCTGCTAGTAAACCAAAGCTGTAAATCGCCAATTGAGCAAACTTCCTCACAAGCTGATTTACCTGCCGAAGAAGCATTTACCGTAATTATTGCGGGGACAAAGGTTGGTCATTTAAACGTCACTCGTTCTGGCGATACCGTTGTCACCAATTATGATTATAAAGACAATGGTAGAGGTCCAACTATTAAGGAAACCATTGTGCTCAATAACGAAGGTTTTCCGGTGCAATGGGATATTGCTGGCAATACAACATTTGGCAACGACATAAAGGAAAGTTTTAAGCTTGACGGCAAGAATGCGAGTTGGACAGATGCCACGGGAGAAGGCGCTGCAAAAATGGAGCAGCCTTCCTTTTATGTAAATCAGTCTGGTAGTCCGTACTCTTTACTTATGCAGGCGCGCGTTCTGCTAAATTCAAAAGATAAATCTATTACAGCATTGCCAGCTGGGCTGTTACAGCTTACGGAGTTAGAGGCTATTGAAGCAAGTTCAGACGCTGGGCAAGTGAAGTTGAAAAGCTATGCTTTGTCTGGAATAGGCCTTAATCCTACTTATTTTGTTTTAGATGAAAAGAATCATTTTTTCGCCCTAATCACTCCGAGGGTTATAATTATCCGGTCTGGTTTTGAGAGCGAAGAAAAGGGAATGCGCCTGCTTGCAGAGAAGTATTCGGCGCAGCGCTATGAAGATTTGCAAAAGCGGTTTGCACACAAATATGAAAAGAATATTCGCATTCGCAACGTAAAAATATTCGATCCAAAAACTTTAGCGCTTACAGATTTATCTTCGGTATTGATAAGTGGCGATAAAATAGTAAGCATTGATGCCGCTGATGTGGCAGTTGGCGAAAACGCAATTGAAATAGATGGCGCTGGAGGAACATTGGTGGCAGGGCTTTACGATATGCACGGCCATATGGGAGCGAATTCTGCCCTTTTGAACGTTGCGGCTGGAGTTACTTCGGTTCGCGATATGGGCAACAACAATGAGGTGCTGGATAGTCTTGTTCAAAAAATAGAATCAGGAGTTTTAGCAGGACCAAACATTACAAGATTAGGATTTATAGAAGGCAAAAGCCCATTTAATAGTAACAACGGAATCCTTGTGGAGAGCGAGGAACAAGCCCTTGCGGCGGTTCAGACTTATGCCGATAAAGGGTTTTACGGTATAAAATTATACAATAGTATGGATGGAAAATGGGCTCCTGCTATAGTTAAAAAAGCACACGAACTGAATATGCCCGTAACGGGCCACGTTCCTGCTTTTTCCAATGCGAACGATATGCTGATGGCCGGTTTTGACGAAATGACCCACATTAATCAAACTATGTTGGGCTGGGTTCTTGAGCCTGATGAAGACACCCGAACCCTATTGCGATTAACTGCATTACAGCGCCTACCAGATTTGGATCTGAACAGCGCGCCAGTGAAAAAAACTCTGGATTTAATGGTGAAAAATAAAGTAGCAATGGACCCAACGCTTGCTATTCACGAGTTGTTATTGCTTTCCCGCAACGGGGAAACGCAGGTGGGTACTTTGGATTATATTGAAAATATGCCCGCTAGCGAACAGCGTGATGCTAAAGAGGCAATGGCAAGCATCGCCAACGATGATGAAGATAAGGCATACCGAGGGGCTTATGATAAAATTGTTGAAACCTTAAAACTCATGAAACAACGCGGCATTTTGATTTTGCCCGGAACTGATTTGGGTGGGGCGTTTACTTTGCACAGAGAATTGGAACTCTATCAACAATTGGGATACACCCCAGAAGAATTATTGAAATTGGGAAGTTATGATATGGCCCAATATCTGGGGCAAAAAGATAGAGGTGCTATTGAACCCGGAATGCTTGCCGATTTCTTTCTTATTCCTAACGATCCAACGAAAGACATAAAGGCCATAAAAAAGATTTCAATGGTTTCTCGTGGCGGGGTTATTTATTTCCCGAGTGAAATATATCCAGAGTTTGGTATTAAACCGTTTGTTGAAAAGCCTGTGGTTAAATTGAATTAATTCCCAATTCAAACTAGCTGTTGTTTGTTATAATCTTTTTACAAATTGTCATCACAACAACCAAAGATCATATATCATAATTTCCGAAAAAAAAGTGTAAAGCTTTTATTTGTAACACAATTGCTTCACCTGCGTCCTATCTGCAATCAAAATAATTCATCAATGAAAAAACCAATCAAAATAATGAAAGCACAAAAAAGATCTTTCCGCAGAACAGCCTTTGTAGCGGTTATTGCCTTTGTGGCAACCTTTGCTACTAGCTTCGCACAAACAAAAACGGCACAACTTGACGAGCTTTTAAACAAATACACTGAATACGGACAGTTCAATGGTTCAGTACTCGTGGCCGATAACGGCAAGGTTATCTATAAAAAAGGCTTCGGCATGGCGAATATGGAATGGGACATACCCAATGCACCCGATACCAAGCACCGTTTGGGAAGTATCACAAAGCAGTTTACCGCTATGCTCATTATGCAATTGGTAGCCGAAGGGAAGCTGGATTTGCAGGCTACGGTTTCCAAATATCTGCCAGATTATTCAAAAGTAAATGGCGATAAAATCACCATCCATCAATTGCTGACGCATACTTCGGGAACGCCCAATTATACTTCCTTCCCAAAATTCTTTGAGGAAATGAGCCGCAATTCTTTCACGCCTACGGAAATGGTAGAAACTTTTGCAGATTCCACTTTAACATTTAAGCCTGGAGCGCAATTTGCGTATAGCAATTCCGGTTATATTTTATTGGGTGCTATAATTGAAAAGGTTACTGGCAAATCTTATGAAACGGTTTTGCAGGAAAAAATATTTGACCCGCTAAAGATGAAAGACTCTGGTTATGACCATCACAATACAATACTTAAAAAACGCGCTACTGGTTATGAAATGAAGGGAAGCACTCCCGAAAATTCACCCTATATAGATATGTCCACACCTTATGCGGCGGGTTCGCTTTATTCCACTGTGGAAGATCTGTATTTGTGGGATCAGGCATTATATACTCAAAAGTTACTGCCTAAGAAATATATGGATATGATGTATGAAAAATACATCCCAGGTTTTGGACAATATTATGGCTATGGATGGATGATTGGTACAATGCCCATTGGTAATACCAAGGATAGTACGCAAATAATTGTTCACGGTGGAGGAATAAATGGTTTCAACACTCTTATTACACGTATGCCCCAGGAAAAATCCACGGTTATCTTATTGAACAATACAGGTAGAGCGCCCTTGGAAGATATTTCAATAGCGATTGACGGCATTCTGCATGGAGCAACCTATGACCTGCCGAAGCAATCAGTGGCCAATTTAGTTTACAAGGAAATTATTGATAAGGATTTGAAAGCTGGCCTTGCGTTTTATGAAAAGAATAAAGCTTCAAAAGAATATTCCTATAGCGAAAGCGAAATGAATACTATGGGTTACACGCTCTTGCAAGCTGGAAAGAAACAGGAAGCAGAAGCGGTTTTTAAAATGAATGTGGAAGCGTTTCCAAAATCATTCAATGTATATGACAGTTATGCCGAGGCATTAATGGAGCAAGGGAAAAATGAGTTAGCGATTACCAATTATAAGAAATCAATTGAATTAAACCCAGCTAACCAAAACGGAATGGATATGCTGAAAAAGTTGGGCGTGGAAACCGAAGGAATGATAAAAGATGCAACCGTACCCGATGCAGTTTTGGCTAGCTATGTAGGCAAATACGAATTAAAGCCGGGGTTTGTTCTTACTATTACCAAAGAGGGAAACCAGATGAAGGCGCAAGCCACTGGACAACCTGCTGCAGAAATTTTCCCAAAGTCTGAAACTGAGTTTTATTTGAAGGTGGTTTCAGCGCAAATCACTTTTAATAAAAATAGCGCTGGATTTGTTGAGAGCTTGACCTTGTTTCAAGGGGGGCAGGAGATTGTTGGGAAGAAGATTTAGTTGATGGGTTGCTGGTTGATAGTTGTTGGCTATTTCTAATGGCTTCCTTTCGATTTGTAATTTATTATATTAGCTTATGGGTTCTTTAAGAGAATCTGTAAGCTTTTTTGTTTTTGTGAATTTGGAACTTATAATTGGATGTCCTTTTGTACATTTAATGTCTAGTGGTCAAATATTCAATGACTTAAAAAAACCAACTAAAATAACCTAAATCGCAACATTATGAAGAAATCATTATTATTAATAGCCATCTGTATTTTCACAGTTGCGTGTGGAAACTCTGAAACTTCCAAAGCAGAAAACTCACAATCTGACGCAACAGTATCTGAAAAAGATGATTCTACTGCCGAGAATGAAAATGCAACTTCGCCTTGTGGTTTAGTAACAGAGACAAAAATCAAGGAAGTATTGGGCATACCTGCTGATGATCTTACCGAAATAAAAGATGTGATGCGAACCTACCCATCTTGTTTTTACAAATGGGAGACAATTGCATTTACCACTAAAAAAAGTATTGCCGGGCAAGAGGTAATTCTTAATTATCCGGCTGAAGCGAGCATCGTATTGGTTAAAAATGCTACTGAAAAAATGTTTGGAATTTCAACAAAGGTTTATAAAGATGGGGTGGCCATAGACGGCATTGGCGATTTGGCGATTTGGGGCTCAACAATGTCGCAGCTTACCTTTTTGACAAAGGGAACGATGATTCATCTACATGTAAGAATCTCTGATGATGCCACAGCTAACAAGGTAAAGGCAGTTGAATTGGCAGCCTTAATTATAGAACAGCTTTAAGAGATACTTTTTAAAGGACTTCTTTCCTTTTGATCAATAAAACAATCAAGAAAATGAAAATTCACATAGAAACAGATCGTTTGCTTATGCGCGATTTGACAGATGAAGACGCGCACGAAATGTTCGCGATGGATAGTGATGCCGGGGTGCATGCTTTTTTAGGAAACAAGCCAATTTCCACTTTGGACGAAGCTAAAAAAATGATCGCTTCCATAAAACAACAATACATCGATAACGGAATTGGAAGATGGGCGGTAGTTGAAAAAGATAGTGGCGACTTTATTGGGTGGAGCGGCTTTAAACTTATAACCGATGTTATAAACGGCAGAACCCAATATTACGATCTGGGTTACAGATTCATTAAAAAATATTGGGGAAAAGGCTACGCTACTGAAACCGCCATCGCTTCATTAAATCATGGTTTTACAGAATTGAACTTCCACGAAATTATTGGAATTGCTGATGCTGAGCATACAGCCTCCAATACCATTTTGAAAAAAGTGGGACTTATAAAACAAAATGAATTTATTTATGATGGCACCCTTCACAATTTCTATTCGCTACATAAAACGGAGTGGGAAAAATATAAAATCGACTTATAATTCATTATAAATCATTAATTTAGTGCTTCTTGAATGTCACAGCACTATGAAACCCAAACTGTATTTATCATTTTTAGCATTTTTCAGCATCGCTCTTTTTACAGCTTGCGAAGCTACGTTGGCACCCGCTTATGATCAAGCTATTGTTGAAAGGGTAACTGAAAGTAGCAATCTGGCTATGCGTTTTTTCGCGGAGCTTGATGGCGGGACCGAGAGTGAGAGTTTTTTCATGCGCCAACCCACCTACAATAAATTAATAGGTGCGTTTGAGTCTTTGAAGCTGCAGGCCAGAGCACGTCCTCTTCCCAATAGTGCTGCTTTAGAAAAGATAAACGCACTTCTTCAATCTAAGGGTAGCAGTGCTATTACCGGCGAGTATCCCAGCGCTTTTGCCTTTGAGCAGATAGCGGCAACCTTTAGTAAAATGAAGCAAACTGACAGTGAGAACGGCATAAAACCCTTGGCGCTACAAGCTTTTAAAGGACAAGTTGAAATCTTTTTAGACCAGGCAATAACGTATGAAAGTTTCTTAAAAAGGTAAAGTTATGAGCGAAAATGTAGCAAAAATTATTACTGATATAAAAGACATTGCTTCAGATGTGTTAGAAAAAGATATTTCTACAATACGCGGGTTTAGCGAGCGCCAAGTAGAGGCCATCGCCAAACAAACAGCAATTATTCAAAAAGGTATAGCCAATGGCGATATTGACGAAGATCTTCGCGAGTTTTTTCTCGACGGTTTGGAAGCTATGACGCTCAATTTCGTAAATACGCTAAAAGGTATTTTGATGGTAACGCTGGAAAAACTTTGGAATGCCTTGGTAACTTTTCTTTACAAAGCGGTTGGGGTTGTAATTTAAATAACAAATAACAAATTCCAAATCGATAAATCCCATTTCCCAAATTAACGAATCCCGAATTATAATTTCGTAAATTTGCACCTTCGTTTTTTATTTTATTAAACCACAATCATGACAAATATAATTCTCTTTGGCCCTCCCGGTGCGGGAAAAGGCACGCAAGCTAATTTTTTGAAAGAAAAATACAACCTAGTACATATTTCCACGGGTGATGTTTTTAGATATAATATCAAAAACGAAACTCAACTCGGCAACCTTGCCAAGTCCTTTATGGCAAAAGGGAAATTGGTTCCGGATGAAATCACTATCGATATGCTCAGCAACGAGTTAGACAAGAACAGCGGCGCCAATGGATTTATATTTGATGGTTTCCCAAGAACGGAAGCACAGGCAGAAGCATTGGGGCATTTAATGGATGATAAAGACACAAATATTGCTGCAATGGTTGCGTTGGAAGTGGACGATGAGGTTTTAGTGAAGCGACTTCTGGAAAGAGGAAAAACAAGCGGAAGAGCCGATGACGCAGAGGAAAGCATTATAAGAAATAGAATAAAAGTATATTATAACGAAACCGCTATTCTGAAAAAATATTATCAAAAACAGAACAAATATCACGGTGTTGATGGGGTGGGGAGTATTGAGGAAATCACGGAACGATTGAGTGACGTGATTGATAAATTGTAAAAATTAAAAACCGAAAAATGTAAAACAGTAAATTTTAAAGTGTAAGAAGCTAATATTTCAAGACTTTTTACTTTTACAATTATCATTTTACATTTATTATTTATATGACTGAAGGCAATTTTGTAGATTACGTAAAGGTTCATGTTACTTCCGGAAAGGGAGGACAGGGTAGCAAGCACATGAGGCGGGAAAAGTATATTCCCAAAGGTGGGCCAGATGGGGGTGATGGTGGCCGTGGAGGGCACGTGATTATAAAAGCGAACAAAAATCTTTGGACGCTCTACCATTTAAAATTCAAAAGACACTTTAAAGCTGAACCCGGCTCACACGGTAGTAAACAAACCAGCACCGGTGCCGAAGGCGCCGATGTTTATATTGAAGTGCCACTAGGCACGGTGGTCCGCGATAAGGAAACTGAGGAAATACTTTTTGAACTTACCGAGGATGGCGAGGAAAAGGTAGTTGCAAAAGGCGGTCGCGGTGGCTTGGGTAATGCGCACTTTAAAACGGCCACCAACCAAACTCCACGCTATTCGCAGCCAGGTGAGGAAGGACTTGAGTCAGATATTATTCTTGAACTAAAAATACTAGCCGATGTAGGTTTGGTAGGTTTCCCGAATGCAGGAAAATCCACTTTACTTTCAGTTATTACCGCAGCCAAACCGAAAATTGCCAATTACGAATTCACCACTTTAAAACCGAATTTGGGCATAGTGGAATACCGCGATTTCAAAACTTTTGTGGTGGCTGATATCCCTGGAATTATTGAAGGCGCCGCAGAGGGTAAAGGAATTGGGCATCGTTTTCTTCGCCATATTGAGCGTAATTCTACTTTGTTGTTCTTGGTTCCCGCAGATGCGCCGGATATTAAGGAGCAGTATGAAATATTGGTAGATGAATTGCGTCGTTACAATCCACAGCTTTTGGATAAAGAACGTTTGGTTGCCATCAGCAAAAGCGATATGCTGGACGATGAGCTAAAAGCTGAAATGAAAAAGATTCTTGACAAGCAGTTTAAGGACATTCCTTATATGTTTATTTCTTCCGTGGCGCAACAGGGGCTGACGGAGTTGAAAGATAAACTTTGGAAAATGCTGAATTAAAATTAAATGTCCGGTCGTGCGCAGTCGAGACCTCCTGTTTAATTATAGTTCTGCTAACCAATAACCGACTGCGCTCGGGGAGATCATTTATCTTTTCTTAAAGATTTCTTAAAAAAACTTTCATAAGTTCTTTATTTCTTATTACTTGCCAAAAAATTAATTGGTATGAAAAAAGGACTACTCTTTCTCGTTTTGTTTTTGGTTTCTTTTGTTGGTTTTGGGCAGTGTCCGACAAATGGTCCACTTGTTTTACAATCACAGGCAGAAATTGATGAATTTGCCACGACCTATTCAGGATGTACTGAATTTGACACTATTTTAATTAATGGTTCGCTTAATGATATTTTTAATCTTGAAGGTTTATCTCAAATAGAAATTATTAATGGAAATTTTAACATTAACGAAACAAATATTGAAAATTTTAATGGTTTAGAGAATCTCGAGTCTATTGGTTATAGGTTCACTATTGCAGAAAATGATTTTTTACAGAATGCTCAAGGGTTATCTAGTCTGGAAACAGTCGGTAGTGGATTATTCTTTCACGGTAATAGTTCTCTTCAAAACCTTTCGGGTTTTGATTCACTAACTTCTATTGGGGACAGTATTCCTGGTGGTTGGGGTTTGCAAATTTCGTATAATTTTTCGCTCATATCACTTTCAGGCTTGGAAAATCTTTCTCACATAAGTGGAAGTATGGAGCTTACTAATAATTACGCCTTAGAAGATTTGAGCGGGCTAAGTGGACTTGTAAATATATATGGTGGTTTTAGAATATCCTATAGTCGTAATTTACAGAATCTCAATGGACTTGAAGCATTAGAAAGTATAGAAGGAACTCTTATTATAAAAGGCAATGATAATCTACAATCAATAGATAAATTGGAAAATTTAGATCCTCAATCCATTGCTGAAGATGGTTATCTTATAGAAGATAATCCGAACTTATCGGTTTGCGATATTGATTTTATTTGCCAGAATTTAAATTATCCCGGTGTACAAATAAATGATAATGCCCAAGGTTGCAATTCAGTTCCCGAAGTAGAAGCCCAATGCCAACTTTCCATAACCGGAGAGGATTTATCACAAAGTCTTTCAATATTTCCCAATCTAGTTTCTTCAACCCTTCAAATAAATACTTCAAATTCAATTATATTTGAGAAGGCAATAGTTTATTCAACATTAGGCAGACTAATTCTTGAAACTTCAGAAAAACAAATCAACCTCGAAACCCTTTCCGCAGGCATCTATTTTGTAGAAGTGGTTACTGACAAAGGGAGCGTAATAAAGAAAATTGTTAAAGAATAACAAACCCAAAACTAAAGGAAGCTTTTTTGCGTATTTTTAGGAAAAGAAAAATACAATGAAATTCCTCTCAATTTTAGTACTCTCTATTCTCCTTGTTTCTTGCGGCGCAACAGTGGCCGTAGATTATGACAAACAAGTAGATTTTTCAAAATACAATTCCTATAATTATTTTCCTACTATAGACTCTGGCCTAAACCAACTTGACGATAGCCGTATTATGCAAATTACGGACAGCTTATTGCAGCAACGCGGTTTTGTGAAGAGCGAGACACCACAAATATATATTAACTTTTATGCGCGTGAGAGTGTTTCACGTTCACGAAATACCATTGGTATTGGTGTTGGCGGTGGCGGTGGCAACGTTGGAGTAGGCGTTAGTGGCGGAATTCCTATTGGCGGAAATGTGCTCAACCAACGTTTGACAATAGATTTTATAGACGTTGAAAAAGACGACTTGGTATGGCAAGCCGTTGCCGAGGGCGAAATGAAAGAACGTGCAGCACCCCAGCAGAAGGAAGCGTACTATGTTTCGGTAATTCAGAGAATATTGGCGAAATATCCACCGAAAGTTGAGTAGCCAGTAGGCTCGCGATTTATCGCGTGCACGAATGTTGAAAATAATCAACAACCATTTTACTACGCAGCAGTAAGTTCTTTTAATTTAATCATAAATTTGTCCCCCTGAGCGGGTCTGCACTGAGCAGTCGAAGTGTCGAACCTTGAACTTTGAATTTTAAATCTTGAACAATATTATTTTATTCAGAAAAATAACCCTCCTTTTTTATCTGCTTCCTTTGTTTGCAGTTGCCCAATACAACTATCAACAAGCGGAGGATTATTTTGAGCAGGAAGACTTCAGCAAGGCGAAACCAATTTTTGAAAGTTTTCTGAAGCAATATCCCAAAGACAAAAAAACCCGTGAGTATTTGGGTGATATTGCGGGTTACGGGAAAGATTGGGACACAGCTATTGCCTATTACGAAAGTCTTGTAAAGTCTGAAGCAGATAATGCCAATTATCATTTTAAATATGGTGGCGCCTTAGGAATGAAAGCCCTTTCGGTTAGTCGAATTAGGGCAGTTAGCTATATTAGCGATATAAAGCATCACTTAGAACGCGCTGCTGCATTAGATTCAAGACATATAGAAACACGTTGGGCTTTGGTGGAATTTTACATTCAGCTGCCCGGAATTATTGGTGGAAGCGAAAATAAGGCAATAGCCTATGCTTACGAATTGGGAAAGATATCTAAAGTTGATGGCTACCTTGCCAACGGCTATATTGCTGAATATTCTGACAGACCTAAAGATGCAGAACGATTTTACAAAAAGGCAATTGAGATAGGTGGCTCGCCACATACCTATGAAAAACTCTCTAACCTTTACGAAAAAAACAAGCAGCCAAAGGAGGCTATTGAAACAACTTCACAATCCTTAAAAAAGCATAAACGCAATCAACTTAATTACCAAATAGGTAAAATATCAGCGCAATACAATCTTGAACCAGAATACGGGATTGAATGCCTAAGCCAGTATTTAGCCAACTATTCCATAAAAGACGGCGTGCCTAAAGATTGGGCATATTACCGATTGGCGCAGATATACAAAAACCTGGGAAAAAAGGAAATCGCCCTTACTTGGATAAATAAAGCTTTATTGGGTGAAGCAGATTTCAAAGAAGCTCAAAAGGAAAAATCCCTCATTCTGGCATTATAATTCATAATTAGAAAAAGTATCTTTACATCTAAACTTTTAAACTCATAAATCTTCTACTAAAATATGAGAATCCACTTTATAGCCATTGGCGGCAGCGCGATGCACAATCTTGCATTGGCATTACATCAAAAAGGAGATACCGTAACTGGAAGCGACGACGAGGTTTTTGAGCCATCTAGAAACAGACTGAAAAACAAAGGTTTGTTGCCCGAAAAAGAAGGCTGGTTCCCCGAAAAATTAACTTCTGAAATCGATGCCGTGATCCTCGGAATGCACGCCAAAGCAGACAATCCTGAACTTCTAAAAGCAAAGGAACTCGATCTGAAAATTTACAGTTATCCCGAATTTCTATATGAGCAGTCCAAAAACAAAACCCGTGTAGTCATTGGCGGTTCGCACGGAAAGACCACAATTACATCCATGATTCTTCACGTTATGAATTACAACGGAAAAAATGTGGATTATATGGTCGGTGCCCAATTGGAAGGTTTTGATACGATGGTAAAAATTACTGAAGAAAGTGATTTCATGGTAATTGAAGGTGATGAGTATCTTTCCTCGCCAATTGATCGCAGGCCTAAATTTCACCTTTATAAACCGAACATTGCTTTGTTGAGCGGCATAGCTTGGGACCACATAAATGTTTTCCCGACCTATGAAAACTACGTGGAGCAGTTTGAAATATTTCTGAACGAAATCACGAACGGTGGCGCAATTATTTACAACGAAGAGGATGCTGAGGTAAAACGAGTTGTGGAAAATTCTACAAATCACATAAAAAAATACCCATATCAAACCCCCGAATATTCGGTTGAGGATGGAACCACTCTTTTGGAAACTCCCGAAGGCCCGATGCCTGTGGAAATTTTTGGAAAACACAATTTAAACAATCTTGAAGGCGCCCGTTGGATTTGCCAATTGATGGGCGTGGACGCTGAAGACTTTTACGAAGCAATCGCAACATTTAAAGGCGCCAGCAAACGACTTGAAAAAATTGCCGAAACAAAAACTGCTGTAGCTTATAAAGATTATGCTCATTCCCCAAGTAAAGTAAAAGCAACTACGCAAGCCGTAAAAAGCCAGTATCCCAATAGAAAACTGATAGCCTGTTTGGAGCTACACACTTACAGTAGCCTAAACCCAGAATTTATAAAAGAATACAAAGGAACACTGGATGCGGCAGATAGTGCCGTAGTTTTCTACTCACCACACGCAGTGTTCATAAAACAATTAGAAGCAATAAAAGGGGAGCAAATTGAAGAAGCCTTTGATCGCCATGATTTGGTAGTTTTCACAAATCCCGCCGATTTTAAAACCTATCTTTTTTCGCAGGATTACGATAATACTTGCTTGCTCTTGATGAGTAGCGGTAATTATGGTGGGTTGGATTTTGAGGAGGTGAAGGGGTATCTGGGAAAGACGTAAGACCGCTTCGCTATAAGACGCAAGACGCAAGACGCAAGACTTTTAGTTGTAACTCTCTTAAGTCCTATGTCTAAGAGTCTTACTTCATTTTGTAAATTTCCTCAATAAATCCCGAAACATCCTTCCCAGAATTTTTAATCAATTCATGTTTTGCGTTTTCAAAATCCGCTGCGTTTTTATCCTGCGAAAGCTTAAACTTACCTTCCCAATTAGTGATTTCAATTTCAAAAGCTTGTATGTAATTTACAAAGCGTTCCATTCTTGAATCATCCTGTTTCAATATGAACTTTTGATCCTTACCTTCCAAAAATTCCGTCATAACAACCATTGTTTGCTTGGCCGTTTCATTATCATTTATAAGTTTAATATTTCCTGTAATGTGAACGATTATATAATTCCACGTTGGTAATTGTGGTGTAGTATAAATGCTTGGTGAAATATAAGTATCCGGCCCTTTAAAAACTACAGTAACTTCGGCGTTCTCAGTTAAAGTTTCCAGTTGTGGATTGCTTCGGTCTAAGTGCGCAACTAGTCTTTTGGTGATTTCGTTGTAAATAAAAGGAATGTGCGTCACAAATGGTTTTCCAGCCTTCGCAGTAACCAACATTCCCAAAGGAAAATGATTGATTACTGAAATCATATTTTCAATATCGTGCGATTGGTGGTGCGGCGGTGGATACATTTTGATTTTAGATTTACGATTTTAAATTGTTGAACTTAAAAGGTGGCTGAGTGTTTTGAAAACTAATTAAGAATTAAAAATATTCTGCCAAATCTTCTTGTTTTCAAAATGTATCGAAGCCACAATTTCCAAGTGAACTCCACTCAAGTTAGCAGAGTTTAAATGTAAAGAAAAAAATTTAAGCTTTGGAAGTCAGTGATTTAAAAAACACAAACCCAAACCCCAAGAAAAGCATTAGGTGGAAAGGAAATAGTCCAAAATCGCCACCTTGGTCGCCTACCACAAAAGCACTGTACATCCCGAAAGCGAAATAAAGCATCAGCACACCTTCAAAAATTACGTTTGGGGATATGTTTTTGGTTAGGTATTTATTGCCTTTCCAACCGTCTTTCAGTGCTCCAATGTTGAATTTTGGGGTACGGATAAATTCACTTTTCTTCCCGAAATGTCCCTCCAAAACCGCAATGGAATTATGTAGTGAAAAACCCATTGCTACTGAAAAAAATGTAAAAAACATACCGCTATATTTTAAAAAGTGCTTAAACCCACCGCCGTAAATGGCTTTGTAAGTGAACCAATAGCAGATAAAGAAGATAATGGTGCTCATTATGAAAAAGCTCATCACATAAAAATATAGCTTCAAATGCTCGTATTCATTTTTGATATAAAGCATCGGAATACTTAAAATAGCAACTATAAAAATGTTCAAAAACATAGTGCTGTTCAGCAAATGTAAGAAGCTGTGTATTTTAGTTTTGAAGGAAATATCAGGACTTTTAAAAACACGCCAAGCCATTTTTTGAAAATTCTCTGCGCCACCTTTGTTCCATCTAAATTGTTGCGAACGTGCTGCACTTATAACCACGGGAAGTTCTGCAGGAGTTTCAACTTCTTCCAAATATTTGAATTTCCAGTTTTTTAGTTGGGCTCGATAGCTGAGGTCTAAATCTTCGGTGAGCGTATCGCCTTCCCAATTGCCTGCATCCAGAATGCAGTCTTTTCGCCAAACGCCAGCCGTGCCGTTGAAATTTATAAAATGTCCCTTACTGTTTCGGCCTACTTGTTCTAAAGTGAAATGCGCATCCAGCGCAAAAGCCTGAACACGGGTGAGAATGGAATAATCCCTATTTAAATGCCCCCAACGGGTTTGAACAACGCCTATTTCGGGATCTTTAAAATATGGAATTGTATTTTTCAACCAGTTTTTCTTCGGAAGAAAATCTGCATCAAAGATTGCAATATATTCTCCTTTGGCAGTTTTCAGACCTTCTTTTAATGCCCCAGCCTTAAAACCCTCGCGGTTTTTACGCGTTACATGTTGAATGTCTAGACCTGTTTTTTGAAGTTCTTGAATGTGCTTAGCGGTTTCTTCAAAAGATTCATCGGTACTATCGTCAAGTACTTGTATTTCCAGTTTATCCTTCGGATAGTCCATTTCGGAAATATTGTCCAACAGGCGTTCCATAACATAAAGCTCATTATAAACTGGGAGTTGGATAGTTACGTAAGGAACTTCTTCTTCTTTTGAAAAATCGAAAGTAGGGGAAGTGCTGTGGTTTTTTCTAGCTTTTAAATAGTTGAAAAGTAGGTTTAATTGCGCCAAGGCATACATAAAGATGAGGAGCAGGGCAATGGAGTAAATGGCAATGATTATGAATTCAAGAATCATTTTTTGAAACTGTATTTAAAAATCCAGCTTAGGATTTTTACGCCCGCAAAGATAGCACCTTTTATTGTACCCGAAACTTTTGAAACGCCAATGCGGTTTTTGTATTTCACGGGTACTTCTGCGTATGTATATTTCTTTTTTAATGCTTTAAGTTGCATCTCTACAGTCCAACCATAGGTTTTGTCCTCCATATTTAGGGCGAGCAATTTTTCATATTTAATTGCACGAAAAGGCCCAAGATCTGTAAATTTTGAATTAAAAAAAAGCGCCATTAGCTTTGTTGCTAATCCGTTGCCAAATCGCTGCGGAAAAGTCATCGAGCCGTTTTCACGTAAATGTTTCACTCTGGCACCAACTACAAAATCGATATTGTCTTCAAGAATTGGAGCAATAATTTTTGTTAATTCTGAAGGGTAATCACTATAATCACCATCTAGAAAAACTACAATTTCTGGTTTTATTTTTTCTTCTGAAATGTATTTCATCCCTTTCAAACAAGCATTTCCGTAACCGGGATTTGGCTCAAAAAGCACGGTTGCACCCGCTTCTTTTGCTACGATCGCAGTAGTATCTGTAGAATTGTTATTTACCACAATTATTTCTGAAACAATATCGGGAATTTCGGCAATCACTTTCCCAATTGAGGCTTCTTCGTTATACGCAGGAATGATTACTTTAATATTTTTTGGCATTAAGAGCTTGAGGATTTATGGACTGCGAATTTCAGAAAAATATATGACAAACCGTTGGACGGAAACAATTTCCAAACCTAACATTTTTGATGCTGCCAACTGCGACTGAATGCTAATTACTTATTTACATAATTCATTAAATCCACATCGTTTCCAAGCAGAATTTCATTGCTGTTGATGCGTTTTTCGAGTGGACCATTTTCAAGATTCAAAACGCCACGCGGGCAAACGGCAGCACAAATTCCACAGCCCACACAACTGGAACGCACAATGTTTTCGCCTTTTTGCGCGTAGGCGCGCACGTCTATACCCATTTCGCAATAGGTTGAGCAATTACCGCAGCTAATGCACTGTCCGCCGTTGGTAGTAATTCTAAATTTTGAAAACAAACGCTGCTGAAATCCAAGTATTGCTGCCATTGGACATCCAAAACGACACCAAACACGACTGCCAAAAATAGGGTAGAAGCCAACGCCAATTACACCACTAAAAATTGCGCCAATGAGAAAGCCGTAAGATTGACGCAAGATTTCAGCATCAAAAAGGAAAAGGGTTTTACCAGTGGTGAAATGAAGCGCAATTAATGCAATTATAATAACGAAATAAGCAATGGAACCTATTCGGGCATCTTTTTGCAATTCTTCCCTTTTAAAAATCCAAACTCCTAAAAAAACAAGTGTTAAAAGTGATGCTACACTTATAAGAAAAACATCTTTCGTCAACCAATATTTTGAACTGTCATCCCCTAAATAGGAATGCACAACTGCTGTGGTCATCAAAACCACAAAAACCAGTACGCTGTGGATTACCCAGCGTTCTACTTTCCAGGCTACTTGTCTTTTATCGCTCAAATGGCGAAAAGGATCTCCGGCAGTTTCCGCCAAACCGCCACAACCGCAAACCCAAGAACAGTACCAACGTTTGCCATACTTATAAGTTAAAATTGGGGTAATTATAAAGATGGATGCGATTCCAAAAATTAGAAGTCCCAAACCAATATCTCCTGCAGAAACAAATTCGTCCACACGGTATTGTTCAAAATTGTAATAATTAAGTGGCCAGATATTTTTTAAGTCGTAGTAGGGAAGTGAAAATGATGCACTGTTTAAACGCAGCATTAATTCAGGAATCAAAAAGGCAAAGCCAAGTTGAAAAAACATGACAGAAAACGTTCTTAGCTTTTCGTAATTGTTGTTACGGTATTTCAGAAGAAATTTCACCCCAAAAGCCAAAATTGCCATCGTATAGAGCGTGCCATATAAAAACCATTGGCTTGCTGGGCCGCCATTCAATAATTTGCTTAACGGATCAAAAAGAGCAACAAGACCTTTATTATCTCCATCTTGCACCAACCCCAAATACTGCGGAAACCAATACAGCACCATATAAAAAAGGGTGAGTAATATACCCAAAATCCAAGCCCAAAACCCGCGGGAGGTTAGCGATTTAAAATAGATTCCATCGTTTTTAATTCCTTCGTGTTTATTAGCGTAGGCCGCAATTGAAAACCAAATAGTCCCCGCAGCTATCATTCCCAATGAAACGCTTAACCACAAGGTTTTGTTGGGAAAATCGAGATTGAAGAGTGCCAAAAAAAGCAACGCCAAACCAATTAATCCAATTGCTGAAGCGATTTTTTGTTGGGTATTAATAGTTTTTGGCGGCTCGCCAGTAAGCGACATATTTCTTTGGAAGTTACTCATAGACTAGGCGTTTACGGTTTGATTTAAAAATTTGGACTGAATTTCCTTTTCATACTTTTTATAAAACTCGGGATCAAAATTGGCTTGTTTTAGGTTTTGGATTACGTACTCCAGACTTCTTTTTTCATTTAGCCACTTATCAAAAACTTCGTGCCTCATTCGTATTCCGAAAGTGTTTATTCCCAAAAATTCATTGGTGTTTTTATTATATGAAATAGTCACGCAACGCAGATCGCTATTGCATTTCCAATGAAATTGCGCTTCGTAATCCTTTTTTCTGCTTTCTGAAAAAACCCAACCATAGGTTTGGTATTCAATATCAAAAAACTTGGCGCTGTTAAACCAGTTTCCTGGATTATATTCAAACGGTTTTTCGCAAATGGTTTGCGCCAATGCTTCGCCCATTATTCTGCCTGTGTACCAAACAGCTTCTACGGATGGGCGGTTGCCGATGGGTTCGCGTTGCTGTGCACAATCGCCAATGGCATAAACATTTTTAATGTTGGTTTCTAGCATTCGGTTTACTAAAATACCTTTGTCAGTTTCAATTTCTGAGTTTTTCAGAAATGAAATTTGTGGTTTTACGCCAGTAGTTATCCCAACCACACAGCAAGGTATTTCTTCGCCGTCTTTTGTAATAATTGCTTTTACATTGCCTTTGTCATCACCTAAAATTTTCTCAAGTTCCGTATTAGGGCGAAGGTCTACTCCGTGCGAAAGTATATGCCGTGAAATCATTTCAGCATCTGGCTTTGGAAGTACGCCGGCCCAAAAAGCATCTTCGCGAACGAGCATTGTTACTTCAATGTTTCGGGTTCGGAGCATTTCGGCCATTTCAACACCAATCAATCCTCCGCCAATTATTACCGCTCGCGGACATTCTTTATTGTTCGGGGCATTTTTTTCGAGGGTTTCTAAATCTTGTTTTGTCACCAAACCTTGTACGCCGTTTAATTTCAAGCCTTCCCATCCAAATGTGTTTGTAACCGAGCCTGTAGCAATAATCAGTTTATCGTAGTCAATTGTTCCGCCATCTTTAAAATGGAGTGTTTTGTTAGCTGTGTCGACCGTTTCAACGAAAGCTTTTTTAAGTTCCAGTCTGTTCTTTTCCCAAAACCAAGGTTCATAAGGTTCAATATCTCTCCAGCGCATATGGCCCATATAAACATACATTAAGGCGGTACGTGAAAAAAAGTGATCTGTTTCTGCGGAAATTATAGTTATCTTTTTATCAGAAAGTTTACGGATGTGCCGTGCGGCGGTTATACCGGCAATACCGTTGCCTATAATGACGATGTGCTCCATATTTTTTGATGATTGAATTTTCAGTCGTTTATAAATTTACGCAATTACAACTTCGGCAGATTCAAAACGGCTATTAATATTTCTATAAATTCTAAATAAAGGGCTAAATTCAACCATAATTTATTTCAAAAATGGTTTTACTTTCCCGCGTCGTGTTTTGTTTTTGTCTTTTTTTCGTTGTTGCCGGATGTGCCCAAAAGAAGGATTCTTTCAAAGAAAAGACAATCCAGCAAGCTTCGATTTCCAAAATAAACGGAGTGAGTCTAGTTGCAGCTCCCGATTCTCTTTTGCAGAAAAACATTGCTCCCTTAAAAGAAATCCACGCCAATTATGCTACTGTGATGCCTTTCGGCTTTATTAAAAGTCTAAACCATCCCGAAGTAATATACAACCAAGAGCGGCAATGGTTTGGCGAAACTGCTACAGGCGTTCGGCAGAATATAAAGCTGCTTCACAAGAACGAAATGAATGTAATGATGAAACCCCAAATTTGGGTTTGGAATGGAGAGTTTACAGGTTTGGTAAAAATGGCTTCGGAAGAAGATTGGCTCCAACTTGAAAATTCATACCAAGAATTTATTTTGGGTTTTGCAAAAGTTGCTGAAGAAGAAAGTGTAGAAATATTGTGTATTGGCACCGAACTAGAAAAATTTATAGAACATCGTCCAGAGTATTGGCGAGATTTGATTGCTGAAGTGAAAAAGGTTTACAATGGAAAATTAACCTATGCTGCCAATTGGGACGAATACAAACGTGTGCCTTTTTGGGATGCCTTGGATTATATTGGCGTGGATGCATACTTTCCAATTTCTGACAGCAAAACGCCGACTATTGCCGAAACAAGAGCAGGTTGGGAGCGATGGAAAGAGGATTTAAAAATGTTTTCAGAAAAGAAAAATAAAAAAATCCTTTTCGCTGAATATGGTTATCGCAATGTTGACTTTAGCGGGAAAGAACCTTGGAAAAGTGATAGAGAAATGACTTCTACAAACGCAGAAGCACAGATAAATCTATTGGAAGGTTTGTACCAATCTTTATGGAAAGAAAATTGGTTTGCAGGTGGTTTTCTTTGGAAATGGTTTATTGCGCACGAAAAAGTGGGAGGCGAAACCAACAATCAATTTACCCCACAAAACAAACCTGCGGAAGTTACTGTGGCAAAGTATTATACAAAGTTTAATAAATAAACTAGTTCTGGATTATCTGTGCTTTTTCATTTCTTCCAAGTAATCCTTGGCAATGGCTGTTTTTTGCGTTTCAGAAAATACCTTACCCGCCAGTTGAAAAAAGGTGTGTTCTTCTTCGTCTAAATGATGTTCAACCTTTTCGCACAACTGTTTTGCATACACAAGCCAAGCTGGCGAGTCCATATCTGTCTCGCTCACTTTTTCAATTAATTCGTCCATTTCGTGATGTTCGGCAATTCCGTGGCGGGCGTGCTCTTGCATCATGTCGTTATGGATCAATGGCGAATAGAAAGTGCGTTCCTCTGCATCTGCGTGGATTTGCAACTCGTGTTTCAATTTTTCCCACATTTCTTTTCTGCCCTTTGAATCTCCCGAAGTGGAGGTTGCCAAACGGCATAGTTCGCGTTGTTTGTCGTGGTCTTTTCTAATGGCTTCAAAAATGTTCATGGTTTTGTCTTTTACAATGGTTTCTCTTACAATATCCTAAAAATTTTGGAAAGAAGCGAATTTGAAAAATGAAATTTCGTGGCGTTATTGCTTTTCAGCTACTTGTTGAGAAATTTTTTGTTCTGAAAATTTTGTGGAGTTGGCTAGTTTTATGTTTTTCAAATAATAATTGTAGAGTTGCTCCGCATCAGCTCCCAGCCAACGTTTTACATAAATTGCCCAAAAATGGTACTGCAACTTCCAAACGCCTTCTTGCTTATAAAGCCTTGCAGAAGTTGTAATCCATTGCTGTATTACTACAAATTTGTTCCGTTCGTAAAGCTCGTTGATTAAAATATTATCTTCGTAAATAATATATTTTTCATCAAAACCTCCAATTTCTTCGAAGAGATCTTTGGTGATAAATTGACTTTGGTCGCCACCGCGGCAGGCACGCCAGCTAAATTTAGTAAACCATCCCGCAAGTTGCAGCCACCAATGGTTGCTGTCAAATTTCATTCGGAAGCAACCAGCAGGATTTCCTTTTTCAATTTCGGAAATAATATATTTATCGAAATTTTTGGGAGGAAAAGAATCTGCGTGTAGAAAGTATAGAATTTCGCCAGATGCTTCAGTAGCACCTTTATTCATTTGCTTGGCGCGACCTTTTTCTGAATTTTCCAATGTCATCCTGAGCGTAGCCGAAGGGTTAATGGACTCGATAAACTCTTTAATTATTTGCTGCGTTCCGTCATTGCTTCCGCCATCCACGGTAATAATTTCTATTTCATTTTTTGCAGAAATGTTTTCTGAAAGAAAGGTCAATAATTTTTTTATAGTTTCGGCTTCATTCAAAACCGGGATGATGATGGATAGCATGCGGTAAATTTACAAAAGTTAAACCTCACAGGATTTAATAGTCTGTGAGGTTTGATTATTTTCAAAACAGAAAACTATTTCTGTTCGTTCAAGTTCCAATTATAATTTTTATAGGCCAAGCTTGCACCAGCATTTATCTTGGTCTTAGCGTATTCGTTAATGTAACCGATAACGTCTTTTTTTCCATTTACCGTAAAATCTTTCTGGTACCAATCAAAAACCGAGGACAGTTTAGGATTGCTGGCAGAAATATCGTTCTTATCACTATTGACAAATTCTTTTGTAACGCGATCTAATTGCTCGTTTATTTTACCCGCTGTAAAAGCTTCATTCAAAAGCTTTGGGCAGGAAATAGAAGCACAGTTTATAGCGAAGTGGATTCTAGATTCGTTCATTTTCCGAAGAATTCCGTTTTCAATTCCGCCTAAAGACAATTCTTTGCTTCCCACGGAGACGCGGCCTTTGGTCCAGGCGCCATCAATATCTTTTATACTTTTAAGGGGATAATTTTCCACGATTAATTCTACCGTTGCAGCATTGTAAAGGTTTATGTAATAGGCTAACAATTCCTGTACGCTCCAATCGTCAGTAGGATTTTTTTCAGAAAGCATCTTTAGATAATCGTCCAGTTTTGCTTTGTCGTTTTTGAATCCTTTATAATCGACCAGACCTTCATTATTCACGTGTTTTTTCAGCAATTTGTCCCATTGTGAGTGGTCCACATTTATGGCAGAATTTGCAGTTGTTGAAGTAAGATCTGATTTCACTTCTTTAGTAGGTTGTCCTTGGCTGCTAACCCCTGCAGCGGAAAGTAAATTACAACTCTGCATTATAAGTGCAGCCATTATTAATGTTGTGAAATTGATTAATGTTTTCATTATTTTCGAGATTTTTGTTCGGTTTTATATACGAGCAATATCAGTTTTTGGTTTTAACGGGATAAAGCATTTGTGAGGTGAACTTTACAGGAAATTTTTCATCACCATTAAAGCCCAGCTCAACGTCCCTGCCATCGTGCGGAATATGATCGGTTCTGAAAAGGTAGTCCCAAAGGCTTAAACTAATTCCAAAATTAACACCGTGTTGGGCATTTTTTGGTAAAACTTTAGCGTGGTGCCAAATGTGCATTTTTGGGTTGTTAAAAATATATTTTAAAAAACCGTAATCCCATCCCAAGTTTGCATGATTTAAATGTCCAATAGCAAGTGCGGAAAAATGGACAATCGCTACTGATTCTACATTAAAACCACCAATAATCGCTAGTGGAATGTACAGCAGAGATTTATAAACCACAGGTTCCATCCAGTGATAACGCAGGTGTGCAGCAAAGCCCATCTCTTTTACGGAATGGTGTAATTTGTGAAAATTCCAAAGAAAGGGAGAGTAGTGAAGTAACCGATGCGTATTCCATTGTACAAAATCTGTTATCAAAAAGAAAATTAGAAGTCCGAAACCAAAAGGTAGTGCATCCAAATCTAAAAGCTGAAAAGCTGAGAGCTTTAATCCAGCAAAGCCTAAAATATCATTAAACAACTCTGCCGTTGCATTTGACAGGAAAATAAGCACGATCAAATTCAAAAGAAAAAAGTTGAAGAACATATAAAATGTATCTAGCCAAAAATCTTTTCTGAAAACATTTTGCTTCTTTCGCCACGGAAATAAAAGCTCTAAACCCCAGACTACCAAAGAAACAAGTATTAATCCATAGAAATAATTTTCCCAATGGAAACGAGTCATTTCTGTCCACAGATAATTAAAGTAGCCATGGTAGGAGTTTTTGAATATTTCTAAGTATTTTTCCAAGGTTTTTTGGTCGCAATAAATTGCTAAAGTTTACAATTGCTTAATTAACTCGGTAAATAGAGTAATCATATCTGGTTCTGCCTTTGCCGCCATTGCTATTATTTCTTCAATATTCACAGGTTCCAAATTGTCTGGATCACATTCATCAGTCAAAACCGAAACGGCTGAAACGGGTATTCCTAAGTGGTTAGCAACGATAACTTCTGGCACCGTGCTCATCCCGACTGCATCTGCGCCAATAATTTTTAAATAACGGTATTCAGCGCGGGTTTCCAATTGTGGGCCAACCACACTTGCGTAAACACCTTTGTGTAATTTTATATTATTTGCGGAAGCAATCTGCTCCATTTTTTTGTTCATTTCGGCGTTATAGGGCGCACTCATATCTACAAAACGCTCACCCATTTTTTCAACACCGCGGAAAGCTAATGGCGAATCACCTTGAAGATTGATATGGTCGTCAATAAGCATTATTTCTCCTTTTTTGAAATTGAGGTTGATTGCTCCAGATGCATTGCTCACCAACAAATGCTTTATTCCCAGTAAGTGCATAACGCGAACGGGAAAGGTAACATCGCTTAACGAATAGCCTTCATAAACGTGAAAACGGCCTTGCATTACAACTACCTTTTTTCCTTCCAAAGAGCCGTAAATAAGTTTTCCCTTGTGGAATTCTACTGTAGCTGTAGGGAAATTTGGAATATGGTTGTAGCTAATCTCGGCTTCAACTTCCAAGTTTTCAATTAGTTTTCCGAGACCGGTACCCAGAATAATTCCAACTTCTGGATTTTCAAAACCGCGCTGTTTTAAATAGTCTGCGGCTTGTTCAATATATTTTGTAATGCTCATATTTTGTTCATTTTTATGATAATCTTCTACTATAACCAGACGTAGGACGAAAGGACTTAAGACATAAGACTGAAATAATTTAAAATTGACTTTTATGATTAATAATATTTAGCTCTAACTCTTATGTCCTATTCATAAAAAGTTATTGTCTAAATAAGGCGGCAGAAATTGCTGAAAAGCATCAATATTTTTGAGGTCTTCAAAATAATCTATGTCATTTCGTTCTTCCAGAAGTATGTATTTTTGGTTTTTTAAATCTTTCAAAGTAGCTTCCAAAACCGTGCTAGTGCCCCAATTTTTATTTTTGAAAATTTCTGAATTCAATTCTTTCATTCCCAAAAGATAATAGCCGCCGTCGGTTGCTGGGCCAATTACAAATTGGCCTGTATCCAAAATTCCGAAGGCTTTTTCTATATCTTTTTGCTTCAGTTCATAAATATCGCTACCTACAATCATCACTTTTTCATAGCCCATTTCTAAAACTTCGGAGAAAGCGTTTTTCATCCGTTCCCCCAAATCTAGACCAGTTTGTATTTTTTTTCTGAAAATATCTGGATTCCAAATATCGTCGCGATGAATGTTTTCTGAATAAAAAACATATTTATCTACGTTTAAGTTTTCTGTAATTTCAACAGTATGCTTAAGCAGAAATTTATAGATTTTCAATGCACTTTCATCCCCAACCGATTTTGCCAAACGGGTTTTTACCTTTCCCAATTCAGGATTTCGCGTAAAAATAATCAATGCTTTTTTTGAAGTGGGAAAATGAAAATCGAAAGCCATTTCTTTGTCGCCGGTAGTGTCTTTTGAAGTTAATAATGCCATTTTTATAATCGGTATTCGGTAGGCGCGCGATTAATCGCGCGCGTACACCATCATTGGTTTTAATAAACAGGATTCCCTGCGTGCAAATACCTGCTCCACATTTTCGAAAATGTATGTACATTTTCGGTTTCAATTCCTGTGGAATCAATCACGGGATAATTCTTGTTTTTCCATTCAAATATACCACCGTATAAATTTTTAATGTTAGTAAATCCAGCTTTTTTTAGCTTTTCGCCAATTTGTTCGGAACGGATTCCCAAAGAGCAATAAATAATTATCGGTGCGTTTTTCTGTAATTTTTTAAGCTCTTTTTCTTCGGAAGAAAAATCGTTGAAGCCAACGTTTTTGGCCGAAGCAATATGGCTTACGACGAATTCGTTCGGCTCGCGTGCGTCCAAAATTACTACAGAATCATTCATCTGCAACATGCGCAATTCTTCGACAGAAATATAGGGAATGCTATGTGTGTTGTAGGTTTGCAACAAATCAGCCAAGTCTTTTTGGGCGGAGCTGTTTGCTGCGATTAAGAATAGAAGAATGAAGATTGTTTTTTGTTTCATAATATTATTTACAATACAACGCCAAAACCCTGCCAACCGCTTTCTACGGGCGGAAGAATTTCGGTATTGTCCCAAATTCCGGTGATTATCGTTCTCGCATATTCCTGTGGCAACAATTCGTTTTGCATCAGTTTGCTCGTCAACGCGAAGTTGTAATCCATCCTGTGATGTTTAAAACTCAGTTTGTTTTTTAAATCATTCAAAATCATGTACCAGACCTGCGGGGTGCCGTCGTTTGCTGGCATCCCTATAACTCCTGGGTTTAACCACGTTTTATTCTCTTTAATGTGATGAAATGGCAAGCCGCAGTGGCCCGCTATAATTACGTCACTTTTGGTAGCTTTAAAATTTTCAGCTTTAATTTCCCACGGAGTCGATTTAAAAATAAATTCCGAAACATTAAAATAGGAGCCGTGCACAACTGTAACCTTCTTTCCAGCATATTCAAATTGAAGATGATCGGGCAACGTTTTCATAAAATCCAACGAACTTTTTGAAAGTTTGCTTTGCGCGAATGGATACCACATTTGCGAAAATCCGTCGCACCTTCCGCCAGCTCTAAAATCGCAACCGCAATCCTCAGCGCCTTCACGGAGCTGAATTTCCACATTTCCAACAATGCTTTTGACACCCCAAAGTTTAAAAAGCTGAACCGTTTCTTCGGGCTGTGCGCAATAGCCCACAATATCGCCCGTGCAAATGCAATTTTCCGGGGAAATATTTTCCTCTTCGGCAATGCTTTTCAGCTTTTCCAAGGCTTGCAGATTGCTGTACACGCCCCCAAAAAGAAGCATCTTTCCTTTCAGATTTTTTATATGTTCTATTTTTTTATCCAAGTTGGTATTAAATATAAAAGTATACAACTGCCAATTCCCCAAATGTTTACCCAAAGCAAATCGGCGTATTTGCCTTCGGTGAAAATGAGTTGCTTTGGAAAAATTTCAAAAACCAAAATAAAGCCGAAAACAATTCCCATCAGTACACTTACGTAAAAACTCACTTTAGGAGCTTTCATTTTCCAAAATAAAAATACGGGGGTAAGTCCAATTACCATCGTTCCAGATATAGTTGTAGCGGAAAGGATTTCGGCATTCAAAAATACTGGAATGGTTCCCAATATTGCAATAATTGCCATTGATAATCGTCCGAAACTTAAGTTTTTTCCCAACTTTAGATCTACCGCAAGCAATTTTGAAAATGAAGAAAAAGTTGAGTCCAAAGTGGAAGCAGCGGAGGTGATCATAATGAAATTTATAACCAAAAGTATAATCACGCCAAATGCTTTGCCAACTTCAACCGCCGCCTGTCCTTCCATTCCTTGCATTTTTGCATAAATACCGATTACACTAAAAAGTACGATACACAAACCGCCTAATAAAGTAGCCCATAAAAAACTTTTCAGTGTAGTTTTAGGCGAACTTAAAAAAGCACGATCCGTCAAAACTGGGTCGTGAAAAGGGTAACTAAATGATTGAATGATTGCTGCGAAAAATAGATTGAGTCCCAATCCAAAACTCCAAGTTCCTGAACTAGCAACTTCTGCAACTGTGAAATCTTCCACAGAAAATATTTTCCAAAGAATAATACAAAGCAAAATGGCAAATAGACCCATTTGAATTACATCGGTAAAAATGGAACTGCTCAAGCCACCTTTCATTGCATAAGCCAAAGTCAATGCCGTAAAAACCATAATAGACCAATAAGAGGCAGAGCTTCCCTGTTCGCCAAAATAGGTGCCAATTACCATCGTGTTGCTCCAAACTTCGTTGAACAAACGGATTGCGATTAAAACAGAAAAAATCCGCATTGCGCCTTTTCCGAAACGGCTCGTTAAAAAGTGGTGGATGCTTGTAAACCCGCCATCTTTTCTCAGGAAATAAATAATAATCCCCGCCACGGCAAAGGACAAATAATATCCGGCATAAGCAACGCCGCCCACAATCCCGAAATTGAGGCCGAGATTTGCGGCGTTAGTAATGCTTTTCGCAAAAATCCACGAAATAATGAGGCTTCCCGTGAGCATAAACGCATTGGGCGCTTTTTTGCGGTGCGTGGCCTTAAAAAATTGATCAGTGGTTTTAGCTAATGGGGAAAGGAAAAACAGTATCAAACTCGATACGATTATCAATGCCCATTGCCAAATTTCTACGTTCATAAATTTTGTTTAAAAGTCCTCCCCAACCCCTCCAAAGGAGGGGCTTTTATATTCCCTTCCCTTTGGGAGGGGCTAGGGGTGGGACTATTCATCCCACCAAACTGGGAAATTGATGCTATTGCCATCTGTGTTTGATGCCGCTTCATTATAATTATCTGCATTCAATGCCTGTTCTTCTGCGGGATACGGCATTCTTACCGGGATTAAACCGTCGTTCAAACTTGCTGCAACAGGTTTTAGCATTGGGAAACCTGTACGTCGATATTCCACCCAACCTTCGTAACCGTTGATGATGTTTGCAATCCACTTTTGGGTAACAATTTGCTGAATGGGAGTTGTGCCGGACGCATCAAAAGCGGCGGGGCCGGTTAAATAATCTGGAGGCAGCGGCGCATTCCAATATTCAAATGCCAGCGTTACGCCAGTTTCGTATAAATCTTTTGCATTTGCAGTAATCAAACCTTTTTGCGCGGCTTCGGCCAAATTGAGATAGGTTTCCCAGGCGGTCAGAAAGTTGGCGTCGAGCGTTGAAGTATCTTCGCGGAAAATGGTACCCGCAAGCGAATAATCCGACAATTCTATGGAAGTGTTTGAGGCGTCAATTCCGTTTATCAGGCCATTAAATTCGCCATTTGTTGAATTTTGAAAAGGACGAAAAAACGCATCAATTCTATCGTCGTTAAAGCCGAGCATGATATCTTCCATAGTTTCCGAAAGCACAAAGTTGTTAAAATCGCCCACGCGGAGTTTTGCCAAACGGAATCGGTTCGGATCTGTATTTGTAAAATTGAAAATTGCATTTTCAGAATTACTTTGAATGTAATTTCCAGAACTGTAAATGGCTTGCAGTTGTGCCGAAACATCAATTTTTCCTGAAATTCTCAACAATGCTTTTATTTTCAAAGCGTTTGCAAACTTTACCCAACCGTCCAAATTTCCGTTGAAAAGTATATCGCCTTCCAGCGGAAGTACATCGTTGTAATTGTTGATTGCGGCAATGCCTTTGTTGAGATTATCCAAAATTCCGCCATCGGCCAAGTAAATGTCTTCCTGTTTATCGTATTTCGGCGTGACAGTTCCATTTACACCATTGAAAGCTTCAATGTAAGGAACATCGCCAAAAAGATCGGTCAATCCTGCTGCCATATAAGCTTTCATAATTAGGGCAGGCCCTTCGTAAACTGCGTAGGTTTGCACCGTTTGCGCTTGGTTTAATAAAATCTCGTTATCGCGAAGGTTTACGTAAAAAACTGGCCAAGGATTTCCACCCAATTGCGGCGATTTCAACGCGTGTCGGTCAAAAAGGTTAAAGTCAATCGCTGTTCTGTGCTGCGAAAGTAAATCGCCGGCCACGAAACCTTCGTAGCTCATCTGTTCGCCAAAATCATAAATTACCTGTCGAAGCAAAAGACTTGGCTGCACGCTATTCGGTGCGTTTGGGTTCGTATTTATTTCCTCAAAATCTTTGGTACATCCGCTTGCAAAAAGCAGGCAAACCAAGCTGAAAATGTATAATTTGTTTTTCATAATTTATTGTTTTATGTTAAGAGTCCTCCCCAACCCCTCCAAAGGAGGGGCTTTTGTTCCCCTCCCTTCGGGAGGGGTTAGGGGTGGGTCTAAAATGTTAATCCCGCTTTAAATCCAATACTTCTGGTTGAAGCATAACTCATATCCTCAACACCGCTTACAAAACCAGTTCCCTGCACGGCGAGTTGTTCGGGATCAAAATGGGGAATGTCGCTAATGGCAAATATGTTTCTTCCAATTATGGAAAAATCGATCGCCGCACCTTCGTCAAGACCCGCAAAACCCTTTCTGGTTTTGAAGGTGTAACCGATTGAAAACTGACGAAGCTTTAAATAGGAAGCGTCGTATGTATTGTTTTCTTCGTGGTTTCTATCGTAAAACTGACGATAATAACTTTCGGCGGAAACTGCTGTGGTATTTGGAACGTAATTTGGATTTTCTTCTGTTCCAATATTTACAACACCTTGCGGAATTATATCGCCTCTGTCACCAGCAGTTTCTGCGAGTTGACCGCCAACAGTTGCCAAAGCACGGGTTCGTGAAACCAACTCTCCACCTTGACGCCAATCGAACAAAAAACCAAGATTCCAGTTTTTATAGGTGAAAGTATTGTTCCAGCCCAAAATAAAATCAGGATTGTAATTTCCTATTTTTTTCAGCGTATTATCAGCAATATATCTCCCTTCGGAAGTAAGGATGAAATCGCCATTTTCATTTTTCAAATAACCTGTTCCGTAGATATCGCCAATTTCGCCACCTTCTTCCACTTGAAACCAAACGGTTTGGTTGGCACTGTCATAAATTCTACTGTAAGCCAGCGTTAACCTGCCATCTGTCTGCGGAAGCTCTTCCACCACCGCTTTGTTTTTACTGAAGTTGAAGGTGCTATTCCAACTGAAATTTCCAGTTTTTACGGGAATTATATCTGCAACCAATTCAATTCCCTGAGAGCGAACTTTTCCGCCGTTTACAACTTGTTGGTTGTAACCAGAAGAAATAGCAATCGGCAGCGAAATAATTTGATCTTTGGTCAAAGCATTGTAATAGGTAAAATCGAAATTCAATCTATCTCTAAAAAAACGAATGTCCGCGCCTACTTCATACGAAGTAACCTGCTCGGGTTTCAAATTGGAATTCGGTATAAAGTTTTGGTCGCTGAAAGTTGGCTGACCCAAATATGGGGTTTGCGAAACAAATGCTCCCGAAGTTTGGTACGGATTGGTATCATTCCCAACTTGGGCGATGCTTCCGCGCAATTTTGCGAAGGAAATAACCCTCGGAAGTTTCGCCGCATTTGAAAGTATAAAACTCAACGAAGCCGAAGGATAAAAGAACGAAGTGCCATCCACAGAAAAAGGTGTAGCCAAAGCGCTGGACCAATCATTACGGGCGGTTATATCCAAATATGCAATATCCTTAAAACCGAATTTTGCGATTCCGTAAAATGAATTAATCCTTTTCTGTGATTCAAACTGAAAAACCTCGATTGGCGACGCGGCGTTGTTCAAACTGAAAATTCCAGGTTGTGCCAAATTCAAAGCTTGCGATTGTTTGGTTGAAGCTGTTTGGTCCAATCTATTGCCTCCAGCAGAAATATCAAAAGAGAAATTTCCGAAGAGCTTGTTATAGTTGATCAAAAAGTCTGTGTTTACTTCCCTGTAAAAAACATCGTCCTCAGCATAAGCACCATTTTTAAAGCGATTACTGCTGTAAGCTCTTCGGAATTCGCGATTTTCTGAGGAATAATCCATTCCTGTTCGCAAGGAAACACTCAAGTGTTGTGAAAGATTCTGCCTGATTGAAACATTCCCAAAAACGCGATCGCGATTAAATGAGTTTCTGTTTTCAAGTAAAGTGAAATATGGGTTGTCGAAATAGGTATAATTGAAGGAATAATGCTGCACATTTTCCAAACCGGGCTGCCAATACTGTTTCATATTTTCAATATTCAACGAGCGCGGACCCCAGGCTATCAAAGCGTAATTCACGTTTTCACTACCATAGCCATTGGACGGGCGATTGTCGCTGTTTGAATTTACGTAACTCATGGAAGTTGTAATTTCGGTTTTAGCGGTTGGTCGAAATGTTAGGTTTGCCGCAACCGTTTGCCGGTCAAGATTTACACCGGGAATGATGGATTCGCTTCTTAAATCTGTAAAGGAAAGGCGATAATTTCCGTTTCCGAAGTTATCCGAAACAGATACATTGTTAATGGTAGTAATCCCCGTTTTGTAGAAATCCTTCAAATTATCGGGATGTGAAACAAAGGGGGTTGCAGTAATGGGTAGTCCGTCGTATAGCGAAGTATCACCACCTCGAACCACCGTTCCATCGGGCAAATAAACTGGACTGTCATATTGCGGAATTAAATTTCCCACATCCAACCTCGGTCCCCAGGAATAACTGATAAGGTCATTTGTTCCGCCACCCAGCCCGTCAACGTATTCAAACTGTCCGGAATTTCCCTGCCCGTATTCATTTTGAAATTTTGGTAATTTGAACGCAGTATCCACAAAAAGGGATGTGTTGACGCTGATGCCCATTCCCTTGGCTTTGCTGCCGTCTTTGGTCTCTATTACAATCACGCCGTTTGCGGCACGTGTTCCGTAAAGAGCTGCGGCCGTTGGGCCTTTTAGAACGGTGACAGATTCAATATCGTCTGGGTTTACTTCCATCGCGCCGTTCCCAAAATCTATTTCCTGAAATCCGGCTGCGGCTTCGTTCGTTACGTTAAAAACAGTGTTGTTGTTTATAGGCGTGCCATCAATCACAAAAAGTGGATTGTTGTTTGAAAAGGAAGCTTCGCCCCGAATGGTGATTTTTGAAGAAGAACCCACACCGGTAGCACCTTGGGTTATGGTAACGCCAGCCAACTTCCCTGCAAGATTGTCGAGAAAGTTAACCGATTTTACTTCAGAAATTTCTTCCGACTTCAGCGCTTGAACGGTGTAACCTAACTCTTTTGTTTCGCGTTTTACACCGAGTGCCGTTACCACCACCTCATCAAGATCGGTAGTAGTTTCAGCCAAAACAACGTTTATTGTAGTTCTATTTTCAACTGAAACGGTTTGTGCGGCGTAACCAATTGCGGAGAATTTAAGTTTGTCATTTTCGGAAACTGAAATGGAATAATTCCCGTTTTCATCGGTGGTTGTTGCTTTGCCATTACTCGCCTGTATTGTTACAAACGGAATAGTGATATCATCAACCGCCGAGGTCACCGTGCCGGTAACGGTGGTTTGGGCGTAGCTGTAAATAGAAAAAAACAGCAATACGCATAAGTATATGTGCTTCATAAATTGTGATTAGTTAGAAAAGGATTTTCACAGACCTGTGGATTGTTTCATTCTTCGCAATGACTGACAGGTTTTTTAAAAATTAAATATGAAGCAATAGGGGAGAGCCTTTGTTGAGTTTTATTTCTTTCGAAGTATTTTGAAAGAAGAAAGGCGAAAATGAAATTGTATTTTTTTCTGAAGAAAATAGGGAAAGAAGAATCTTTTTAAGATTAACGCCAATATTTCTGAAACCATTTAAAACTGATTCAACGTCAGTAATGGAATCAATATCGGCAAACATTTTCAGAAAAACGATCTTAATTCTCTGAGCGGCGAGCAAGCGCGAAATGTGCTTCGTCAACTGTGAAGTTTGCCATGGTAGTTTTAAAAAGGTTTCAACGTTGAATTGGGATCTGTTCAATCCCATCATATAATATCCCCCATCTTTAGAAGGCCCTAAAATGATGGGGCTGTATTCCAGTTTTTTGGCGGTTTCAATTAATTGTGAAGTCTTTAGTTGGGGCGTATCATTCCCAATGGTAATAACATTTTCGAAACCTTGATTATAGACAAACTGGATTGCATTGGTATATCTTTCGCCAAAAGTTGTACCTAGCTGCTCATCTTCAGAAAAAAGAAAATAGGGCAGGCCGCTGCGTTTTACTTTTTGTAATGTCTGTTTATTGAGCTCATCAAAAAGCGCCGACGATTTTGGGAACGGTTTGTTTACGGCCTCTTGTTGGGCCGAATTCGCAAATATTAGTATGGCGGTTTTTTTAGTATTCAAGGTTTAAAATTCGATATTTAAGGTTTGTTGCGATAACAAAATAATTTGGTTTCGTCGAATCCCTAATCCCTAATCCCTAATCTGCAACTGCTCCTTGGCAACTGCTTCCGGCACCGGCGGTACAACCGTAGCAATGTTGGGAGATTATAATTTTTCTATCGTTTAAAATATCTTCGTTGTATTCTGAAATGTGTTGGATTTTGCTCGCAACCTTCAATTCCAGCATTTGGTTAAAATCGCAATCGTATAGAAACCCATCCCAACTTATTGAAATTGTATTTCGACACATCACGTTTTTAACTGCGGCGGGATTGTAGGCTTCAACCAATGAATACATATAGTCCTCATAATTTTCCGAAGCAATCAAATAATCCAAAAATCTGGAAACGGGAAGGTTTGTAATGGCGAAAAGATTGTGAAAATGAATGCCAAAATCTTCAAGTAAAGCGTGTTTAAATTCCTTTTCCATACTTGCTTGATCGCCGGGTAAATAGGCACCACTTGGATTGTAAACCAAATCCAATCGGAGATCACTTTCAGGCATTCCGTAGCCTACAGCATTCAATTCCTGCAACGCTTTTATTGAAAGGTCAAAAACGCCTTCGCCTCTTTGTTTATCGGTTTTTCCTCGCGTCCAGTGCGGCATGCTGCTAACGACGTGCACATTGTGGTTTTTGAAAAATTCCGGTAAATCGTAATATTTTTTATTTGCACGAATGATGGTAAGATTACTTCGAACAATAAAATCCTTGATTCCGGCTTTGCTCGCTTCATCAACAAACCATCGAAAATCGGGGTTCATTTCTGGGGCGCCGCCGGTTAGATCCAACGTGTGCGCACCTGTGTTTTTTATTACATCCAAACACTGCTGCATCGTTTCGCGTGTCATAATTTCCTTTCGATCAGGGCCGGCATCTACGTGGCAGTGTTCGCAAACTTGGTTGCACATATAGCCAACATTTATTTGTAGGATCTCCAATTTATTTGGACGGAGCGGAAATTGGTTTGTTTCCCTTATTTTTTCAGAAAAAAGGGGAAGCTCTCCATTGGCGAAGATGCCGTTGGAAAGTTTTTCGAGTTGTTTGTTTGCCACTGCGAGTTCGCTGTGGCGTTTATGAAGGGATTGCTGTTTTTTCTTTTTTTCTTTTAGCATAGAATTTTTATCGAATGGTATTCTAATAAATTATTCGCAGGCTCACGATTAATCGCGCGCCTACATTTCTAATTTGTTCACTTTATTCATCATCATCACTCCGTGAACCAAGGTTGCGCCGCTTTTTATGGCCGCGCCCACGTGGATGGCTTCCATCATTTCTTCTTTGGTTACGCCTCTTTGTAAAGTGTCTTTTGTATAAGCATCAATGCAGTATGGGCACTGTTCGGTATGAGCCACGGCTAAGGCTATCAAAGCTTTTTCTCGTGCCGTGAGCGCACCTTCCTCGAAAACTTTTCCGTAGTAATCAAAAAATTTATCGCCGAGTTCTTTGCTCCATTCGGTAATATTTCCAAATTTTCTTAGGTCAGCAGGGTCATAGTAGTTGTTGGCAGCCATGGATGATTTTTGTTATAGTTACGAAGTTGAACCTGTTTTGGTTTTTCAACAGTTGTAAATATAGGCAAGTAGTCTTTCAATTAAAGAATTGCTTGCTAAAGTTATTAAACTTTTAATCAAAAGAATAAACAAAGCCGCTTTCCAAATTGTATTGTGAATTGGGAATTCCTACCGCCGGAGTTTCGTCATAAATAAAGGTGTAAGTTGTTTTAAAAGCAAAATTCTTAAAAAGATCAATCAGCAGGGAGCTTTGATTGGAAACGCGATAATCGCCAAAATCCTTAATTTTTGGTTGGTAATAGGTAGTGCTAATAATGCTGAGGGTTTTGGTTGGGTATAAGCTGAAGGAAAGATAGGAAGTACTTCTAAGGTCCCTTTGAATTGGAGTGACGCCATCGCTCAGTTCTTCCTGTTCATACATTATATGGGTTCCTAAATAGAATTTATAACTTTCAGAGGTTGTTAATTTAAACCTTGGACCGGTTCCTACAAGTCCTCTAAAATTTATTTTTGAGACTTTGTTATATTGTGCCTGCCCGAATATTTCCCAAGCAATTCGAGGATGAAATTTGTAGTTGTACCGAAGGTGTGTTATTCCTGCATTTTCAAATTTATTGCCTTCAATATTTTTCAACTCAATATCATTTTTTAGCAATACTAAATGCTTATTCATTTTATACTGAATGTGAATACTGTTGCTAAAACTGAAATATTCATTCACATCTCGTTTCAATGAAAAATTGAGGCTGGTGGAACCAGAAAAACCCGAAGTGTCCGTTACTTTACGAAGTGATTCAGCATTTAGTATCTGTGATTTTACCGTAAATGAAAAGCTTATTAGGAAGAGTACTAGTATATATTTCATCATTTTTTTAATTGGATAATCTTTTAGAAATAATGAAAAGGTTTGGATAGGAGAGAATTATTTTTTCAAAGAAGATTTCAATATTCAAAATTTACGAATCCCGAATAACTATTCCCCCCAATTCGCGATTTCTTCTTCAGACCAAAGCTCTGGAAAAAACTTGCGCTGCTGGTATTTTGGGTGCAGGTATTTTTGCCATTCTGAACCGCCTGTGGCAGTTTTGTTTTCGCCCCTGCTGTTTAAATAATGATTTGCTGTATCCAAATGAACTATTGGCCAAGCCACGTTGTAAAAATGGTCAAACTGTTTTAATTTATCTTTTAGCTCCTCAGAAGGATTCTGCATTTGCGCAACACGCTCTTCAAGGGTTTTGCCTTTTGTTTTTTCAGCCAAAGTTATAAAATCGGCTTCGTATTTTTCGATGAATTGGCGTAGGGTTAAAGTCATTTTTCCCGTTTTTCTGTTGTAGCCTGCATCTTTCCAGTAAATGTTTTCAAAGTAATCATTCGTCGAAGGATTAGGAGGCAATCGTTCTTGGCCTTGGCTGTTTACAAGGTTTTCAAGTTTGGTAGAGTATATTTCCAAAATACGGAATTGCGCACTTTGAAATCCACTTGCGGGCGTTAATGTAGCACGGAAAATATTGTAATCCTCATAGCTCATTCCGTCCTTCATAATATCGAAAGAGGTTATGAGCATCCGGGTGTAACGTTTCAATCTATCCATCTTAATTATCCAGATTTCTTCAGAAAGGTTTTCGCCCTCAGAAAGTTGTTTTATTTCGTGAATCATCATTTTCAATGTAAGCTCAGTAACCTGATGGTACATCACGAATATTTCTTCATCCTTAAAATCAGTACGGGTTTTTTGAAGTGAAAGCAGGGTATCCACCTGAATATAATCCCAATAATTTATTGGTTTGGCCTGCAAGAGGCCATTGAGATAGGTCTCAGGGTTTTCGCCTAGGCTTTTATATTTTTCTTCTATAGACTTTATAAGCTCGTTGTCCATTGGTGTTTTTTTAAATATGTTTTGGCAAGCACATGTTATAGCTGGCTTTTAAAACGTTTATAAAAATAACGGATTTTTTTGTCTTCATCAAGCAATCTAAAATCAGTTTTAAAGAAAAACCCCATTGCAAACTTTGCAATGGGGTTTTGAAAAAAATTATGTTTTGTAAATTAATAAAAAGTAGCACGGTTGTCTTCAATATCCGCTTTCTTTTTAAGTGCATTGTAAACCGCATTTTGAGATGCAGGGGCAACCTTGGCGCTTAGTTGGTTAGCGTAGTTTACATACGATTCCATTTTAGGCGCTGGATTGAAAGCGGTGGTCTTCACTTTGTAAACTCCATTCTTTCCATCAATTAACCCTGTGGACTCGCCTGGTTTGGTTCCGAAAGCGGCGCCTGCAACTTTTGCTTCGTTGGTAGCTCCAATCATAGGATTAGCCATTGTAACGCCCGTAGCGGTTTGAACTGTTACGCTTTGGTTTGTTGCAATTTCCTCTATAGTATTGCCAGATATGGACTCGCGTATTTTTTTTGCTTTTTTCTCCTTTATAAGAATTGGTTTAACAGCCGCAGAAGCTTGTTCAACACTCATTAAACCTTTAGCGTTTTTACGAGTTAACTGAGCAATTATATAACCTTCAGGCACGCTGAAACGTTTTATGTTTCCTACTTTGGTGTCTTCGTTAAAAGCCCAATTCACAATAGTGCGGTTTGCGCCAATTCCAGGAAGGTTTGCATCCATCTGGCCAAGATTGTTCACCGGTTTAACTTCGAGATTTTGAGCTTTTGCCAATTCTGAAAAATCGCCATCTTGTAAGGCTACTTCAAATTCTGAGGCTTTAAAAAAGACGTCGTCCGAAGTTTTTTTAGAAGCTTCAATGTTTTTTACAACAGTGGCAAGCTTAACAGCTTTTTTAGGTTCAGATTGTTTGCCCACTTCAATAACGTGAAAACCAAAATCACTTTCTACCAATCCAATAGTTCCGGTAGGGTTGCTGAAAATAAAATCATCAAACGTAGGTACCATTCTTCCAGGAGTTGAATTTCCTAAGTCTCCGCCGTTGTCTTTAGAGCTGTCGTCAGAAAATTCTGTGGCTAGGGCAGCAAATTTAGTTTTGTCTTTCTTAACAACATTCAAAATACTATCGGCTAGTTTTTTAGCTTCTTCCTTTGTTTTTGTAACCGTTTCTGGAGCGCGTAACGTACCTGCATAACGAATTAAGATATGCTTAGATTCTGAAGAATCAGGCATTCTTTTGGTTTCCAAAACCTTAGTTAGGTAAAATGAATTATCTACTTTGAAAGGACCATAAACATCGCCTTCGTTCAAATTGATAAGCGTGTCTGCAACCGTAGGTGGCAGCTGGCTTTTGAACATCCAAGCATCGTAATAAGGTACATCGGAATTTGTGTTTACGTACTCTTCGTAATCTTTTATGTTTCGGAAGCCTGGCAGGGTATCGTTAGCTTTTGTGTCTTGGTTGAATTCAACTTTACCGTTAAGCAAAGCAGAGGTTTCTGTTTTTGCTTCTTCTACATCTGCTTCGGAAGGCTCTTCAGAAAATATAACATATTGAATGTCTGCCTGTGCATCAACTTCGTAATCGCTTGGGTGAGCAGCAACATATTTTTTTATTTCGTCATCAGAAACTTTTACGTCCTCATCAGCAATTTTGTTGTACGGAATCATCACATAGTTAAAATTCAGGTTGTCATTTTGAAAATGATACTCTTGCTCACCTTCAGCAACTGTTGTGCGCAAACCGCCTTTTACCATATTAAAATACATACGTTGCAAAACCCCGTCAGCAGTGCTTTGCTCAAAATTTAGCCATTGTTGGTACATTTCAGGAGAAGAAGCTTTAATGCTCGCAATGTATTCCTGGATTTTACCGTCATCAACCTGTCCAGCTTCGTTTAAGAAAGTAGGGTTGTTTGCCAGAGAAGCTCTAAGGGCATCGTCCAGCTGTGCTTTTTCAACAGAAAGTCCAGCTTTTTCATACTGCTCTTCCAAAATTACACGGCGAAGTTCTCTATCCCAAACCATGTTTACGGCTTGTGAAGAATTAGCGTTTGGCCCCATGTTGCGCTGTGTAAGCTCCACTTCTTCCATAAAACTTTGTCTCGAAATGTCCGTGCCATTTATGGTGGCAATTGTATCCTGAACTTTTGAGCCGCCGCTTTTGGTTAATACATCGCTTAAAATAAAGGCGAAAAGTGCCAATGCAATGATGAGGATAAGAAATATCCCTCTTTTTCTAATACTGTTTAAGATTGCCATTTGATGTTTGTAATTTATATTTCTTCATTTCAATCTTGCGAATATGAAGAGTTTGGTTGTGATTTCCTTTTAGTTCCCAATAATTATAAGGTTTTGAAGGATTTATTTTTTTAGTTATTTAGTGGGCGAAAATACCATTTTCCTGCCATTAATAAAAAAGTATATTAAAAAAAGTGAGGAATAATTGAAAATCTAATCTTCGGAGGTGTTTTTTACTTCTACAAGTTCAATTTTTGTACTTGAAACTTCGAGAATTGTAAAGGTATAATCTTCTATTTCAACTGTTTCCCCTTTTTCTGGAATTTCTTCGGTGTGGTTTACTATTAGGCCACCCAAAGTTTCGTAGTTTTCGCTTTCCCCTAAATTCAGTTTATAGGTTTCGTTCAGGTAATCTACTTCCAAACGCGCAGAGAATTTATAATGGTTCTCCCCAAGTTCTTCTTCAATGAGCGCAATACTGTCGTGTTCATCTTCAATATCGCCAAAAAGTTCTTCAATAATATCTTCAACGGTAATAATACCGCTGGTTCCGCCGTACTCATCAATTACAACGGCTATACTTTTTCTTTTTTTGCTGAGAATGCCGAGTACATCTTTTACGAGCATTGTTTCCGGAACGAAAACCACGGGCATTAGCACTTTTTTTATACTTGCAGGTTTTTTAAAAAGCTCAAAGGAATGGACATAGCCCAAAATATCGTCTATATTTTCTTTGTAGATCAATATTTTTGAGAGTCCCGTTTCGGTAAAGATTTTAGCTAGCTCCTTTGGAGTTGTGTTAATATCTACCGCAACAACTTCGGTACGCGGAATCATTGCTTCGCGCGATTTTACTTCAGAAAAGTCAAGTGCGTTTTGGAATATTTGTATCTCTGAATCCATCTCTTGCTTAGTTTCGGCGATTTCCATTTGTTCAGAAATATAGTTTCCGAGTTCCAGCTTGCTAAAGCTTAGCTGTACCGTATCGCCTTCAGATTTGAAAACCAGTTTCAGGACCAAATCTGAAATCCAAATTACAAACTCAGAAATTAGCGAAAAAAGCACATAGAAGAAGTATGCTGGCACGGCGAAGATTTTCACCAAGCTATTGGCGTAAATTTGGAAGAAAACTTTTGGTAGAAATTCTGCGGTAAACAGAATTACAAGTGTAGAAATAATAGTCTGCACCAATAGACCAATGAAGCCTTCCAGCGGAATGTATTTCATGAGAAGATCTCCCATGAAAAAACCGTAAATAACCAGTGCTATATTGTTGCCGACCAGCATTGTGGCTATAAACTTAGAGGGTCGTCTGGTTATCTTTTTAAGAATACCCGCCAAAAATGTGTTTTGTTTCTTTTCAATTTCAATATGGATTTTGTTTGAAGAAACGTAGGCAATCTCCATACCTGAAAAGAAGGCGGAGAGTATTAACATTGTTATTATGATGATGATGCTGTAGTCCATTTAAAAATTTAAAGTTCAAGATTTAAGGTTGCAATTTCAATAATTTTGAATTTGAAACCCTAAAAATTGCATCATTCATTGCGTTTTTCTATTTTCTTTCTGAAATTTCTTCTGAAGAAAAACATAAAGATTGCGATAACAACGAAGAAAATATATAGATATGCCTTGTTTGGGTCGGTACTCCAGGTGTTTATCGCTTCGTAGGTAAAAAATACAGCAGCGATAATGTAGATGTATTCTATAAAACGTGATATTTTAGTTAGCATTTTCGATTTTGGTTTTGTCCACTAATTGTACTCCTTGGTTTTTTCTGGATAGAAAGGTAGTGAAATCTTCACTGCTGTCAAACCCAACTGCGCCATCATTATAGGAGCCATCCTTAAATTTTATTTGGTAAGCTTGGTCTGTAAAGACCCATTTGTTTTTTTGATCCCAATAAAGCTGGTTGGCTTTTAAAACCACGCTGTCTGCGGTAATAACTACTACATTTTTTTGTAAATCTACCAATCCGGTATTATCGAACTGTATGGCATAGTCTGCAGTTACCGTATTTTTTTTACCATCTTCATCCCAGAATCTTACTTCAATACCGTTGGGGAATTCTTTATACGGAAATTCTAAATTTGAATAATCGAGTAATTTAGTAGCCAAAAGATTGGTGACCAATTTCCCCGAGTCTGTGTATTTAAAATTAATGTCTTTTCCTTCGGCAATTGGAGCGCCATCGGAAAGGCTCATTTTCTTTACATTTTTATAATTGCCTTCACATGCAAAAAGCGTGATGACCAATACCAGGACCATCACGCTCTTAAACATATTTATTGTGGTGTACATTCTTATAAATTAGGAACCCGTACGCTTCCGCCAACCCAACATTTAAAGGTAACGGTCTTTCCAGCCATACCTTCAGAAAAGATGTCGCTTGCCTGTGGTGCTCGGGCTCTGTATGAACTTGCGGCGGCTCTTGCATTACCCGCAATTGTACCGTCCACACGGGCGGCTTTGTCCATCATGTCTGCGGCTAACCAGTACATTGCTCTTTTTTCAAAAACAGAGGTTCCGCAGTTGTTTGCACTGTCTGAATACATTGCGCCAATTTTATAATAAGCGATTCCTGCAGATGGCTTAGCATCAAGCATTTTGTTGTAGTAGTTTCTTGCAGTGCCAAAGCTTCCTTTTTTGCGATAGTTTTCAGCGATACTATAATAGATACGCGCTTTTTTGGAATTGTCTTTTTCAAGATCTGCAGCTTGGTTGAAGTATTCCAAAGCTTTTGAGGCTTTGCCTTCAGCTTCAGCTTGTTTACCCAATAGGTAAGCAGAAGTAGAACTAGGCTCCAATTCGTGAAGGCGCACGGCCAGTTTGTTTGTTAGTGGACTATCACAATCTTTTGCGTCTAGCCTATTACTTGCGGCTTTTATCCAATCAATATCGTTCTTTTTCTCTTCGTAATCTTTTTCATAAAGAGGAATAAGGTTAGGGCAATCAGCTAACTGACCTAACTTTCCATTCACGCTTTCTTCAACAGTTGCATATACGCCCAAGTTGTTTTCGTAAACATCTTTGGCACGTTGTTCTTTCTCTGTTAGGGCAGCTGTACCTGCTTCTTCTTTGTCCATTAAAGGAGTAAGTTTTGAGGCAAGACTGTTTTTTTCTGTATCTATTTTACTGATTACAACATCATAAAGGCTGAAAATTTCCTGTAAATCTTTTTCACCAGAATTTTGCAAATCTACAGCCAATGAGAAATAGGCATAAAGACTTTTTCCGCTAGTGAAGTCTGCAGGATGCTTTTTGAATGCATCATCAAAAGCCTTAAACTGCTCAGCTTTTGAACCGATGTTATTATCAAATTTTATTTGTGCAATAGTTGAAAGCACATCACCTTCTTTAGTTTGACTCGGGAAATTTTGCAATCTCAATTCCCAAGCTTGAATAAGGTCATTTAACTTACTTTTGTCGCCTTTTTCTTCCACAAAATATTCAAACATCTTCACACCATATTGGTAGATGGCAAGATTATAATTTGGACATTCTTTTATTAATTTTTCATAGAAGGGGAGTGCAGCTTCGTAGTTCTTTATCTTGGCAGGTTCGGTAAAGTATGATAATGTAATTGTACAATCATCTGGAGCCTGAGCAAAAGAGTTTCCTGTTACGGCAAGAAGTGCCATTGAAAATAATAGAATGAATTTTGTTTTCATGGTATTTAAGTTATTGGTATTAATCATATAATCTTTTTTCGAACCAACGGTCATTTAACGAGAAGCTTAAGAATGTGTTGAAAAAGTTTTCTTGGATCAAGCCAAAGTCGGTGGTTCCGCGTCTTCCGATTTCAAATCCTAAATTTGCGTTAGAGAATAATCGGCCTACGGGTAAACCTAATCCAAAAGATATGCCAAACTCGTTTATGTCTTGACCATTAACGTTCAATCCTGTTTGTTCATACCTCGCTCCAGCGCGGTAAACAACTCGTTTAAAGTAGTTTCCAAATGAATTATAATTTGGAATGTAATAACCTCCTAAACGAAATTTTGATGCATTTTTATAGATTACGTTATCTATATTAAAAGAACGATTTGTGAAATTACTAGTTTTTTGACTCGTATATTCTGCACCTATTCCCCAATATTTGGGTCTGCCAATACCTCCGCCAATGCTAAATTGTGAAGGAAAGGTGAAATCGGTATCGGCAACAGTAATTTCTCTTTCATCTATTGTAAATGTTCCTGCCGGGATTATAGATACGGTTTCGATTCTTCTAGAGTTTTCAGAAGTGAAACCAGTTCCTGGAGTAAATGTTACCGAGCCTGAAAGCTCAAGATCCTCAGTAATCATCTTTTTATACATTGCTCCAAAATTAAAACTGAAGCCCAAAACGTCCGACCTATTAAATGTACGGGTACCATACTGTACATCATTTTGTTGGGTAGTTGCCGTATTTTCTATTTTACCAAAGTTATAATTTGCATCAATTCCCAAACTCAATTCAGATGTAACTTGATACCCGAGTGAAAGGTAAGATTTATTCAAACCGCCACTTCCGGTATACTCCGTTAACCCATTGGGTAAATCAGAATAAAAATCATATCCCACGGAAGTGTATGGAATAACACCGAAGCCCATTCCAAATTTCCCCATAGGGATACCGATAGAAATATAATCTAGGGTGCTAGAAGATGTATTTTGGCTTTCGGTCTCATTTTTTTGCTTTGAAGCTTTGTGGCTTCCACCAACTGAAAAATTAACCAATCGCAAACTTGAATAAGAAGCAGGGTTTTGAAGGTTAAGGTGGATACTATCTGAAAAAACCCCCAGACCTCCCATAGATCTGTTTTCTACAGTTCCACGGAATTTTAGGGTTCCAATACCATAGAAAGAATATGGAGATGTGGTTCCTTCTTGGGCCAATGTTACACTAGAAATAAGTATAAATAAACCGACTACTATTTGTTTAAACATCAATGTTTGTTATATTCTAAAATATGGTTCAAGCCTTCCAATAAAAAATTTGAGTGGGCAAAGATGTCATTTTTTATGGTATCTCGCAAAAAATGTGCGTCTCCTCCTGTTAAAATAACTGTTAAATTCTTGTAATTATTATTGTAAGCTTCAATAAAGCCATCTATTTCGTACAACACTCCGTTCACTACGCCTGCGTGTATGCAACCTGCCGTACTATTTCCTGTTAATAATTTTGTGTTGTTTGCTTCCAATAAGGGTAATTTATCGGTGAAAGTATTTAACGATTTATAGCGCATTGCAATACCTGGCGATATAGCTCCGCCCAAATATTCATTTTGTGAGTTCAAAAAGTCGTAAGTAATACATGTTCCAGCATCTATCACTAAAACATTTTCCTTTTTGTATTGATCTGCAGCTGCACTCACTAGTGCAATACGGTCAATGCCTAGTGTATGCGGCGTAGCATAACAGTTTTTGAAAGATATTTTGGTCTCGTGATTTAAAATTAAAACATTGCAAAGCTGCTGCAGTTTTGAAAGTTGATGCTCAGAGAGATAGGCAACAGAAGATACGATGCCATTGATAATGTTCGGAAAGTTTTCAGAAATTTCGGTAAGTGTAGTTAAAAAATCTGTTTTCACACAACTTTTTTTATGCTTAAGTGTGCCAGCCTCAAATACACCAAGCTTTACCAGTGTGTTACCTACATCAATTACGAGATTCATTTTTTTGTATAAGGCGATAAAAATACAACTACGCTAATGAAGTAATTGTTAAGGCTCTATTAAATTGAAAAAAGAATATCTTTTATTTTTTTAATTATTGTTTTGCAAAAACGAAAATAGCTTTATATTTGCCGTCTTAATAATGGTGCCTTAGCTCAGTTGGTAGAGCAATGGACTGAAAATCCATGTGTCCCTAGTTCGATTCTTGGAGGCACCACATAATCCCCAGACGTATTGTTTGGGGGTTTTTTGTTTTTAAATTGTTCGTACTGAGATCATTAAAGTAACATTTCTTCGAAAGGAACAATAGTTTCGAACCCTTTCTTTCTAAAATAATCCATCTCAGAATCATTTCCAATAACCAAAACAAAATCCCCGCCCCAAGCGCCCAAGCTTTTGATTGTGCCTGGGTAATTGCTGAAAAGTTGCTCTTTAACTGTAGGAAGCTTTATAATTTCCGAAATAATCTGCTCATGAGCATTCATTAGCTTTTCAAAGTCTGATAGGGAATAACAAACTAACAATTTATTGCTGATGTCTGAAATTCTTTGAATTGATTTTTGTTCCACAGAAATATTTTTATACCTCGCAATTCCTTCTTTGCTATGCTGTTTTTGGTTTAAGTGAACAAAAAACAAACGGTCTGTAAAGTCCCAAGAAAGATTTATTTTCCTGAATTCAGGGATTTCATTTTTTAATTTATATAAAATAGGAGAATCATTTTGAGCGGCAGCAATGTCATAACCACTTCCGCCAAAACTATTGGCGAGCAAAGCGAAACCGTCCACTTCAGCCCATTGTGCAATATTATTTATTAAGGTTGATGAAGTGCCCAAGCCCCAATTTCGTGGAAAGTCTAGTTTTGTGGTTACTTGAATTCCTTCATTTTCAGAAAGAAAATCCGGATTCAGTTTTTTGGCTTGTTGAAGTATTTTCGATAAAATTTTCGAAATAGATTTTTCTGAATTTTTACTTTCGAAATTTTTTAAATCGAAAAAATCTTCAAACCAAACAGTGCCTTTTTCATCCAAACTCTTCCAGTGAATTCTTTCATTTTCTGAAATTTTAGCATCCAAAGATTGCCCAAATTTTGTGGGAATTGCCAAAGCCGTTGCGCCATCAAGCACTACGTATTCACCCGTGAGCAATAATTTTCCGTTGCTGTTAAAGGTTTTTTTCAAGAAATTTAATTAAATTTGTTCAATTATTTAATCCTAATAGTATTAAAATATGATAGCCTTAGTTAAGAAATATAATTCCTACATCGAAAGTTTGCCAAAGTTAATTGAAAATTCGGACTATAAAATGGATTTTTTTGTGAAAAAGTTGAGCATTAGCAAACCGACCTTGTATCGAAAATTAAGGGAGAACGCTTTTACAAACAATGAAGTTGAAATAATTACCGAAATATTATTTCCAAGAGAGATTATGCGAGAAGAAATGCTAGAAGGTATTGAACAAGGTAGGCAAGATTATCTTGAAGGAAGAACCAAAACCAGCAAAGAGGTTCGGGCAAATATTAATGCAAAATATAGATTATAACCAATAAGGATTTTTATAGTTGTTCCAAAAATTCATAAATACAAGATTATTGTTGTGGATTTCATAAAATAGGTAAATCTGTTTGACAATTAGAAGTTTATACAATTTTAATTCATCATCAAACCTTCCCAGATTAGGATTTTCCAAAAGTAATTTTTCCGCTTCCTCAGTTTTATTAATGAAGTTTAGTGCAACTTCAAGAGACCATCCCCCATAAAGGTAGGCAATATTACTGTCATAACTAAAATACGCCCTATCCGTCCAAACAATTTCCATATTTTCAAAGATAATATTCAAAAAGGTTCAGCACCACGTATTCGCCAGTGAGCAATAATTTTCCGTTGCTGTGAAATGTTTTTTTTAATTTGCTTCTAAACTTTTAAACTCATCAACTTCTCAAATTCTCCAAAAAAGAAACCACTGAACTATGCGAAACTGCATTCTCTTTATAATATTCCAGCGCCTCGTTTTTTTCATCCTTTGTAGCATTTAGCTGGTTCAAAATATTCATTAAGTGCATTTTCATATGCCCTTTTTGAATTCCCGTTGTAACCAAAGAGCGCACTGCTGCGAAGTTTTGTGCAAGTCCAGCCACAGCCAGAATCTTCATCAATTGTTTTGCGTATGGTTTTTGAAGTATTTCAAAAGCTAATTTTGTTAAAGGGTGAAGCGAAGTTAATCCGCCAACGGTGCCCACAGCCAAAGGTAATTCAATCCAAAAAGTGAATACGCCATCCTCAATTTTTGCGTGAGTTAAACTTCCGTAATAACTATTACGAGCAGCATAGGCGTGAACGCCAGCTTCAACCGCGCGAAAATCATTTCCCGTGGCTAAAACCACCGCATCGATGCCGTTCATAATGCCTTTATTATGGGTTACAGCGCGTCTTGTTTCAGTTTTTGCGATTTCTATAGCGCGGACAAATTTTTCTGCAACTTGTTTTCCTTCGTACTGTTTTGTAGTAAGTTCTTCCACTTTACAACTCACTTCGGCACGCACCAAACATTCGGGAACGTAGTTGGAAAGTATGCTCATTACTACTTCCGGAAATGTTTCTTTTTGTTGAAATTTTTCGAAATTCCGCGCTTCTTCCTCAAAAGTTTGCGCCATTTGTTCCAAGCAACTATTAATAAAGTTGGCACCCATTGCATCCAGTGTTTCGAAAGTGGCATGAATGTAAAAGTATCCTTCCAAAATGTGTGATTTGTCAACCAATGAAAGCTCCAAAAGTCCACCCCCGCGGGCTTTCATATTTTTTTCGATAGCTTGAATACTGTCGCGAAGTTTCGGTTTTACTATTTCAAAAAAATCTTCAATACTTTTTTCACTTCCAAAAAAATTAAAATGAATCTGTCCATTTTTTTCAGTGGAAATCACTTCGGCCTTAAACCCACCTCGTTCCAACCAAAATTTAGCGGCATTACTAGCAGCAGCTACCACCGAGCTTTCTTCGGTAACCATTGGTAAAGCGTATAATTTTTCGTTGATTAAAAAATTAGGGGCAATTCCAAACGGTAAGTAGTAGTTGGAAATGGTGTTTTCTATAAAATCATCGTGAAGTTGCTGCAGTGACGGGTTGTCATTCCAGTAATTTTCTAAAATTTGAACGGAGTTTGGATTATTTTGCAGATAATTTTCTGCAAGCCATTCAATTTTTTCAGCTTTTGTTTTCTTTGAAAATCCAGAAATAGGTTGAATCATTTACTTAAATATCATTTAACTGCAAAGATAGTGTTTCGGTATAGTTTCTTTTAAATCATTTATAAAGAAAAGCCTATCTAATTGATTTTATGAAAGTTGAAATTCCGCCCAATCCTTTTTCTGAAAGCATTTTTATAAAAGCACTGCCAATAATTGCGCCTTTTGCAGATTTTGTGGATTGCAGAAAAGTTTCAGAATTATTTATTCCGAAGCCCACAATTAAAGGATTGCTAAGTTTCATTGAAGCGATGCGTTTAAAATATTCTTCCTGTTCTGCGCCAAAACCTTCCGAACTTCCCGTAACACTTGCGCTGCTCACCATATAAATAAAGCCTTCGGAAGCGTTATCAATTTGTCGAATTCGTTCTTCAGAAGTCTGCGGCGTGATTAAAAAGATATTTATGAGATTGTATTTTTTGAAGATTTCTTCATAATGCTCTTCATATTCCGCCAAAGGAAGGTCTGGAAGAATCAAGCCGTCAATGCCAACTTCAGCGCACTTCTTGCAGAAATTTTCAACCCCAAACTGAAGCATAGGATTGAAATAGCCCATAATTATCAATGGAATTGAAACAGTTTCTCGAATGTCTTTTAATTGCTGAAAAAGCAATTCGGTGGTCATTCCATTTTTTAGTGCTGCTTGCGAACTCTGCTGAATGGTGGGCCCATCTGCCAATGGATCGCTAAACGGCAAGCCGATTTCAACCATGTCAACGCCATCTTTTTCCAATTGCTGAAGTATTTCAACTGTATCATCCAATTTCGGATAACCTGCGGTGAAGTAGATGGATAGAATTTTTTTGTTTTCTGAAAGTTTATTTTTAATTCGATTCATAAAAAGTTTATTTTTTCATTTCCGCGAAGGCGGAAATGATAAAGTACCTAATTCAAGTTAAAATATTTTATATAAGTGTCCAAATCTTTATCGCCACGCCCGCTTAAATTCACCACAACCACATCATCTTTTTTAAATTTCCTAGTTTCAAAAATTGCGAGTGCATGGCTGGTTTCAATAGCTGGAATAATACCTTCCAATTTGCTAAGCTCCAGTCCTGCTTGCATCGCATCATCATCGGTTATTGAAATAAATTCGCCTCGTCCGCTTGCAAAAAGATTGGCGTGCATAGGGCCAACGCCCGGATAATCTAAACCTGCGGAAATAGAATATGGTTCTGTGATTTGCCCATCAGCGGTTTGCATTAATAGCGTTTTGCTACCGTGAATAATCCCGACTTTTCCCAATGCAGAAGTTGCAGCACTTTCACCACTATTAACTCCTTTTCCAGCGGCTTCTACAGCGATTATTCCAACTTCTGGTTTGTCTAAATAGTGATAATAAGCACCAGCTGCATTACTGCCACCGCCAACACAAGCCACAACAAAATCTGGGTTTTCACGACCTTCTTTTTCCTTGAGCTGTATTTTAATTTCTTCGGAAACTACACTTTGAAAACGTGCGACCATATCAGGATATGGGTGCGGACCAACTACGCTACCTATAATATAATGTGTATCCACAGGATTGTTTATCCAATCGCGAATAGCCTCGTTGGTGGCATCTTTTAATGTTTTGCTGCCGCTCGTGGCAGGAACCACTTTCGCTCCAAGCATTTTCATCCTGGCTACATTTGGGGCTTGGCGTTTTATATCAATTTCGCCCATAAAAACAATGCATTCCAGACCCATCAAAGCGCAAACTGTGGCAGTTGCGACGCCGTGTTGCCCGGCACCAGTTTCAGCAATAATTCGGGTTTTGCCCAAACGTTTTGCCATTAAAATCTGGCCGATGGTATTATTCACTTTATGAGCGCCTGTATGGCAAAGGTCTTCGCGCTTTAAATATATTTTAGTATTGTATTTTTCTGAAAGACGTTTTGCAAAATAAAGCGGAGTAGGACGCCCAACATAATCTTTCAATAGTTGACGGAATTCTTTTTGAAAAGATTCCTCGGCCATTATTTTTAAATAATTCTGCCGAAGCTCCTCAACATTTGGATACAGCATTTCGGGAATATATGCTCCGCCAAACTCGCCGTAATAGCCTTTTTCGTTTACGTTATAATTCATTTTTTTCAGTATTGAGTATTGAGTATTGAGTATTGAGTATTGAGTGGTGGTTCTAATATGTACTGTTTCCCAATACACTAAAGACCTATAAGGTTTTGAAAACCTTGCAGGAGGGCAATTTCCTTTAAGCCCGGTTCAATTTCAAACTTGCTGTTTACATCAATAGCGTGAATGGGAAGGTCTGTTTTTAGTAATTCTTTGAGGGAATCAATTTCTTCCAAACCAATACCGCCGCTTAAAATAAAAGGTTTTTTTGAAGTATATTTTTTTAAAATCTCCCAATTGAAAGTGTAACCGTTTCCACCTTTTTCTTTTCCTTTTGTGTCGAAAAGGAATTTATCTACACTACTCTCATATGGTTTTAAAATTTCGAAATCGAATTCGTCTTTAATCGAAAACACCTTCCAAATGCTAAGGTCTCGACTGCGCTCGACCTGACATTCTTTTCTTAATTTGTCACAAAAATCTACAGTTTCATTGCCGTGAAGCTGAATAATATCTAAATCATGCTTCTTGACCAATTCAAGCACTTTTGAATGTTTTTCGTCCACAAAAATGCCGACTTTTTTAATACCAAGCGGCAGCGAAGGAATCTCTTCCGCATCGAAATACCTCGGACTTTTTTCGTAAAAAATAAAACCCAAATAGTCAGGCTGAAGCGCTGCAACTTCAGTTATATTATTTTTCATTCCGCAGATTTTAATCCCCACCCCAACCCTCCCCGAAGGGGAGGGGGTTTGTTTTTTTTCTTTCATCTTAATTTTTCTATAAATGCTTTTGCAGTTTCGCCGGGATTATCGGTTTTCATAAAATTTTCTCCAATCAAAAAACCTTCGAAACCATACGTTCTCAAGTCTTTTATTGTTTCCACATCGTTAATGCCGCTTTCGGAAATTTTTACGAAATCGTTCGGAATCTCCTTCGAAAGTTTTTTGCTTATTTCAATATTCACTTTGAAGTTTTTTAGGTTTCTGTTGTTTACACCAATTATATCTACGTTTGGCAACAATGATTTCTGAAGTTCTTCAAGATTATGAACTTCTAGCAAAACATCCAATTTTAAGCTTTTTGCCAAATGTGAAAATTGCTTCAATTCTTCTGCCGAAAGGCAAGCGGCAATCAATAGAATAGCGTCGGCGCCATACGCTTTTGCTTCATAGATTTGATACGGATCGATTATAAATTCCTTCCGAAGAATTGGGATAGAAACTGTTTTTTCGGCAACCAAAAGATCATCCAACGAACCTCCGAAAAAGTTGGAATCCGTTAAAACTGAAACTCCCTTGGCGCCCGCAATTTCATAACCCGAAACAACTTCGGGCAATAAAACCTTGTCGTTAATTACCGATTTACTGGGTGAACGACGCTTGTGCTCAGCGATAATTCCAGTGGTTGAAATTCGCAATGCCGCTGCCAATGATTTGGTTTCTTTCCCGAACAGTGGAAACTTTTCAAGTAACCGCACTGGGATTGCTTCCTTTTTTGCTGTAACTTCCTTGAGTTTATAGGCGGTAATGTTATCTAATATTGTCATTTTCGTTAATCGTTAATCGTTAATCGTTAATCGTTAATTCGTTTTCGATAATTGTTGTAATTTTTTTAAAGACTTCAATGCTTTTCCGAATTGTAAAGTTTCTTTTGCTTTTTGAAATCCCTCTTTTATCGTACAGTTTTTAACTACTGAAATTGCCATTCCGGCATTTGCGCAAACAACGTTGTTTTGGGCTTTGGTGCCTTTTCCGTTTAAAATATTTAGAAAAATTTCTGCAGATTCTTTTACGGTTTCACCGCCAAATATATCAGATTCGTCAATCTGCTGCACTCCGAAATCTTCAGCAGTCAAAATGCTTTCCGAAGCTTTCGAAATTACTTTTACGGGCCCAGTTAAAGATATTTCATCGTAACCATCAATCGCATGCAGTATTGCGTAATTCTTTTCACTTTTTTGATAGAGATAACCGTACATACGCGCCAATTCCAAATCGAAAACCCCGACCAATTGATTCTTCGGAAATGCGGGATTTACCATTGGTCCAAGCATATTAAAGAATGTTTTTACGCCCAATTCCTTTCTAATTGGTGCCACATTTTTCATTGCAGGGTGGAAGAGTGGCGCGTGCAAAACACAGATTCCAGCTTCGTCCAAACTGCGTTTTAAAAAATCTTTTTCGTTGCTGAATTTTATGCCCAAAGCTTCCATTACGTTACTGCTTCCGCTTACCGAGGAAACTCCGTAATTTCCGTGTTTTGTGACTTTTATTCCAGCTCCGGCCGTAACGAAAGACGCCAAGGTTGAAATATTAAACGTGTTTTTTCCATCACCACCGGTTCCGCATAAATCGATAGTGTTGTATTCACTAAAATCTATTGCTAAACACAAATCTAACAATGCGTCCCTAAAACCCTCCAGTTCTTCCAAACTTACATTCCGCATCATAAAAACCGTCAAAAAAGCAGCAATTTGGTTTTGGTTGTATTTTCCTTCGGAAATGTTTACTAAAACGGTTCGTGCTTCATCTTTGGTGAGCTGTTCGTGATTTATTAATCTGTTTAAAATCTGTTTCATTTTTTCTCTCGCAAAGGCGCAAAGACGCCAATTTTTTATTTACTAACACTAATTACTTGAAAAATGAAGCACGCGATAAATCGCGAGCCTACTGGAACTGAACAATAATTCCCCCTTTGGGGGTTAGGGGGCCTCCACCCAATTCTTAATAATCTGTTTCCCCATTGGAGTGAGCACACTTTCGGGGTGAAACTGTACGCCGCAAACATCATAAAATTTATGGCGAAGGGACATAATTTGTCCGTTTTCATCCACTGAAGTGATTTCCAAAACCTCGGGAAAATTTTCTTTTGAAACCACCCAACTGTGGTAACGACCAATTTCAAACTCTTTTTCGATTCCTTTAAAAAGAGGTTCGTTTTCAACAATGATTGTAGCTTTTGTGGCAACTCCGTGAAAAACTTTACTCAAATTTTCCAATTTTCCACCAAAAACTTCACCAATTGCTTGTTGGCCCAGACACACTCCAAAGATTGGTTTTGAAGTTGCGTATTTTTGGATCACTGCTTTAAGCAAGCCTGCTTCGTCAGGAATTCCTGGGCCGGGAGAGAGAAGTACTTTGTCGTAATTTTCAACTTCTTCTAAATAAAACTTATCGTTTCGTTTTACGGTTACCTCGCAATCCAATTCCTCTAAATAGTGAACCAGATTGTACACAAAACTGTCGTAATTATCTATTACTAATATTTTCAGCCCCATCCCCATCCCTTCCCCAAGAGGTAAGGGAGCTTGATTTTCAGCTTCTTTTATTTTTTCCTTTTCCATATTATATAGAGTTTAAAATTCCCCCTTCGGGGGTTAGGGGGCTATTTTTTCGGCTAATTCCAGCGCCTTTGTAAGTGCGCCTAATTTGTTATAAACTTCCTGCAATTCGTTTTCCTCGTTACTTTCGGAAACCACGCCAGCACCGGCTTGATAATGTAAAGTATGGTTTTTGCTGACGAACGAACGAATGATAATCGCGTGATTAAAATTGCCGCTAAAATCCATAAAACCGATTGCGCCGCCGTAAAATTCACGACTTCTATTTTCATATTTTTCGAGCAATTGCAATGCTTTATGTTTGGGCGCGCCACTTAAAGTTCCAGCGGGAAATGTGTCTGCAACAATCTGCATTGTTGAAGTATTTTGATTTTTTGTAGCCGTAACTTTGCTCACTAAATGAATAACGTGCGAGAAAAACTGAACCTCCCGATAGGTTTCCACTTTAACATTTGTTCCGTGGCGACTTAAATCATTTCGCGCTAAATCTACGAGCATTACGTGTTCGCTGTTTTCTTTTTTGTCTTCGGAAAGTTTTTTTGCTAGCTCCGCATCCTGTTCGTCATTTCCGGTGCGTTTGAAAGTTCCCGCGATTGGGTGGATTTCTGCTCGATTTCCTTTTACAATCAATTGAGCTTCGGGAGAACTTCCGAAAATTTTGAAATTGCCATAATCAAAATAAAAAAGATAGGGCGAAGGATTTACACTTCGCAATGCCCTGTAAACGTTGAACTCATCACCTGTGAATTTCTGTGAAAAACGTTTGCTTGGCACAATTTGGAAAACATCGCCACGCTGGCAATGTTCTTTGCATTTGCGAACCAAAGCTTTAAAATCTTCATCATTCAAATTTGTTGTTCGCTCGCCGTTTCTTTCAAAAGGATATTCAGCGAAACTCTTGGACTTTAAAATTTGTTCAATCTGCGGAATGTTGTTTTCGGTTTCATAACAATGCGCAAAAATATAAGCTTCATTGTTGAAATGGTTTATCGCGATTATGTTTTGATAAACGGCGTAATACAAATCAGGCATTTCAAGATTCTCTTCTTTTTTATGAAGTTTAATATCTTCAAAATAACGCACCGCATCAAAAGCCATAAAGCCGAAAAGACCGTTGTTTATAAATTTGAAATTACTTTCTTCAGAAGAAAAAGAAGAAGCAAATTCATCTAAAACTCTGGGGACATTCGTGTTTTCATTAATTTTATTTTCAAGAGTTGTCCCATCGGGAAAATGTTGAAAAATAGTTTCATTTTCAACTTTTATGGAAGCAACCGGGTTTAAACAGATATAACTGAAACTATTGTCGTTGGCATGGTAGTCACTGCTTTCTAGCAATAGGCTATTCGGAAATTTGTCACGAAGCCGCAAATACACCGAAACTGGTGTTAGCGTATCTGCCAAAAGTTTTTTTGAATATGTTTTTAATGAATATTTTTTATTTTCTATTTTCATTCTTTATTTGCTGAAATATTAATCAAAAGTTCCATTTTGGTTAAAGCCAAAAAAAAAGGCTTGTCGTGATTGACAAGCCTTTTCGTATATTTTTATACTATAGGTGTTTCGCTCACGACGTTTTTCGTAAGTTTTTCCACCACCAAGTATTTGTATTGAATGTGTTCATTTTTTCAAAGTCCAAATATAGAAAGGTTTTTTTAAAAATTGAAGTTCTGATAATAATTTTTGAAATTTTGTTTCGCTTCATTTCGATTCCTTATTTTTGTAGAAAAATTTACAATATGGCAGATTTGAATCAACAGCAGTGGAGTGAACAACTTAAAAACGACGATAATTCAGTAATAATAGACGTTCGCACCGATGCTGAATTTGAAGAAGGTTACATTCCAGGAGCAACACAGATTGATATTTTTAACGGTGCCGAATTTCTTAAACGTGCAAAAGAATTGGATCCAGAAAAAAATTATTATTTGTATTGTCGTTCCGGTGGCAGAAGTGGCCAAGCCTGTATGTTGCTAAATTCCGTGGGTGTAAAAAACGCTTACAATCTTAAAGGCGGAATTATGGAATGGCAGGGTGAAATAATTAATTAAACACATTTTATTATGAAGAAACTGGTTTTAATGTTTGGATTAACAGCGCTACTTTTTTTTACTGCTTGTAAAGAAACCAGCACTGCTCAGGAAATTACAGTTATAGCCCCTGAAGAAGTATATAATGCAGTTACCAATAGCGAAAACCTTCAGCTGGTTGATGTACGGACACAAGAGGAATTTGGAGAGGATCATCTTAGAACTGCCCAAAATATCTGTGTAACAGATGATGATTTTAAAGAAAAAGTCGCAAAACTTGATAAAGAGGAACCTGTTTATTTATACTGCAGAAGCGGAAAAAGAAGTGCCAAGGCAGCCCAAATAATGAAAGAAATGGGTTTCAAGGAAATCTACGATATGGAAGGAGGGTTTCTCAATTGGGAAAGTCAAGGACTTCAAAATAAAGAATAAAGCTATAAATTCTTTCCTAATTTCTTTAACGCATTTAAACTTTAGGAGTTAAATTCACGCTAAAGTAAGGTTTGATAAAATCTTTTTAAACCATCTCTACTTATCTTCAGTAACATAAACTTTGTTATGGAAGAAAGAGAAGAAATGATACAAGAGCAGATGCGAAGTCTCGTAACTATTAGTTGTGATTTTGATATAAAGCCAAACAAAGCGTTCCAAAATTTTCATAAATCTTTATTGAAATTTTACTTCAATGCAATTGATGTGAATATTGATTACTCTGAAAAATTGATTTCTATTTGGAATCCCAAGCCGTTGACGACAAATCCCTTAAGGCTTTATGATTTGAATGAAGCCCTTGCCGACAAAGTAATCTATACCAACTTGGAAGAAACGCTAAACGGTTGTTTGGAAATCGGTCAGCTTCAAAATAGTTTTTATATAAGGTTACTTTCAGAATATGAAGATTCACTTAAAGGAGGCGAGAGTTTTCTGGGTGCTTAGATCAATTTCCTACAAACTTAAATCCTGCCGAAATAAGACTATAATACAAACCGCTGTCGCGTTTGTAATAATCGTATTTTAAATCTATACTTTTCAAACCAAACTTTAACAGTTTCAATTTAGTGAAAATATCAGTATAGCCTATTCCAAAACCGTATTGGTTTGCAGAAAACTCAGAAAGATCATAATCTGAAGTGTAAAATTCATCTGTAGAAAGCGCCGTTTCATAAGGGTAAAAATAATCGGCCGCAGTTTGATTGTAATAACGATAACTTGGATACAATGTAAATTTGTCGGTAATTTTTATGGGAACTTCAATACTTGCTGTGTGCGAGGTTATTCCCCAATCATCAAAATAGTAACGGTAATAGGTCCGTAACACAAACATTTCATTTATAAAATAGTTTAACCTTCCGCCGATTGCTGTTTTAAAACGATTTTCTGGCAGTCTTTCAATATCATCCGCCAGTTGAAAATTTTCACGAAAACGATCGCGAAGATCTGAAAAATAAACCCTTTGAAAAGGAGTGGAGAGTAAGCCCTGCTGCTGTACTAAGTCGATTGAAAGTGCGCCCTGAAGGCTTTTTGAAAGTATTTGCGAAAACCCAAAACCTAGTGAATACGAATTTCTGTTTTTGGTATCCAATCCATTAAAAGTAGAAGATTCGCGCAGTTCTATTGGATACAATAATTTCCAAGAATCTAAGTAAACATTAGCGTGAACACTCAATTCAGTGTTCTTTTCATTAAAAAGTTTAGTATAACTTCCACCAAACCCCAATGAGAAATAATCATACTCCGAAGAGACGGAAACCTTTGCACTTACTATATTGTTTCGGTCATCACTACTGTGTGAATAACTAAGGTTTCCACCCGCCCAAAGATCGCTAGCCGAGGCGCCTGAAGAAGCTACATAAGGATCAGCGGGGCTATTACTATCAAAAGGATCAACATTACTCGATGAAGCAGAGGTGTATGCAGAAACACCCGCGTCAATTGTTAAAACATCGTCAGCATTTAATGGAATCGCTACGACAATAGTTGGAGTGAAATCCGTAAGTTTTTCTGTGCCGATACCGCCACTTACGGCGGCATTGTCACCGTCTTGGCTGTAATAACTTGTAAGAAAATCTACTTCGGTGGCTTCAAGTACGCGCTTTTTATAAGTGGAAGTAGAATCCTGTGCAAAAACTGTTGTTGAAAACAGAATGATAAATAAGCTAACTATATTTTTCATATAAAACATTAATTACAGCCGCAGCCACCACCAGTTTTACCTCCGTTGGCACCCGATGCAGCTTCGCGATAGGCCTGCGCATTAACCTCAAACCTGTCTACGGGTTTGTCGGCCAATACCATATCGGGATCATTCAGTTTTACCTTTTCGTATTCCTTAACAACCGTGCAGGAACCTAATGAGCCAGAAAGAACAAGGCAAAGAAGAATTATTAGTTTTTTCATGATTTTTATTTTTGAAACTGTCATGATTGCTTAGCTTATCGAAGTACTGCAAACTGTGACTGCTTACTTTTTAATGGTTTCAATCTCAATATTTTCTGAAGTGAAAACTTCACCCTTTTCATCAATAACGATGCATTCTATTTTTGGCAGTTGATTTATAAGGTCAATACCAACATCCTTTCCCATAACAAAAATTGAAGTTGCCAAAGCATCTGCAATTTCGGCTTTTGGAGCAAATACTGTGGCGCTGATAATTCCTGTGGCGGGATAGCCTGTGCGAGGGTTAATTATATGCGTGTAGCGAACACCATTAAAAGTAACGTATTTTTCATAATTGCCGGAGGTAACCACGGCATTATCTTTTAAGGGAAGTAACGCAAAGGCCTTATTTTTGTCCATCGGGTTGGTGATGGCCACTTTCCAAAATTCACCGTCGGGTTGCTTCCCCCAAGTGTTCATATCGCCAGCAGCATTTATTATTCCTGCACTAACCCCTTTTTCCATCAAAAGTTTTTTTGCTTTATCGGCCGCATATCCTTTGCCTATGCCGCCAAAGCCTATTTTCATTCCCTCCAATTTTAGAAAAACCGTAAAATTTTCAGGATCAAGAATAATATTTTGATGCCCTACTTTAGCAACGGATTGTTTTATGGCTTCTTCCGAAGGCATCTCGGTCATGCTGCCGTCAAACTTCCAGATTTTATCCATGGAAGCAAAACTGATGTCGAAAGCGCCGTCGGTCAATTTTGAAATTTCTGCAGAACGTCCGATTAAATTATAGAGTTCTTCATCAACCTTTACAGGTTTTATGCCTGCGCTTCTATTTATTTCTGAAGTTTGAGAAGCCGAATCCCATGAGGAAATGAGCTTTTCAATACGAGTTATTTCACCAACCGCCAAATCAATATAATCGTTAGCTTCAGTTGAATCTTTTGCAACAACCGTAATTTCAAAACGGCTTCCCATTAATTTTAGGGTACGTTTAAATATTTCTTGTGAGAACGTGAAATTCACACAAAGCAGTGCAATGAGCAATGAGGTTGTCTTTTTCAAACTATTTTAGAAACGATTCAAGTTTTTCTATATAAGCCTCGGGCGAAGTTTTTTCATAACCCGCTTCTCCCAAAACAGTACCGTCTTTATCAAGAACTACAACGAATGGAAAATAGCCTCGCTTGTTATATTTTTCCGCAAGTTGATTGTTTTTTTGCTGTTGGGCATCAGGCAATGCATTTCTCTTTTTTCGGGGAAAATCTGCCTGTAACATCACAAAATGATTTTTTGCATACGTTTTAAATTCATCGGTGCTCCATATTTCACGATCCAATTTTATGCACGGAGCGCACCAATCGCTTCCTTGAAAAACGAGGATTATTGAACGGTTTTCTTCGGAAGAAATTTGCTTTGCGGTTTTAAAATCGGTTTGCCATTCTTGGGCTGAGAGTGTTATTGAAAATACAATGGCGGCCAATAATAAAATTATTTTCTTCATTGAAAGATACGTGTTTTTTAAAAACGTTGTCAGTTCGCAAATAGTATATTTTATTTCTAAAACTTACGTCGCTAAAACCATTTTTTCCCCCAGGAAAATCCCTTAGATTTGCATCCTAAAATCACTCCAATTGGCAAAACAAATAACAGATACAATCGTAATGATTCGCCCGGTCGGGTTTCGTATGAACGAGCAAACGGCGGTCAACAATTTTTTTCAGGAAGACATAGCGCTTAAAAATGCTGAAATCAATACCAAGGCGCAGTCAGAGTTCGATGCTTTTGTTGAAAAACTACGTGCGATAGGCGTAAATGTTATTGTTGAAGACGATGATTTGCGAATGGATACACCCGATTCCATTTTTCCGAATAACTGGATCAGTTTTCACGAAAATGGCGATATAGGATTGTACCCAATGTTTGCCGAAAACCGCCGTCGCGAAAGACGTGAGGAAATTTTGATACGTTTAGAAAGCGAAGGTTTTAAAATAAATAATATTTTCGATTATACGCCTGCTGAAGATGAAGGATTTTTTCTGGAAGGCACCGGAAGCCTGCTTTTAGACCGAGTAAACCGAAAAGCTTATTGCGCCCTTTCACCTAGAGCAGATGAAGAACTGCTTATTGAGTTTTGTGAAGATTTTGAGTACTTACCAATAATCTTTACCGCAAACCAAACCGTGGACGGCAAACGTTTACCCATCTATCACACAAATGTAATGATGTGTGTTGCTGAAAAATTCTGCGTAATTTGTTTGGAATCAATTGATGATGCTACTGAAAAGAAGAATGTTGTTCAGCATCTAAAAAAAGATGGAAAGGAAATTATTAAGATAGCCGAAGCACAAATGCACCACTTTGCAGGCAATATGCTCCAACTGCAAGGAAACGACAAAAAATATTTGGTTATGAGCGCTGCGGCGCATAATAGCCTAAACAAAGAACAAATTGCAGCAATTGAAAAGCATTGCGAAATTTTAAGTAGCGATCTCACCACTATTGAAACCTGCGGCGGCGGAAGCGCCCGCTGTATGATGGCTGAGGTGTTTCTCCCTAAATCCTAGCTTGGATGGGAAACATAATTTCCTTCAGCGATGTTTTTTATCATTCCGCCAAAAATGAAATAGTGGAAGGGCAGCATCAAGTACCAATACAAACGGCCCCACAAACCTTTTGGTCTAAAGGTTGCAGTTTGTATCAATTCATTGTTCTCATTTATACAAAACTCTAGCCACGCCTCTCCCGGAAGTTTCATTTCGGCAAAAAGCAATAGTCGCTTGCTTTCCCTGTCGGCATATAGCACACGCCAAAAATCTAGCGCATCACCAGTGTAAATTTCATCTGGATGTGTTCTTCCGCGTCTAAGACCAACCCCACCGAAAAGCTTATCCATAAATCCGCGTATTTTCCAAAGCGAGTTTGCATAATACCACCCATGCGAACCCCCAATGGCCCAAATGTTGTTCAATGCTTTTTCGGGATCATCCACTTTCAAAACTTTTTCGTCTTTCAGGCATCCAAACTTGGGCACTTGTATATATTCTTTTAAATTCGAAATTCTACCGGCAACCAAGGAATCCTTCCAACTGGAAATAACAAGGTTTTGCTCAATTTTTAAAAATGCTTTTTTAATTGCTTCCTCGTAAGAAATGGGTTTGATATTCAAGATTTCCTGGAGTTTGTTGTCTCTTGCAACAACTTCCATTTTCATACTGTCCACAAGGTTTACGGCAAGTTTATAGGAAGTTGAGGTTACAAAATACAACCAATAAGAAGATAGCCGAGGAGACATAATAGGAACAGAAATTATCCAAAGTTTCAATCCGCGAATTTTAGAATATTTCAATAGCATTTCTTTATACGTTAAAACATCGGGGCCACCAATATCGAAAGATTGGTCAAAACATTTTTCATTGTCTAAAACACCATAAAGAAAGGTAATCACATCGCGAATGGCTATGGGTTGTATTCTAGTTTGCAACCATTTTGGAGCTACCATAATTGGTAGTTTTTCACACAAATCCCTAATTATTTCAAAAGAAGAACTACCGCTGCCCACCACGATTCCCGCTCGCAATACTGTTAAATGGAAACTTCCCTTGAACAAAATATCTTCCACCTTTTTTCTTGAAGCCAAGTGTTTGGAAAGCTGTTCTTCATTAACAATTCCGCTTAAATATATAACCTGCTTCACAGATGTTACCGCCATATATTCATTGAAATTTTCTGCTGCGCGCGCTTCAATTTCATCAAAATTATTGTCGCCACCGCTCATGGAATGAATCAAATAATACGCAGCATCTATATCTTTCGGAAAAGATTCGGTGTTCACTTCTTCCGCGAAATCAACTTCAAATACTGTTATCTTTTTTATGGTTTCTGGATCCAGCGGAAGCCGGTTTTTATCGCGAACGGCACAGATTATTTCATGTCCGTTCTCTAAAAGCTGGGGAAGCAAACGCATCCCAATATATCCGTTGGCACCTGTGAGTAGAATTTTCAATTTTATAATTTTGTTTAAAGATAATTTATAATAAATAAACAGAGGTTAAAAACCCGTTAACTTATGCTTCGCTTTATTTTTCAAAACGGTATCTTTAAAACTTCAACCAAACAAAATCCAAAATTCATGAAAATCTTAAAAATTGTATTGCTTATTGTGGGGGTAGTTTTAATTATTTTTGGTCTTTACAATGCCTTCGTGCCGCAGCAAGTCTTGGATATTGGTCCACTGGAAGTTAATGCGAAGGAAGGTTTAAGCAATCAATCCTTAGGAATGATTGGCATTGGGGTTTTGGCGCTTATAGCTGGCGCACTCCTTAAAAACCGTCGCTGATTTTCAAAGATTTATTGTTTTGAAAATAGAAATTACAGCTGCGCTGATGTATTCGACGCCGATGGAAATTACTATAAATCCAACAATTCGTGAAATAGCGTTAATGCCCGAAGCACCCAAAAATTTACTTATGTAATGAGAGCTTCTCAAAATAATAAAAGTTGCCAAACCAACTGCTAATACTGCCAAAACAACCAATATAATATCATTCGAACCTTGGTATTTCTGGTTAAAGGTAATCAATAATGAAATTGAGCCAGGCCCTGCAAGCATCGGAATTGCGAGCGGTGTCAGCGAAAACTTTTCGCGTTTATCCAAATCTTTTTGAACCCGTTTGTTCTTCATCCCTTTGTGTTTGGAAAAAGTTCCCGTCAAAAGTGCAAACCCCGAAGTAACGATTATCATTCCGCCCGCAATCCGCAATGCATTCAAACTTATTCCGAAGAAAGCCAATAAATACGTTCCAGCGAAGAAAGAAATGATTAAAATAACGATCACATTTATCGTGGTCAAAAGTGAAGTTTTGTTTCGCTCCTGTGGGCTTTCATCACTTGTTAAACCTACAAATACGGGTACAGTTCCCAAAGGATTTATTACTGAAAATAGTGCCGCAAAAACATATAAAAAAATGTCCATAGTTTTTTGGCAAAGGACGTACGGTTTTTCTATTTGAAGTTTACTGAAAAGTTAATTTAAGTTTACAATTGTGTTGCGCTAAAGATCTTCCAAACGGTCGAGAGTAGCGGCATTTTTTGCTTCCATCAATTTCTTCATAAAATTATGGACGGATTTGTCTTTTGCCCGCGCTTCAATTTTGAAAAAATAATCATCTTTATAAATAGAATATTCTTCTGCTTTGCCTTTATGAAGAACCAATTTATAATAGGGAATGATGAGCGCATAGGAATTCAAATTGCTTCGGAAACCAACAATAATACCTTTCGGTCGCATTTCAATATTGCATACGTTTCGATTATTGTCCAGATTCATCAAATTGCTAATTTGAATGCTGCTTTCTGTAAGAACTAATTTTGGAGAACCGATGCCACGCATTTTAAAACGTTCGCTTATTGTAAATGGTTTACCGAGTTCGGTATCTATTTTCCGGCTTATTTCCTTGTCATTATAGGATACGTGAAGTAGCATTTTTTTACTTTAAAGATACGTGATTTGGAAATACTTCAAATTTAAAAACTTGTATCTTTGCCTTCGAACTCTGAAGCTTCAGCGAAGGGGTTCTCTTTTAGAATGAATAATGCCTAACGAATAATGATTAATTTGAAAAATCAATTTCTTCACAAATATTAGCACATCCAAAATATAGTATGAATTTTCAGCAAAGAATAGAATCCGAAATAAAGAAGGCAGTTTCAACAATTTATAATGCTACTTTGGAAACGGTAGAATTACAACCCACCCGCAAAGATTTTGAGGGTGATATTACTGCCGTTGTTTTCCCAATGCTCCGTGTAGTTAAGGGAAATCCTGTGCAGATTGGAGAAGCTATTGGCAACTATTTGGTCGAAAATGTTTCGGAGATTGAAAAATTCAATGTGGTTCAGGGTTTTTTGAATATTGTTTTGAGTGATTCGTATTATTTGAACTTTTTCAATTCGGTTGAGGATTTTTCAACTTTCGGAAAAGGGGAGCAAAACGGACAAGCTATGATGGTTGAATATTCTTCGCCAAACACAAATAAACCGCTGCACTTAGGTCACGTTCGAAATGTTTTACTCGGCTATTCCGTTGCTGAAATTGAAAAAGCTGCGGGAAAAAAGGTTTATAAAACCCAAATAATTAATGACCGGGGAATTCATATTTGTAAAAGTATGCTTGCCTGGGAAAGATTCGGAAATGGTGAAACGCCGGATTCAACTGATTTGAAAGGCGATAAGCTTGTTGGTAATTATTACGTAAAATTCGACAAAGAATACAAAAAACAAATTGAAGCTTTAAAAGAAGAAGGAAAAACTGAAGAAGAAGCGAAAGTACAAGCGCCATTAATACTTGAAGCCCAAGAAATGCTCCGTAAATGGGAAGCTGGCGATGAAGAAACTGTAGCGCTTTGGAAAAAAATGAACGCTTGGGTTTACAAGGGTTTTGAGGAAACATATAAATCCATAGGCGTAGATTTTGATTTTTATTATTATGAAAGTGATACTTATCTTTTGGGAAAAGATATCATTGACGAGGGTATAAAAAATGATGTCTTTTTTATGAAAGACGATGGCTCTGTTTGGTGCGATTTAACTGAAGATGGCCTCGATGAAAAACTTGTTTTGCGAAGCGATGGCACTGCGGTTTATATGACGCAGGATATTGGTACTGCTGTGCAGCGCGTAAAAGATCATCCCGATGTTGGTGGAATGATTTACACCGTGGGCAACGAGCAGGATTACCATTTTAAGGTTTTGTTTTTAATTCTGAAAAAGCTGGGCTATAGTTGGGCGAAGAACCTATTTCATTTAAGTTACGGAATGGTGGATCTGCCATCCGGAAAAATGAAAAGCCGCGAGGGAACCGTTGTTGACGCTGACGATTTGATTGCACAAATGACTGAAACCGCCCGAACTATTTCGGAAGAACTGGGGAAGATCGATGATTTTTCAAAAGAAGAAAAAGAGCAACTTTACCGAATGATCGGTTTGGGAGCATTGAAATATTATATTCTAAAAGTGGATCCCAAAAAACGAATACTTTTCAACCCAGAAGAGAGTGTGGATTTTCAAGGAAATACGGGTCCGTTTATTCAATATACGTATGCGCGGATTCAGTCTATTCTCCGAAAAGCTGGAGAGGTCACTACCGAAGCTTCGGGAGCACTCGACCTGACAGCCTTCGAAATGCATCCCAAGGAAAAGGAACTTATAAAAATGATTCAACAATATCCTGAAACTATTCAGTTGGCTGCGGAAAATTACAGTCCGGCGCTAATTGCAAATTACACATACGATTTAGTAAAGGAGTTTAACAGTTTCTACCAAAACGTGCCCATTTTGGCAACTGACAATGAAACTGAAAAAGCGTTCCGGGTGAAAATTTCAAGAGCCGTTGGAGAGGTTATCAAAAGTGCTTTTGCCCTTTTGGGAATAGAGGTTCCGGAACGGATGTAGTTTTTAAAATAAAACCTGAAACGAAAAGTTTGGTGTAATTCCCAAAGAAATTTCCTCAATTTGATTTACGGTTATTTCATTGTTTTCGTCCCTTGCCAAGGCATAGCGGATGTTAATAGTGTTCTCGGTATTCAAAAGGTTCAAAAGTGCAATATTTATTTTGGCATCAATAGTTGGGGATAGTTTCCAAAGATATTCTGCAGAAAGATCTGCACGAAAATAATCTGGCAATCGCTGGTTATTTGGAGCATCAAATTGAATAGTTGTTACGCCACCTTCCGTGGTTGTTTCAAAATTTTCCAACGGAACTGTATAGGGTTTTCCACTGTGCCAATTCAGCCCTAAAGCAACTTTCAAAGCATTCCAGGAATAACTTCCTGCAATCGTTGCGGAATGCTGAATATCCAGATTGTTTGAAAACGTTGATGGTTCGAGGTTTTCAAATTCATAATCGTTTTTACTGTACATATAACTCAGCCACGTGCTGAACGATTTTGTTTTTTTATTCACCACAAATTCGGCTCCTTTTACCGTATAATTTCCAATGGCTTTTACAAATTGAAACTGGTTCTGTAGCCCTTGGTTATTACTATTTATATCCTCCACTATTTTATAAAATCCTTCCACGTTCATAAAAAGTCCATTCTTGCTGTAAACAAGTCCCGCGGAAGCTTGTTTACTTTTAATTATGGGTGTGCTTTGTTCGTCAGCCAATATCCATCTTCTTTTTTCAATACCGAGAAAATCACTTTCAAAATCAATTCTTTGTGAAATGCTTTGGCTTTTGAATTCGCCCAAAACCTCAACCGCAAAACCATTCCCAAATTTTTGATGTAAACTCAATCGCGGTTCTAATAAAATTTCTTCAAACTTCGAAAAATAATTTCCACGCACACCTCCAAAAACAAAGGTTTTTTGATTGTTGGAAACATAATTCAATCCCGCAAAAAGCGCATGGGTTCGAAGTACGTTCTTTTCATAATCGCGAAATCGTGGTAGATTTACATCCTGTGTGTTCGCAATACCTATTTCTGAAAAATGATACCCAGTTTGAAGCTTTAAAGTTTGCGATAGCCCGATGCTTGCGTCAAGTTTAACGCCAGTTTCCAAAACTTCGTTTTTTTGTATTTGTTCTTGGGTAGTGAAAATGTCTTTATGGATGGCATCCAGCAAATAATAGGTGCCGTAGGCCAAAGCGGTAGTCTCAATTTTATCATTCCACAGTCGGTTCCACGAAACGCCTCCCAGCAAACTTCGTTGGTCAAGTTCACTAGTTTTTGATTGGAAATTGGTTTCCAAAGTTTCAGTGAAATCCAAGGAATTGTCTATCGTCAAAAAGTTGATTCGCACTTTGTCCTTTTCTGAAATATCCCACAGCAATTTGGTACTGAAATCGTAAAAACTGAAATTTTCATCGGTAGTGATTGCGACGTTATTTTCACTGTTTTCAATATTTGAAATTTCACTGTCCTGAAAAATACGTTTGGTGTAATTTTTATAAATGGGAGATTCCCAAAGATGATTGATGGATTTTCTGGCGGCAACTTGAATACCGAGTTTTTCCGAAATGGGAATATCCAAGAACCCGTTGCCGTTTATCAAATTGAATCCAATTCCTGCTTCGGTTTCTGATGAAATTTTATTTTTTGAACGCATATCGATAACACCCGAAACTCCTTCGCCATAACGAATATTTGTCCCGTTTTTATAAATCGTTATGCTTTTGGTAATATCTGGATTTACAGCCGAAATTAACCCGAAAAAGTGTCCGCTTTGATACATTTTTATATCGTCCCAAAGCAATAGGTTTTCATCATGCGTTCCGCCTCGAATGTTTATGTTTGAAATAGTTTCATCCACACTTTTCACCCCGGGAAGAGTTTGCACAATCTGCAGTACATCGTTTTCCACCTGCCCTGGCAAAAGGCCGAAATTTTGAGCAGAAATTATAATGGATCCATCCAAATTTTTGTTGATCCCTTTAGTAAAAATATTTTGGATCATCACGGCTTCCAATTCAGAAACCGAAGGAATTAAAAGCAGTCCCGGACAATCGCTTGATAAGCTTGAAGTGTTTTTTCTGATTGAAGTATAGCCAACAAACGAAACCGTGTAGTTTGCATTTTTATATTGCAAAGGGATATAGAAAAAACCTTCCGCATTTGAGATTGTATTGAATGAGTTGTTTTCTGAAATAATAGTTGCGCCTTCCAACGGCAACTGGGTTTCAAAATCTATAATCCGCCCACAAAGACTGCCTTCGTTTTCTTTGGAAGTAATGGTGATATAGCGTTCGTTGATGCGGTGGTAAAGTAAAGGCGTGTTCTGCTGAAGATGGGAAAGCACATTTTCTATGGAATTGTTCCCATTTGACAGTGGCTTCAGTGTAACTTGTTCCACTTCTTTGAGAACGTACGAAAACCGAACATTGTGTTCCTTTTCCAAAGATTTTAAATAGGCCAAGAGTGTGGTTTCATCAGTTTCCTGCGCTACGGATTTCGCTCCAAATGCACAGAAAACTAAAAGGAAAAGGATGATTTTGTAGCTACTTGCTATTTTTGGCATGAATGCTTACGGCTCCGTTTTTATTTATTTTATAGTTCAATTGTAGTGGCTCACAGATTGCTTTTAAGGCAAGGTCAAGATTTTCGTGGGTAAAGCTGCCGGTAAATCTTTTTTCGGAATCAATATCTTCCAAAGTAACCTTAATCGGGTATTGTCTTTCAACTTCTTTTATTACTAGTGATAGCGGTGCGTTTTCAAAATTGCTTTCGTCGGCAAGCCATACAGGTGAAGGGTTTTCGGCAGCTTCGTTTATCACCAACTTTCCGTTTTCAATCTGTATTTTGCTACCAGCGGGCACTTTTAAAAGTGTATCGTTGAAAGCAACACTCACCAAACCTTCGTAACAGGCAACCGCAAAAAGCCCATCTCTTGCAGAAACATTAAACTGTGTTCCCAAAACACTAACGGTACCTTCAACGGTTTTTACGCTGAATTTATTTCCTTTTGTCACCTTAAAGTAAGCTTCGCCATCCAAAGAAAGCTCACGTGAATTGGACCAGTTTTTTTTATTGTATGTGATTTTTGAACCTGCGTTTAGTACGACTTTAGAATTATCAGGCAATGAAAAAGTTTCGGTCTGCGCGATTTCAGTTTTCACTGAAGTGTCTAAAATAGAAATGTAATAATAGCCAGCGAGCAAAACCGCAAATACTGCGGCAACTTTCCAAACAACTGAAAAAATATTGGGTTTGTGTAATTGATGGACTGGTTTTATTTTGTTTGAAATGGCTTCAAAGTTTGCTTCGCTGTCCATTTTGGGAAGCTCAAAACCCGAACTGGCAGCGGCAATCTGAACATACGATGCATACTCCGGATCTGTTTTTAATTGTTCCAGTTCTTCAGGAGTGGCTTCGTTGTTGAGCCATTTGTGCAATAAGTAATCTTTCTCCATTTTCTTTGTATTCATAGGTAAAACAGCCGAAGTGCGTGTTACCCTACCTTAAAATTTAAATATTTCCAATTTCTTTCCGAAGCTTTCCCAAAGCTTGGCTCATTCGTTTTTCCACTGCTTTCACCGAAATGTTCAACATTTCCGCGATTTCAGCATATTTCTTTCCCTCGATTCTATTTAGTAGAAAAGCGGTGCGTTGGGCTTCGGTAAGGTTTTCAAGTGAATTTTTAAGCTTTTCGTGAAATTGGGCTTCTTCCATCAAAAACTCCGGGGACTGGAAATTTGTGTGGTCGGTTTGAATTTTGGCGTGTTTCAAAACCACTTTTTTATGCGCAACTTCGTTTAAAAAAGCATTGTTGCAGACGGTATATAAAAATGATTTTGCTTTTTCTTTCGTTATCTTTGCGCAGTTTTGCCACAATTTTATGAAAGCTTCCTGAACCAAATCATCAGCTTGCGCTCCATCGCCACATTTAAAATAGATAAAACGCCAAACCGGTTTTCCATGAGTTTCATAAAGACGGTTGAATGTATTTTCGTTACAAACATTTTCAGGCTCTTTCATAAACGTGGTTGACGGCTTCAAATATATTTAAAAGTTTTTCAACTTGTAGGGTAGGGTAAATTTTAATTTATTTGTTATTAATATAAACCACTCAACATATTTAGTGTGAAAAAAATATACTTTCTCCAATATTTCGTTTTGCTTTTAATGAGCATTACTTTTTTTTCTTGTCAAAAAGAAGAAAAAGAATATATAGACGAAACGCCTGCCGATACTATAACAGCAAATTCACCATTAACGGGTTTGTTGTTGCGCACGTCTCAAAATCCGGGCAGTTACGATGATATAATTGACGGAAATGGTTGTGCTTCTGTAGTGCTCCCGATTACGGTTGTTGCAAACGGACAACAAATTACAATTAACACTCCCGAAGATATTTTGTTGATACAGCTAATTTTCAATCAGTTTCCCAACGATACTGATACTTTAGAAATAACGTTTCCAATTACCCTGGAGCTGTTTGATTTTACACAAGTAGTTGTAAACAACCAAAGCGAATTGGATGCTTTTGCCGCCACTTGTGGCACAAATGATGTTGAAATTGGATGTTTGGATTTTGTATATCCCATTTCTTTTTTCACGTACAATTCAGATCAACAACAAACTGGGACTGTTGTTGTGAATAGTGATTTAGAGCTTTTCAGCTTTCTGCAAGGTTTGGGGCCGAATGATTTTATTAGTTTGGATTTCCCAATTTCAGTAATTCTTGCCGATGGGTCAACTGCGGAAATGAACAGCAATCAGCAATTACAAACTTTGATAGCCGATTGCGTGGCAAATACCAATACCGACCCTATAGATATTTCACAATTTGAAGAAGATTTAACAACTGGGCTTTGGTACATTGAATACTTTTTTGATGATTATGATGAAACCGATAATTATGCTGGCTATGAATTTAGCTTCGCTATGGATGGAACGGCACAAGCTGTAAAATCTGGAACAAATGTGCCTGGAACTTGGGCACTTGGAGACGATTTTAAATTCGATATTTTCTTCGGAACAAATACGCCTTTGGACGAGCTTGATGAAGATTGGGAAATACTTGAAGCAACCGCAGAAATTATTAAGCTGAAACACATCAGCGGAAGTGATGGTAGCACAGATTATTTAACGTTTGGCCGTACTCCAAATACCGGCGGGAACAATACGGAACTAAACCTTTTCATAGAAAACTTGAGCACAGGAAGCTGGTTCGTGAATTTGCTGGAGGAAAATGGGACTGACCTCACTGCAAATTTCAATGAATATGAATTTTCATTTTTAAGAAATGGTTCTGCAATTGCTACAAGCAGCAACAATACAATAAATGGTTTTTGGACCGCTGAAGTTGATAGCGGTAATTTAGATTTTATTCTAAATTTTGAAACAGGTACTAACGATAATTTTGATGAATTGAACGATGATTGGGATGTATTGGAAGCCACGCAAAGCATTATCCGCCTTTCTGACGAGAGTGGTGGCGGAAGCGGAACAGACAAGCTTAATTTCGGGCGAGAGCCAAATGGCGGCGGTGGAGGTGGTCCAGATCCACAGGAACTTCGTGATATTCTACAATCGGGTACTTGGTATATTGAAAAGTATTTAGTTGATGGTGATGATGAAACTTCAGATTATTCCGGCTATGATTTTACCTTCTTTGGCAATCAAACTATTCTGGCCACAAATGGATCAGAAAATGTAGACGGAATATGGATTGTAACGGTGGACGGCCAAGAATTAAATTTTGAATTTGATATGGACAGTCCTTTAGATGGTGCAGATGATGATGAATACAAAGCCCTTCAATACACATCTACCTCAGTAACATTTATCACCCGAAATAGCCAAGGTCAAATTGAAGATACTTTAATTTTCAAAAAGAACTGATAAAATTAAAAACCTAATATTTTAAACAATAAAATTAAATTTAATAACTATGAAAACTATGAAAATGAAAATAGCAAGTATGTTTGTAATCATTATGTACATTGTAACTGTCGCGGCTTGTAGCAAAGACGACAACAATAACGATTCACAACAGAATGCAACTGTGCAACAGACCATAACCACTGCACAGACCGGCTCTTGGAAAGTCACTTATTTCTTTGATACGGACCATGAAGAAACTAACCATTTTACGGGTTATGCGTTTACTTTCAATGAAAACGGTTCTTTGGTAGCCGTAAATGGAAGTACAACAATTACGGGAACTTGGTCGGTAACTGATAGCAATTCTAGTGACGACGACGGAGGTTCAAGTGGTATAGATTTCAATATTTTCTTTGCTTCGCCCCCAGATTTTGAAGACCTTTCTGATGATTGGGATATTATTTCGGTGAGCAGTTCAAAAATTGAACTTACCGATGTAAGTGGTGGCAATGGAGGTACGGACTTTTTAACATTTGAAAGAATCTAAAAATTAATTTTCATCTACTCATTAAGACCATCCTAATTGCGGGTGGTCTTTTTTATTTCATTTTAATTGAAGCTCTAATTTTATTTAAAAAATTATAAATGATGGTAGGGTTTTCTTTAAGTTGCCTGTCTTATTTGTATAAAACATAAAAAGAAACAATCATGAATAAATTAACCAAATTCACATTTTTAGCTTGCTTATTAATTTTTTTGGTAAGCTCTTGTACAAAAGAAGATTCCCAGCCTTTTGATGATTCGAACACAGATTTAGTAGCCGTAAATTCCGAACTGGGAGATTTATTGCTTCGTACTTCAGACAATAACAATACATCTTCAATAGATTGTATAGATCTCGTTTATCCGCTTACTTTCTTCATCTACAATTCAAACCAGCAACAAACCGGAACGCAGACGGTTGGCAATGATGGTGAACTTCTTGCCTTTTTGCTTTCCTTAGAACCCGGAACTTATATTGCATTGCAGTTTCCCATTAGCGTTGTATTGCAGGATGGCACTATTGTGCAAGTTAATAGCAATGCAGAATTAGTTACATTAATTTCCGACTGTTCCTCCAATGGAGGTGGTTTTCCTTCAGATTTTGAAACCATATTGACCTCGGGCTCTTGGTTTGTAACCTATTTTTTCGATGATGTAGATGAAACAAGTGATTTTGCGGGTTATGAATTTACATTCGGAACAGACAATACAGCACGAGCAGTAAGTACTTCCAACATGGTTGATGGCACTTGGAGCTTGACGAATAGCAATACCCCAGACCTAAATCTTTTCTTCGGAACCAATGATCCTTTTGATGAGCTTGACGAAGATTGGGACATTATAGAAGCAACCCCAGATATCATTAAATTGAAACACATTAGCGGTGGCGACGGCAGTGTTGACTTTCTAACTTATGAACGTACACCGAACGGCGGCGGCGGAGGCGGCGGAAACACTTCTGAGTTTACTGATAATTTGACAAATAGTGTTTGGTATGTAAACCTATTGGATGACGATGGAAATAATGAAACCTGTGATTATGTTGCTTATGAATTTAAATTCAACGCAAATGAAACAGTTACTGCCACAAGTACAAATAACACCGTTAATGGTATTTGGGCAGTTACCAATAGCAGCAGTGGAATAGACCTTGTTTTGAATTTCGAAATCACTGGCAGCGATGATCCTTTTGAAGATTTAAATGATGATTGGGATTTAATTAGTTTTGATGCCCAAATAATAAAATTGATAGATGTTAGCGGCGGTAACGGCGGGACGGATTATCTTAATTTTGGAAGAAACCCTTACGAAGATTGTAATGGGGGAGGAAACACTACAGAACTTACCAATATCCTAAAGGATGGGCAATGGTTTGTGCAAAGCTATATAGACGATGGAGATGATGAAACTAACGATTACAGCGGCTATATTCTTACTTTTAACACAGATGGAAGTGTGATTGCAGAAAATAGCAGTAATACAATAACTGGAACTTGGAGTGTTGTTAATAGCAGCAATGGTCTTGACGTAATATTGGATTTCGGAACCGCAATGCCTTTCGACGAATTTAATGATGATTGGGATGTTGACACATACACAACTACAAGAGTTGAACTCTTTGATATTAGTGGTGGCAATGGCGGCACAGACTACCTAACTTTTGAAAAACTGTAATTACACTTTTTTATCCCCCACAAGAAGCCATGAGAAATCATGGCTTTTTGGTTATTGCTTGCCAATTCAGGAAAGCAGCATTTTTTTAGAATAAATGTAAATTAATCTAAGTGATATATTTCCATAATTCCTTTCAGAACTTTATCGAAATCAATCTTTAAATCAATTAATCTTCCAGTTTCCATGTCCATCACCCAACCGTGAACTGTAAGATTTCTGGATCTGTAAGCAATTTGTACATCAGCTGTCTTAATTACGTTTACGCACTGTTCTTGAACGTTCAGTTCTACCAAGCGGCGGTATTTTTCAGCTTCATTATTAATTGCATTTAGTTCTTGTTTGTGCAATCTATAAACATCGCGAATGCTTCTAAGCCAAGGATTCAAAATGCCCAAATCCTTACTTTGCATGGCAGCTTTTACACCACCACATCCATAATGGCCACAAACAATAATATGGCTGACATTTAAGAAATTAACAGCATAATTTATTACGCTCATCGCACTCAGGTCTAAGTTTGAAACCATATTGGCAATATTTCTCAGAACAAATGCTTCACCTGGTTTGGCACCCATAATTTCCTCTGCCGTAACCCTGCTATCGCTACACCCAATATATAGTACTTCTGGATTTTGACCTTCAGAAAGGTTTTTGAAAAAGTGGGCATCTTTGCCTAGTTTCTCCTTTACCCAAGCTTCATTATTTTTAAAAATTTGGTCGATGTTCATGGTTTTTTCTGAAGTTTTTTTTCAGAATTTAAAGATAGGTAAAAGCCATTGTGTCCACAAAGTGGAAATTGAAAAATTAAGTCCGATGCTTTTTGAAGTCCGCAAAACTACATAACTTGTTTGGTATTTTCTATTCCCTTTAAAACTAGCAATCTACCGGGTCCAATTTTTAAGGCAAGCTCGTATTGTTTTGCGGCCTCTTCTTTTTTGTTTTGGTCGAGCAACCAATCTGCATAAAGTTCGTGGGTAGGCTTTTGAATGGACGGTGGTCCATAACTATAGCTTATGCTGTTTTCAATATCGATGGATTTTATAAAATGTTCTTCTGCAAGTTTTGTATTATTATTTAGTTCAGCCCGAAGTGCCATTAATTGGTTTTGCCTAATTTCAGATCCTTTCAAATCCATTTGTGTGGCTTCATCGCGAGTAACGCCTGAACAAAGTTTGGAACTGCCTTCCGAAACAACAAACGATTCCCTGTTATGGTCTTGGTCCATTATAGTTAGTATGCTGTCCATTTTTTTTGTGTTGCCCGTTTTAAAAGCTTTCATCCCTTCCAGAAAGTGATATTTGGAGCGGACGGAAATATTCAAATCTGTTATGTTTACAGGAATATTAGCTATTTCACCTTCCCATTCATCGGTCTCGGTTAAATAGGTTCCTTTTAAAAACACCAAATGTACTCTTGCCTTTTTTGAGGAGTTTTCGGTAGCATATTTTTTCATATCGAGCACCATTTTTTTTGCTTCTTCAAAATTTCCTTTCTGAAGATAGCCGTATTCCAACCAATGAAAAGCGTGATATCCGCGGGCATCGTTGTCCAGTTTTTTTTGCTCCATCCTGTTAATGCTTGCTTGGTATGAAGCAATATTTGAAGAAATTACATTATCCCACATCCCCATTGCAACATAGATGTGTGAAGGCATATGTAATGCGTGGCTGGCATCTGGCGCTACTTTTGAATATGCATTGGCTGCGTCCAGGGCAAGAGTAGCATGGTTTGGGTCGTCATAGGAATGGATAAGGTAATGAAGAGCTCCTGGATGGTTTGGGTTTTCATTCAAAATACCTTTTGCAATTTTTGCTCCTTTGCCGTAAAGAACATCGTCCCTTCCTTCGGGAACAGCACCCAGCAGGGATAAAGCATAAAACGCGGCTACTTCTTGATTGGCCGGATATTTTTTATATAAACCTTCCATAAACTCGGCATAGGCAATATCCCGCTCCTTTTTTTCTGTTTTTGGTTGGTAAAGTATGTGTACCGCTTTAATTAAATCCTCTTCAATTTCTGATGTTTTCTTATCTAGATCAATACCGTCCAAGTTTGCCAAAACAGCTCTGGCAGCTTCATAGTCCTGTTCCTGCCATAAACTGTGGTTATAAGTCATTGCCTCGCCCCAATATGCCATCGGCATTTTTGGATCTTTCTTTTGTGCTTTTTGAAAAGCATCTCGAGCATCTTCATACTCAAAGGAATGCAATAGCAATAATCCTTTTTCAAAGTGGGGCTGGGCACTTTCCTTTCCAGTGACGGAAATGTTTACTACACCCAGATAATTTTTTTTCGTTTCCTGTTGCTTACACGAAACTATAAAAAGCAATATGAAAAAAGAGGTTATAAGTTTCATAACTAATAATTTAGAGAATTATCTAAAGGTAACGATTTCAGCACAATTTTAATTTGAACCATTTATGATTTGCCTATTCGTCCCGTTAAGCTATTTGATTGGGGTTTTTATAATGTAGCAATCACATAATAAATAATGGTAAGCAATAGGAGTAATAATCCCAAAGCCAAAAATTTAAGCGATCGCTGCACATTTTTAAACTTTATCGTAGCAATTTTTGAAATGATAAACACCTGTTGTCCCAAATGGTCAAAAAGCTGGTCTTCGTCCCGGCTTATGCTGTAAAAGGTTTTTGAGAATTCATTAATGGTCCCAAATTTTGAAATAACATCCCGGAAAAAAAATATGTTCTTGTCATATTTAGCTTCAATTCTTGGGATGAAACAACGTATGCTGAAATAAATAGACACCACAGTACAACAGAACCAAAGTCCCAATAGAATGTACAGCACAACTTCGTTGGGTGCATTTTTTACTGCCGCAGTTGTGCCTTGATAAATAAAATTCAGCAAAATTCCATAAAAGGAAAGAATTAGCCCCGCTTTAAGTTCGGAAGCTTTTATTAAGCCAGTCACGTAATTAATGCTGCCCCAATAGTGATCTACTAGATCGTCAGTATGTTTGTTCTTGATTGGCGAGGTTGGTTGTTTTTCTTGTTGTTCCATAAGATTGTTCTTTTGCGCTAAAATGCTGCGTTATACTTTTGCTTGAGGTGATGCCTCTTTATTCCAAGACTTCATAGACTATTAAAAGTTCGGTTTTGTTTTTTACTTTTATGCTCTCAAGCTTTCTACATTTGAAGGCTTCTTTTACCGTGTTGTAGCAGCTTTCGCCAATGATTATTTGGTCTGGTTTTGCGGCATCCTGTAAGCGGGCGGCGGTGTTTACGGTGTCTCCTATTACTGTATAATCCAACCGTTTCAAACTTGCAGAGCCAATGTTTCCGGAAATCATTTCACCACTTTTAATGCCGATGGAAACTTTTGGTTCAAAATCCGGTAAGCCTTCAATTTTTGCGATGTTGTTAATTTTGTTTCGAACGGCCAGCGCAGCGTCAATTGCTCGGTCCAAATGATAATCGCCCCGAAAAACCGCCATAACCGCATCGCCTATAAATTTATCTATGAAGCCCTGCTGTTCCATTATTTCTTGTACCATAACATCAAAATAAGTATTTATCATACTTACAACAGTATCGGCTGGAGTGGTCTCACTGATTTTTGTAAACCCGCAAAGATCTATAAACATAACCGTCGCCTCAATGGTTTCGTTTGCCATAATGGTGGTTTCATATTCTCGGCTGCCCATAAAATTCAATACGTTTTCGTCCACGTACATTCTTAAAATATTATTTTCTTTAATGGCCTGTAATGTTTGTTTTATTTGGTTGCTGTGCTTTATAGTTTTTTCAACTGTAATTATCAGGTCTTCAAAATTTATTGGTTTTGTAATAAAGTCGAAAGCGCCACGGTTCATTGCCGTTCGAATATTTTCCATATCACCATAGGCCGAAACGATGACAGATTTCAGCAGTGGTCTCAGCTCGCTCAGTTTGGTCAAGAGTGTAAGCCCGTCCATTTCAGGCATATTGATATCGCTCAAAACGATGTCCACTTCAGGTTCCTCCTTGAGTTTTTCCAACGCATCCACGCCGTTTATGGCGAAGAAGAATTCATACTCCTTTTCGCGTATCTGCTTTCGGAATTTCTGTTTTATCAGTGTTTCCAGATCTGCCTCATCGTCAACTACAAGTATCTTTGCCATAATTTTATGTTTTGTGCTACCTTCAAGATTAAGGCGCAGTTTTCAATATTCAATATTCAATATTCAGTTTCGTACATCCGTCATCTGTCTTCCATCACTTCTGCAATAATTTTTCTTTCAGTACTTTAAAATCCACGGGTTTGGTCAAAAAGTCGTCTGCGCCAAGACTTTTTGCGGTGTTGAAATTTTCATCGTCACCATAGGCTGTAATCATCATAACCACTGGCGGCGGTTTACGGAATTCTTGTTTAATGTGTTTCAAAAGTTCCAAACCGCTCATTCCGGGCATATTGATGTCTGAAAGAATCAATACCGCCTCTTTTGAATTTTGATTTAGATAGGTCAACGCTTCTTCGCCCGAAAAGGCAAAGTCAAAATCCATTTCGCCTGTTTTTATTTCCTTTCGGAAACGTTGCAGGAAAAGGGTTTTTACGTCTTGTTCGTCATCTACTACTAGTATCTTCATAATATAATTATTTTGGTAGTTTAATAATAAATTCAGTTCCTTCCCCTTCTTTAGTTTCTACAATCAATTCGCCACCATGACCTTTTGTAACAATATCATAACTCATACTCAAGCCCAAGCCAGTTCCTTCTCCAGAGGGTTTGGTAGTGAAAAAAGGCTGGAATATTTTGTCCAAAACTTTCTGTGGAATACCGTTGCCGTTGTCTTTTACTGAAATTGTAATCCAGTCCCCCCTGTGTGCATTCCTCTCGGTCGTGCCTCCCTCGTCGGATGCAAGTGAAGGGGGGTACTTTCGTGTGCATACCCAAACGGTTGGCTCATATTTACTTTGGGCTTCGCTTGTTCCCCCTTTGGGGGTTAGGGGGGCTTTCTTTCGTTCCGCACAGGCATAAAAAGCATTGGTCAATAAATTCAGAATCACGCGACCCATATCCTGTGGAATAATATTTATTTTACCGATTGTATCGTCAAAATCCGTTTTCATTGAGGCGTTAAAACTTTTATCCTTTGCCCGCAACCCGTGGTAGGCCAACCGTAAGTATTCATCGCATAAAGTGTTTATATCCGTGGGTTCTTTCTTACCGCTACTTGTTCTGCTATGTTGTAACATTCCCTTTACTATTCCTTCGGCGCGCTTTCCGTGGTGGTTTATTTTTTCGAGGTTTTGTTTAAAGTCTGCCGAAATTACTAAGGCTGCTTCTATATTTCCATTGTGCAATTCGTCGTTCATTTCGGCCAAAAGCTCATAGCTCACTTCTGAAAAATTATTTACAAAATTCAGCGGATTCTGAATTTCGTGGGCGATGCCAGCGGTCAATTCTCCGAGCGAGGCCATCTTTTCGGAATGGATAAGCTGTACTTGGGTGGACTTTAGTTTAGTAAAGGCTTCTTCAATTTCCTTAGCATGCTGCAGTTTACTTTGTATTCCTTTTTGCCGCTCTTTGAAAAGTACCCGTTTTCGTTGAAACCTGTCCAAATAAAACATTGCAGTGAAAAACAGCAAAATATAGAACAGATACGCATACCAAGTGCGGTACCACGGCGGCATGATAGAAAACTGATAATTTAACGGTTCGCTCCAAGCCCCATTTGCATTTTTGGCTTTTACCAAAAAAGTATAATTGCCTTCGCGGATGTTGCCAAAAGTGGCGGTGCTGTTTTCAGTTATGGGGTTCCAATGTTCGTCATATCCCTCCAGCATATATTGATAGCGCACCAATTGTGGCCGTGTGGTCTGGATTCCCACAAAATTAAAGCTGATGTTGTTTTTGGAATAGGGGAGTTCCAAATTTTCGGGAATTGCGTAAAAAGGCTGAACTCCGTCAAAATGCACATTACGATATGTATGTACCATGCTGTCCAGCTTGCTCGCAGGCAGTTTTCTTTTGAAGGTAAGCATTTCATCGGTAATATAAGAAGGGGTATTGTTGTTTTTTTCAGTGGAAAGGGTATCTTTTTTCCGCGCCCATTCGAGGCTGCGCCAGCTTATGGGTTCGTTGTTTATTTTAATGTTTTGAAGGATAACCTTCGGCGATTCGGTGTTTCTAAGGACGCTACCATAATCAAAACGCACCAGTTTATCGCCGGTGCCGGCCCAGATTATACCATTTCCTTCTTCGTACATGCTATGGTTATTGCTGATGTCTTTTATCGGGTATCCAGTATTTTCATTATAATTTTCAATGCCATCTTTCGCTATTTTTCCCTTTTCGGAAGAAATGCCGCCTTTTAAAATCGTAAAACCTACGTTAGTTCCTATGATTATATTTTTGTTGAAATCTTCCAAAATTTTATATACCACATCGTTCGCCAAACCTTGGGCTGTGCTGAAGTTTTCAAAAATGGGCTCGGATTGATCGGCATTGGGTAAATTGAGTTTTTCAAGCCGTTCTTTTTTCAGGATGGAAATGCCGCCTCCCCAACTGCCGATTATTATGTTTCCGTTTTTGTCCTCAATTACGGAGGAAAGCTTATTGTCCGGCAGGCCTTGGTTTTTGGTGAAGTTCATAAAATTTTGACCATCGTACCGGCTCAGGCCGCCTCGGGTGGCAATCCAGATATTTCCTTGGCTATCTTCGCAAAAACCCCAAATCGTTTTGTGCACGAGACCCTGTTCCGTATTGAAATTTTGGAACGACTTGCCATCAAATATGTTTATCCCATCGCTATAGGTCCCAATCCAGAGACGATTCTTTTTATCGCAATAGAGAGTGGTGATTTCATTGTCCGGCAAACCATTGCTTTCCGTGTAGTTTATCAGTGTCTTCCCTGTAAATTTGCTTAGCCCTGAGTAACTCCCGAAATACAAATTGCCTTCTTTGTCTTTTGCCGCAGCAAATTGGGTATCGCTCAAAAGCCCTTGTTCGGAAGTATAATTTATATAGGTGCCGCTGTACGGCGCGCCATCATTTTCAACATATTTTACGATGCCAGCGTTGGAGGGGGCAAACCACATATTGCCCTCGTTATCTTGGGTTGTGGCGTAAACGGCATTGCCCGGAAGTCCTTGTTTGTTCGTGAGTTCCAAAACGGATGGTCCATCGTATCTGTTGAGCCCACCACCATAAGTGCCAAACCAGAGACTGCCAGCAGTATCTTCGGTAATACTGTTTACACGATTAAAGGCAAGCCCTTGTTCCTTTGTGAAATTTATAAAGTTGCCTGTTTTTTTATCGTATTTGGAAACACCGCCCTCCGTGCCAATCCAAACCTTGCCTTGACCGTCCACGGTAATGCACATAATGGAATTGTTTACTAATCCATCAGCTTCGGTTAGAGGCTCGAATGTTTTTTCAGAAACATTGGAACTTGCGGGTCTGAATCTGAAAAGGGAGCCCGTTGCACCTACCCAGATTGTTCCGTCATTATCTTCGGCAATAGCCATTGCCACTTCGCTTTTTAAATTGAATTTATCTGAAACATTTATCAGTTCGCCATTTGCATTTGGCGAGGTTTTCCAAACCCCTTCGCTGCCTGCGAACCATAACTGGTTTTGGCTGTCTTCCATAATGTCGTTCACTTGGCCCTTTAATGGTTCCATTTTTTTGAAAGGCTTCTGCCCAGCAATTGTATCATTCGGGTTGAAACTGCAAACCCCTTTTTGCGATGCAAACCAAAGGGTGCCTTTGCTGTCTTCAATAATTTTTAAAACATCGTTGTCCGCTAGGCCTTGTTCGGTGGTAAAATTTTCGAAGGTTTTGCCGTTATATTTGCTCACGCCCCCGTAACTTCCAAACCAGATATTCCGTTGGCTATCTTCGGTTATACAGTTGATGAGATTGTGGATAAGTCCGTGGGCAGAGGTGAAATTGGTAAACGACTTGCCATTGTACATGCTAACCCCGTTGCCGGCTGTTCCAAACCAAAGGTTGCCTGCGCTGTCTTTGTAGCCACAAAGTATGCTGCTCATTGCTAGGCCTTGTTGGGTGTTGAAATTTTCCATTTCCACATAAAACCCAGATGAAGTTTTCACGGGTGCGGGTCTTTGTGACAACAAAATGACCTCGGCTTTGCTTTCTGAAAGGACGTTTATAATGGGCTTTTCTGCAGGTACGACCACGGGGGGCGAGATGGTGTCGTTTTTTTCAAAGGTGCTTTGTCCTTTTTCGGAACGGTTTGAATTACACGAAACGACGAACAGTACCGCAAGGCTGAGGTAAATAATCCGAAATATGGCAATGCTCGTTTTCATTTTATTGAACTATATCGTTCTTTTAGTCTTTAGGTTTTTTAATTTATTGGCAATCGAATAATAAACTCGGTTCCCTCGCCTTCTTTAGTCTCAACTTTCAATTCGCCTCCGTGGGCCTTGGTAATAATATCATAACTCATACTTAACCCCAACCCAGTCCCTTGTCCAGTTGGCTTTGTTGTGAAAAAGGGTTGGAATATTTTATCCAAAACTTGTTGCGGAATTCCGTTTCCGTTGTCTTTTACTGAAATCTCAACTTTGTTGTTCAGTTTTTTTGTTGAAACTGAAACTGTGGGTTGGTAGGAATCCAGACCTGTCAGATCTTTATCAACGGCCAATTTTTTCTCGTTTACAGCATAAAAGGCATTTGTTATCAAATTTAAAATAACCCTACCGATGTCCTGGGGAACGATTTCAATTTTTCCGATGGTTTCATCAAAATTGGTTTTCAAGGTTGCGTTGAAACTTTTGTCTTTTGCACGAAGGCCGTGATAGGCGAGTCGCAGATATTCGTCCGCCAAAACATTGATGTCCGTTGGCTCTTTTTCGTCCGTGCTTTTTCGGCTGTGTTGGAGCATTCCCTTTACGATTCCTTCTGCGCGCTTGCCGTGATGGTTTATTTTTTCGAGGTTTTGTTTTATGTCAGCCATTATGGTTTTGGCTTCTTCTATATCACCTTTATCCAATTCTGCTTCCATTTCGTCCAAAAGTTCATTGCTCATATCTGAAAAATTATTAACAAAATTCAACGGGTTTTGAATTTCGTGGGCAATGCCTGCTGTAAGTTCGCCCAAACTTGCCATTTTTTCGGATTGGATGAGTTGTTTTTGGGTAGCCTTGAGGTCAAAAAGTGATTCTTCGAGCGCAACGTTCAGTTTTCTTTTTTCCTTGAACCTCATAAAAAATACAAATGCAAAGCCAATGACTATCAGTAAGCCGCCAATGCTGATGTTGCGTATAAGTTTTTGTTGTTTTATTTGGGATTGCTGTATGGCTATTTCCTTATCCTGACTGGCCTTTTGCAGGGCACGTTTGTTTTCATAAATGACCTGTTGAGTAAGGGCAGTTATTTTTTCTGCTTTTTCTGCGGCATTCACAGAGTCATTCATTTGCTGAAATTTAAACTGGCTTTCAAAGGCATTTTCGTAATCGTTGTCCTTTACGTAGGTATCTTTCATTCTATCATAAATGGAACGACGCGTTTTGTAGTCTCTGGGCAATACAACCTGTTCGGCCATTTGAAGTGCTACTAATGCCTTTTTTGTATTTCCTGAATTGGTATGCACTTTTCCTATTTGCATTAGGGAAATAGCCTGATAATTGAAAGCTTTATTTTCTTTTGCGATATCCAAAGCTGTGTTGTAATTGGTTAAAGCATTTTCATAATCTTTCAGTTCCAAATAGATATCGCCAGCATCCAAATAGCCATCAATAATAAACCGGATGTCGCCCCATTGCAATGCATACTTAATCCCTTCTTTTGTATTTGTGATGGCCTCTTCAAACTTGCCCTGCATTTTGTATATCCTCGAAATGTAACTGTATGAATAGCCTATGCCACTTACATCTCCCAGTTTTTTGCGTAACGCTAACGCTTTTTTATAGTTTATTAAAGCGTCATCTAGCTTATTGGCAAACATATCTGTAACCCCCATATCATTATAGGTCCTTGCTATACCCACCGAATCTTTGGTCAGCTTATATAATTCCAATGCTTTCCGTTGGTCTTGTAGTGCCTCGGGATAACTTTTTGCCAACATATAATTGAAACCATTGGCCAATAAGGCGTCTGTCATTAAAGTCGTGTCCCTGATTTCTTTGGCAATCTGTAAGGATTTTAGGGTGCTTTCCAGAGCGTCGCCATAATTGCCCAAATAGCGTTTTTCAAGGCCTAAGCTAATTAATGCAGATGCTTTGTCATATTTATTATTTGTCTCTTCAAATAGTTTGATGCTTTTGTTGAAATATTCTATGGCTTGTAAATTATCGCCTTTATAACCGTAGCCCTGGGCTAAGGTGAAATATGCCATTGCTATTCCGGGTTTGTTTCCGGTTTCCTGCCATAACCGTAAGGCTACATTTAAAGTGTCAAGACCCAACGTAGTATTTTCATAAGATAGCACCGACCCTAGGTTTTCAATGGCTTTTGCGCGTATCATTTTATGTTTTGTGGCAATACTGGAATTATTGTTTATGGTGGTGAATTTATTTGTAAGCGGAATGGCAAGTGAAGCATACTTTTTACAACTGTCATTTTCAATGAGCAAACGGTATGTGGTAGAAAGTTGGGTTGCAAGGCGTGCTCGGGATGAATCTGAAGTTGCCCGATTAAGCTGTGCCTTTAAAGCATTGGCTTTCTGTTTAGTTGCATCCACTTGCTGCTGTGCCATTAGGCTGCCCGCAAACAGGCTGCAAAAAGTTAGTGCCAAAAGCATCTGCTTTATTGTTTGTATGTGTAGTTTTTTAAACATCATTTTTTGTTGGTAAATTAATGCTGAATTCACTTCCTGTCCTTTCCTTACTTTCAACTTTCAATTCTCCTCCATGTGTCTTTACAATATCATAACTTAAAGATAGTCCCAATCCCGTTCCTAAACCTGTTGGTTTTGTAGTAAAGAATGGTTGAAATATTTTGTCCAATACATGTTTTGGAATTCCGTTGCCGTTGTCTTTTACTATAATCTCGATAGAGTCTTTTAATTTTTTTGTTGAAACTGACACCGTCGGCTTATATGAATCTAGACCTGTCAGGTTTTTAAAACCTGACAGGTCTTTATCAACGACCGACTTTTTCTCGTTTACGGCATAAAAAGCATTCGTAATCAAATTCAGAATCACCCTTCCCATATCCTGTGGAATAACATTGACCATACCGATGCTTTCATCAAAATCTGTTTCCAATGTGGCATTAAAACTTTTGTCCTTTGCGCGTAGACCGTGATAAGCGAGGCGTAAATATTCATCCGCCAGTTGGTTAATGTCTGTGGGTTCTTTTTCGGCTGTGCTTTTTCGGCTGTGCTGTAACATTCCTTTAACAATGCCGTCTGCGCGTTTGCCGTGGTGGGTTATTTTTTCGAGGTTTTGTTTTATGTCGTTCAGGATTTCCAGTGCTTCTTCATAATTTTCGGAAGCCATTTCTTCTTCCATTTCTTCCAAAAGTTCGTTGCTTACTTCAGAAAAATTATTCACAAAATTCAGTGGGTTCTGAATTTCGTGGGCGATGCCCGCCGTCAATTCTCCAAGCGAAGCCATTTTTTCAGATTGAATTAATTGCTTTTGTGTGGCCTGTAAATCGGTTAGCGTTACTTCAAGACGTTGTTTTTCAGCTAACAACTCAACCGATTGTTTTTCCTTTAACTGAAGGTCTAAGAAACGCGTGTAGGTAAGGTCAAACACATTTGTAAAGCGTTTGCTAAGTTCGATTAGATTATCGTTGGGTTCTTTTGTAATCAATAACAGATACCCATATTTAAAAAAGCCAACATAATAGCATTGTTGATCCGGTAATGTGAGACCAGAATCTTCCATTACCTTAATTGCTTTTGCTACGGAAGGGATTGTTCTTAAAAAGGCATAATGTTCCTTCAAAGCCTTGCCTTTCCAGATTTTGTTATATTCCACCGCTCCATTAAGCGAAGCTTTATAAATATCTCTATGCGTAGGTTCTTCTTTATACGGAATTAACATAGGAGGTAATATTCCTCCCGAATCTGCACCCATCCATAATTCTACTTCATCGTTTTCTTGCCAAATACAAAAACCACAGCTCCAGGTTTCAGTAGCGATTTCTTTTATTTGCTTAAATAATACCGCTGATGTTTCAGCCAACTCATCAGATTTCTGCATTCCCATGGTTCGTGAGCGCACTCTTTCTAATGCAATATCTATTTGCGATTCACGTGCTCGTTCTTCAGCTTTTTGAAGATCCATAAAACGGATGTACGCTTGCTCAAAAACTTTGGCAAAACGTTTTATGATTTCAGCTTCATTTTCTGAAGGCACAACACCTGTTAGTGAAGGAATAATGATTGCAGAATTTTTTGACCAAGCAGCTGAGAGGTTATGTTTATCAGCTTTTAGGACATGCTGTTTATAATCTTCCGGAAAATGTTTATAATCACTATGCTCAAAAGCGTATTCAAAAAAGTGATTCTTCGCTTCAACAGAAAATTCCTTTGAGAAATAGGCATCGCCACGGATTTTTGAATCCCAAGCGTCTTTAAAAATGGGGTTGTCAAAATAAGGAACAAAATAACTCCCCGAATGGGAAAAGTCTGGCGCAACTATCCAGTGCACCACATCTTTATTGTCTGGGAAATAGGTACAAAGTATCACACCACCGGCATCGAATATTACGCCCAGTTCCGTTAATTTTTCGGCAACTAAAGCTACCACCTCTTGTAATTCATCTGGTTTGTGCATCGCCAAAGAACGGGAACGTACTTTTTCTAAAGCGGCTTCAATCTGTGCTTCCCGTGCCTGTGCTTCGGCGTTTGCCAAGTCGGTATATCTTTTATAAGCAAATGTGAACACGTTACGGAAGCGTTTCAAAATCTTCTTTTGATCATCGCTTAAAATTCCGAAATTCGAAATTCCAATGGCACCATTCCCAAAGGAATAGAGATTATAGGTAAGATGATCAATTTGCCGAAGCCGTGGATCGTCTTTTTCGCCATTTCGTAACCGCGTTTCTATGAGTTCTTCCAGTGCTGCGCCCTTCAATTCAATTTCAAAAAACGCGTCATTGCTGGATTGCACCTTTTTGATTTGCTGTTCAATCACAGGGTCACCATAGAATGAGAATTCTGTGACAGCACTTGACATATCGTGGGAATAGTCGTAATCTAAAAAAGTTTCGGTATCGTCATTATGAATATCGATAATTGCATTTCGGATATCGGTAAAGCCAAGGGCCAGCAATTGCTCGTACAACACTTGGGCAATATCCAGCATATCTTCAGATTTTTTGAGCGCGAGGGCTACGTTTCTAACTTTTTCGAGCGAGGCTTCAATTTTGGCTTCTTTGGTCTGCTCTTCGGCTTTTTTAAGATCTTCAAAACGTTTATAAGCCAGATCAAAAGCAGCGCCCATTTTAGTTAAGATGGTTTCAATTTCTGCGGAAGGCGGTTCGAGTAAATCAATACACATTCTACCGTTGTTGAGAGGTATTGTAGGATGATATGCTTTCTTTATTTTAGCATTTTTTAATAATTCTTCTGAATCGCTTGCTTCTTTTCCCCTATCGTGATCCCGAAGAAATTGAAGGGTCCGTTTAAAATCTTCCTCATCCTGAACCACCAAGAAATAGGGGTCAGTGTGCTCCCACATTCTTTTTATAAAAAGATGGGGGTTAATTTCTTCCAAGCGATAATTTACTTTCATTGGTTGATACAGTTTCCTTTTTGTTGCTTGCATCGCTGTAAGATCCCACATGGTATATGTACCATCTTTTTCTTTTATATGAATGGTTGCAGCCGCCACATTGGGAATATCCAAGCCCATTATTTCTTCTTTCAGCTTAAATACAACCTCCATTATTTCTTCCGAAGCATACATAGCCAGTGCCTTTGCACGTACTCTTTCTACTGCCAAGTTTATCTGTGCTTCTCGAGTTTGTGCTTCGGCTTTTTTAAGGTCAAGGAAACGCGTGTAGGTTTGTTGGAAAACTTTTCCGAAGCGCAGTAAAATTGCATTTTCTTCTTCGGAATAGGGGATACCGTCGAAGTTCTCTATATAAAGACCAATATTATCTAACAATACAGTAGAAATGGCAAGGGCTTTACGGCCGAAGTAGTAGTCTTTTATTTCCTTAGATGCCTCAGGTATAAATTCAAACAAATTTTTATAAAATTTGTTTTTTTCTTCAAAAGAAAGCTGATTAGCGAAGAAATCATTACCCCTCTGCTTTGCTACATTAAAACTGTTGAAATGAGCGCAATCAAAGTAGGGAAGGGTTACTTGCGTTGGCACATCGTGATTGTCTGCCAACCAAATATACATATCGTCCCTTTCTTTATAATTTATAATGAAACCTGTATGCTCAATGTTGATATTCAGTTGAATAAATTGATTGTAAACAACCTGAATGACTTCTTTGAGTTCTTCGGAATTTTGCATGCCCATACTTCGGCTCCGCACTTTTTCCAATGCCATTTCAATCTGTGCTTCTCGTGCCTGTGCTTCGGCTTTTTGAAGGTCGAGGAAACGGGTGTACGTTTGTTGAAACACTTTAGTAAAGCGCAACATCACATCTATCTGTTCTTGGGACAGTTTTTCGCCACCAACAATCAATAAATACCCTTGCTTAAAGTTGAAGGTGTGAAGTTTTAGTTGTGGAGGGGAAACGGCAATCAACTTTTCTGCTGAAATTGGAAAATTTAAGCTTTCTTCTGCAATGAAGGTTTGGTGAGCGATCGTTTGTTTTTCGTCCAAATCCAATACAAAAACGGGTTCTTGTTTTTTCCAGTTTTTGATAATAGACTTCATATTGTCCGTTTTATCGTGAAAAACCCCAGTAGCGATAGGCATTATTTTTCCAGTTGAAGGATCTGGCATATAGTTCCAACCTATTTTTTCGTCTTCGTCCAGAAGTACGTAGCCACTTGTAATACTTTCGATTCCTAATTTGGTAATTTCAATGAACAACAATGCGCTGGCAGCTCTTAATTCATCACTGCTATGCATGGCCAAACTTCGTGAACGCACTTTTTCTAAACCTAACTCTATCGCTACTTCTCGGGTCTGCTTTTCAGCTTTTTTAAGATCGAGAAATCTGCGGTGCGCAAGGTCAAAAGCGCCAGCAAATTTTTCTAAAATTTCGAGATCTTCCTTTGGAGGATGTTTAACCACACCCGGCAAACTGTACCCAATCTCCCCGTGGGTGGTGCGCGCCATAATAAATGTGAGTCCGCCAATGTGGCGAATGTCATCTTCACTGGGTGCTTGCGGATCTATATTCTGAAAATCGCCAAGGGTGACCATTTTATCCACATAGGCTAAAGCGGCTTCGGTATCCATTGGGTAGATAATAATAGCATCATCACTCTTTTCCCAATTGGCCAACATTGGGATGTCACCGTGGATATGTCTTGGAAGCTCCATTACAAAACCAATTTTTGTACCATCGCCCGAGGTCATTGCCTTTTCGTATTTCTCAGGCAGCCACATCATATGCCAGAAATAGTGGGCTTCGTGACCTAGTTTGATAAATTCGGTACGCATGGTGACCACGATATCCAGTAGATCACTTGATTGTTTCATGGCCACCGCTTCTGCACGGATTCTTTGTAGCGCACCTTCAATTTCAAGTTCTCTGTTTTTTGATTCCAACTCTATCGTGCGGCGTTGTATGGCATCACGAAGTTGTTGATTTTCTTCGTTTATTTTTTCAAAACCAATGGTTTCGCCTTCTTCTGTTTTGGAATCGGGCATGGAGAAATGTTGGTAGATAAAACGCCAGCCTTCCTTATTTTTCTGAAGTGCCGATGTAAACCGAAACCTTCCGTAATAATTGTATTCAGTATCATTAAGAAACCAAGCATCAAAAAAATGGGTAATGAAAATGAGCTCCCCGAATTGTTCCAGTGTTCGGGTTTCGTTTCTTAAATCACATTTTCCGGCTAATTGTTCAGCGGTATCATAAAAGAATTTTGTGGTAGCTTTTCGGTTTAAAAATTCTTCATTATTTGTAGAACCAATAAAGTGATATTCTTCATCCAAATAAGAATCGTAGGTAGCCACGTCACCATTTAAATAGCTGTGCAGCCAAGTGTCATACACTTTTAATACTTCGGTTTCTATTTTTTTGGTCAGTTTCATCGATTATCTTTTTATTGGTAATGAAATGATGAATTCAGTTCCCTTTCCTTTCCCGAAGTCATCGGGATTTCCTTCGTCAACTTTGGTTTCCACTTTTAGCTCCCCGCCGTTCGCTTTTACAATGTCGTAACTCAAGCTTAGTCCCAATCCAGTTCCCTGTCCTGTTGGTTTTGTGGTGAAAAAAGGCTGGAAAATTTTGTCCAAAATATTTTTGGGAATACCGTTGCCGTTGTCTTTTACTGAAATCTGAATTTTCTCTTTCCCTTTTTTTGTAGAAACCGAAACGGTTGGTTTGAAATCTTTATCATTCGATTCATTTTTACGTTCGTTTACGGCATAAAAAGCATTCGTAATCAAATTCAAAACAACCCTGCCAATATCCTGAGGCACGATTTCAATTTTTCCGATGGAATCGTCATAATCGGTTTCTAAAGTTGCGTTAAAACTTTTGTCTTTTGCGCGCAGACCGTGGTAGGCGAGGCGTAGATATTCGTCTGCCAATTTGTTGATGTCTGTGAATTCTTTTTCGCCCGTGTTTTTCTGACTGTGCTGCAGCATTCCTTTTACGATGCCGTCTGCTCGCTTTCCGTGGTGAGCTATTTTTTCAAGGTTTTGTTTTATGTCTTCTGAAATAGCTTTCGCTTCTTCAATAGCGCCTTTGTTGAGTTCCAAATTCATTTCAGCCAAAAGCTCGTTGCTTACTTCAGAAAAATTATTGACGAAGTTCAGCGGATTTTGAATTTCGTGTGCGATGCCAGCGGTAAGTTCTCCCAAACTTGCCATTTTTTCGGCCTGTATAAGTTGGCTTTGCGTAGCTTTTAAATTTTCCAAAGAAGTATTTAATGCCGAAGTGCGCTCTTTTACCTGCATTTCCAGTGTCTCATTTTGCGTGGAAAGAATGCGGTGGTTTTCTTCGGAAAGCAGCTCTACTTCCTTCAGTTTATTTATAAGCGATTTGCTTCTGTTTCCGAAGGTATAACCAAGATAAATAGCCAGACTCAGCGGCATCAGCAAAAAAGCAAATGGTTGGTACAGCCAAAGGGACGGAAATGTTATTACGGAAAGTTGGTCCAAAATAATACCTATCCAAAAGGCGATGTTTATTACACAGAAAACCAAAAATATAAGCGCCGCCCGCCTATCAGTTTTTAGGGATTTTATGCTGATGCGCAATATTTCCAAAAGCACTATTGTACCTATAATTTGGGTTATAAGCAAATAATCGAAAAGGAACAACAAAATAATAAGCAGCCCAGCTATTACAGCTACGGACCAAAACAGGATGCCGAACCGTTGTTTTAGGATTTTGTAGATACAGAAGAGAATCAGCAGTGCTTGGGAGGTTAAAAAGAAACCTACGCCAAATTCTGCCAAAAACGGTCTTTGATGGGTGTTTAACGAAATTAAAACAGCGATTATAAACAGAATGAAAAAAAGGCTCGAAATGGCGAAGTATAGGTTTATTTTTTCGGTCGGGAAAAAGAAAAAATACGCCAAAAAGAGGATAAGCATAAATATGGCCACGCCCAAAACAATGTAGTACCTTATTTTATAGTTAAGCAGCGGCGGGTCTGCATTTGCGTGGCTTAGCGTTGCCACCCGCAAAATCATTCCGGTATCGCTCGCAAAAACCGGAAATTGGGAAGGGTCGTTGGCATACCGTATTGCCAGTATTTGGTCTTTTTGCGGTACAAGCGGGAAGGAAAGCAAATCCCGTCCTGGATTGTAATAAATTATGGAATCCTGCGCTGCACTTACCCTGCCCAATTGGTGTATTAATTGCCCGTCCAAATAGATTTCTGAAGCTCCGGTTTGATGTATGCGCAGCACCAATTGCTGGTTTAGCGGTAGGATTGTCTTTATTTTTTTTCGGAACCAAACGATTCCTTTTTTGTTTGCTTTGGCGACGGAATCCGGCACATTTAGGATCACGTTTGAAAATTTGGGCCATAAAGAATCATTAAAATTTGGGTTTGCCCACTCCTTATTATCGCCCAAATGATAGCTCCAATCATTTACCAGCACGCCCCATTGGTTTTCCAGATCAGCATCCAGAAAGGCGGATTGCTCAGATTGTCCGGCAACAGCCAGTGGCAATATGAATAGAAGGAGCATTATTTTTTTCATGACTATTTGTGGGTTAAAGGTAACAAAATGGTAAAAATTGTTCCTTCATTAGGTTGGGATTGAACTTCAATCCTGCCACCATGTGATTTCAGAATATCATAGCTCAAACTTAATCCCAATCCCGTTCCTTGCCCAGTGGGTTTGGTGGTAAAGAAGGGCTGGAATATTTTGTCCAGCACATTTTTAGGAATGCCGTTGCCGTTATCAGAAACATTTATTTCTATTTTATCTTTAAATTTTCTTGTGGAAACTGAAACTGTTGGCTGGTACGATTTTAGACCTGTCAAGTTTTTTGCAACCATTGTTTTGCGTTCCGAAACTGCATAAAAAGCATTCATAATCAAATTCAAAACCACCCTCCCAATATCCTGCGGCACGATTTCAATTTTTCCGATGGAATCGTCAAAATCGGTTTCTAAAGTTGCGTTGAAACTTTTGTCCTTTGCGCGCAGACCGTGGAAGGCGAGACGCAGATATTCGTCAACTAAAACATTGATGTCAGTTGGTTCTTTTTCGCCTGTGTTTTTGCGACTGTGCTGCAGCATTCCTTTTACGATGCCATCTGCTCGCTTTCCGTGGTGATTTATTTTCTCCAAATTTTGAATAACGTCGTTTGCTATTTCCTTTACATCTTCATAATTGCCTGCGTCCAGTTCTTCTTTCATCTCATCGAGCAATTCTTTGCTCACTTCGGAAAAATTATTGACGAAGTTCAGCGGATTCTGTATTTCGTGGGCAATTCCGGCGGTCAATTCCCCAAGAGAAGCCATTTTTTCTGCCTGAATCAATTGCGCTTGGGCGGATTTTAATTCTTCCAACGATTTATTTAACGCAGCGTTTGTTTCTTCAATAGATTTTCGTTTTTGTTCCAGTTCTTCAATGGTTTCTTCCAGTAGGATTGCAGTGGTGCGCTTTACTTTTTCGGTGCGTTCCAATTTAAATTCTGAAATGGTGAGTGCGCGGTCTGTTTCTTTTGCCGCTTTAATCAGCGTTGTTTTTTCTTCTTCGGAAAAATGTTCCGACCGCTCAATGAAATCGAGTATTTTTTGAAGGTGCTCGTTCATGCTTTTTCTTTTAATATTACCCAACAACAAGCGCCTGAATGGTAATTTTGCTTGCCCTGTAATGCCCTTCCAAACTCGCCATAGGTAAAAAATCCTGCCATGGGTGTCTGCCACAATCCAGCAAGGCCTTCGTTTTCATCGGTTACCATGGGCCCAAGAATGGGTTTTCTGCCTGCACAAGAAAAAACTAACAAAGCATCTGCATCTTCATTGGTATCTAGTTTTAATTGTGTTGCTTTTTCAATAACCTCTTCAACAATATCGAATTCTGGGGGGCTTGTAAACCAAAATTTTGAACCTTTTGGCATTGGCATGTCCATCACTAATGCTCTTTCTTTGGAATCAATTTTCATTGCGGTCCTTAGTACGGTTTCGTTGTTGTCCCGTTCTACAATGAATGGATATTCAATAGATAGTTCTTCAAAAATTTTAAAATTTTCTTCGGACAATTTATCTTCCTTTCCTAAATATTTAAAATATAATTCCACTGCAGATTTACCATCAATTTCATAGAGTAAATTCCCTTTACTTTTGGTAACAGTCCTTGTAATTCCTAAAGGCTTCCAACCTGTAACTGCCATTCCTTTTAAAGCGATTTTGTCTCCGTTTAGCACTAATGCTATGAGTCCATGATTAGTCTCACTTTTATTGGTAAAAACAAAAGTCTCTTTAATTTCCAAATCATCTCCAGCCATACCACCAAAAAACAGTTTATCAAGACCAAGACTTTGTGATAGGCTTTTTACCAATGTATCGCCTCCAAAAACTTCTCCTTGTCGGTTTATTTTAGTACTACAAACAATCAAAGAAGGGTTGCTAAATTCTATTAGCGCCTTAGTTGCTACTTTAGAAGCAGTAGTCTCCATAGTACAATTTTCTATATCCTCAAATAGGATTGTGTACTGTTCCTTTGCTATTTCCAAAAGTAAAATGGCAATTTCTCCCATGCTTTGATGACCATTGATGAATTCGCCACAGGAGGTGGCGCCAAAAATGTCCATGTTTTTTTCCTCTAAAAGTTGACACACCGCCTTTCTTTCTTGTTTAACTGAAATAAAAACAATGGCGACGGTAGGACTGTAACCACCTACTATTGCAACTTCCAAAGCGGTCTTTATTTCTGAAACGGATGCTCCGTGTATTGATTTTGCTTTCATAATTATTGCAAATTTTGTGGGAATTTAATTAAATTATAAATTTTGAATGACCATCGCCAACGCTCGCCCTGCCCCCCAGCCCCCTAAAGGGGGAGGCCAGCGCGCAATTTAGAATTGACGTTTTCTATCACATTTTCATATTTGTTTAGGACTTGTTCGTTTGTAAATCTTATTTCAGAGATGCCAATTTCACTAAGGTAATTTGTTCTTATTTTATCTTTTTCAGTTTGTTCCTTTGTTAAATGGTATCCCCCGTCAATTTCAATAGATAGCTTCAGTTTATGACAATAAAAATCCAAAACAAAGCCGCCAATGGGATGTTGCCTTCTGAATTTAAAACCTAATGGTTTAATTTTTAAATATTCCCAAAGTTTCAATTCAGTTTCGGTCATTGATACTCTCAATTTTGCAGCATTCCTAAAAACCGATGGAGTTGCTCCATCGTGCATTCCCAATATTTTCAATTTATTTTTTTCCATAATTTAAATATAGAAAACCCTCCCTTCAGGGTCGGGGCAAGGTTTTCGGAATTATTTTTCCTTTAAAGCCACAATACAACATGCATTGTTATGAAATTCATTTTTACCAATTTTTGATTTTCCATATTCGCCATAGGTAAAAAAGCCTACCAATGGTGCGTTCCAAATGTTTTGCACCTGCTCTATTTCCTCTTTCATTAAAACCCCAAATGATAAATGTCTACTCACGCATGAAAACATGATTAAGGCATCGGCTTGTTGCGTTGCGTTGTCCTTAATGCTCTCACATTCTGCAACTACTGTTTCGGTGGAATCAAAATCTGGGGGTAGCGAAAACTTGATTTTTGATCCTTGAGCTACACCTCCAGTGCATATAAGTGAACGGTCTTTTTGATTAGCAAATCGGGTTGCACGTATTACAGTATCACCATTTTCCCGTTCTAATTGCAATGGATAATACCATGAGTTTAAAAATGGCACAATTTCCGTTTTGTCATCCAGCGTTACGGCAACGCCAAGGTATTTCATTAGCATATCCAAAGCTGGTTTATGGTCTATGGTATATACAATATTACCTTTGCTTTTAGTAACTATTTTTGTGGTGCCAATAGCATTCCAGCCACAAGTAGCGATTCCTCTTACATCTATTTTATCTTCATCAATAATGAGCGCTAACAATGCGTTGTCCTTACTTTTCCCGTTGGTAAAAACAATTGGTTTTTCAGCTATCAAATCATCTCCTGCCATACCTCCAAATACGGTTATTTCCCTGTCCTCTGATAAAGCATATTTACCAAATCCTTCTGTGATGCCTTCAATAATTTTTTCACCATCTATAAACACACCGCCCGTAGCTATTATCAAAGAAGGGTTGGCAAAAGTTTTTTTCGCTATTTGACCCAATTTTTTTGCACTTTCAAAAGTAGTCTCTTGACTAATTTCAAGAAACTCCAATTTAAAATAAGCTGGATTCATGTCGAGCAACATCATGACAATGCTACCATCTTCAATATCTCCATCGATAAACTCTCCAGCCGTCGTAGCGCCAAAGATTGCGATTTTTTCACTGCTGAAAATTTCGCAAATAGCGTCTCGGTCCTGTTTTATGGAAAGGAAGATAATGGCAAGAGTTGGTTTAAAACCGTCCGTTAGACTTTGTTGTAAAGCGGTTTTTATTTCTTCCGTAGATTTTCCTTTTATTGTTTTTGCTTGCATGGTGTTTTGATTGACAATTAAAATTGGGGCTGAACCCCTCCGCCTTCGACACCTCCCCTTGATTGTTTTGTGCCTCGCAAAGGGAGAAGTTTTTTGACTTTTCCGTTCACGTATTCTCCCCCTTTGGGGGTTGGGGGGCTTTTTCTTTTAATGCCACACAACAAGTTGTCAAATTGTGCATTTCGAGATTTCCTCCAGTTGCTCTTCCCAATTCTGCATTACTGAACATGCCTACCATTGGAACATTCCAAACATTTTTGATGCCTTCAAGTTCCTGTGACATCAATGGTCCCAAGGATAATATTCTTCCTGTACAACTAAAAACTATCACCGCATCTGCTTCGGGCATTACTGTAGCTTTTAAATTCTCTACACCTTTCACCACTTTCTCCATCACATCAAAATCGGGCGGTAAAGAGAAACGGACTTTTGATCCTTGCGGCACTGCACCACTGGTGTAATAAGATCGATCGCTCCAATCTACCACAAGGCCTGGCCGCATTACGGGATCACCCTTTTCACGTTGCAATTGTAAAGGAAAGTTGGCAGCTATTTCTATCAATAAACTATCGTTTTCTGGGGATACATTTGTAATACCGCCATATTTTGCAGTAAGATCCAACACCGGAAGATTATCTACTGTAAACACATGGTTTCCTTCACTTTTGGTCACTAGTTTTTCTGTACCCACTGGCTTCCATCCACATGTGGCAATACCATTTATTTGCACTTTTGACTCATCCAATGCAATACATACCATGGCCTTGCCACTGTCTTTCCCATTAGTAAATACGAATGTTTCAGAAAATGAATAATCATCTCCTGCAGCACCTCCAAATGCGTTTACTGCTGATCCTGCTATCTCTTCAATGCCACGCAGCACTTCTTCACCATCTGCAGAAGCATCACTTATCCCGATAAAAAAAGCAGGGTTTGCAAACTTTTCTTTTGCTTTTTTAGCAATTCCTTTTGCAACTTCCCGATAATTTTTTTCCGGATATTCTTCAAAATAAATTTGAAAATGGTCTTTGTTCATGTCCATCAACAAAATAGCTGCCGAGCCTTTTTCGGGTTCTTCATCTATAAATTCCCCATTCGTGGTGCAGCCGAAAACGCTGATGCCGGCTGCATCCAACAAATTAGTAATAGTGCTTCGGTCAAGGCTTTTTGAAATAAAGCAAATTGCTAAAGTTGGATTGAAACCGTCAGCGAAACATTCTTCCAAGGCAGTTTTGATTTCTTTTGTAGATTTTCCTTTTATTGATTTTGATTTCATTTGAATATAATTTTTTTAGATTTAAAAACTTCTGTAACTCTTTCTGTACCGTGAATTGGTTGACTTTTGCGGGGAGTGTGCTAAAGTTAATGAATTAAGGTACAAAAAGTTACATCTTAGGTGCAAAGGGGCTATAAAACTTTCCGAAGCTGTGGAAATGCTTACCGAAGCCGTGGTTTTTGAAGTTGATGGGAAGATATTATGCGATGTTTCTGAAGAGTTTTATCATTGATTGAGAAAACGTTTTTAAACTTCACCACAGAGGCACAGAGGCACAGATTTCACAGAGCTTTCTTTGTGTACTCTGTGTCTCTGTGGTTAATTTTTTGCGAAATGGCTAAAACTTCCCATCATCCACATCTTTTATAAACTTTATCAATCCAGGGAAATAAGTTTCTGGGTCGTCATATTGTGAAACGTGGCCTGCATTGGCAGTTAAACTTCTTCCGTTTTGCACTTGGGTACTCATCCATTCCATATATTTTGGATCCATAGTGTCGTATTTGCCACCAATCATTAATGTTGGAACTTTAATTTCTTTTAGCCTATCGGAAACATCCCAGCCTTTAAGGGTTGCGTCCCCAGTTACACCAAATTCGCTATAGCCCTGCATATAGATATAAATATTTGGGTTGAGGTGCGCAAATGTGCGATTGATAAACTCTGGCCATTCATCCAAAGGTTTTCGAAGGATATGCTCTGTGTAATAATTGTTCATCACCAACTCCGTATATCTAGGATTTGAAAAATCTTCTTTGGCTTCCATGTCTTTGATTTCCTTATAAACCTGTGGCGGTAGTTGGGCTCCCAAAACTTCTGCATATTTTTCATATTCGGGGATGCTCGCCATCATATTTGAAATTATTAATCCTTTCAAGTTTTCTTGATATTTCAGTGCATATTCCATCGCCAAAATTCCGCCCCACGATTGGCCGAGCAAGTAAAAATTGTCTTTATTTAAATTTAAAGCTTTGCGAACCTGCTCCACTTCTTCCACAAAATGTTCTGTAGTCCAAAGGGTAGAATCGTTTGGTTTGTCGCTGTAATAACTGTCTAGCTGGTCATAATAGATGTATTCAATTTCTTCATTCGGAAGATAGCCGTCAAAATTTTCAAAAGCTTCGTGAGTTCCTCCAGGACCGCCATGAAGTAACAAGACTTTCATTTTTGGATTGTTGCCCACGCGTTTTGTCCAAACATTGAAGGTGCCTTTTGGAGTTGTAATGGGAATCATTTTGATGCCGCCCGTTATTTGGTCGTCGGTGTTTGAATAATCCATATAGCCGGATTTGCTATCGGTTTCGGTCTTTGTTTCTTGTTTTTCGACGCAGCTTAAAAGAAGGCTTGCTGAAATGATTAGAAAGTAAATTGTGTTTTTCATAATGATTGGTTTAGTTTGTTTAAAAGTATTTAATGAGGTTTTCGAAATTTCTCTTCGTTCTCTGCGCCTTTGCGGTAAAAAAATCCACCGCAGAGGCGCAGAGGTCGCAAAGGTTTTGAGTCTTACAATGAATAATGGCTTCCGTTGGATGGGATGTTTCTTTCGTGTTGCATTTCAGTTCCCATCAATTACTAATTATTTTCATTCGCCTTCAAAACCCGAAGCAGATTTCCGCCAAGGATTTTGTCGATATCCTTTTCGCTATAGCCTTTTTCAACCAAAACTTTTGTTATTAAAGGATAATCCGTTACATCATCCAATTGTTTTGGAGGCAACAAAATGCCATCAAAATCGGAGCCGATTCCCACATAATCCACACCAACCAATTTGATGACGTATTCTATATGTTGAATTACAAAATCAAAAGGAGCTCGAAGCGCTTCTGATTCATCCGTATATCTTTGGTACATAGCCGCTTCAGCTAGGAACGGATGCACCCCACTTTTTTTAAGGGAATCTATTTCCACTTTGTGTTTTTCAAGAAAGGCAGATTCTCTTTTATCAACACTCGGGTCTATAAACCCTGAATTAAAATTGATTTGAATAACGCCTCCATTTTTTGCGATGGCTTTTATTTGGTCATCCTTTAAATTTCGTTTGTGCGGGCAGAGCGTGTAAACAGAACTATGGGAAGCAATAATGGGTTTTGTAGTCGTGGTGATTACATCGTAAAACGTTTGTTCGCCAACGTGCGAAATATCTACCATCATCCCCAAACTGTTCATTTTTTGAACTACTTGTTTTCCAAAAGCAGTAAGCCCTTTTTTTCCTTCGGAATTAAGTCCCCCTCCTTTGGAGGGGTTAGGGGAGGACTCGTCGGAAGCACTTGTTGCCCAAGGAGTCGAGTTGTTCCAAGTTAAGGTTATATAGCGAACACCACGATTGTAAAGTGCTTCAAGTTTGCCCAAATCGTTCTCAAATTGATGGCCGCCTTCCAGTCCCATTAATGAAGCAATCTTCTTCTGCTTCACAACTTTTAAAAGTTCTTTTGAATTGAAAACTTTCACAATTTTATTTGGATTTCGTTTTATAACGGCATCCAAACTATCTATTTGACGATTGGCGAAAGCATACGGATTCGATTGGTCGCCGTCACTAAAAACGGAAAAAAACTGCACATCTACATCGCCTTCTTTCATTCGGTTTAAGTCGCTATGGGTTTTACCTTTTAAATTGGTATCAAAAACGAAATTCTTTTCCATTGTCTGCATAAGAAAATCGTTGTGGGTATCCACTAATATGGCTTTGTTGTGAATTTTTTGATAGTTCTGGGCGCTTAATTGAAGCGTTGCGATGCTTAAGAAAAGGAGTAGTTTAGTTTTCATGGTTTATAATTTGATTGTCTGTAAAATTCATTTCTATTTAAAATTCTGAATCTGTCCCGTTAGGGACTTTATATTGGTAGCAATATGTTAACGGTATTATTTCTGTGCCTTTAGGTACAGCATATATTATTCAATGGGATGGAATATATAACGATTATCAAAATCGATTTCGAAATCCTTTAATAATTGCAAATATTCCTCGGTAAATGTTTTTGTTTTATGATGTGCCTCCTGATTTTTGATATAATTTATCACATTTTGCACATCTGATTTCGAATATGAAAATGCACCATAACCAGCCTGCCACGAAAATTTTCTGTTTACAAACCCTTTTTGGTTGATCCATTTTGACGAATCCTGTTTCACAAATTTCATTAAATCTGAAAGAGATTGCGTTGGCCGCATTCCGAATAAAATATGAATGTGGTCTGGCATTCCGTTTATCTGAAGCACTTTATGGTCGTAATTTTGAATTATTCCGGTTATATATTTGTACAATTCTTCCTTCCATTGTCCTAATATTAAGCTCTGTCTGTTTTGAACCGCAAAAACGGTTTGTATGTGGATTTGTGTATAGGTGTTTGCCATGTATTGTGCATTTATATTGCGTACCTAACGGCACGCTGGTTGATACTTTATTTCTCTTCTACCAATATAAAGTCCCTAACGGGACGTGTGCAATGAATAATTTTCCGTTCTAAAATCCCAATGACCACGAGGATAATTTCGCCAATGGCGTATTTTAGGTATCTTGATGTTTTGCCTTCTGCGAGAAGGTTTTTGCGGATGTTTCTGAAGAGTTTTATCATTGGTTAATTTTTTAAACGCTGATTGATGAGAGACGTAACTCTTTCGATTTCCTCTTTTGTTTTGTGGCATAATTCCAAATAGAATGAATTGTCATAGGAAATAATGCTGATGAGATTTGAAAATTCGCTGTTCTCAATTACATATTTATCTTTTAGTTTTTTAGTGATTTTGTTATAAAATTTCCCTCTTTCAAAAGCTACTTTTTGGTCGTCGGCATCATATAAATCGCCATTATAGGTCAATCGGTAATAAAATCGTTCGTATAGATTTGTAATTGCAATTTTGAGCGATTCAGGATTTAAATTTCCAATGACTTTTTCAGAGCTTGAGGTGGAGTAGGTTCCCATATTTGCAAAAAAGGTGTCATTTTCAGTAGTTTGAAGTTGGGAAAATAGGGTCTCTATAGTTTTGAAATCTTTATCATTTGTTTTCGACAATTCAATGGTTAAGGCATTTACTTTTTCCAGCTTGTTCGACTGATGTATGATAATTTTATTGATTTGCGTCAAATCTTCCGTGAGGTCTTGCACAATATTGGTCAGGAATACCGATTGTTCTTTTTGTACTTTTCTGTTTTCATTCCAATTATTGATGCTCAACGCAATCAAAATACCAATGACCACTAGGATGATTTCGCCGATGGCGTATTTAAAGTATTTTGTGGTTTTGCCTCCTCCCTTCGCTAAAGCTATGGAAGGCTCGTCATTTAGAAGGTTTTGGCGGATGTTTCTGAAAAGCTTTATCATAACTGATTTCTATTTTTTCTCCCTATATTTTTAGTTGGTCACAACAATTATCTATTAAAAGTTTTACTCCGCTTTCAAAAAATCTGTAACTAAAGTATTGGTTTCCGTTTCCATTTGCGTAGTCCAACTATCTATAAACCACCTTCCGTTTTCAAAATGAAGTTGAATGCTATTTAATCCTCTTATATTTGAAGCGATTTCTGGCTTGGTTCTTACTTCATAGGCACTCCAAACTTGCGCCATATTGCCAAATTGACTCACTTTTCGTTTGAGTTCTTTTTCGTAAAAATCTTCTTTAGGAAGCAATAACAAAGGAATGTATTCCGCTTCCAAAGTATGTGAATCTACTTTTCCGTTGTCGTCTAACCGTGTTATAACTGCAGTATCTGAATGTAAATAGTTGTCTCTTTCAAATTGCCAAGGATCTTCGCTTGCTCCTGAAATTACAGCGTAATAGGCATCTATAATTGTAGCTATGGTTTTTACATCTTCTGTATATTTTTCATCTAGGGTTTGACTGTATAATGCTGAACTCATTAAAAGTCCCATCAAACTAAATACTAAAAGTTTTGTTCTCATAATTTATGTTGTATTTCGGCTATTTTTTATTTAATTCTAATTCAATTAGCGTTATTAAATCCTTTATTTCTTTATCGAGATTTATGCGATGATCAATAGCATCTTGGGTAAAGTCTAATTTCATACCCAGAAGGTTTCTAATTCTTTTAACTTTTAATAATTGATTATAATTATTTTGTGGTTCGTATTCAATATTAATAGTTGGTACGCTCGATTTTACTAAGGGGATGAAATTAATATCGTTTTCCAATATATTATCTACACGAATTTGATGTACGCTCAACCTGTCCTCAAGTACGTCGTTGAGCCTGTTTAGGTAAAATTCTAAGTCTGTAAACTTTTCATTTATTTTTTTGCTTTTTATTAAACTAAGCTTATTAGTGTTTTTTAAATTGTTATAGGCGTTAAAAGTTGGTTGGTCGCTTTGCAGGTCCCAAACTGTAGTTTTAAAAATTGAATCAGGAATTATTGTATCATTTTTTTTAGAAGGGTTCGCATCAATTCCAAGAAGTCTTATAAGGCTTATTTTTAGGGTTTCTTCTTCAGAAATAAGTGCTTCAGACTGCTTTTTTGCTGCGTTAAGATTTTGTAATAATGTTTTTAATATCGCTTTTTCCTCAATTGCTTCTTTTCTGTTTTGGTTCCAGTTATTAATGCTCAAGGCAATCAAAATACCAATAACCACGAGGATAATTTCACCAATGGCGTATTTTAGGTATTTTGTGGTTTTGCCCTCTGCGAGAAGGTTTTTGCGGGTATTTCGGAAGAGTTTAATCATTTATTGGATTTTGATTCTGTCCCGTTAGGGACTCTATATCGGTGGCATTAATGCGTTATCGTTTTTAAAAACGTGCCTTTAGGTACGTAATATGATATTTCGTACCTAAAGGACGAGATTGTGTTCGATTATTTTTTTACCGATATTCGTGTCCCAAACGGGACGGTTTTTGGCCTTGCGTTTATTAAGTGGGTTTCTGCTGCTATTTCTAGAGAGTTTAATCATCGTTTGAAGTTAATCCTTAATCACAGGCGGCGCCACCAAGGTTTGGTTTAAAACAACGAAGCTATCTACCTGGTCCCTGTGTTTTGTAAAATTGATAAATTGTATAAGGATTGCCATAACCACTGGCATGATGGCAATAAAAATAAAGACCCATTCCCAAGTGAAATTTGTTTTCAGAACCCCCAATAAGGCCGAGCCCGAGGCCCGCCCCATATTGCTCAATGCCATATAAAGCGTAAATTGTGTTGCGGCCACCGTTTTCCAGCACAGGTGCATGGCAGATGCAAATACTGCAATGCACAAAAAAGTGTAAAAAGTATAGTAGCTCAGTATAAAACTGTATATAATGATGTTACTGCCCCATAAATTTGGAATAAAAGCAAAGACTGTTATCAGGAGTGCCAAGATGCCAAGATATAGGGTCAGCATTTTTATTTTTCCAAAATAATCCACTAAGTAGCCGCCTATAACCATTCCCAATATTCCACCGATTACTGAAGTAACTGAGAAAACTTGGGAAAAGGAGGTGTTTGTCCAGCCCAATTCCTGAATGGTAAATATGGGCAAAAGTGTGTCAACAAGCCCAAACATAATACCCACCATAAAAACGCCAACCCCAAAAACGATACTGGATTTTAGGCTTACTACTTTAAGAAGACTTTTAAAAATATGCTTCCAGCTTTGCAATTGCGTTTGTTTGGAATCTGGTGAAGCTGCGCCGAGAGTCCACGGCATCGATTTTTCGCCGGGCCGTTCCCTAAAATAAATAGGAAAAAACATGATTGCTGCCACCGCAATGGACAGTGAGGAAACCGCGATTGAAAAACCAACGGTATTAATAAGCCAAGTGCCTATGACCAAAGATGCTGAAATACCTATTGTTTTGGTTCCCCACATAAGGCCATTGGCTCTGGCCTGTTCATTTGGCGGAATAACATCTACCGCCATTCCATCTGTTGCCACATCTTGAAATGCGCCAAAAAAACTGATGAAAAACCCCGCGACCATTAATGCAGAAAGATTATTTAACGGGTCTGGAACTAAGCCAATGTTCAAAAAGCTGACTATTAAACCTAATTGGCCAAAAATTACCCACGGCCGCTTTCGGCCCATTGCCAAAAATGTGAAACGGTCCATTAAAGGCGCAATTATAATTTTAAAACTCCAGGGAATACCGATAACACCAACAAATGCAGCTATTTCCAATGCCGATTTGCCATTCATCGCCAACCAAGCTGGAATGGCAAAATAGGTAATGCCTTCCGGTATTCCTTGGGCTATATAGAGAGCAGAGAAAGTAACATAGCGTGTTAATGCGTTGTCTGTTAAACTTCGACCGAATCTATTTTTTAGATTGTTTGTTGCTTTTGCCATGTTTTTGGTATTTAAAATTGTGGTCTTAAATCCTTTTTTATATTTATTTCATGGGGACTGTCTGTTTTGCTGGAATTTTGCTTTTCCTTCAACGGCTTTATATTGATGAACGTGATTATCAATAACTGCAATTATTTAATTCTCCGCATTTGCGTTCTTTTTGGTGTCTGCATATTGCGGGAAAATCAGCTATCTAGCATCCAATCCAAATGTATTTTGAACTGCTTCATACCAATCGTCGTCATTGGCGGCATTCCAATCCACCCATTCTTCATCCGTCATTGACTTTCTCCATTGAATGAAGGGTTCAGCATCAGGACCCACAGGATGTCTTAACTTCCAAGTGTTGCTTTCTGCGATTTCCAAAATCTTGTCTGCCACAAGTGTTGGCGCTGTTGGATTTTGAAGTGATGCTGAAAACAGACCTGCCAAGCGTTTGGAATGTGGGTAAATAGATTTTTCATCTACTGAAATATCATTTGCCATTTGTGTATTTATAATTCCAGGTTCTACGATGGCAACCTTAATATTAAATGGTTTTACTTCTCCAGCCAAGGCTTCGCTAATGGCTTCAAGTGCAAACTTACTGGCGGCATATGCGCCTAGTGGACTGTTGGATTTATGCCCAGAAACAGAAGCCACATTAATAATACAACCGCTACGATTTTTCCGCATTTGAGGCAACAATGCCTTTGTACATCGCAGCACCCCGAAATAATTGGTTTCCATAATGGCTTTAAAATCTTCCAAAGGCAATTCTTCAATAGAGCCGTGACGTTCTATACCTGCATTGTTCACAAGCACATCAATCTGACCGTGGTTTTGGACTGCGGTATCGATACATTTTTTAACTGAAGCATCAGAATCCACATCCATTTCGGAAATATGAATATCGAGTGATTCGGATTTAATTATTTGTTTGAAATCTGAAGCCATTGCTGGATTTCGCATCGTGGCAAATACTTTATAGCCAGCACGACCGAAAGCCAATGCTGTTTCAAGGCCAATGCCTTTACTTGTTCCTGTAATTAGTGCTATTTTCATCTTTAGTTCCCGAGAAGTCGGGTAACTTTTTGGTTAATGTTTTATTTGTTCTCAGCTTCATCAAGTTTCTTAGTATCCACATATTGCTGAAAAGCAATTATCTTTCCGTCCTTAAGCGTCCAAAGATGTGCAACTTGGGCATTATAGGCTTTTCCGGTTTTCTTCACTTTGGCATCATAACGAAGGGTTGATAATACTTGGTTGTTGCTCATTTCGTGAAGCTGAATGTTCTCCAGTTTGAAATATTCGTGATTCCCGCCAACTCTTGCAAAAACACCATTTAAAACCGCATCCGGACCTATGTAAGGATTGCCATCTGCCAAGGAATTTCCTTCAGCTTCATTCCATACAATTTTTGGGTCCATTGGGGCAAGCGCGCCAGGAATATCGCCCGCTGAAAATGCTTTGTAAAGCCCTTCAACAATTTCTAAATTTTCAGGATTGGAAACCACTCCCAATTGCTGCATAAACACCGAACTGTCCATAAAATCCTGTTCCTGTAAAATTTTTCCGTTTTTCATTTTCGCTATTGTAACGCCTTCAACTTCAACGAGGTTTCCAGTAGGTGGAATTCCGAAGAAATTACCAGTATGCTTCCCTTTGAACTGCCAATGTTTTACAAGTTGGTCACCTTGGCCAAAAATGTTTTTAACCGTAAATGTAACGTCCGAAAATCCGGTTAAGAAGTTTTGGTAATAGGCTTTAAAGGCTTCAATACCAACGATGTTTTCTGGACTTGTAACCATCACAAGGTTTGTGTCGAAATTTTTATCGTTGATTTGGTTAATATCACCTTTGTTCACAATGTTGTTCCAAACTTGGGTGTACATTTTAATGTCTTTGTCAATATTACTTTTTTGGGCAAATACTGTTGAAATGCTTATAAAAGCGAGTACGAATAGTAATGTTTGTTTTTTCATTTCTTATAAGATTTTAAGTGAGTATAATTTTCAATATTTTTTTACAATAATGGATTTTGTTGTTGCCGAATTCTCCCTCAGTTTTGCGGTAGCTTTGTATTCCTCTGAATCTGTAAATTTTTGGAGTGCTTCCATCGAATCCCATTGCACGATAATAAATCTATTTGGGTTCCAGTTTCCATCTCCTGGAATTATTTTTCTATCCGGTCGGGTATCAAAAGCCATTCCGCCAGAACGTACCAAATAAGTACCTCCAAATTTTTCAATCAGTGGTTCCACTTTTAGTCGGTACTGTTGGTATTGAAGGGAATCGTGGACGGTGATATCCAAAACCATCAATATTTTTTCCAAAGGCATACCAGTTACTGCAGATTCATGATTTCCGTGTGGGTCTTCACCTTGGGCGTTCATTGCGAAGCTCAGTAATATTAAAAACAAGGTTTTAAAGATTTTCGGTTTCATCGGATTTGACTTTTATGAGTATGGGTATTCTTTTATCTTTTTTCTTTATTCTTTTTTCTCAATAAATAATATTGTCCAAAATCCTACCCAGATTGCTTTCCGCCATTTGTATCTTGCGGTCGGCGGCAAAGATTTGCTGAATTTCATTTTTCAGTTCACACAGTTCCAATTCAGAATATTGGTGCCGTTCCAAAACATCCTGAATTTTTTCAAGACTTTCATCTTCTTCGTCGCTCTTAAATTCAAGGAACATTTTTTCGAAAATTTCAGCAGTGGTTTTTGTTTTTATTAGTTCAATTTCTGCTTCGCTTTCTAAATTATCTGCCTTTGCGCAGAGCAACAAAATATAAGTTTTCAGCTCTTCCTTACTCCATTGTGTTTCTTCAGTTTTCATAATTATTTTTTTTAGATATTCTTTAAAATGAAAAATGTACGGCACGGCAACGCCGCACCGTACATTCACCTTCTTTACGTTATTTTCTATCTGCAGCTTTTACATCGCCGCTAATACCGCTTAGTTCTGGACGGAAAATCCACAGTTCGGTTTCGCCGCCATCGGTAACATCATACCAATCTTCTAAGAATTTATCCCAGCTTCCTTTTCCATGTACCTCATCAAATTTCTTGTCCATTCCGTTATCCTCGCTGATCCAGCCCATCTTGTCAAAAAATGAAACTACTGTAAGATCTTTTCCTTCTTTTGTACTGGAAAATTCATTGGTGTAGATTCCATAAATTTCATTTGGTAATTTTTGGGCGTACACCTTTCCTATTTTTTCTACAAGAGCCATAGCTTCCTTCATCTTACCCCGCTTAACATCGTATGTATCCAGCAGTAGATTTTTTAGTGTAAAATCTTTCGAAAAACGCGACATTTCAGCGTTAAATTTCCAATAAGTAGTATTGCCTTGCGGCATAGCGTATGCTGCTACATTTTTGTTCCAATCTGCATCATGCCCGTCAACTTGTGCAGGTCTTGCATCCATGGCGCTCCACGGCGTGGGTCCCATCACCCACATATAGCTGCCCGCATTGGGTCCACTGCTTATCCAGTAAACTCTGGCGCCATAAGCTCCATTACCGTGATATTTTTTATTGTGCGCTGCTAGTCCTGCCTCAAATTGCGATAGCTGGGAAGGATTAGGTGTTATCATCACATTTTCCAATACACCGTATTCGGTGCTGTTTTGCGATATTGCCAATAGCGGCAATAAAAGCATTGTAAAAATTAATTTTCTCATAATGTTTAATTTGTGTCTCCGCCTGAGGCGGAAACGGGTTAGTATTAAAGTGTTTTACTTAATAAACAGGGGAGTTATTAAGAGATTTTAATCCAATAATTTCGCGTTGTAGTAAGCTGTTTCAGAAGTTATTTTTCCTTCATCATTGAATTCCGTCGTGTAAAAAATGGGCAGTACAATTGCTTTTTTGTCAGATTTGCGGATGAAGTTGATATTCCACCAAGATTGTACTAAACCTAAATTGCCCATTTCATATTTCAAATAATCTGGATAGCCTACCATATCTATACTGGCAACGTCATATTTCTCCAGAATATTTTTGTCCATCACTTTTTGTTCTGTTAAGGAAATGCTTTCCATGGTGGGTGAACTGGAATCTATGAACTGTACATCTTTATCATAAAAACTGTAAGCTTTGTCCCAGTCATTAAACTCTATGGCATACATCATTTTCCGAACAGTGTTGATGTTTTCGTGATGGTTATAGATGGTACCGTTCTTCCTATCCGAATAACTTTGGCGAATTTCTGATCCAATATTGTCGTTGCTATAGGTTATAATGGTTTGTATTTTATTGTTTTTATTCACAACAAACAATCGGTGCATAGGTTGGTTAACCTTAACTCCTGTTTTATTTTGCACACCTTTAATGTCTTCCCAGGTTTGTACCCACACCACATCTTTTTGGTTATCGTCTTTATATTCTAAAGCATCGGGATAAGCTCCAGGGGAGCGGCTTATAGAAAAATAATCGAGGTTGTTATTCCAGCTTTTAGCCGAATTAGAAAATGCAGCTTTGTCCTGCCCCTTGTCATTTGGGTTGATGCTCGTGCCGTTGTATGCCTTAAAATCATCGGATAGATAACCGGCTACCTTGTCTGTGTCTCCACTAACAAAGGCTTGGGTCATGGCCTCCACTGTGGTAATGGCCGGATGGTCACTGTAAATAGTTCCGTTCTTTTTTTGTGCTGTGGAAATGAATGCTATTAGCATCATTGCCGAAATAATAATTGTCTTCATTGTATAGTTATTTATTTGGTTAATATTCTGTTTTATTTTACTTGGAATAGTTATTTAATGTCTCTTGAACAGGGCCGAATTTCATCCCCAATTCTTTTTGTGCCATTCCATTCTTATAAATAATGGATGGATTATTTTTTGGTGATTCGTGGTTTAGCATCAAGCTCAAGTCTGAAACGGGATAGCTTTCACTGCTCAACAAATAATTTTTGCCGTGCAATCCTGAAATGGTCGCAGCTTTAAAAATAGCTTCGGCTACATCTTCTACATCTACAATGGCCATCTCAGCATTGGTGTCATAGAGCATTTGTACAAATGGATTGGGAGCAATTTTATTTTTGAACAGAAATTGCAACCCTGTAGAGGTGGAATCTTCTCGAGTAGAAAGGGATTTTCCCATTACCCCAACTGGCGAGACAGAAGTGATTTCAAAGGATAAGTTTGGGTGCTTTGAAATAAATTTTTCCACGGCTTGGTTGGCAAGAAATTTGGCCTGTGCATACGGATGACTTTCCTCGCTCATAAAGGGCTTGTCATTTTCACTAAAGGTATCGTGGGGTGTTTTTCCACCTGCGGGCATCGGAAAATTTGTATTATACGCCGCAACGGAAGCAATTATAACAACCTTTTCAATGGATGGGGTTTCACTTACCGCCGTCAAGAAATTCTCCGTTCCTTTAATGGTTGGGTCAAAAAGTTCTTTTTGCGGATCTTTTACGTCAAGCTGAAATGGTGTACCCCCGTGAATTACAATTTCGCAATCGCTGATGAAGTCTTTCAAGGTTTCTAAATCTTCCACTTTCAATGCGCTGATGTTGAGGTTGTCCGAATTTTCAAGATTGAAAAGATGTTTGTATTTTTCACTCTTTTTGATATCGGTAACGGATACTTTTACACTGTATCCTTCTTCTAAAAATTTCTTTGTGGTGTGGCTTCCTATAAACCCAGAACCACCTATGATGCCTACTGTTTTCATCTTTAGTGCCCGAGAAGTCGGGTAACTTTTTAATTAATTTCTTTGGGATATTTTAATAAAGACCCAACGGGTTGATTGCCTCCTCACTTGCAATGCCCGTTAGGTCTGGGGGAAAAATTATTCTTCGGGTACGGCCGTTTCACCCGGCACACTTTGCTCGGAGTATTGCATCTCCTGCATATCTGTCATGATTTCTGAAAGATCCCAATAGCCATCTTCTCTAACAATTTTTCCGTCAACAAATTGAGCTGTAATGTGAGCCGGAATTACGTACGTTTTGTTATTCGCCAATAATGTAGCTTCCCATATGCCCCAAAAGTTTACCCAAGTTTGACCTTTATCGGTAATTACCATTTCATATTCAACACTTTCTGGTTGATACTTCCACGAAGCGAAAAGCCCGGCGTCTTCTTTGCCCATTGTTATTTCCTGCTCAATGGTTTTCGCATCTTTCATTGTTACATTGTTCAATATTTTTGCAGTATCTGCATAATGGCTTGCCAAAGATTCCCAATCGCGATTTTCGTAATCAGCAATTACTTTTTTATAAGTGTCTATTTCTGGTGATTGCTGAGTGTAACGTGTTTGCTGTTTTTCACAGGCTGTAAAAAGGACTATTGTAAGTCCTAAAAAGAGTAGTTTTTTCATATTTTTTAATATTTAAATTGGTTAGTTAATTATTAGTTTATTCAGTTTGACCGTATCTGGATTTAACGCTTATTATTTTTTGAAATGAATGCTATTGAACTAAGTTCATTAGTTGTGTAATTCAACGTGTCAATCTTTATCTCCGATGAATTTAAAGGGAGATTTTTTGAAATATATTTTACTTTTTCTTGTAATTCTTCCAAGTCGGAGATAATTATTGATATATCCAAAAGTCCAAGTTCGGTAACGATTTTTTGCTTCATTGAGGAGGGATCATTTACTGGGTAATGAGTGTCAATTTCTGGCGATTGTTGGGTATACCGCTTTTCTTGTTTTTCACAAGCTGTAAAAAGGACCATTGCAAATCCTATAAGAAATAGACTTTTCATAATTTAGTTGGTTCATAATGAATGAAGCTTAAGTGTAAAAAACTAAGAAATTAGTTCTTTCGACTTTACCTGAAAATGCATCCAATCGTAATTTTTTTCTCTTCCCAAAGATTCAAAGCCGTGTTTGTAAAAAATATCAATCATGGGTTTGTACTCCGGTTTTGCAAAGCTTGCAGTTTCTGAGGTAGCTCTCAGTGGATTGTTTTCAGGGTCTAAATCTACGGCAACACCCCAGCTGTGTCGAGACCAATCTGAACCACCCCGCATTTGCCTATAGTTAAAGCATCCGCCAAATAGGTCAAGTCCCAGTTCCTGAATTTTTTCCATTCCGTAATGCTCAAGTATTTCGTTGAATATATTGGTTAGCTGGTCTGCCACGTTTATATGGCAGCGCATGCGGTTTACGGTTACCCGCTTATCCCAAGCCAGTTTCATTGGGTAAGGCAATTTGATGGTCACTAAATAGGATCCTTCCTGATCGGGTGCTCCGAATTCCTTTTTTAATTCTGTAGTTGAAATCATAATATTAAAATTTATTGGTTTAGACCAAAGTACCTGAATTAAGGCATTGAAAACAAACCAGTTAGGATGAAGGGTATGTTTTTCTGTCCGAAGACAAGCATTTACTTGCCGAAATGTACTTTTGAAAAATAGTTGAGTACCTTGAAATGAAGAAATATTCTTAAATCATTGAATTTGAGGGATTCTAAGATAAATGCCAACCAAATATTGATGCAATTTACAAACTGGCAGTTACTGTAGCTTAAATAGTTTGCAGGCGTTTAAGAAGTTCCGTGCGCATCACTTTGCTCATCGGGATTGCTTTTTTCGAAATAACAACATGCGTTCCCGCTACCTCATCTATTTGGGAAAGATTGATGATATACGAACGATGAATTCTCAGGAAATGGTTTTGCGGAAGTTTTTCGTCAATATCTTTTAGGGTCATCACCAATAGATATTCTCTGTTCTGCGAAAAGATGCGGCAATAGTTGCGGTCTGCTTCAATATAGTAGATGTCTTTAATATCTATTTTCAGCATCTTCTCATTATGGCGCACGAAAATGCGGTCGTTCAATATGAAATCTGTAGCGTTTCCGTTGGTTGCTATAGTGTCATTGCTAATTTTACCAATGTCCGAAGCGTTTTCCAATGAAATTCTATCAACGGTTAATTCTATAGCGCGCTGTAGATCTAGTTTTTTGAAGGGTTTTGAGATAAAAGCATACGGATGCGTTTCCTTGGCACGGCTAAAATGTGCATCATCTGCATTTGCGGTTAAATAGATGATAGGTATGTTATATTGCTTTTCAATTTCCTTGGCGGTTTCAATGCCATCCATTTTGCCTTTTAACTGAATGTCCATCAAAACAATATCTGGTTTTTCAATTTTTATGTGTGAAAGTGCTTCTTCCCCGCGAGGAAGAATACCTATTACCTCATAGTTCAATTCAGTTAATTGTAATGAAATATTTGCTGCAATTATCATTTCATCTTCAACAATTAATATTTTCACGGCTTTCTCCATCAGGCGGTTTTAAAGTTTTTGAAATTGAAAAAAACCGTAGTTCCGTTTGTATATTCTTCAGAAATAGTTCCGTTTAATTGCTGGGTAAGTAGTTGTATCAATTGTGTGCCGAAGCCAGTGCCCTTTGGTTTTAAACCTACTGTTTTGCCAATACCGTTGTCTGAAACTTTTAAGAATAACCCATCGTTTTCTTTTTTAAGGCTGATGTTTATTTGTCCTTTTTCGCCTTCGGGGAAAGCGTATTTTAAGGCATTGGTTAAAAGTTCGTTCACTATCAATCCTATAGGTACAGCTGTGTCCACATCTAAATCTAAGTTATCCATGGCACATTCAATTTTCACTTTTTGCTCTGCGTTAAACGTGTCTAAAACACCTTCGCCCAAATTGATGAAATAATCCTTCATTTCAATACTGCCCAAGTTTTCGCCTTGATACAATTTTTGGTGAATAATGCCCATACTCTGAACGCGGTTTTGGCTGGCGAGCATTGCTTCTTTGCTGGCACCATCTTCTAGTTTTGCAGATTGTAGCGCAATGAGGCTCTTCACCATTTCCAGATTGTTTTTTACACGGTGGTGTATTTCTTTCAGCAGTAATTCATTTTGTTTGTTTTTGGCGTCAAGTTCAATATTCAATAAAGAAAGTGATTTCCGTTTTTTGCGAATGTTCTTCAGCGTGAAATACATTCCGAAGAGAATAATACCAAGCAGTCCCGCGATACCAATATAGAGCCACTGTGTTTTGCGCTGTTGCGAAATCTTTGCCTGCTGGTCCAGAATTTCGATATCCTTTTTGGCGGTTTCATACTTCACTTGTAGTTCGCTTTCCTGTCGTGCAATGATAGTGCTCAGGTATTCTGCATGGCCTTGTTGGTATAGCTCGTGATATTCCAGAGCATTTTTATAATCACCCAATTCACTATAAATATTGGAAACGTGCATATAGTTTTCCCAAAGATTTTTGGTGTTGCCTATGCGTTTCATAATTTCTATAGCCCGAAGATTGTAAGGTAATGCTTCGGCATATTTTCCTTGTAAAATATAAACGTGGCCAATATTTGCAGTAGGCGGCATCATATAACGGGTAAAACCTATTTTTTCAGCACCGTTATAACAGCGGTTATAATCTTCAATTGCCTCGTCAAAGCGTTCCATATATTTATAAATATTACCTCTACCATTGTAGCAGGCCAAAAGTGGTGGTCCGTTTTCGCCAATCTTTTTATATAAAGCTATGGCGCGGTTCATATTAGCCAAACTTTCATCAAGATTGCCTAAAAACAATTGATTCTCAGAGAGCCTTCTGTATGATAGCGCCAAGTCTTCTTCATAACCGTTTTTCTCCTGAATTGCGATTGCTTTTTTGCAATATTCTGCACCTTCGGCGTAACTGTCTGAATAATAAAGGAGGTCGCTTATTTTTGTATAGCACTGAGCAATTCCGCGTTGGTCGCCCATTTTTTCGTAGAGCGCCAATGCTTTATAGACTGTTTCGGAACCTTTGTCATATTCTGCACTTCCGCTATAATTTACTACTAATAAAAGATAGGTATCTGCCAGAGCTTTGGACATTTCCTGTTTTTTGTAAACAGCAATAGCTTTTTGTAAAGTAACAATTGAAGAGTCTAGCACGGTATGGTCTTCGTGCCATTTTGCCAAATCAATGTACGTCTTTCCAAGGGTTTCAAAATCATTACTCTCTTTGGAAAGCTGAATTGTTTTCTTGAAATTAGCGTACTCCAAAAGGGTATCTTTCGTTATTTGGAGATTTTTTTCGCTCTCTAATAAAGAGGTTTTTAATGTGTCTTCTTGTGTTTGGGAAGGAGTTTGAGGAAGACTGCTCCACGAAACGCAAGCTAATACTACAATGAGTAATAGTCGTTTCATCACTATAATGATTGATTGTTAGTTGCTTATAAATATAGGGAGTTTTTTTTAGTTACAACCGTATTATTCCCCCTAGTGCAGAAATATTGCTTTTACAGCTTTCACATCTATGTTTTCTGGAAATTGTTTTTCCAGCTTATCAATCAATTTTTTGCCTACTGCACAGTCTTCAAATTCATATTGGCACCGATAAGCATACCCTAATGCTAATCTGTAATTTGCGCCAAAATCATTTGGATAAAGTTTTACTGCGTTTTTATATTGAAATATGGCATTGTACCAATCTCTTTTTTCCAGCCACGCATCACCATCGCTTAAATAGAAAAGATATTTTTCTTTGTTGTTTTTCTCAATATCCAGTGGTGCAACCTGTTCCATTTTTGGAAATCCGAAACTGAAATTATTGAAAGTAAAATAAAGTGTAAAACAAATTAATGGTAAGCCAAGCGATAGCAGAAGTATAAAATTCCGCGTCTCTCTTTTTCTTTTTAGTCTTATTTTATACCTTACTTCTAACAGTTGTTTTCCACTTGCTTTTTTTATGTTGAAGGAATCACCAACGGCGTTGTAATATTCGTTTTTGATGGAGCTGTAGTTGCGATTTTTAAAATAAGATCTCTTTGCAGGAAGCAGATTTTTATTGTTGCGAAGGGTAACAATCATATGGTTTATACTTCCAAAGCCTCCTAACATAGCAGTTGTTATTGTTTGATTTCCAATTATACTGTTTTTTTGGCAATTCTGCAGATTTAAATATAAAATCGTCCACGCAGAAAAATAGCCGTATCTTCGCCGCTTATTAAAACCGTCTTCTTAGTTTTAATGGTTTTTCAAAAAACCGAAATCTAAAAGCGCCGCGATATACTATCTCCAAGCGCAGCGGTCTAAAAAAATACAAAGCGTAAAGTTTCCAGATTCTAAAAATCGAAGAATCCAAAAGCGAAGCGCTTCCAACAATCTAAATAAAATATGTCATTTAAATCACTTGGGCTGTCCGATGCCCTGCTGAAAGCAATCAGCAAAAAAGGATATGAAACGCCTTCGGCAATTCAACAAAAAGCAATTCCATTAATTTTAGAAGGAAAAGATGTGTTAGCCTCTGCCCAGACGGGAAGCGGAAAAACCGCTGGTTTTGCACTACCTATGCTTCAAATACTGAGCAACGAACCTACTTTGCGCCAACGGCCCGTTCGCGCATTGATACTTACCCCGACCCGCGAACTCGCAGCCCAAGTGCAGGATGAGTTTAGGGAATACAGCGAATTTACAGACCTGCGTTCCACCGTTATTTTTGGTGGGGTTGGTGCGAATCCACAGATTAAAGCATTGCGAAATGGGGTGGATATTCTGGTAGCAACGCCCGGACGTTTGTTGGACTTAGTTGATCAACGCGCGCTTACGCTTTCAAAAGTGGAAATCCTTGTTTTGGACGAAGCCGATAGAATGCTCGATATGGGCTTTCTTCGCGATATTAAAAAGATACTTGCGTTACTTCCTTCCAAAAGACAGAATCTGCTTTTCTCGGCAACCTTTTCAAAAGAAATAAAAAAACTGGCAGGTGACTTTCTTCACCATCCAGTTTTGGTGGAAGCTACACCTCAGAATACAACCGTTGAAAAAATTGAACAAACCGTTTACCGTGTCGATAAAGCTCAAAAAACAGATCTAATCATAAAACTTATTTCCGAAGGAAATTGGCAACAGGTTTTAGTTTTTACAAGAACCAAGCACGGAGCCAACCGTTTAAGTGAAAAGCTGGAAAAGGCAAAAATCACTTCTGCAGCAATCCACGGAAACAAAAGTCAGGGCGCGCGAACAAGAGCTCTTTCCGGATTTAAAGAAGGAAAAGTACGTGTTTTGGTTGCGACTGATATTGCAGCCCGCGGACTAGACATTCCATTATTGCCGCATGTTATCAATTTTGAATTGCCAAATATATCTGAAGATTACGTTCACCGAATTGGAAGAACAGGTAGGGCAGGAGCCAGTGGCGAAGCGCTTTCTTTAGTAAGTTTAGACGAAGTTGGCTACTTAAAGGATATTGAAAAACTGATAGGCGAACGCCTTCAGCCCAAAACTCTTACAGACTTTGAACTCACTGAAACCATGGCCGATGTAAAAGCTGCCGAAGAAGAAAAAAAGCAGCAAAAAGCACAACGCCACAGTCGTGGACGGAATTCCCAACCTAAGAAATCCAACCATTCCCAAAGTCAAAATAGCGGCAGGAATAGAGGTAGAAGATAGTATTTCTAGCTTCTGATTTCCACGTTCAAAACAATACCGTCTTTTTATACGCAATCGAAATATATCGAAAGTTGTAAAATGACGGTATTCTTGTTTCAACTATCGCCTAATTTTTTGCAATAAAATTTTTAGTAAGATGCAATTTGATTGGTTTAAATATTGAAACAATGAAAACCGCGCTATAAAAACCAAGAGACAATCTGTAACGTATCTTCTACAATCCATACCAATAACTGTCACTATCTTTATATCTGAATTAACTTTTTTTATGCCGAACAGTATTTCTGAAAACATTGTTTTTTTTCAATCAATAACTGAAATTCCACAATCGCATTGGTGCGAAGTTGTACATAGTAATCAGGTTTATCTTTCCTTACCCTATTTAAAGTCTTTAGAAGAAACTTTGTTGCATACTATAAAACCAATTTACCTTTTGGTATATAATACCGAAGGGATTCCAATTGTGGCGGGTATGTTTCAAATTGCAACTTTTACTTATAAAAAGGCGACACAACAAAATGTGTTCATAAAACTGTTTCAGGATTGCCGGAATGAGGACGATAGCTTTTCTATAAAAGGCTTAGTTTGTGGAAATATTTTTGCAACTGGAGAACACGGATTTGCTTATACCGAAAAGATTTCAAAGCAAAATACAATTGCGTTGCTAGCAAAAGCCGCGAAGAAAATTCAAAAGGACGCCCGTTGGGAAGATTTGTTTAAGGTTATTCTTTTTAAGGAATTTTGGCCTGAATCTTCAAAAAGCGCTACAGTTTTGGAAGATTATAAATACAGGCCTTTTCAAGCCGATGTGAATATGGTTTTATCAATGCATCCTGCTTGGAAAACATTTGCCAACTATCTGCAAAGTATGAAAGCCAAGTATCGCACCAAAGCGAACAGTGCCTATAAAAAATCAGAAACCCTTTCCATTCGTACCCTTTCTTCGGAAGAAATAGCTGAACAGCAAAACAATATTCAGCAATTGTTTTCCAATGTTCTCAATAAATCTGAATACCGTTATGGCGAAAACTATCCTGCTTCTTTTGCGGCTTTAAAGGAAAGTCTGGGCGATCTGTTTATTTGCAAAGGGGTTTTTTTGAATGCTGAATTGATTGCTTTTAGCACCGCTTTTGTGAATGGCGATGCTTTGGAAGCAAATTATGTGGGCATTGATTATGAATACAATACTGAATATGCGGTTTATGAACGCTTGTTGTACGATTATGTGGAAGAAGCCATCACACTAAAAGTTTCGGAATTGCATTTAGGCCGCACCAGCGAGCTGATAAAAAGTGCCGTTGGCGCAGCGCCAGTTGCAATGACGCTTTATGCGCGACATACTTCAAAGATTAAAAATGTATTACTAAAACCTGTTTTGGAAAATATTGAGCCCAGTACGTTTGAGTTGCGGAGACCTTTTGGTGATAAGCTTTTGGGGGAATAAAAATGGGTTAGGTTTTATTTTTCTTCTTTTAAAGAACGGGATTAGTGCTTTTCATAGGACTCGGTGTTGGCATTAGTTTTTATTCTTCATTTGCATTTGGTAAAGGTCAAAATCTTTTGCCCAAAAATCCTTACTTTTACCACAAAACCTGATTTGAAAAACTAAATTTCCATTAACCACAAAACTGTCTTTGGAACACGACCGCGAAGCTGCACCGAAGGTAAACCCCGACTTTTGGGTAGCTGCTGTTAGCGGTTCGTGCTTTTTCTCCTGTCATGTTTCAATTGTCAAAACATTTTAATTCCTCTTATAGCTCATTCAAAAAACTGAACTTTATTTTGGTCTGTTTTACATGTACTCAAGACTTTCGGGTTTTGTAAATCGTTTTTAAGTTTCAAGCGCAGCTGCCAGGCTTTTTAGCTTATCTGGAATTTTATTAACTGGTAAAACAAAATCAACGCAACCTGCTGCCTGAGCACTGAGCGGCATGTTGCCAACTTCGGCAGACGAGTCTTGAGCAAAGGTTTTTCCTCCGTTGGCTTTGATCTGCTTGCAGCCCTCAGTGCCATCGCCATCATACCCGGAAAGAATAATGCCCACCGCACGAACACCCATTGCCTCTGCAAGAGAAATGAAAAATAAATCAACCTGTTTGTTCCTGCCAGTCCGAGGAGAAATTAATTTAAGCTTAAAATTTTCCACAGTAAGATCTGAGTCCGGAGGCATTACATAAACATGATTCGTATGGATCGACATCCCATCAGAAGCCAAGAGGACTGACATTTCAGTGTGCCTCGACAGTATTCTAGTTAACTGACTATGGGCCGTGGGCATCATGTGAGAAATAACAACAAAGGCCATTCCTGTATCAGGCGGCATTGCATCCAGCAGTCCTCGGTATGCGTTAAGTGCGCCGGCTGAGCCACCAATTCCTACAATGTATAATGGTTGAACGGTTTTCATTGAGTGTTATTTATTTTTTTTATTCTCAGCAACATTCTTATCAAAATTCTTTTTCTCATTTCGGTTAAAAGTAGATTCATCATAAGGCGTCACGCTTATTCCATCATCGCTCATAGTAAATTTGTGCACATCCTTATTATGGTTAGTGCCACGAGATTTCACAATGAATACTTCACGGGTGCGTCTTCTGCCCTCATCATCTTCTACCATTCTCACAACAATCCAGGTGTCAATCAGAGATGAAACTCCTATTTCGCCACTCGTATTACTTTTAAAGTTTGCAGAAACAAGGCTTGTAAAAAAGGTAGTGATGCCCTTTGATTTAAAGAGGTCAATCATACGGGTAAGCATCGATGAAACTTCACGCTCATCGCCTTCTCCAATAAGACTTGTGAGTGAGTCTACCACAACAGCTTTTGGTTTGAAACTATCAACGAGCTTATAAATATTCAGTAGATGCATCTCCAAACCAAGAAAGGAAGGTCTGATAGCCACAATCTTTAAGAGTCCTTTTTTTATCCATGGCGCAAAATCAATGCCGATTGATTTCATATTTTGAGTAAGTTGCCCTGCTGATTCTTCATAAGAATAGAGAAGACAGCGTTCCCCACGTTTACAACTTTCAACTGCGAATGCCGCCCCAAAACTTGTTTTTCCGCAGCCCGCAGTGCCCGAAGCCAGTATAGTACTGCCTTTGGTAAAACCTTTACCTGTGAACAATTTATCTAACGATGGAATCCCTGACGAAACCCGCTTGTCTGTGCCCGGTTGTTCAAGTCCGGCGGACGTGATGGGAATTACTGAAAGCCCTTGATCATCTATTACAAATGGATATTCGCTTGTTCCATGACGTGACCCCCTGTATTTAATGACACGAACTCTACGGGTGGCAATTTCGTCTTTGACTCTGTTATCCAGCAGAATAATGCAATCAGAGATATATTCCTCCAGCCCATGACGTGTATAAGATCCGGTTTTTGCGGCCTCGCCTGTAAAGATTGCCGTGACTTTTTTTTCTTTAAGCCATCGGAAAAGTCTTTTTATCTCTAAGCGAAGAATGCCAAGATCTGTAATACCCGCAAAAAGAGATTCAATAGAATCTAAAACAACACGTTTGGCACCGATAGAATCAATGGCATCTTCCAAACGAACGAATAGCCCCTCAAGATTAAAGTCGATTTCCTCAATGTCCTTGCGCTCTAAAATAACATGTTCGAGCACAATTTTTTTCTGCGACACAAGCGCTGCCAAATCCATATTGAGCGAAGCCACGTTTTTATAGAGTTCTTCTTCTGTCTCTTCAAATGACATGAGAATCCCCGGTTCGTTATAATCGGATGCACCGTTGATTAGAAAATCAACCCCAAACAGCGTTTTTCCGGAGCCTGGATTGCCGGAAACCAACGTGGATCCATTTTTCGGAAGCCCGCCTTCGGTAATTTCGTCGAAACCTTTGATGCCGGTAGGGCATTTGAGTAATTTAATACGCTTGGCAGTAATTTTTTCTTTTGTAGTTTTTGCCATATTGATAGTCCTTTTAATTAAGATAGAGTTTCCATAGATTTTTTTTCAAGCTGAATTTAATAAATTATTAATACTGTTGATATTAATGGGGTGTTAATTGTTTAGATATTAATATTTCCTGAATCGCCACGGCATGACCGTTAACGAGTTTTTATAAGATTTGTGCGACTTAAAAATCGGAGATTTTTCGGACGTAGCAAATCGTTTGTTGAATGTTTGTCGGTTTGTACTAGTTCAAATTTAAGCATAAATTTTATGAGGTGTTGTGTGTAGTTTTTTACCATTTATTCGAGTTACAAATTATCGTTTTGTTGTTATCCATAAATAGTATTTCATAATTTTTAAATCCATAATCTTTTACTAGAATCTTTTCTATTCTAGTATCTTGAAACTGTGAAAGTAAAAACTCGTTTTCTGGAGTTTCCAAGTACATTTTATTCTCTTTAAATCCTTTGTCTTGGAGTTCTTTGTGCGTCAAGTCAAAGTCATTTTCGGCTAGTTCAATTGTGTATGAGATATTATAATCTCCGAAATTGAAAATTGAATTAGAGCCTTTTTTCTCAATCAGTTTAGCTGAATTAGGAAGTTGTAAATTTGTTTTTTCCTTGTAATCATTTAGGTAAAAATTGTTAGTCGGATAAAAATCACGAAACAAGAAGTAAGAGAAAATTAGAAATAAAAAACTAGTAATTATTATTGAGGTTCTCTTGGTCGTTTTTTTCTTTAGGAATTTATGAATCATCCAAATCAAAACAAGTGGTATTCCGATAAAGATTAAAGTCATTATGACTATCGTTAAAACGTAAAATAAGTCCACTCTTTTTGTTTTTTAGTAATTACACACAACGTTGATGTATATGAGCTGTGGCGTGTTAAAGCACGAACCTCTCCAAATATAAACTGGCTTTGGGAAATCCATAAATTTTCCAAATAGGCACAGACCAAGCCATAGCTTATATACGGTGTTGTAGTGCGTTTTTTTCGTACTGTTTTTCAATTATTTCCCATACTTCTTTAAAATCAGCTTTTAATGAATTGGCGGTTATACTAATTGGTGAACCATATTTATTATAATTCGCTTTCATCGCCATTTTTCCGATTCCGTTTTTTTTAAGCCCAATATAGTGTTCGGGATTAGAAACGTCTATCATAACAAACTTTTGGTTAACTACTTCTAAAACTCTAATTCCGATAATATCCGTCCATTTTACTAATCCGATGCTCGTAGCATTTGAGTTGTCCGTAATTCCATTTTTGTCGATTATTAAACCAAACTTTTTGTCAAATACTTTTTTAAAGATAAAAAACGAAAAAATTCCAAAAAGTGCAACACCAATGATTCCAACTACTCTTATCAATTCAGGACTTCTGTAGCGAAAAACAGAAACTTTAAAATTTTCAGGGTCGATAGCCAACCAAAATCCTAATAAAACGAAGGTTATAGCTCCTAAAAACAGTAATAGAATTTTGTTTTTACTCAATGGAATTTCAATATTTTCATTCATTTGACGCGGTTTTTTTTAAATGCACTACAACACGTGTATATACGCAAGTTCTTAAAATTCTATTACGTCTATCCCACAAATGTGCGAAAGTTGTGTAACCCAAATATAAGTTTTTTAAAAGCAATTTTTAGCTTAAAGCCTACAGCATAAAGCCTAAAGCTTTTTCAGTACATTTGCCCGCAATTCAAAACATGAAAAACGGTATCACCAAATTTATTGACACCTTCTATTTTTTATTCCGGCGCTGGCTGCCACTAAAAACCTATCGGTATGCGGTGTGTGGGGGAAGTAATTTGGTGTTTGATATCTGCTTGTATTTTATTTTCTACCACTTTATTTTCGCCAAACAGAATATCGAATTGTATTTTGTGGTGTTGAGTCCACACATTGCTTCTCTGTTTTTTGTGTTTCCCATTACCTTCACCACAGGCTTTTTATTGAATAGGTTTATCACATTTGAAGATTCAACCCTACCGTGGAAAGTTCAGATTTTTAGATATTTTGTTGTGGGGATGGGTTCGTTACTGTTGAGTTATATCTGCATGAAAATCTTGGTGGATGTGCTGGAATTTTACCCTACGCCATCCCGATTTTTAACTGTGATAATCACGGTTATTTACAGCTATTTGCTTCAGAATAGATTCAGTTTTAGGGTGACTTAGGAAACAAAAGTTGCAAAAGTTCAGTACTCTTATAAAAATCTTCACAATGATTCCGGAGCATTTCCTTTAATTTGTGAAAAGATAAAACGAAGAAATGATGTTTGGGAATTTACTATTCCTTTTTTCGATACTGGACAAAAAGTTCAGCGGCATAAACCACAAACTCACAGATTCACAAACTCACAGATTCACCCCTCCCAAAATACTTCTTCCGCAACCAAAATGACACCCGAACCAATAAAATAAGTGCCGGAACTTCCACTAAAGGACCAATAACTCCCGTAAAAGCTTGTCCGGAATTCAAGCCAAAAACGGCTATGGCCACGGCGATAGCCAATTCAAAGTTGTTGCCAGCTGCAGTAAAGGCTATGGAAGCGGTTTTGTCATAGGTTGTACCCATAGCTTTTGAAAAGAAGAATCCTATAAGAAACATTAAAATGAAATAAATCAACAACGGAACTGCAATAAGCAGCACATCCATTGGGATTTCCACAATCATTTCTCCTTTTAAAGAGAACATCACTACAATAGTAAATAGCAGTGCAATAAGTGTAATTGGCGAAATGGCAGGAATAAACTTGGTTGTGTACCATTCTTCACCTTTCCAAGGCACCAGAATCACCCTGCTCAAAATGCCAAGTACAAATGGAACACCTAAATAAATTGCCACACTTTCGGCAATCGTAGCTATGGAAATGTCAACAATAGCGCCTTCAAACCCAAAATAGGGAGGCAGTACGGTAATAAAAAGCCAAGCGTAGAAACTATATGCAAACACCTGGAAAATACTGTTGAGCGCTACCAAACCTGCGCCATATTCACTACTTCCTTCTGCAAGGTCGTTCCATACCAAAACCATGGCTATGCAACGGGCAAGGCCAATTAAAATAAGCCCTACCATATATTCGGGGTAATCCCGAAGAAAGGTTATTGCGAGTACAAACATTAGCACGGGACCGATAATCCAGTTTAACACCAAAGAGATAGAAAGCACTTTTACATCCTTAAATACTTTTGGCAAAAGGGCATAATTTACCTTCGCCAGCGGCGGGTACATCATTAAAATTAAACCAATTGCAATAGGGATATTTGTGCTACCGCTATTAAAGGAATTCAACAAATCAGGAAAGGAGGGGACAAAATAACCGATACCCACACCTATAGCCATTGCTATAAAAATCCAAAGGGTTAGATAACTATCTAAAAAACCTAATTTTTTTGATGCTGCCATTTTATAAATCGATTTTTGAGAATATGTATTTCATTTCGGTAGCAATCTGCTCGCTACGGTCTTTATAAATCTGCTGTTGCTGGGGAGTGCCGTCTGAAATTTTTGGGTCTTCATACATTATGGAAATTCGTTTTTCCGATCCAGCAACAAAAGGGCAGCCAGCATCAGCATGTGAACAGGTCATTACTGCAGCAAAACCACTTTTGGGGTTGGAATCGTCGTCATATTTTTTTGAAAAGGCAAGCAAGGAATCTTTGTTAGTGGCGTATGTTATGTGATAGACAGGATTTTCGGCTGAGGTTTCTTTGGAAATTTGAAAGCCAGCTCCTTCCAAAGTTTGCACTACCATTGGGTACACTGCTGTGGCTTCGGTCCCTCCAGAAAAACATGAAATATTTGGTGCGTTGAAGTAAGCCGACATTGCCTGCGCCCAAACCTGCGCCAAATGGCTGCGCCGCGAATTGTGTGTGCAGATAAAGTTAAGAAGAGTGGGTTCGCCTTTTAATGCTTTACGCTTTATATAATCAATCAAAGGTTTAAGCAACCCTTTGCGTTCTTCAGAAAGGGTTGCAGTGCTAAGCTTTTCAATATAATTTTTTAGCTCGTTGAATAAGCCTGGTTTATTTTCCATTAACAACAACCAGAATTAGGAGAACAGCTAGATTCGTTTTCCTGTAAATTAACCATTGTCAGTTTTGGTTTGTCCTTTTTTGTTCCCGGCTTTTCTGCATAAACCGTGATGCTGAAAATTCCCGTGTCTGAATTATTGAAGGTCTTTACTTCTTCTGAAGAAAGGTATTTTTCAAGAATATCATCCGGAATTACAATAGGTTTCTCTTTCTGGATTTGTATATTTTGAAAACCTGCATCTTTTATGAATTGTAAATATTCCACTCTTTGGATTGCACCTGCAACACATCCTGCATACATTTCAGCATCTTCCTTTAAAGCATCGGGAAGGTTTCCAACCAAAACGATATCTGAAATACTAAAATGTCCACCAGGTTTTAACGTCCTGAAAATTTCACCAATTACCATCTGCTTATTCGGCACAAGGTTTAAAACGCAATTACTCACTATTACGTCTGCAGTGTCATCGTTTATAGGCATTGCATCTATATCTCCCTCTCTAAATTCTACATTATTAAAACCCAATTTTTCTGCATTGGCACGTGCTTTTTTAACCATTATTGGCGTAAAATCTATCCCGATGACTTTTCCTTCGCTTCCGGTTTCGTGTCTGGCTACAAAGCAATCATTTCCTGCGCCCGAGCCTAGATCAATTACGGTATCCCCTTTTTTTATTTTGGCGAATTGGGTCGGAAGGCCACAGCCCAATCCTAAATCGGCATCTTCAACATAGCCACCCGTTTCGGAGTAGTCATCCATCATAATGTTATAAACTTTGTTTGAAGGCGTTGTTGCGCCACAGCAGGAAGCAGCGTTTTCAGCTTTACCTTGTTCGGCTATTTTTGCGTAGCGGTCTTTTACTATTTCTTTTAATTCTTGCTCGTTTTTCATTTTTTGAAAATTTTAATGTGTTGTGTAATTAGTTTGTAAATTTTTTTAGCAACAGTTTTCTTTGGAAATGTCTTGATCCAAAAACTGTAGCATCACTTCTTTCATATTGGTCCAGTTATCTTTATCGATGCAATAGCAAATGCTTGTGCCTTCAATATTTCCCTTTATCAAACCAAGGTTTTTCAATTCTTTTAAATGCTGACTGATGGTAGGCTGGGCCAAACCTATTTCTTCCACCAAATCGCCACAAATGCAACTATTAATTTTGAATAAATGTTGAAGAATAGCCACTCGGGCGGGATGTCCAAAAGCTTTGGCAAAAATTGCAATCTGGTTTTGCTGGTCTGTGAAGATTTCCGTTTTTGTGATTCCCATAATCGTAATATATATTTATTGCAATATTACGATGAAAGATTTTATAATAAAAATATTATTGAAGTTTTTATAATTCTTATGGAGATTTTATTTGACTTATTTCAGCAGTTTCTCAAAACAAATACTTTGTTCAACCCCAGCATATTGCCCATAGTTTTCGATAATTTGATAGTCACACTTTTTGTAAAGAGCAATTGCTTCGGGTTGCTTAATACCCGTTTCCAAAATACATTTTGTATTGCCCAACTTCCTAGCCCAAGTCTCCAATTCCTTTAATATTTCAACCGCAATTCCTTTTCCACGATCCTTTAATGGAACATACATTCTTTTCACTTCCATCACTTGTGGTTCAAACTGTTTAATGGCACCGCAGCCAACGGGTATGTTGTTTTCGTTATAAGCTACGACTGCGTATTTTATAGAATCAAGCTTGTTGAATTGGTCATAAAACGCGTGATCTTCACCATCGCGAATGGTAAGATCGGCGTCCAACTGCTTTACAAGTTTTTTAAAGTCTTCGTTTTCTGAATTGGTGCGATTTAATGAAATCATATCTAAATAAAATCAGCGTTGTTTTGGATGCTAAGTTGCTTAGAAAAATGTAAATACACTTTTTATCTTTTGCGAATAGGGCCGTGGTTAAAATTCCCTTTAACCGTATTAAAACGAAGGATGCTAAAACCAATGATAGCCGAAAGAAAAGACCCGATGAGGATACCAATCTTAGCAGAATCTATATATTCTGGACTGTTGTTAAAAGCCAAACTAGCGATAAAAATAGCCATCGTGAAACCGATACCCGCCAAAAATGAGACCCCAATTATTTGTTTGTTGGTAATATCTGAAGGTACTTCAATAATTTTTAGTTTTCTCGCCACGAAAATAATTGTTGAAATGCCGATACTCTTGCCTAAAATAAGACAGATTACAATATTAACAATCAATGCCGTCTCCAGCCCACCTTCGCTGGTTAGGGCAACCCCAGCATTGGCGAGGGCGAAAATAGGTATTACCAAATACGCCACCCAGTTATGCAGTCTATGCTCTAAATGCTGAAGTGGTGATCTGTATTTATCAGACCAGTCCTCCAAATCGTCTATTAAATCCAGTTGCTCTGGCGACAGAACTGGCTTTTGAAGAATATTACTTTTCTTAATGTTTTCTACCACACTTTCTAATTGGTCAGAAAATTCAAAAGTGCTTATTTTTTGTCTAACGGGTATTGCAAAAGCCATTAATACGCCCGCCAAAGTAGGGTGAAGGCCGGCTTTCAAAAACAATAGCCATATTACGATGCCTGCTGCAATTGTTAAGTATTCAAAATACAATTTCTTGTAACTTAAATAATAGACAACTGCTAATATTGCCAAAGCAGACCCCAACAATGTCAAGTCTAGATTACTACTATAAAATACGGCAATTACTAATACCGCACCCAAATCATCAACAATTGCAAACGCTGTCAAAAATATCTTTAAACTCAAGGGCACTCTATTGCCCAACACTTTTAAAATGGCCAACGAAAAAGCAATATCCGTGGCCATCGGTATTCCCCAGCCCTTTAAAGTGTCAGGGTTTTGATTGAGTATGATGTAAAGAATAACAGGTAGCGCAATCCCGCCTAACGCACCAAAAAGTGGAAACATTACTTTTTTGGTAGTGTTGAGTTCGCCAATTAGAAACTCTCGTTTAATCTCGAGACCAATCAAAAAGAAGAAAATAGCCATCAACCCGTCGTTTACCCAAAGAAGTAATGGTTTTTTAAGTTCAAAAGTGTCTGAAGTAATTCCTATTTCATATTGCCAAAATGACTGATAACTTCCGGCGAAGGCAGAATTTGCCCAAATCAATGCAATAATGGTAGTTGCCAACAGCAGTATTCCAGTAGAGCTTTGAAGGTTGAAGAATTTTTGAAAAGGAGAAAGTACTTTTTCTTTTACCATATATTTTTATAGGGTTTGCAATATACGAATCCTTCAATCATATTCTTGGGCGGATGCAGTTTCAAAGATACTAAGAAACAAGAAACATGAAACAAGATGCGCTGAAAAATGCCATTGAATATTGCCACTGAGTACTGAACAATGAATACTGAGCACTGACCACTGAAACCTGCCTACTTTTTTTTATCTTTGCGATTCTCAAAAAGAAAGTAACAATATGTTCGATAATTTAAGCGATAAGCTGGACAAAGCGCTGCATGTACTGAAGGGTCACGGCAGCATCACCGAAGTAAACGTAGCCGAAACTTTAAAGGAAGTGCGTCGCGCCCTTTTGGACGCCGACGTTAACTTTAAAACCGCAAAGGAGTTTACCAATACTGTAAAGGAAAAGGCATTAGGCCAAAACGTACTAACTACGCTGCAACCAGGCCAGTTGATGGTTAAATTGGTAAAGGACGAACTGACGGAATTGATGGGTGGCGAAACTGCTGGCATCAATTTAAGCGGTACGCCAACGGTTATTTTAATGTCCGGTTTGCAGGGTAGTGGTAAAACTACTTTCTCTGGAAAACTTGCCAATTATCTAAAAACCAAAAAAGCGAAAAAACCACTTTTGGTAGCTTGTGATATTTACCGTCCCGCGGCAATTAACCAATTACACGTTGTGGGAGACCAAATAGGTGTTGAGGTTTACAGCGAACCGGAAAATAAAAACCCGGTTCAAATAGCGCAAAACGCAATTGCACACGCCAAACAAAATGGTTTTAACGTGGTGATTGTAGATACCGCTGGCCGTCTTGCAATAGATGAAGCGATGATGGCTGAAATTGCTAACGTGCACAAAGCAATTAACCCACAGGAAACACTTTTTGTGGTTGATGCAATGACAGGGCAGGATGCTGTAAATACGGCAAAAACCTTTAATGAAAGATTGAATTTTGACGGAGTTGTACTCACAAAATTAGATGGAGATACACGAGGTGGTGCTGCAATATCCATTAAAAGCGTAGTAGATAAGCCAATTAAATTTATCGGTACCGGTGAAAAGATGGATGCCATTGATGTGTTTCACCCAGCCCGTATGGCGGATCGAATTTTGGGTATGGGAGACGTTGTTTCGCTCGTGGAACGCGCCCAGGAACAGTTTGATGAAGAAGACGCCAGAAAACTTCAGAAGAAAATTGCGAAGAACCAATTCGGTTTTGATGATTTTCTTAACCAAATTCAACAGGTTAAGAAAATGGGAAGCATGAAAGATTTGGTAGGAATGATTCCCGGTGCCGGAAAAGCATTGAAAGATGTTGATATCGACGACGATGCTTTTAAGGGAATTGAAGCCATAATCCATTCTATGACACCAACAGAAAGAACACAACCTTCCGTGATAAATGGAAGCCGCAAAAAACGAATTGCCTCAGGAAGCGGTACAAGTGTCCAGCAAGTAAATCAACTTTTGAAACAATTCGACCAAATGAGTAAAATGATGAAGATGATGCAAGGCGGCGGCGGAAGAAAGATGATGCAGGCAATGGGGAAGATGAGGTAAGTGAAAGAGTTAATTGTTAACGGTTAATGGAACCACCCACAATTAACTTTTAACAAATAACAAATAATATACAGCAAATGACAATACTCGACGGTAAGAAAGTTTCAAACGACATCAAAAACGAAATCGCAGCCGAAGTTGATAAGATGAAAGCCAACGGCGAAAAAGTACCACATCTTGCCGCAATTATTGTGGGTAATGATGGTGCTAGTCTTACGTATGTGGGAAGCAAAGTAAGAGCTTGCGAACGTGTTGGTTTTGAATCTACTTTGGTGAAAATGCCCGAAACCACTAGCGAATTGGAATTGCTGAAAAAAATTAAGGAGCTTAACGAAGACGATAATATTGACGGTTTTATTGTTCAGCTTCCGTTGCCTCCGCAAATTGATACCCAAAAAGTACTGCTTACCGTAGATCCTTCCAAGGATGTAGATGGTTTTCATCCGGAGAATTTCGGAAAAATGGCTTTGGATATGAGTACGTTCATTCCAGCAACGCCTTTCGGAATTCTTGAATTACTTCAAAGATATAATGTAGATACAAAAGGGAAACACACTGTTGTTATTGGTAGAAGTCACATTGTAGGAAGACCAATGAGCATCTTAATGAGCCGAAAGGGCTGGCCAGGAAACAGTACGGTAACACTAACGCACAGCAATACAAAAAATATTGCGCAAATTACTACTCAGGCAGACATTGTTATTTCGGCATTGGGAGTTCCCAATTTTTTAAAGGCCGAAATGATAAAAGATGATGCTGTAATTATAGATGTTGGAATTACTAGAGTAGAAGATGCAAGCCACCCAAAAGGCTACGTAATAACTGGCGATGTAGATTTTGAAAATGTCAGCAAAAAAGCTTCATTCATCACTCCCGTTCCCGGTGGCGTGGGACCGATGACGATTGCCATGCTTCTAAAAAATACATTGTTAGCACGCGAGCAGCGAAGCGTTTAAGCTTCTTCCCCACCAGATAGTCGCCAATCCAGATATTTGTGAAGATCGGTTTCAATCCAGCCCATTCCCATAGAAAGGACTGCCAAATCATCGATATAGCCAATTCCAGGAATAAAATCCGGAACCAGATCAAATGGATTGAAGACATAGAGTAAAGCCACAACTATGGTTGCAATAGTAAACCAAGGCACATTTGTATAACTGCCTTTTTTTACATCTTTTAGCATTGAAAACATGATTTTTCCAAGTTCTGTATATTTGCGCAAAGGACCGGCATTGCTCAATTTTTTAGAAATGGCTTCTTCATTATCCATTACTATTTCAACGTCTTCATCCTTTATTTTGGTAACTTTTTCCTCCACATAATCTTCGTTTACCTTGGAGTCCATCATAGCGATGTTTGATGGTTTCTTATCTTTCTTTTTTCCGAATAGCATAATTTGTTTTTTTTTCTTTTCTAAAAGTAAAGCTTTGAAAATTGAATACTTTTAAAATTATGTTATAAATATGTCAGCAGCACATAAACTATTGAAAAAACAAATAGTAGCAATATAAACCAATAAGGTTTTATTGCCGCGGGATCATTTCCGAAGAAGAGCTTTGTTATTTTGAGCATAAAACTTCTGTTATTAGCTATAAAATTATAAGTGTAATCGCTTACCGAAGTAAAAAATCCATTCTTAGAATATAGATTATGCCATCGGGAATCGGACTCTTCAAAATAATTAAAACTTCTATACGCAGAATCTGGTCCGCTGTAGATAGAACCATCCGTTTCAACAAGCCGGGATGCTTTTTTGAATTCTTTTAAAGGGATATCAGGATAATTCTCTGAAACCTGTTGGAATGTTCTATAAATTATGCGGTCTTCAGTTTTTGATTTCCACCGTGTGATCCAGTATTTACAAAAACCACATTCGCCATCCCAAACCATCATTGGTTTTTCAGCGGGCGGGAAGGCTGTTCTGTCTATTTTTGAAAACATTCATTTCACTATTTTTTTCAACGATTCTTCTTGGGATTCTACCTTGTATTTGCCATATTCCTTGCGGTATATTTTAACCAATACCATGAAAAGGCTGATTAACAAAGGTCCAAAGATTAAACCTATAAAACCGAAAAGAGGCACTCCAACAATAACCCCTATAAGTGTTACCAAAGGATGAACGTTGTCTAATTTCTTAAGAACGTAGAGTCTAATTATATTATCTGTTGAGCCTACAACCACAAATCCATAAATAAGAATTCCCCAAGCCTGGAAAGCGTGGCCGGTTGAAAGGGTTAGGACGAAAACAGGTAAGATTCCAATTAAAGTTCCCACAAAAGGAATCATACTTCCAATAGTTACAATAGCAAACCAAAAGAAGGGATCCTCAATTCCAAAAATAAAAAACCCTATTAACGCGATAATTCCTTGCGCTATTGCAACCATAGGTATTCCTAGCGCATTGGAGCGAACCATGGCCTGTACTTCTGAACCGATTTCCTTAAGATTATCCTTGTCCATCGGAATGTATCCTTTGAGTGATTCTCTTAAATTGGTGCGGTTCGTAAACATATAATAAAGCATAAAATACATTAAGCCGATAGCAATAAATGCATTAAAGGTACCACCCGCTAAGTTTTGTAGATTTTCCGAAAGCCAGCCGGTAATAGCAGATGGGTCTATTTGAGAGTTGAGATCATAACCTACTTTATCTTCAATTTTGCCCAGCTGCTCCTTGAGTGCGGCAACAACTTCTGCAGAATTTTCAACGGCATCTCCAATTTTATTGGTTAGCATCAAAATAATTCCTGCTATGGGGATTAGTATTCCAAAGAAAGAAAGAAGCATGAGGACTGATGCAGCAAGTGAAGGGTTCCACTTTTTTCTTGTTACCAATTTTGTCATCCAATTTCGCATTAGGACATAAATGGTAATCGCGCCTAAAACTCCGGTAAGATAGGGGAGCAGTTCCCTAAAAATAAGGGTTCCCATTGTCAAAATAAGCAAAATGACAAATATCTGTCGGATAATTTGGGTCGGAATTTGTTTTATCATTTTGCGAACAATTGGGTTAAGTCGTTAAAAGCTTTGAATTCGAGTGCGTTGCCAGCAGGATCTTTAAAAAACATGGTTGCCTGTTCGCCCACTTCACCCTCAAAACGAATGTAGGGCTCAATAATAAATTTAATATTTTTTCGCTGTAATTTTTCAGAAAAAATTTTGAAGGTTTCCATATCTAGAATAACCCCAAAATGCGGTATTGGCACGTTTTTTCCATCCACAGGATTAGTACTCGCGTTATCTTCAGTTTTTTTCTCCTTTAAATGAATTACGAATTGATGTCCAAAAAAATCAAAATCTACCCAATGGTCACTACTGCGACCTTCGGGAAGTTCAAGTACGTCTCTGTAAAACTTTCGGCAACGTTCCAAATTATCTACAGGAACGGCAAGATGAAATGGTCTTAATTGACTGCTCATTTAATTGTTCCTTAAAGCTTGAATTAATTCTTCCTTTTTCATTTTTGACCTGCCTTCAATATCTGCATTTTTGGCTTGATCATAAAGTTCGTCTTTAGTCCATTCTTCATAAGGATTTGCCTCGCCTCCTTTTTTCCAGGCGTTTGAAGAGTTCGCTATTCGCGCGGATTTTTCTTGGCTATAGCCTTTATCGCGCAGCGCTTGGTATTGCTCTTCGTTCTTAATTCTTGGGTTTGGCATGGTAATTAGATTTAAAGACAAAACCCTTTGTAGTACAAAGGGTTTGAAATTATTATTTATGATTGATCAGTATCTTTTCTATTTTTAAGTAGCCCAATACCTGCAAAAAAGAATACTATCCCTAAAATTATCAAGGCCCAAGGGCTCATCCCGACATTCATACTGCCAAATGCGCCAAGTATGCCCATCACTAAGCCAATTCCGCCGGCAATGGTTAAAACAAATCCTAAAATCTTGATCATAATGAATTAAATTTGATGGTTAATTGGATTAAAATTAAAGGAAAACATTCATTCTGTTATTAACCTTAACAAAAACTTTGCAGCGCCTGCAATTATTCAGCAGCAGGTTCCCAACCAATCATAAAATATTTGATAGGCGCAACATCGGGTATTTGACTGGCCTCAACTTTAAGATCCATGTTGTACCGAAGTTCTTCAGGTAGGCTTTTTTTGTCGATGGTTAAATAAACATCAGTCTCCTTTAAAAATATTACAACTGCATTAATGGTTGTTTCAATATTGTCAATTGTATAATTTGCTTTTACGTCTTTAAACGTACTTGCTGTGGTTAGCCCTTTTTCAGTTTTGTAACGCGCATCAAAAACCTGAACGTTTGTTATCGTTGAATTTGGGTCGTTTTCATCATCGGGAGAAAGCAATAAAAGTTTTTTTCCGCCTTTTTCATAAATTTCCACTTCACCTTGGGTTTCAAGGGCATTGGGGGATGAATTTATTTTTACGATAGAATCTTCCGCGAAGATGGAATCGATCTGTTTAATCTTTATTTCGTTATTTAAATTCCCAATAACGCCATTTTTAATTGCAAAAGGATCGCTATCCTTTCCGCATTGTACAAAAGCAAGTGAAACTATTCCTATTAGTAAAAGTGTTTTTTTCATTTATGTTTTAAATTTAAAAGTTTATGAGTTTAAGAGTTAATTGTTTTATCTTACAGCTTACAGCTTACAGCTTACAGCTTACAGCTTACAGCTTACAGCTTACAGCTTACAGCTTACAGCCTTACCGCATCATTTTTCCCAAAATGCCAAGGACACTTCTTATAACCGTAGGGCTGGAAAGAGTTTTTAGCCAAGGATTTGAAGTGCTTCTTCTGCTAGAACTACCTCGGCTAGTAGAAGTTTTTTTATAGGCTTCTTTTTCCTGTTTTGATTTTTCTTTTGCTTCTTCTTTATTTGCTATTTCTATTTTTTCATTCAACATTTCATAAGCACTTTCGCGATCTACAACTTCGTTGTATTTCGGGATTAACTTGGAGGTTTTTAATAAATCTTTTAGTTCATCATCGGTTAAAATGTCCATCCGGCTCATTGGAGCACGAAGCATTGTGCGTGCCAGTGGCGTTGGAATTCCTTTTTCATTCAGGACACTTACCAATGCTTCACCAATACCCAAAGCCGTTAAAACTTCGTCAGTTTTATAATAGTCGGAAAGCGGATAATTTTCTGCGGTTAGCTTGATTGCCTTTCTGTCTTTCGCTGTAAACGCCCTAAGTGCATGTTGAATTTTCAAACCCAATTGACTTAAAACAGCATCAGGCACATCGGTCGGATTTTGGGTTACAAAATAGAGGCCCACACCTTTGGAGCGAATCAGTTTTACAATGCTTTCAATTTGATTGAGCAGTGCGCTGCTGGCTTCGTTGAAAATTAAATGTGCTTCGTCTATAAAAATAACGAGTTCTGGCCTGCCGCTATCGCCTTGTTCGGGAAATGTGGCGTAGATTTCTGCTAAAAGGCTCAACATAAATGTTGAAAAAAGCTTTGGACGGTCCTGAATATCGGTCAAACGGATGATGTTTATATAGCCCATTCCGTTTTCATCAATACGAAGTAAATCCTGCGGATCAAAAGATTTTTCACCAAAGAAAATATCGGCGCCTTGCTGTTCCAATTCCACAACTTTACGAAGAATAGCTCCCGTGGAAGAAGAGGAAATTCGGCCATAAGCTTCGGCAAATTCGTCTTTGCCTTCATCTGTGGTGTATTGTAGTATTTTTTTGAAATCTTTTAAATCAAGCAACGGCATTTTGTAATCGTCACAGTATTTAAAGATTACTGAAACAATGCCTGCCTGAACATCGCTTAAATCTAGAATTCGAGAGAGCAGTACTGGTCCAAATTCACTAACCGTAGCACGAAGACGAACGCCTCCTTGTTCTGAAAGTGTTAATATTTCTGTAGGAAATTTTTTCGGTTCATACGGAAAGCCAATAGCAGCGTGGCGTTCTTGAATTTTGGAATTATTGGTTCCAGGCTGGGCAATACCGCTAAGGTCACCTTTAACGTCCATCAAAAGGACTGGGATTCCTTTCTCAGAAAGATTTTCGGCAATTATCTGTAGTGTTTTTGTTTTCCCAGTTCCTGTTGCACCAGCAATCAATCCGTGGCGGTTCAGGGTTTTTAGAGGGATTTTTACGTATGCATCAGTTATGGTTTCGCCTTCAAACATTGCGGATCCGAGCGTGATGAAATCACCTTTTGTAGCGTAGCCCGACTCTATGTGGTCAAAAAATGCTTGTTTGTCTGCCATTCCTGAAATTTTATTCAAAAGTAGCAATTGTACCGAAGCCTGCGAAATATCCTTAAGAATTTATGAAAAGTATTATTGCACCAATATCACACCAATATTCATATAATCTACGGACAGGGTACCTGCACTACTGTTGTCCAAATAATATTGCACATCTATAACATCGTTTGCGCTAAATGCTGCCTGAAATACGCCAGAAGTTCCCCAATACTCACTGGCACTGGGTATAAAGGCAAATCCTCTTGAAAAATAACCGTATCTAATATTGTTTTTGAAAATTGCAATAATAAATTTTCTCGCACTACCAGATGCGGTGCCATTAAAATTACGTACGTTTAATCCTGCAGAAAATTGGTAAACACCATCAACCTTAACTTTAATTTTACCATCTCCCAAAACCTCAAAAATATCGGTGTCTATACTTTTAATCTCGTTGGCGACTGCACCAATGGTAAAATTATTAAAGGTGCTATTCCCATTAATGGTTTCTGAGCCGGAGAAATCACGGTAGAGTGTCAATGTTGAAACAGTTGCACGCAATTGATTTTTCCAAGCCGTACCATTAAAAACGAAAATTGTATCGGTTGACGTATTAAAAATTGTAGCTCCTTTTAATGGTGTTGGTATGGCAAGCATTTGGGCTGTTGTCATTCGCGGTGGAACAAATGCTGCTGTGGTACTTTCAATTTCAAAAGCAGAACCATCGTCGGGGTTTGTTGTTCCTATAGCAACTTGGGAATGTGCTTTTATAAAGAAACTGAAAATTAAAATAAAAAACAATAATCGTTGAACTAATTGGGGAGGAAATATCATCTATGAGGAGTACTTTAGGGAGTTGGGGATTATAATAAAACGGAAAAATATACTTATCCCATAGATAAAAAGAAGTCGTGTTTTCTTTTTATTCAAGTTTTCGATTATTATACTATTAAATCAGATTATCGGTTAATATGCCTAAATGGTTCATTAATTTCAAAGTATTTAATTAAATCTTTGGCAAGTATATAAACTTCTCTTTTTCTACCTTTGCAGCCTATGAAAGAGGAAACTAAAATATTAGTTGAAAAGGGAGAAATGCTCCCATTAATGGAAGAGTTCTACACCATCCAAGGTGAAGGATTTCACAAAGGAACAGCCGCATATTTTATAAGAGTTGGGGGTTGTGACGTTGGCTGCCATTGGTGCGATGTAAAAGAAAGCTGGAATGCTGAACTGCATCCGCCAACTGCCATAGAGAATATTGTTGAAAACGCGGCAAAACACTCAAAAACCATTGTGATAACAGGCGGCGAACCGCTTACGTGGGACATGGGACCTTTAACCAAAATGTTGAAAGATCGTGGAATGCAAATCCACATTGAAACTTCCGGAGCTTACAAGCTAACAGGAATTTGGGATTGGGTTTGTCTTTCGCCAAAAAAAATGAAACTTCCAACGGAAGAAGTTTATAGAAAAGCAGACGAATTAAAAGTGATTGTTTTCAATAATGATGATTTCCGCTTCGCGGAAGAACAAGCTGCAAAAGTAAATGAAGAATGTATTCTTTACCTTCAACCAGAGTGGAGCAAGCGAGAAAAAATGAGTGCGTTAATTGTAGATTATGTTATGCAGAATCCGAAATGGAAAGTATCATTACAAACGCATAAATATTTAAATATTCCGTAGAGACGCACGGCCGTGCGTCTCTACGGCCCTGCGTCGCTACGCTTTCTTAAACGGAATCTCCACATAATGGTCATCCCAGCCTATCATTAAAGTAGTTCCATCCTTTTCGGGACGAAATATCATTGAAAGTGATTCAATGGGAGCTGCAGCTTCTTTGCAGTCAACCAATATTCGCGCTACGTCTTTTTCCTTCTTATAACTGTAAGCGCCCCAAACATTGGTATCGCTGTTTATAATTATGGTCCATTTGTCTTCACCAGGAATAGTATAAAGCGTGTATGTTCCAGGTTTTAAGATTGTTTGGCCGAATTTTAGGGAAGTGTAAATAGTCAATTCCGTAGCCTCATTCGCGCCCGTTCTCCAAACTTCGCCGTAAGGCACCAAATCACCAAAAACATCACGTCCTTTTTTCTGTGGACGGCTGTAGATCACTCTGGCAATAGGGGGGCTATTTTTATCAGGTCTTGCCACCACCAAATCCATAGGAGAGGCATCCATTTGGGGGAAACTCTGTGCGTTCAAATTTTGAAAAGTGAGTGATGAAACGATAAAGAGCGAAAGGAGAAATAATTTTTTCATAATGTTTTAATTTAAGGCTTAACGAATTCTAAAATAGGACTATTATTCTAATAATAAGTTTAATGAAAATCCAAAAATTCCATAAATAATAAAACCTAAGAACGTTTGTTTTGTCGAAAATAGTGTTCAACTATTACGCCAACTTCCAAATCTCTTTCAAAGCGATGAAAAAAGCTGCTTTTTTCACAGTTATTTGTTAATAACTTATCGCTTATAAATTACGGAAACCCTTAATTCTATTGGTGATTTGGTTATATTTGTTCGTTACGAAAAAAACTGAAAATCATTCAAATTATTATATGAGCGAAGAACAGAAAAAAGGCAGCTATGGCGCCGACCAGATTCAAGCGTTAGAAGGAATGGAGCACGTGCGCATGCGTCCATCTATGTATATTGGGGATGTTGGTCCACGTGGACTGCACCATTTGGTTTATGAAGTTGTAGATAACTCCATTGATGAAGCGATGGGCGGCTACTGCGACACTATTAAAGTGTGGATTAACGAAGATAACTCTGTAACTGTAGAAGATAACGGTCGTGGAATACCTGTGGATCTTCACAAAAAAGAAGGTGTTTCTGCACTGCAGGTTGTAATGACCAAAATTGGAGCAGGTGGAAAGTTTGATAAAGATTCCTATAAAGTTTCCGGTGGACTTCACGGGGTTGGGGTTTCCGTAGTGAACGCTCTTTCTGAGCATTTAACGGCTACTGTGCATCGCGACGGTAAAGTTTGGCAGCAAGAATACGAGCGCGGTAAAGCTATGTATCCTGTAAAGTCTATTGGAGAAACAGATTCTCGCGGAACAATTGTTACATTTAAACCAGATTCGCAAATATTTCAACAATCGTTGGAATATAATTATGATACACTTGCAAGTAGAATGCGTGAACTTTCCTTTTTGAATAAAGGGATTACCATTTACTTCACAGATAAAAGACATAAAGATGAAAACGGCGAATTTGAAACTGAAAAATTCCACAGTGAGGAAGGTTTAAAGGAATTTATCCGCTTTTTGGACGTAAACCGTGAGCCCATAATTGCCGATGTGATTTCAATGGAAAGTGAAAAGAACGATATTCCAGTTGAGGTTGCAATGGTTTACAACACATCTTTCAACGAAAATTTACACTCCTACGTAAACAATATTAATACACACGAAGGTGGAACCCACCTTGCTGGTTTCCGTGCTGGATTGACGCGTACTTTGAAGAAATATGCAGATGCTTCCGGGATGCTCGATAAGCTTAAATTTGAAATTGCTGGTGATGATTTCCGTGAAGGATTGACAGCGATTATTTCAGTGAAAGTTCAAGAGCCTCAATTTGAAGGCCAAACGAAAACCAAATTGGGTAACCGTGAAGTTACGGCAGCGGTGAGCCAGGCTGTTTCAGAAATGCTCGAAAACTATTTGGAAGAACATCCAAATGATGCAAAAACAATTGTTCAAAAAGTGATTCTTGCCGCACAGGCACGCCACGCGGCTCGCAAAGCTCGTGAAATGGTGCAGCGCAAAACCGTAATGAGCGGTGGTGGTTTGCCAGGAAAACTTTCAGATTGTTCTGAACAGGATCCTGTAAAATGCGAAGTATTCCTCGTGGAGGGAGATTCGGCAGGTGGAACGGCTAAACAAGGTCGCGATAGAAATTTTCAAGCTATTCTTCCATTAAGAGGAAAGATTCTGAACGTTGAAAAAGCGATGCATCACAAAGTTTTTGAAAATGAAGAAATTAGAAATATTTACACAGCACTTGGTGTAACCATTGGGACTGAAGAGGATAGTAAAGCGTTAAATCTTACAAAATTGCGCTATCACAAAGTAGTAATTATGTGTGATGCGGATGTGGATGGTAGCCACATTGCAACCTTAATTTTGACATTCTTTTTCCGTTATATGCGCGAATTAGTTGAGGCTGGCTGTGTTTACATTGCCACGCCACCACTATATTTGGTAAAAAAAGGAGCTAAAAAAGAATATGCGTGGAGTGATAAAGCACGTGACAAATTGAATGAGGATTTTGGCGGTAGCGCCACAATTCAAAGATACAAAGGTTTGGGTGAAATGAACGCAGAACAACTTTGGGATACTACAATGAATCCTGAATTTCGCACCCTGCGCCAAGTAACAATAGACAACGGTACAGAAGCAGATAGAATTTTCTCAATGCTAATGGGAGATGAAGTTCCGCCAAGAAGAGAGTTTATAGAGAAAAACGCAATCTATGCGAATATTGATGTCTAATGAAAAATAAATAATTTGAAAAGCCCATTTCTGAAATAATCAGCAATGGGCTTTTTACTTTTAACCCTTTGTTATTATAATTTTAAGCAGATAATAGTACTTTTGTGACAAGCTCAGAATGAGCTTTGAAATAGGTGTCATTTCATAATTATAACTTCAGATTTGACCCTTATTAACAAATAACAATTAACCATTAACTAAAAAGATATGAAAGTAACAGTTGTAGGAGCAGGTGCTGTGGGTGCAAGTTGTGCAGAGTACATTGCCATTAAGAATTTTGCAAGCGAAGTAGTTTTGTTGGACATTAAAGAAGGATTTGCTGAAGGAAAGGCTATGGATCTTATGCAGACGGCTTCATTAAACGGTTTCGACACTAAGATTACGGGCGTAACAAACGATTATTCCAAAACAGCCGATAGCGATATTTGTGTAATTACCAGTGGAATTCCGCGCAAGCCAGGAATGACACGCGAGGAATTGATTGGTATTAATGCGGGCATTGTAAAAGACGTTTCTTCAAACCTTGTGAAAAATTCTCCTAAAACTATTATAATCGTGGTAAGTAACCCGATGGATACTATGGCCTATTTGGTTCATAAAACTTCAGGGTTGCATAAAAATAAAATTATCGGAATGGGCGGAGCGTTAGATAGCGCACGTTTTAAATACCGTTTGGCGGAAGCTCTAGAAGCTCCCATTAGCGATGTGGACGGAATGGTGATTGGCGGTCACAGCGATACCGGAATGGTGCCGTTAACAAGATTGGCAACCCGAAATAGCGTTCCCGTAACTGCTTTTATTTCAGAAGACAGATTGAATCAAGTAATGGAAGACACCAAAGTTGGCGGCGCTACTCTTACAAAACTTTTGGGAACTTCAGCTTGGTACGCTCCGGGCGCAGCGGTTTCAGCATTGGTACAAGCCATTGCTTGCGACCAAAAGAAAATGTTCCCTTGCTCCGTAATGCTTGACGGCGAATACGGACTAAAAGACATCTGCATTGGAGCCCCAGTTATTTTGGGCCGAAATGGTATCGAAAAAATCGTAGAGCTTGAATTGAACGAAGCTGAAAAAGCACATATGAAAGAAAGTGCTGAAGGGGTTCGCAAAACCAATGATTTACTTGAATTGTAAATCTAAATGAATTTATTTATAATATTGAAAAAGCCGGCAATTTGCCGGCTTTTTTTGTTTCTCTGATTCTACTTTTATTTATAAGAATTAATTAGTCTTGATTCTTGGCTCTTTCAGCAAAGCGGTCTTGACTCTTTTACCCACATTTCGAAGACCCACAATCCTTGCAGGTCAAGCAACCTTCCTGATAAATTAGCGAAGTGCTCTTACAGTTTTCACATTTCTGTTTGCGAGCTTCCGTGCCATCTGCAACATAGCGCTTCAAAGCACGGGCAACACCGTTTTTCCAAGTGTTAATATTTTCACTATCCAGTTGCAGGCTATTGATTAGGTCAACCGCTTTTTCAATCGGCATTCCGTGGCGTAGGGTGCTTGAAATCAATTTTGCATAATTCCAGAATTCTGGGTTGAATTTATGCGAAAGCCCTTCAATAGTGGTTTTGTAGCCTCTTTTGTTTTTGTATTGAAAATCGTAACGCGAACTTCCATCCTCGTTTCGGTTTTTGATGATTGCGCCGTCATACACCCAACGCGGAACTAAAATTCCATCTTCATCATCAGCAAAACCTGTGAAAATTTCATACGGCTTTCCATCTATCAAACCGATAAAAGCAATCCATTTATCTTTACTATTTTGAAAACGAACTACGTCTGCTTCCAATACTTCCGGACGTTTTGTTGGGAAAGCCGTTAGCGTTTCATTTTCTTCCTCTTTCTTTTCTTCGTTTGAAATCAAAACCCCGGAACGAGATCCATCACGGTAAACAGTAACGCCTTTACAGCCTGCTTGCCAAGCTTCCAAATACAATTTGCCAACCAATTCTTCAGTAGCGTCATTCGGTAGATTGATAGTTACGGAAATGGAATGATCCACCCATTTCTGAACCGCGCCTTGCATTCTTACCTTACTCAACCAATCTACATCGTTAGAAGTTGCTTTGTAATATGGCGATTTTTTTACAATTTTATTCAGTTCTTCTTGGCTGTAATTTTTGCTGGTATCAAAACCACTTACTTCCATCCACTGCTTAAAACGGTGGTGAAAAACCACGTATTCTTCCCAACTGTCACCCACTTCGTCCACAAAATCAATACGGACGTTTTTATCGTTTGGGTTTACTTTTCTTCTTCGTTTGTAAACAGGCATAAATACTGGCTCTATTCCAGAACTAGTTTGCGTCATCAAGCTAGTTGTTCCGGTTGGGGCAATAGTTAGCAGCGCGATATTTCTTCGGCCGTACTCTAACATATCATAATACAATTTTTCGTCTGCATCTTTTAGGCGAAGAATAAACGGATTGTTTTTTTCTCTTTCAGCGTCAAATATTTTGAAAGCACCTCTTTCTTTTGCAGCATAAACTGAAGCGCGGTACGTTTCAATTGCCATTTTTTTATGAATTTCAACTGAAAAATCGTTACCTTCTTTACTGCCGTATTTTATACCCAAAGCGGCAAGCATATCACCTTCTGCGGTAATTCCTATTCCAGTTCTTCGGCCTTCTTCAGCTTTATTTTTAATGTTTAACCAAAGATTTTTTTCAACGGCTTTTATTTCGTCCGCCTGCGGATCAGCATCAATTTTTGCGATTATTGCATCAATTTTTTCAAGCTCCAAATCAATGATATCATCCATAATGCGTTGAGCGATTATGATGTGTTTTTTGAAGAGTTCAAAATTGAAAGCTGCATTTTTTGTGAAAGGTTCTTCAACGTATGAAAATAAGTTGATTGCCAACAAACGGCAAGAATCGTAAGGGCAAAGCGGGATTTCACCACACGGATTGGTAGAAACGGTTTTGTAGCCTAAATCTGCGTAGCAATCTGGCACCGATTCCTTAATAATTGTATCCCAAAAAAGAATACCCGGTTCGGCAGATTTCCACGCGTTATGAACTATTTTTTTCCAAAGTTTTCCTGCTTCAATTTCCTTGGTATTTTTTGGATCTTCACTGAAAATTGGGTACTTCTGCGTGTAATTTTTCCCATCTTTCACAGCTTGCATAAAAGCATCGTCCATTCTAACAGAAACGTTTGCCCCGGTTACTTTTCCTTGCTCCATTTTCGCATCTATAAAATCTTCGGAATCTGGGTGATTAATAGAAACAGAAAGCATCAAAGCGCCTCGACGCCCATCCTGCGCTACTTCACGAGTGGAGTTTGAATAACGCTCCATGAATGGAACAATCCCCGTTGAGGTTAAAGCAGAATTTTTAACAGGCGAACCTTTTGGGCGAATGTGTGAAAGGTCGTGACCCACCCCGCCACGGCGCTTCATTAATTGAACCTGCTCTTGGTCTATTTTCATAATCCCACCGTACGAGTCAGAATTGCCATCGTTGCCAATTACGAAACAGTTGGAAAGCGAAGCAATCTGGTACGGATTGCCAATACCAGCCATTGGGCTACCTTGAGGCACTATATATTTAAAATCTTTTATTGCTTCAAAAACTTCATCCTCTGTCATCGGGTTTGAATAACGTTGCTCTACGCGGGCAATTTCCTTTGCAATTCGGCGGTGCATATCTGCTGGCGTTTTCTCATAAATATTGCCTTCAGAATCTTTCAAGGCATATTTATTTACCCATACACGTGCAGCAAGATCATCACCTTTAAAATATTCAACCGAAGCGTCGAAAGCTTCATCTTGTGTGTAGGTTTGTGGCGTGGGGATGGCGGTTTTTATTTGCATATTTAATTGATTATTGGTTATTTTGAATTGAAATTTAAAGTAGGTAAATATAACTAATTAGTAACCTCAATTTGAAATTTAAAAATTAAAGTTGTCAAGAAAGCATTGTTAATAGTCTGTTATTCAGTATGATAAATATTTATTAACATTGAGAAGTTGACAAATTTTTAAAATTAAAATAATCTTTCTGAAATCTTTTTATTATTATAGATTGTTTTATCCTAAATAGAGCTTGAAATGTGATATAAGTCATTTTTTCAACGTCTGTGTGCATGGTATCTTTGTCTTGTGAAAAGTGTAATTCTCATAATCGCCTCCGTAATAATGCTCACAAAACCTATGTGGCCAGTGGTGGAGTATGTTGTGAATTATGATTATATAGTAAATGTACTTTGTGAAAACAAAGACAAGCCAGAAATGCAATGTAACGGTAAGTGCCATTTAACAAAAGAACTTGCAAAAGAAGCTGGAGCCGAGGATGAAAATCCTTTCAGCAGTAAAACTTCTAAAACTGAAATACCGCAATTTATTATTTCAGAAAATATAAATGAATACGCGTTTGCTTCGGAAATTGAAATTTCTTCCGTTGAAAACATAGGCTATAGGCCAAATTTGAATTCTTCTCTTTTTACTTCAAAAATTCTTCATCCGCCGCAGTTGGTATAACATTGCGAGCGCAGCAAAGCAATCCTACAGACTGCATTGCTGCCCATTAATTTCCTACTAATATTACAAGCTAAGCGAAATCTGTTTATAGATTATTGCAAAGTGAAGCAATGCTTTGTAGGTCTTCAAAAATCCCTAAAAACAACAAAGATGAAATCATCTATAAATGTGTTTCCTTCAAAGGGAATACTTATGGGTTGTCTTTTGTGTGCACTAGTTTGCGGTATTTTTACATCGCAATTGTATGCCCAAGAAGCGCCCAAGGATAGTCTGAAACTAATACAACTTAATGAGGTTATTGTAATTTCAGCAGGCAAACAATTGGATCACCAAAAACAACGTAAACCTTTGTCTACTTTAGACGAGTTTTTAGAATCGTCCCGCAGTATCAATATGGTAAAACGCGGCGCCTACGCTTGGGAGCCAACCATAAACGACATGGCTTCGGAACGTTTGGCGATAACCATTGATGGAATGCAGATTTTTGGTGCGTGTACCGATAAGATGGATCCCATAACTTCATACGTTGATGTATCAAATTTAGCGGAAGCTCAAATTGGTTCCGGTCAACAGGGCGCGGCTTTTGGGAATACCATTGGTGGTGGAATCAACTTAAAACTGGACAAAAGCAATTTTAAACCAACGGGCTGGAACGCCTCTTTGGAAAGTGCTTTTGAAAGTAATTACACAATGCGCGTTTTTGGTGGCGAGCTGAATTATTCCGATGAAAAATTCTATTTAAATACAGATGTAATTTATCGTAAAGCTGATAATTACAAAGCTGGGGGAGATGAAGAAGTGCTTTTTTCACAATTTGAAAAATATAACTTCTCTGTTAATTCCGGTTATAAATTGGCTGAAGGCAAATCCATCGCTGCTACCTTAATATATGATGAAGCGAATGATGTGGGTTATCCTGCCTTAACAATGGATGTTTCCTTGGCTCGAGCGGTAATTGGTTCGGTGAGTTTTAATCAGGATACTTTGTTTGGCAATTTCAGCAATTGGGAATCCAAAATGTATTACAATACAATTAAGCACGTAATGGACGATACAAAGCGCCCGGATGTGCCAATACATATGGATATGCCTGGCTGGAGCGAGACTGCTGGGTTTTATACGCAAGCAAATTTGAATAAGGAAAAGCATCATTTCTTTTTTAAGTTGGATGGTTTCTACAACAAGAGTTACGCTGAAATGACGATGTACCCAACCAACAGCAATGAGCCCTTGATGTTTATGCTTACTTGGCCAGATGTGCGGACCAAAAACGTTGGCTTTTATGCTGAAGACCACATTCCATTAAGCAATGCTTCGGTAAAACTTTCAACACGTTTGGCGTTTCATTCCAATACTGTGGCAGATGATTTTGGGCTGAATAGTTTAAAAATTTTCTATCCTGAAATGGATCGTACAAATACGCGTTTCCTGAAAAGCTTTTCGGCGCAATACCATAAAATGCTGAATGATTTTCACTTGAACGGTGGCATTTCATACGGCGAGCGTGCACCTTCAGTTTCGGAAGGTTATGGTTTTTATTTGTTCAACAGTTTTGATAACCACGATTATATTGGTGATCCAAGCCTTACTACTGAAAGTTCTGCGGAAGCTAATATTTCGGTAACCTATAAAAAACCAATTTTTGAAATTACTGCTGCAGCAAATTACTTCCACGTTTTTAATTATATAATCGGCGTGGTAGATAATTCGTTGAGTACAATGACTATTGGTGCTGAAGGTGTTAAAATTTATACCAATCTTGATTATGCACAGCTTTTTAATGCCTCACTTTCGGGAAGGTATAGTATTTCAAATGCATTTAAATTGACTGGGCAGGTTTCGTACCATCGTGGCGTTGATGATGCAGGCGAAAACTTGCCGCTCATTAGTCCGCTTTCGTACCGAAGCGCAATCGATTTCTATAAAAACCAATTTTCCGCGTCGCTTTCAGTAGACGGCGCTGGGGAGCAAACTAATTACAATCCAACGTATGGTGAAACTAAAAGTGCTGCTTATGCTACACTTTCGGCTAGCTTCGGGAAACGTTTTTTTATAAATGATAACGACCTTTTCGTAAAAACGGGGATTGAAAATATTCTTGACACTAATTATTCAACCTATACAGACTGGAACAACATTCCACGGATGGGCAGAAACTTTTACGTAACAATTTCTTATTCAGTAAATTAATTACTAAAGACAAATATTATAAATATGAAAACACTAAAATATATTTTCGCAATTTTAATTCTTTCAGTTTCATTCGTTAGTTGTTCTGATGACAATGATGAAACCCCAATGGAAACTAATCCTGTTGAAGGGTTAACCATGATTTATGAAATTCCTGCGGCAGACCATATTGTACAGATCTATTCAGAAAAGCAAAACCTGGAAGTAGGTTACAACGAAGTTTCCATTAGAATAAAAGACCTGGCAAGTGATAAGTATGTTACTAACGCTGCACCTACGTGGATGCCAATGATGTATATGGAAACCACGCAACATTCTGCGCCACATAGCATGTTAAGCAATAATGAAGAAAGCACTGTTTATAAAGGACATATTGTTTTCCAAATGCCAAGCAATAATACGGAGTATTGGGAAGTAATGTTTAACTATTCAATGAATGGTCAAGCAATGGAAGAAGCTTTGAGAGTTTCTGTTTCACAACCTGTAGATGGTCTAAAAAAGACACAAGTATTCATGGGCAGTGATGATACACGTTACATTTTGGCTTACGTAAATCCGAAAACCCCAGAGGTTGCAATTAATGATCTACAAGCTGTGCTTTACAGAATGGAAACTATGATGAGTTTCCCCGTGGTTGAAAATTACAAAATAACAGTAGATCCAAGAATGCCCGGAATGGGTAACCACAGTTCGCCAAATAATGTAGATATGACTTACAGTTCAGCATCAAAAATGTATGATGGTAAACTATCATTAACAATGACGGGCTATTGGAAAATTAATTTAAAATTGATGAATGCAGCCGGAGAAACTTTGAAAGGTGAAGATGTAACAGAAGCCAATCCACAAAGCAGCCTTTATTTTGAGCTGGAGTTCTAATTTCATTTTTTAGACTATATTGTTTTAAAGACTGTAGCGATACAGTCTTTATTTTTTTATATTTGGCGCGTGAACTGTAAATGGTACATTCCTGTATTTATAATAATTCTAGCTGCTTTTGGGGTGGGCTTAGAGCGATCTACCCTTCCCAATCAGGAAATTATTGTTCAGTTTAATGCCGAAAATGTCAGTTCTTCTCAAGCACAGCGTGCCATTGCTAATATTACTTCGCAATTAAAATCTGTTGGGATAGCGAATATTGTAGTCTCAGAAATGCACGATGGTAAGCTAAAGGTTACTTACTATAGCGCGACAGATGTTGCCGTAATTAAAGGGTTGTTCGGTAAGCAGGACAAACTTGAGCTGGGCGATACCGCTTTTAATGAAACGGAAGATTCTTCTAAAATTCCTTTCAGCAATCATTCCAATATTTATAAACTGGATGTAATCAAAATCCAAAAAGATTATGGTTCAAACATCGGTTTGCAAGGATTGCCCGTAGTTGTAAAGTCTGCCAAGGATAATTATTTAAAGCCTATTATATCGCTTTCTGCTTCGGAAATCAATTTCGATTTAAAGCAGCGTGATGAAAATGTAGCGTATAAAAACTATCGCGACATTTCACTTTTAATAGATATTACTTCACATAAAATCCCTGAGGTAAGGGCTGGCCCTTTTTCCTAAAGAAATCTTCATTATAATTTTTATAGCTGAAAAAGTCTTCACTTTAAGAAAATGGCTTTTTGTTTTCACATTTCCGAAGCCAACAAAATTAATTTTAAATAACCACGATAATTGTCAGATATAACCGCAAATCATATATTTGCGCGATTTAAAAAAATCTGACCAAAAAAAATATAAACATGCAAAACAAAGGACTAGTTACAGTATTTGCCATCCTTTTTGGATTGGTAAGTATTTACCAGCTCTCTTTTACGTTCGTTGCGAACAAAGTAGAAGACAGCGCCAAGGAATTTGCCAATAGCAAATTTTCTGAAAATGAACCACAGGAGCGGGATATCGCAGAAGCGCGCTACCTTGATTCTGTGGCAAACAATACCGTATTTTTAGGTATTGACTATAAAACCGCCAAGGAAAAGGAGCTTAACAAAGGTCTTGACCTTAAAGGGGGTATTAACGTAATTCTTGAGGTTTCTGTAAAGGATATCTTGAAAGGACTTGCAAACAATACAAAAGACCCTGCATTTAACCAAGCATTGGAAAATGCAACTGCTCTTCAAAAGGATAGCCAAGATACTTACTTAGAGTCTTTCTTTAAGGCTTTTGAAGCGCTTCCGGGTGAAAATGATCTTGCTTCCCCAAATATTTTCTTTAACAAGAATTTAGAGGACGTTATTAACGTTGGGATGACCAACGAGCAAGTTAAGCCGGTTATTGAGACGAAAATAGATGAGTCTATAACTTCTGCTTTTGAGGTTTTAAGAAAGCGTATCGATAAGTTTGGTGTTACCCAACCGAACATTCAGCGTTTGGGAAAATCTGCAAGAATACTTGTAGAACTTCCAGGAGCCAAAGATGTAGGCAGGGTTAAGAAATTACTTCAAAGTACCGCCCAACTTGAATTCTGGGATGTATATAAATTTGATGAAATAGCTGGTTTCCTTCAAGCTGCAGATACTAAAGCAGGTGAAATTGCAATGGCGAAAACTGAATCTGAAACTATAGAAACAACTGAAATAGTGGCCGATTCTTCAAAAACAGAAGAAGATGACGTAAGTAAACTTTTAGGCGGTCAGGATGTAAAGGATTCGCTTGTTGGTGATAATAAAGCAAACCCGATTCTTTCAAAAATGGTTTCTTTGGGAACTCAAGGAAGTCCGGTTATTGCTACATTCAAATTAAAGGATACTTCAGTTATAAACGGTTATTTGCGCAATCCACAAATTAAATCGCTTTTGCCAAATGAATTGCGTTATGCAAAATTTGTATGGGGCTTGCCAGAAGCAAACGTACAATTGAATGGTGAGGAAGTAACCGCGCTGTATGCTCTAAAAGCTAACCGCGACAATATTCCACCGCTAGGAGGTAGCGTTGTGGTAGATGCCAGACAGGAATATGACAACTTGAGCCGCGTGGTTGTATCTATGCAAATGAATGGTCAAGGAGCCAAAGTTTGGGAACAAATGACAGGCAGTGCTTACGAAAACCAGAGCCAAATTGCTATTGTACTTGACAACATAGTTTACTCTGCGCCCGGTGTTACTTCCGGTCCTATTGCTGGTGGACGCAGCCAGATTTCAGGTGACTTTACCGTAAACCAAGGTCAGGATTTAGCAAACGTACTACGTGCTGGTAAGCTTCCTGCTTCTGCTGAGATTATTCAAGGTGAGGTTGTGGGACCAACTTTGGGTCAAGAAGCTATAAATAGTGGCGTAATGTCCTTTGCAGTTGCACTTATTATCGTGCTTTTATGGATGATTGGATATTACGGAAAAGCTGGAGCTTTTGCTGATGTTGCCTTGATGGTCAACATTCTATTTATCTTCGGAATATTGGCGGGTCTTGGAGCTGTGCTAACGCTTCCTGGTATTGCCGGTATTGTATTAACGGTAGGTATGTCTGTAGATGCGAACGTACTTATATTTGAAAGAATTAAAGAAGAGCTAGCCAAAGGTAAAGCGCAGAAGGATGCTATAAAGGATGGTTTCAACAATGCGTTGTCTTCCATTCTAGATGCAAACATTACAACTGGTCTTACTGGTTTAATTCTTTTAGTTTTCGGAACTGGCCCAATACAAGGTTTTGCAACTACTTTATTGATAGGTATTGCAACTTCATTGTTTACGGCAATTTTCATTACAAGGTTGTTTATTAATAGTTATACGAAAAACGGCAAGCCATTGCCTTGCTCTACTTCAATTACTAAGAACCTTTTCACAAACGTTCACGTTTCATTCTTGAAAAAACGCAAAATGGCGTATATTTTTTCTGCAATTATGATTTTGATAAGTGTTTCTTCCTTATTCTTCAATGGTCTTAACCAGGGTGTTGATTTTGTGGGTGGACGTACCTATACCGTTCGTTTTGCGAAGGATGTTAATTCACAGGAAATTCAAGACAACTTGATCCAGACCTTCGGAAGTGCCGAGGCTAAAACCTACGGTGGTGACAATCAGTTGAAGATTACTACTAAGTATAAAGTTGACGAAACCGGAACCGAGATTGACGAAGAGATAGAGCAAATGATTTTTGCGACCGTTAAAAAAGATCTTCCCGCAGATATGACCTACGATGAATTTGTAGGCGATCGTGACGGAAAAGAAATTGGTAGAATGGAGTATTATAAAGTGAGCCCTACTATTGCAGATGATATTAAGAAAGACTCATTCTGGGCCGTATTCGGTTCGTTAGTAGTAGTATTCCTTTATATCCTGCTACGATTCAGAAGATGGCAGTTTAGTTTGGGTGCGGTAACAGCTGTTTTCCATGATGTGCTTATCGTGCTGGGTGTGTTCTCACTAACTTATAAATTCATGCCTTTCAGCATGGAGATTGACCAAGCGTTTATCGCGGCAATACTAACGGTAATTGGATACTCGCTGAACGATACGGTAATTGTATTTGACCGTATTCGTGAATACTTTGGCGAACACCCAAGCTGGAAAATGAGCCGTATTATAGATGTAGCTTTAAGTAGCACGCTAAGTAGAACATTAAATACCTCTTTCACTACGCTTATAGTATTGTTGAGTATGTTCTTCTTTGGTGCAGAATCTATCCGCGGGCTACTGTTTGGAATCATCGTAGGTATTGTTGTAGGTACCTATTCATCATTGTTTATCGCAACTCCGGTGATGTATGATACGGTGAAACGCAAAAGAGTTGAAGATTTAATTGATAAAAAAGAAGAAGAGGAAGCTCAAGCCCTTGAGGCATAATTGCTGAAATTCTTCAGGAGTACTAGAAAAAGACCTTTCCAATTTGGAAAGGTCTTTTTGTTTTTAGTTTTAATCTAAAGTGTAAAATTTTACTGAGAAGTCTAAATTATCAATTGCTTTTATTGAAATCAATCTTATCACCCTTTTCAAGCTTCCATTTATCGGCAAGGTTTGCATTAACTTCTAGCACATATTGCGAAGCAGCTTCAGAAGTTAGTGAAGTCTCATCAAATGGCTTTGCGTTTTTTTGTATGCTTACTATTTCCTTTTTAGCATTCAGATAGATAATATCCAGCGGTATTTGCGTATTTTTCATATAAAAAGAGCGCTCCTGCATATCGTTGAACACAAAAAGCATCCCTTGGTTTTCAGCCATAGCGTTACGGTACATAAGCCCAGTTTGGGTTGAATATTCGTCATCGGCTATTTCAATATCTAGCTTTGCAATTATTGAATCATTTGCAGCTTTCATTAAAGTGAGCTCGCCTTCTTTATTGAAAGTGATTTCCTTTGTTAGACTTTTTCCTTCTGAGGAAGGAGTATCTTTACAATTGTAAAATGTAAGCATAGAGCCAACAAGTGCTGCCGAAATAAGTATTTTTTTCATCGAATGAAATATTAAAAAACCACGAATTCACGAATAATTACTTTGAGCATTCGTGAATTCGTGGCAAACATTTTTTATTCAGTCATAGGTTTTTTTGAAGCTTTCCACATAATGTAGATTCCAGCAAGTACAAAGGGAACGCTCAGCCATTGTCCTGTAGAGAGTAAGCCCAAAGCAGACTCAAATCCGCCTTGGCTTTCTTTTACAAACTCCACAATAAAGCGAACCATAAATAGGAGTATCAAAAACACGCCAAATATGTAACCTATTTGTTTTCTGCGTTCGGTTTTCCAATATAAATACCAGCAAACTAAAAACACAATCACATAACCCGCTGCCTCATAGAGTTGTGCCGCGTGGCGGAAGGGGACGCTATTAAGTAGTTCCGCAAACTGTGGATTATGTACAATGGCGTCATAAGCTTTACTTGGACTGTCAATTCCCGTTGCGGCCACAGCTTCCCGCTTCCCAATACCCTCGTGCACAAAACGAACGCCCAGCGGAAAGTCGCCAGAAGGTTTTCCGATTATTTCAGAATTTAGAAAATTCCCGATACGCACAAAAATGCCACCGGCGGCTACGGCGATTACGATGCGGTCCATAATCCACAAGAAAGGTTTTTTGACAACGTTTTTTGTATAATAATACATTGCAATAAGAATAGCGATTGCAGCACCGTGACTTGCCAAGCCTTGGAAGCCTGTAAATTCAAATTCTGGAACTGTGCTTATAGGAAGAAAAACAGAAAGCGGATCTTCCACAAAAAGCTCTGGTTGATAAAAAATAACATGCCCCAAACGAGCACCAACCAAAACAGCTACAACCATGTAGATAAAAAGACTGTCCAGTTTTTCCTGAGCCAGCCCTTCGCGTTCATAAATCTTTTTGGTGAGAATCCAGCCCAGTGTGAATGCCACTACAAACATTAAACTGTAGTAACGTATCATAAAAAAACCAAGATCGATCCCTTCAGAAGGGTTCCAGGTAAAACTTAAATAATGCATATTGAAGTATTTATTGCGCCGCGTAAAGATACTAAAAGCGAAAAAGTATAACCGAACATTGTTTTATTTCTTTTTAGGTGGAACAGGATCGTAACCAGAGCCGCCCCAAGGGTTGCAACTCGCAATTCGTTTTGCTGCAAGCCAACCGCCTTTTAGGATTCCGTGTGTTTGCAAGGCTTCAACTGCATAATGCGAACACGTAGGCGTGTAGCGACAACTGGAAGGCAATAATGGTGAAATAAAAATTTGATATCCTTTAATTAAAAGTATGAATGGATATGTGAGAATTTTTTTCATAACTCAATATTTCCCCCTCTGAAGAGGGAAGGGAAATGTTTTAATTCAACGTAAAAGTAGTACCGTCTTTTCCGTCATTCAGTTGAATTCCTTTTGAAGCGAGTTCGTCTCGAATTTTGTCACTCATCGCGAAATCTTTATTGGCGCGTGCCTGATTTCTCAATTGAATAAGAAGTTCTACTGCTGCTGAAAGTTTTTCGCCGTCCTGCGAATTTTCCGAAACATTATCCTGCAGTCCCAAAACTTCAAAAAGGAAGTCGCTCATTGTTTGCTTTAGCAGTGCTAAATCTTTTTCGGAAATTGTATCTTTTTCTTCTTTTAAAGCATTTGCAAATTTCACGGTTTCAAAAAGTGTGGCTATTAAAATAGGACTATTGAAATCGTCATTCATTGCTTCATAGCAGGATTTTCGCCAGCTTTCAACATCAATGCTGCTTTTTTCTGAAGTAGTTATTTCATCAAAAGTTCGGTAAGCATCCATCAATTTATTAAAACCTTTTTCCGAAGCTTCCAAAGCATCACTGCTAAAATCTAGAATGCTTCGGTAATGTGCTTGATACATAAAGAATTTGGTAACAGTAGGCGAGAAGGGCTTGCTTAAAACATCATTTTCTCCCGTAAACATATCATTCGGGAGGATATAGTTTCCAGTAGATTTAGACATTTTTTTACCGTTAAGGGTAAGCATATTTGCGTGCATCCAATAATTCACAGGTGAAGTATGGTTGCAGGCTTCTGCTTGTGCAATTTCACATTCGTGGTGTGGAAATTTCAGGTCCATCCCGCCGCCGTGAATGTCGAAATGATTGCCTAAATATTTAGTGCTCATAGCCGTGCACTCCAAGTGCCAGCCTGGAAAACCTTCACTCCAAGGCGATGGCCAGCGCATAATATGCTGGGGTTCGGCTTTTTTCCAAAGCGCAAAATCCTGCGGGTTTTTTTTATCACTTTGTGCGGCAAGTTCACGGGTATTAGCAACCATATCTTCTATTTGCCTGCCGCTCAGTTTACCGTAATTATTAGTTTCATTGAATTTTAAAACGTCAAAATATACGGAGCCATTTTTTTCGTACGCAAAACCTTCCTCAATTATTTTTTCAACTATATGAATCTGTTCGTAAATATGACCTGTAGCCGTAGGTTCAATACTTGGGGGCAGTGCGTTGAACTTTGCCATTATGGTATGAAAATCTACCGTGTATTTTTGAACAATTTCCATGGGTTCCAACTGTTCAAGACGTGCTTTTTTAAGAATTGGATCATCGCCGCTTTCACCGTCGTTTTCCAAATGGCCGGCATCTGTTATATTTCGCACATAGCGAACTTTGTATCCCAAGTGTTTTAGGTACCTGAAAACTAAATCAAAAGAAAGAAAGGTGCGGCAGTTGCCCAAATGCACATTGCTATAAACAGTTGGTCCACAAACGTACATTCCTACTGCGCCTTCGTGAATGGGAGTGAATTTTTCTTTACTTTTTGAAAGTGAATTATATATAAAAAGGTCTTGCTGTTTCAAATTTTGGAATTCAAGGTTTAAAATTCAAGAATAGATAATGGTCAATTGTGTTTTGGAATTTATATGGTGGTCTTAAAATTCAGTATCCAATTTAATGTAATCCAAAAATTCCCTGCGTGTTTCAGGTTTTTTGAAGGCTCCACCAAATTCGCTGGTTACGGTACTGCTGTCAATATCACGAATTCCTCGAGAGTTTACACAAAGGTGTTTGGCATCTATTACGCAAGCTACATCTTCAGTGTTTAGAACATCTTGAAGTTCCTTTACAATTTGCATTGTTAATCGTTCTTGTACCTGTGGTCTTTTTGCGTAATAATCTACAATCCTATTCATCTTTGAGAGTCCCACCACAGTGCCGTTAGAAATATAGGCGATGTGAGCTTTTCCTACAATCGGTAATAAATGATGCTCGCAAGTAGAGTAGAGGGTTATATTTTTTTCTACCAGCATTTCCTGATACTTGTACTTATTTTCAAAAGTGGAAGCTTTGGGCCTTCTGTCTGGGTGAAGTCCTCCAAAAATTTCCTGTACAAACATTTTTGCCACACGGGTTGGCGTACCTTTTAGGCTGTCGTCAGTAAGATCGAGGCCCAAGGTGTGCATTATATTCTGAACATCTTTTTTGATACTTGCAATTTTTTCGATATCGCTGAGCTCAAAAGCGTCATGCCTCATGGGGGTTTCTGTGGAATTACCTATGTGGTCATTCCCCATTTCTTCTATGTCCTTAAGTTGTTTTTCTAAATCCATTTATTGAAATATATAATAAGCCTGCAAAGATACGGAATAGCATTAAGGTACTGAAAATTGCAACGAATTTTATGCTGGTTTCAAGCAGTCAATAATATTTTAGAAGAAAATTAAAATTGGAAGCCAAGCGACATCACAATATTATTGTAAATAGAATTCACTTTAGAAACATCGGTTAAACCGACGGAATAAAGCTGTTGGTTTCTTTGTTGTTCAGATCTTGAATAGGCTAAATCAAAAGTGTAGCGTCCAAAGTTGTATCCTGCGCCAAGTGAGAAGCCTATAAGGTCGCCTATTGTAGTTGTATCTTGGTATGGGCTATCTTCATAATTAAAACCGCCCCGAAGGCTTAGTTGATTTATACGATACTCTGCACCGGCCCTATAATTGGAAACACCTTTCAAGGTGTTGTCGATAGTGGTATTCAAATTATTAAAAAAGGAATCAGAAGAATTAAATTCAGAACTAAATTTAATTGACGCATAGTCTTTATAGGAATAATCAAAACTTATTAATCCATTTTGACCAAAAATGTAGGCTGCGCTCGCAGTAACTTTGGCAGGAGTTTTCAGCGTATAATCTTCATATACATTTATTACCCTTGGATTTACTGTTTCGCTTATTGTTTGGCCCTCAAAAAATCTCCTACTTTCAAGGTATTGCGTTGTTTCTTCAAATATTTGATACCAAGTTGGGCTGTCCAAGCTTAAGCCTAAACGAAAATTTTCACCAACTTTGGCAATTGCGCCCACTTGTGCCGATACTCCCGCGCCTGTTACTGACAGATTATTCTCAAACCCTACCCGATTAACTTTTGAGCCGTTGTTGTCATTGCTTTCCAGTAAAAACGAACTTTGATCAAAATCGATGGTGTGCGTATTAATATTTATTCCGAAAAATAAATCCTCCCTAAGCTGTGTTGCGAGATTTATGGAAAATTTGCTATTGTAACCCTGGGAAAGGTAAAAATATTCCTGATTAAAACTTCCCCCTGCAATATTTGAAACATATGCATCATTTAAAGGATTGTTAAATTCCACTGGGTCAAAAAGAAATGCTTGATAGCCAAGAAAGGCATTCTGTGCAGCAGTTCCTTCAGTTTCTCCCAAAAATTGATATAGGCTCGAAATGGATTCCCCAGGCTGTAATTCCAAAAAGCTTACAGGAATGCCTTGAGCTTGTTCCAAAAAGAAATTTCCAATGGAAGTATTTCCAGTTCCTGCAATGTAAAGTTCGTTCTCAAAGTTTTTTGTTACGTTATAATTTACTCCAACGGTAAACTTTTTGAAGGCAGAATCTTCATTGGAATTATTGATTACAAAAATACCGCTCAATTGGTTAAGCGTGAGATCATCAGCGAAACTCTTTTCAGCGTTGGAAAAATAATTAGAATTATTTTCGATATCAAATAAGGAAGCTGAAAACATAAGGTTCGACTTCAAGAAAACTGCTCCGCCTGCTGGGTTGATATTGGTTGCGGAAAAATCACCCCCTAAGGCACCCATTGCCCCGCTCAGTCCAGTAAAACGTGCTGTGCCTGTATTTTGGTCTGTGCTATATCTTAAGCCGTCAGTTGTATTTTGGGCTTTCATAACTGACATAGATATTACGGCCATAATAAAAAAGAAGGATATTCTTTTCATAGATAAAACTTAATGAAATATTCTGAAAATTCGTTTAACCGCGTCCACCTCTGCCACTTCTGCTGCTTCCACCACTTGAGTTTCCACGGCTGCTTCCTGAACTTCTAACTGAACCAGAATTACTGCTTCGTGTTGGCGAAGAATAATTACTATTCTTGGTACTGCGCGAATTACTTCGGGTGGGTTGCGAATAGGTATTGTTCCTAGTATTATTAGAACGGGTGTTTCTTATTGTATTATTAGAATTGGATCGGGTAGTCCTAACGTTACTATTACTACGGGTGGTTTGGGTAGTGTTATTTGCCCGGACATTATTCCTGTTAACGCGGCGAGATAGCTCTGAACGACTGTAGGAATTGCGTGTTGAAACATTGTTTGATCTTCCGCGTGTCTCGGTCCTGCTATAGTCCGTATTTCTTCTGCCACGATTATAAGAAACTCCATTATAATAATTGCTGTTGTAATGGTTGTAACCGTAATATGGGTAATTACCATATCCGTATCCGTAATAGCCGTAGTTATAATATGGATAATTCCATCCATAACCAATTCCCCAGTAAGGGGCGTAATAGCCGTGGTTCGAATAGCCCCAATAACCACCGTACCAATATGGTCTGTGATAGAATCCGTAGCCTAATCCGCCATAATTATAAATGTTCACTGTTATGTCATCACTATTGCTGCCCCATGAGCCATAGCCTTCTTCATCGTAATTTTCTTCAATTATAATATTTCCCTCTTCATCTAACCTTTCTGTAGTGGAATATGCCTCAATATCTGTAAAAATCGCACCTTCCTCAGGAAGATCTGAGTACGCGTCAGACTTACTTCTGAAATACTGCTGATAGTAACTAGATTTTTCATTGGAAGGCTCATCATTTGCATATTCTTCTTGCGAAGTAGAATTATTGCCAGAAGAATATATCCCGTCATTTTGATTATAACCATTGTTATGCGTTCCACACGATGCTAGCAAAAAGGCGAAGGCGCCTATGAATGCAAGAGGAATGAAACGTTTAGAATTTATATTTTGAATAGACATATCTGTGGTAATTTTATTGTTGAACTTCATAAAAATAAGTAGTTTTGCGGACAATAACTAATCATTTAACATTGACACAACATTTGTGCCAAAATCTGGACTATGGCAAAGAATTTAACTACAAGAGAGGAAGATTATTCCAAATGGTATAATGAACTGGTAATCAAAGCAGACCTTGCCGAAAACTCCGGAGTTCGTGGATGTATGGTTATAAAACCTTACGGATATGCTATTTGGGAGCGAATGCAAGCAGAGCTCGATAGAATGTTTAAGGAAACAGGACATCAGAATGCATATTTTCCACTTTTTATTCCAAAATCATACTTCAGTAAAGAAGCGAGCCACGTTGATGGTTTTGCAAAGGAATGTGCCGTTGTGACGCACTATAGATTAAAAAACGCCGAAGATGGAAGTGGGATTATTGTAGATCCAGATGCTAAATTGGAAGAAGAATTGATAGTACGTCCAACTTCCGAAACCATTATTTGGGATACGTACCGCAAATGGATACAGTCTTACCGTGATCTTCCTCTTTTAATCAACCAATGGGCAAATGTGGTGCGTTGGGAAATGCGAACGCGTCTATTTTTACGTACGGCAGAATTTTTATGGCAAGAAGGGCATACTGCCCATGCCACTAAAGATGAAGCAATAGCAGAAGCGGAGCAAATGATGAACGTCTATGCAGATTTTGCAGAAAATTACATGGCGATGCCGGTTATAAAAGGCACAAAAACTGAAAGTGAGCGTTTTGCTGGTGCATTGGAAACTTACTGCATTGAAGCTTTAATGCAGGATGGAAAAGCATTGCAGGCAGGCACGTCCCATTTTTTGGGGCAAAATTTCGCAAAAGCTTTTGATGTAAAATTTGCTGCCAAAGACGGCACTTTGGATTACGTTTGGGCAACTTCCTGGGGTGTTTCCACAAGATTGATGGGCGCTTTGGTAATGACTCATAGTGATGATAACGGTTTGGTGCTGCCTCCTAATTTGGCGCCAGATCAAGTTGTAATAGTTCCTATTTACAGAAAAGATGAAGAGTTTGAAGCTGTAAATGAAGTGGCTTTAAACCTGATGAAAGAGCTGCGATCTAAAGGGATTCGAGTGAAATATGACAACCGCGACACCCACAAACCAGGGTGGAAGTTCAACGAATACGAATTGAAAGGAGTTCCAGTTCGAATTGCAATTGGTCCAAAAGATGTTGAAAAAGGAACTGTTGAGCTTGCCCGAAGAGATACGCTACAAAAAGAATTTATAAGCAATGAAAACGTTGTAGAAAAAGTTATTTCCTTAATGAACGAAATTCAGGTCAATCTTTTCAAAAAAGCTGATTCTTACAGAACTGAACATACTACAGAAGTAGCTTCGTATGAAGAATTTAAAAAAGTTTTGAACGGCAAAGGTGGTTTTATTTTAGCGCATTGGGATGGAACATCAGAAACTGAAGAGCGAATAAAGAACGAAACAAAAGCAACAATAAGATGTATTCCTTTGGATGGTGACAATGAGTCCGGAACCTGTATGGTTACTGGCAAACCTTCAGAAAGAAAAGTGCTTTTTGCAAAGGCGTATTAATTTTTTTTGAAAAAAGTTATTTAGGATTTGCGCCATTCAAAAATTGTTGTATTTTTGCATCCGCATTTAAAAATAAAAATGGTCCGTTCGTCTAGGGGTTAGGACGCCAGGTTTTCATCCTGGTAACAGGGGTTCGATTCCCCTACGGACTACAAAATTAGAATTTAATAAAACAAAAATGGCAAATCACAAGTCAGCATTAAAGAGAATAAGAAGCAACGAGGCAAAGCGCTTGCGTAACCGTTACCAGCACAAAACTGCACGTAACGCCATGAAGAAGTTTCAAGAACTTTCTGACAAGAAAGAAGCAGAAACTATGTTCCCAACTGTTGTTTCAATGATTGATAAATTGGCTAAGAAAAATATTATTCATTCGAATAAGGCTTCCAATTTAAAATCGAATTTGGCTAAGCACGTAGCTGCGCTATAATTCTTTTTATAACAAATTTTTAGAGAACCCTTTCAGGAAACTGATAGGGTTTTTTTATTGCATAAAAACAATTACTGTGTTACTGGGGAAGGAACTAAGCTGGAGTAATTCCCATCATAACGCATCACATCCCGAACAATGGTTGAAGATATGTTTGAAACCTCAGGAGAGCAAATTAAAAAGATGCTTTCAACTTGCGTTAACTTATAATTGGTCTGTGCAATGGGCTGTTCGTAATTAAGGTCTGTAGTGTTTCGCAAACCGCGAACTATAAACTGGGCTTCTTCAGAAATGCAAAATTTTGCCGTGAGCCCGGTATAGCTTTTTACCTTAATTTTTCCTTCGCTATCAAAAGTTTTTTCAATAAAGCTTATTCGCTCTTCCAATGAAAACATTGTTTTTTTATCGGCATTCACGCCTATGGCAATTATAAGTTCATCAAACAGCGGGAGCGCACGTTTTATTATATCAACATGTCCAAGGGTGATTGGGTCAAAAGTTCCGGGAAAAACTGCGCGTCTCATTATTAAGTTATTTGGTACTAAGTTAATGAGTTATAGGGAAAACTCTTTTCTTTTCAGAAAAATTTCGAAATCAAAATTGCGATTGCAGCTATAACTGTAGCCAAAACCACCCCTCTTGCTCTATAATATTGGTTCTTTTTTAAAAGTATAAAAAAAACGATCAGGTTTAAAATGGCGCCTAAAGCAATTAAACTTCCCAGAAAATCATTTTCCAAAGCCGCTTCTAGCGTTGATTCCAAACTTAGTTTTGAAAAAAAGAATATGTACAAATAGGTTCCTGCCATATTTGCCAGCAAACCAATTATTAAACCAATTAGAACTTCCTTAATGTGTGGCTTCATTTAAATCTTTTCATTTTAAAAATTAAAAATCCCAAGTGTTCAATTCTTTCATAGCGTGATGTGCCGTTAAGTCAAACTGTACGGGAACTACGGAGACAAAGCCATTGTGAAGCGCCCATTCATCAGTATCCTCGCCTTTATCTTCATTAACAAATTCACCGGTAAGCCAATAATAATCGCGTCCCAGTGGATTGGTCCTTTTATCAAATTTTTCTTCCCAATGGGCATTTGCTTGGCGACAAACTTTTATGCCTTTTATCTCTGAGACTTTCAGTTTAGGAATATTCACGTTGAGAACTACGCCTTTTGGGAGACCGTTTTTAAGTGTTGCCTGGGCAATTGCTTTTACGAATTTTTTTGAAGGTTTAAAATCTGCTTCCAAAGAATAATCCAAAAGTGAAAAACCTATCGACGGTATGCCTTGTGTTCCCGCTTCTACGGCGGCGCTCATCGTGCCGCTGTAAATTACATTTATAGATGAATTGCTTCCGTGATTAATACCGCTCACGCAAAGATCTGGTTTCCGTTTTAAGATTTCGTTTACCGCTATTTTTACACAATCCACGGGCGTTCCGCTGCAACTGTATTCTTTTTGGGGGTCCCCGTTAATTACGTTTATACTATTACAGTACAAGGTGTCGTTAATAGTTATGGCGTGGCCCATTCCACTTTGTGGCGAGTCTGGAGCTACAACCATTACATCGCCCAGCGTATTCATAACTTCAATTAATGTTCTGATGCCTGGCGCGTTGATGCCATCATCATTGGTTACTAATATTAGCGGTCTTTTCTTTGTCATGAATATTGTTGAATTTTGAAGAAACAAAAATACATTTTAAAATCTTCTTCCAAGAGCCATATAGATTGGAATTCTCAATTCAGAATTGAATAAAACTGTTTAACAAAAAATTAGTATCGAGATCTATTAATGGCACAGTTTTTTATATAATTTAGGCACTCATAAAATAATACCACTACTATGCGGATAATGAAGAAGAATTTTAAAGTTTTGTTTTTGGCGGTTTTCGTTTCTGTAGCTTCCTGTAGTTTTACTACAAAGGAGTTTGACGATCCCGATAAGGATAAGCTGCTTTTAGACCTTATAACCTATGTACTTCAAAAAGGGCATTATGACCCTAAAGATATTAACGATGAATTTTCTGCTGGTGTCTATGAAGATTTCATAAAAGGACTGGATCCTTTAAAGAGATATTTTCTGGCATCAGATATTGCTGAATTCAGCAAATATAAAACTGAAATAGATGATCAGATAAAAAATAAGGATCTGTCATTTTTTGATTTGGTTTATAGCCGTTTCAATGAGCGAATGGAAAATGTAAAGAAGATATATCCTGAGGTTTTAAGTGAACCGTTCGATTTTACCCAACAGGAGACGATCAATGTAGATTATGATAACCTTGCTTATGCCACTTCTAAAAAAGAATTAAAAGAACGTTGGAAGCAGCAACTGAAATTTTCAACGCTGGCTGGGTATTATGACTTGGTGGAAAACCAAAATAATAGAGAGAAAGGGATAGCCTCTACTGAAGAAATGAAGGATACCGAAGAAGATGAAATGGATTTACCCGAATCTTTAGAAAAACCAAAAACTACAAACGAAGAACCGTTTACAGTTAAATCTAAAACAGAACTTGAAAAGAACGCTAGAGAAACTACTAAAAGCTCGTTGGACGAATATTTCGATTTTACAAAAGATTTAGAGCGCAAAGATTATTTTGCAATCTACTTGAATACAATTGTTGAAGAATTTGATCCACATACCAATTATTTCGCTCCGCAAGATAAGGATCGCTTTGACCTTAGAATGTCTGGAAAATTGGAAGGTATAGGCGCCAGACTTCAAAAGAAGAATGATTACATCACTGTTATTGAAATTATTAGTGGCGGACCAGCTTGGAGAAGTGAAAAAATAGAAGTTGGTGATGCTATTTTAAAAGTCAAGCAAGATGAGGAAAAGGATGCTGTTAGCATAGTTGGTATGCGTATTGACGATGCGGTGAAACTTATAAAAGGCCCAAAGGGGACTAAAGTAACCTTGACCATTAAAAATGTAGACGGAACTATTTCTGATAAAGTTATAACGCGCGACGTTGTGGAGCTTGAAGAAACCTATGCAAAATCGTCGTTAATTGACAAAGGAGACCGTAAATTCGGACTTATCAATCTGCCGCAGTTTTACTTCGATATGGAAAACTATAAAGAACGTAACGCCGCTACAGATGTTAAAAAAGAAATTATCCGTTTGAAAGAAGAAGGAATGGAAGGTCTTGTTTTGGATCTTCGTGATAATGGTGGAGGGTCTTTGAGAACAGCTGTAGATATTGCCGGACTTTTTATCAAAAAAGGACCTGTTGTGCAGGTTGCTTCCAATGGAAATAAAGAAGTGTTAGAAGATAATGACAGTGAAATTATTTGGGACGGTCCTTTAGTAATTTTAGTAAATGAATTATCCGCTTCAGCTTCTGAAATTTTAGCTGCGGCTATGCAAGATTACAAACGAGCTATTATTTTGGGAAGCAAACAAACCTACGGAAAGGGTACCGTTCAAAACGTAATTGACCTAAACCAATGGCTTCGCAAAAATGATTTGGGCGATTTGGGTGCGTTGAAAATTACCTCACAAAAATTCTACCGCGTCAATGGTGGTTCCACCCAGTTGGAAGGCGTAAAAAGTGATGTGGTAATGCCAGATCGCTACAGCTATATTGATGTGGGTGAAAGAGATTATGACAATCCATTGCCTTACGATAAAATTGATGCTGCAAAATATGATATTTGGGATGGTTATATAGGTTATGATGAAACAATTGAGAAAAGTAAAGCGCGTTTGTTACAAAACGAGCAATTAAAATTGATTGATGAAGACGCCCGATGGATTAAGGCTCGAAGGGATGAGAAAGAAGTCAATTTAAATTTTGACACCTACACCGCCGAGATCGAAGAACGCAAAGAAGAAACTAAGAGATTTGATGCTATTGATAAATACGACAATAAACTCAATTTTGAGTCACTGCCCTATGAAACCGCACTTATGAAAAAGGATACAACCCTTTCTGAAAAGCGCAAAAGATGGCACAAAAATCTAAGTAAGGATATGTATGTTGAAGAAGCAGTGAATGTATTGGAAGATTTAAAACTAAATAATATTAAGGCAGGGAAAGTAGCAGATATTAAAAAATAATATTGCGTAAACCGAATGCCCGTTTCTGAATAGAACAAGCTAATTTTTACTAAATTTGAAGTGTGAAAAACACCACTTCATTAACCAGAATAGCGCTCCAAAAGTTTAAAAAAAACTTTTGGGGCGTTTTCAGTTTGGGTTTTTTAATGCTATGTGTTTTGATTGCGATTTTTGCGTATGCTTTGGCGCCAGATAATTCGCAAAATGCCAACCAAATGCATCTTTCCATTCATTCCAAAAACCCAGGTTTCTCAGTAAAAATGCTAACCATTCCCGTTGCGCTGGAACCACAGAACCCGATTTCGGTTTTCTTTTTCGGAAAGAAAAATGCCGATACTGAGATTCCGGTTTCCAAATATACCTTAAAGGAAAATTCTATCGAAATTACCGAATACACAGTGGATGGAACAGATGGACTTCAAAAGGAATATGTGCTTTCATTATTTCCCAATGCTGCTTCGGTAAAGGAGATTTCCCAAAAATATATTTCAGAAAAAGAATTCATTCTCGGAACCGATAAATACGGCCGAGACCTATTAAGTAGAATGCTAATCGGTATTCGTATTTCGTTGGCTATTGGGTTTGTGGCGGTTTTTATTTCTTTGGTTATTGGAGTTACATTGGGAGCGATAGCAGGTTATTTCGGCGGGAAAGTGGATGCTGCAATAATGTGGCTCATCAATGTTACTTGGTCCATTCCAACTTTGTTGCTTGTAATTGCAATCACTTTGGCACTCGGAAAAGGATTTTGGCAGGTTTTTATAGCCGTTGGGTTAACGATGTGGGTAGAAGTTGCCCGTGTAGTCCGCGGGCAGGTTATGGGCGTTAAGCAGATGCAATACGTTACGGCTGCTCGGGCTTTAGGTTTTAATGATTTCAGAATAATTGTAAAGCATATTTTGCCAAATAGTATGGCTCCAGTTATTATAATTTCTGCTGCTAATTTTGCGGGAGCAATACTTATTGAGAGCGGGCTATCCTTCTTGGGAATAGGGGCACAACCTCCAATGCCCAGCTGGGGTGGAATTATAAAAGACCACTATGCCTACATTATTTTAGGGAAACCCTATCTTGCCCTAATTCCCGGATTGGCAATTATGAGTCTTGTTACTGCTTTTATGTTAATAGGAAATGCACTGCGCGACGCGATGGATGTGCGGAACGAGTAAATAAACCTAAAATGAATAGAAAATACATATACCCCTTAGTAATTATTATAGTAACCGTTGCATTGTATTATGCAGATGATTTTTTTGAAAAGGATACAAATTCGGTTGAAAATTCTTCAAGTACAGCACAGCGAAATTCCGAGGAATTTAACGACTCCTTTCTTCCCGCTTCAACCACCGGAGCTATTGTAAAGCATAACTTCTTCACACTTTCATATTCCGAAAAGGATGAACAGGCAGAGTGGGTTGCATATGAACTAAACAGGAATGATCTCGCTAAAAATGAATTTGAACGTCCATATTTCATTGAAGATCGAAGCGTCAAAACATATTCAGCAGATTGGCGCAACTATAAAAACTCGGGTTATGACCGCGGACATCTTTGTCCGGCCGGTGACAGAAGATTTTCTTTTGAAGCTTACAACGAAACTTTTTTGACGAGCAACATCAGTCCGCAGAATCACGATTTTAATGCTGGAATCTGGAACCGTTTGGAACAAAAAGTTCGCTTTTGGGCAGAAAAATATGACGGAGTTTATGTTGTTACAGGAGGTGTCTTAAAAGGAAATATGAAAACTATTGGCGATGAGAATGTTTCGGTTCCGAATGAATTTTACAAAATAGTAGTGGATGCTTCTGAAGGTAATTATAAAGCGATTGCTTTTTTAATTCCTAATAAATCCTCAAGCGAATCTTTTTATAATTATGCAATTTCCATTAATGAAATAGAAGCTAAAACCGGAATCGATTTTTTTCCGAATTTACCAGATTCAGTTGAAACTAATTTGGAGCAAATGGTTGATTTAAAAGCTTGGGGGAAGAAATAAGTTTGCATTTTTCAGTTGCAGTTTGCAGTAATATTTTATTTCAACTTCAACTTCAACTTCAACTTCAACTTCAACTTCGATTTCTTATGCGTAGTGGTAATTAGAACCGTCTAATTTCACAAAAATAAAGAGTAAAATAGTAAATCCCCAGAGTGCTGAACCTCCGTAACTAAAGAAGGGAAGTGGAATTCCAACCGTGGGGAAAATTCCAGAAACCATCCCTATATTCACAAAAAAGTGAAAAAATAATATTGCCGCCACACTATAACCATAAACCCTTCCGAATTGAGATTTTTGTTTTTCGGCTTTGAAGATTATTCGAAGTATCAGTCCCACGAACAATAAAACTACAATCATACTTCCCACAAAGCCCCATTCTTCGCCGACGGTACTGAAAATATAATCCGTGTGCTGTTCGGGAACAAAATTTCCCTTGGTCTGAGTACCCTGCGTCCATCCCTTGCCTAGCCACCCACCATTACTTATTGCAATTTCACTTTGATTTGTGTTGTAACCTATACCGCGAGAATCAACTTCCTTGCCTAATACAATGTTGAAACGATCACGATGGTGCTGCTTAAAAACATTGTTGAAAATATAACTTACTGAAAAGGCAAAAGCGATGCAGCCTATAACTATAAAAACATATTTAAGAATTTTGGGGCGCTTTTTTCTGTTCCTATAAAAAAGGAGTCCAGCCAATAGAGCGACGCCTATTGCGACCCAAACTGCGCCAAAGGCAAGTGTGGAAACAAATAACATAACTGCAAATAAACCGAATAGCAAATATACCCCGTGAAGTCCTTCTCTGTAAAGAGGGAATACAAAAGCCGCATAGATTAACGCACTCCCAGGGTCGGGCTGAAGAATGATCAAAATTGCCGGTAGGACTAAGATTATAAAAGCTCCTATTTGGTTCTTAAAATCTTGCATATTGGTTTGGATATCACTCACATATTTGGCGAGTGCTAAAGCCGTTGTGGCTTTTGCAAATTCGCTGGGTTGTATGCTAATCCCGCCGAAATCATACCAAGAGGTTGATCCAGCAATGGTTTTTCCGAAGACAAATAGCCCCAAAAGGGTTAGCAATGAAATGATATAAATAACGCTGGCAAAACGTTCATAGAACTTAGACTCTACTGCCAACACAAAAATGATGATAATAACACTCAAACCTATCCAAATCATCTGCTTGCCATAAATTTGGTCAAAATCCCAAAATCCTTTGGCGGTATCGCTCAATGATGCAGAATAGATATTGATCCACCCCATGGTTACCAATGCGATGAACATAAAGATAAGCAGCCAATCAAACTTTACAAATGTTTTGCTCCCTGCCATTATCGGTTAATTGAAAAAGGTTGTCCGCTGTAGGGTTTGGCATATTCTGCTTCCAAGCTTCCTTCCAGCACATATTTTTCCATATCTGTTCGGGTTATTTCGCCTTTCAGGTATTTTTCAATCATAAGTCCTGCAATACGTCCCGCCCAACGCGAACCCCAATAACCGTTTTCGACAAAAACAGCAATCGCAATTTTTGGGTTGTCTTTGGGGGCAAAAGCTATAAAAATAGAGTGATCCGTAAGTTGAACTCGTTTACCGTCAATTTTAGTAAAGTTCTCAGCAGTTCCAGTTTTTCCGCATACTTCTATTCCTGGAATTTGTATTGAAGATGCTGTTCCGCGTTGATACACTTGGAACATGCCCTCTACCACAGGTTTAAAATTTTCGGGTTCAACGGTTGTGTAATGTTTCTCCTTAAATTTATTAGGAATTGTGTCGGGGCCAATAACGTTTTTAATAACGTGGGGTGTGTAGTAATAACCTCTGTTTGCAATGGCAGCAGTAAAGTTTGCCATTTGAATCGGGGTGAGTAAAACTTCACCTTGGCCGATAGCGTTAGAGATTGTTGCTAATGAAGACCAGTTGTGAGCAGGAAAGTCATGTATTTTATTGTAATATTTTGAAGTCGGAATATTACCTCTTTTGCCACTTGGAAGATCGTACCCTAAAAAATCCCCCAAACCGAAGCTTAAAAGCCCCTCTCTCCAATGGTCTATTCCCTCCCGCGGATTTGGATATTTATCAATAATCCGTTTATAAACATTACAAAAATAAGCATTACAGCTGTTTGCGATTCCACTAACCATTGCCAGTGGGCTAGGGTGGGAGTGGCAACCCAAAGTTCGGTTTCCATATCTGTAACCGTGATAGCAAGCAAAAGTGTCTAATGTATCAACCACATTCTCATGAAGACCAATCAGCGCCGTTAAGGTTTTAAAAGGAGAACCCGGAGGATATTCTCCCATCAGAACACGGTCATACAATGGTTTGCCAATAGTATCATACCACAGTTTTGTGAAATTCTTTGAACGATCGCGGCCCACCAATAAAGACGGATCATAACTTGGCGCAGTTACCAAGGCAAGAATTTCTCCCGTAGCTGGTTCAATTGCCACAACACCGCCACGTTTATGGACCATTAATTCCTCGCCATATTTTTGAAGCACCGCATCAATAGTAAGCTGTACATCGTGTCCACGTTCGGGCAAAGTATCAAAAATTCCTTCTTTATAAGGCCCTATGTCTCTGTTGAAACGATCTTTCTGAATATATTTCACACCTTTTACCCCGCGCAACACTTCTTCATATTCCTTTTCTACACCAGCCGTACCAATAAGTTCCCCCATTTGGTAATATGGGTTTTTTTCAATAATAGCATTGTTAACCTCAGCAATATAGCCCATTACGTTGGCTGAATGGTCTACTTGATATTCGCGAAGGGAACGGCGCTGAATGTAGAAACCTTCGTACTTATGCATTTTTTCGGAAAGGGAAGCGTAATCAGCTTTGTTCAACTGTGGAAGCACAACTGAAGGCAATCTTGGCGAATATACCTTCGCTTTTCGCAGAATTTCTTTAAACTCTTCTTTGGTAATTTTTAGTAACCCACAAAACTCTAAAGTGTCCAGAGGTTTTACGTCCTTCGGAACAACCATAACGTCATAAGATGGTTGGTTGGAAACCAAAAGCTTCATATTTCTATCAAACATATATCCGCGTTGCGGATAATCATACATTACCTTAATTGCGCTGTTCTGCTGAAGCGAATCTGACGAAGCATCATAAACCTGCAAATAGAAAAGCCTAGCGGTAAAAAGTAAACCGCTTAACAAAACTAAAGCTATAAGTACAATTTTTCTCATGAGGTTTTTTTATTGAAAATAATCATTGTGCATACAATGACAATTATAGTGAACAACCCAGAAAATAACGTAGATTTCAGCAAGAGAAGTATATGTTTAAAGCTGAAAATTTCCAAAGAAAACATTATTAAATGGTGAATAAAAACCAAAGAGGCAATGTATGTGAGCCTTTCCATAGGGTCGGCTTTTTTAATTTTTATGCTATTGTATTCATAACTTACCCCGAAGGAGTATTTTAAAACTACTGGGCGTATATATGCTATAAATGCGCAGGCCGCGGCGTGAACGCCTCCGGAATCTTCAAAAATATCTATGGACAGTCCCAACAGAAAACTCAAAAAAATCAAGAGTCCCTTGTTTCCGTCCAAAGGGTATAGAACAATAAATAAAATGTAAATATGAGGATTGATATATCCCGCCAGATTCACGTTGTTAAGCAAGAGCACCTGCAGGAAAACCAGCAGTACAAAACGTACAATATTTATTAAAATATCACTGTTCGACATCTTCTACTCCTTTTTCGAGTTCTAAAATTTCTAGAGCCTCGTTGTTTTCAATTAAGTAAACGTGCTCTAGGCTCGTCATATCATTAAAAAGGTCAATATTCACATAATAATAATTGTCATCGTTATCGAGATGAAAATCTTTTACTGTGCCTATTAAAATACCTTCAGGAAAAATAGTGGAACGTCCACCGGTAATAATTGTATCGCCTTTTGCAAGAGGTGCAAGCCGAGGAATATCAACTAATTGAACTACGTTTGGATCTTCCGTATTCCAAATGAGCGAACCAAAATGGCTGGATTTTTTCAGTTTCGCATTAATTCTACTTTTAGTATTCAATATAGATTGTACGGTTGCATAATTTTCTGAAACGTCGCTTATAATACCTACAATTCCTTTAGAAGAAATTACGCCAAGGTCAATTCTTATACTATCATTTTCGCCTTTATCAAGCGTGAGCTGATTTTTAGTTTTTGAATAATTGTTATTAATTACTCGCGCTGTGAAATATTCGTACTTATTTGGTAGAACGGTACTGTCTAATTTTTCAACGTTTGCAACTTCTATTAACTGATCCAGTTTTTTTCGAAGCATTAAATTTTCTTGGAGCAACTGTTCGTTTTCCTTCCCGAGGTTTAAGTAATCTGCTATATTATTTCTGAAGGTATAAACCCCGCCCGTAATAAAATTGGCAGAGCTAATGTATTTATCGTTGTGGTAATTATGTGTTTGAATAGTTAGCGCTACAGAAATTGTAAAAAGCACGGCAAACAACAGGAAATTTTTATTCCGAATGAAGAAAAATATAATCTGCTGCATTGCTATTTGGGGTTAATAAATTGTGCTTTTTGATGGGAGCAACGCCATTAATGGGCAATTATTCTTTTGAAATTTTTCAGAGAAATAATTTCTTCCGAAAAAATTATTTAATCAATACGCTTTTATATTTGGCAAGGTTTTTTAAGCAAATCCCAGTTCCACGAACCACGGCACGCAAAGGATCTTCAGCAATGTAAACCGGAAGATCGGTTTTTTGAGAAAGCCTTTTATCCAATCCACGAAGCATAGAACCACCTCCGGCAAGATAAATTCCAGTGTTATAAATATCCGCAGCAAGTTCGGGTGGCGTTTGGGAAAGGGTTTCCATAACCGCATCTTCAATTCTAAGAATTGATTTGTCCAATGCCTTTGCAATTTCCCTATATGAAGTTTGCACCTGTTTTGGTTTTCCGGTAAGCAAATCGCGACCCTGTACATCCATTTCGTCCGGTGGAAGTTCAAGATCTTCAGTTGCGGCACCAATCTGGATTTTTATTTTTTCTGCAGTACGTTCACCAACGTAAAGATTGTGTTGGGTACGCATATAGTAAACAATATCATTCGTGAAAACGTCACCAGCAATTTTTATGGATTTATCGCAAACAATTCCACCAAGAGCAATTACGGCAATTTCAGTGGTTCCACCTCCTATGTCAACCACCATATTTCCTTTGGGTTGCATAATATCAACACCAATACCGATCGCGGCTGCCATTGGTTCGTGGATTAAATAAACTTCTTTTCCGTTAACACGTTCAGCGCTTTCTTTTACCGCGCGCATTTCTACTTCGGTTATTCCACTTGGAATACAAATAACCATTCGCAATGATGGTTTTAACCACCTTTTTTTCAAGGCAGGGATATCGCTGATAAACATGTTTATCATTTTTTCGCTCGCATCAAAATCTGCAATTACACCATCTTTCAAAGGGCGAATCGTTTTAATGTTTTCGTGTGTTTTTCCCTGCATCATGGCAGCCTCTCGGCCTACAGCGATTATTTTTCCGGTAGTTCGATCGCGCGCAACAATAGATGGAGCATCTACAACTACTTTGTCGTTGTGGATTATTAGGGTGTTCGCGGTACCCAGGTCAATGGCTATTTCTTCAGTCAGGAAGTCAAAAAATCCCATAGTTTAAGTCGGTGGTATTGAAGGTTAACGTGTTAGATTTGGTTTTAACAAATGTAATAAAATTTAATGCTTAAAATGGCGTGTTCCGGTAAATACCATCGCTATTTTATGTTCGTTGCAATAATCAACGCTTAATTGGTCTTTTATAGATCCTCCGGGCTGGATTACAGCAGTTATTCCTGCGTTGTCCGCAATTTCTACACAATCTGGAAACGGGAAGAAAGCATCGCTTGCCATCACGGCTCCTTCAAGGTTAAAATTAAAGGCTTTTGCTTTTTCAATTGCTTGCCGTAATGCGTCAACACGGCTTGTTTGGCCGGTTCCGCTGGCGCAAAGTTGTTTTCTCTTTGCCAGAACAATTGTGTTGCTTTTTGTATGCTTACAAATTTTAGAAGCAAACAACAAATCTTCTAACTCTGTTGAATTTGGTTTATTGTTTGTTGCGTGCGTTAAAATTTCAGCGCTGTCAGTAATATTGTCTTTATCTTGAACCAAAACGCCGTTCAAACAAGTTCTAACAGTACTTGATGGCAACTCGGTTTCTTTCTGAATTAATAAAATTCGGTTCTTTTTTCCTTCTAAAATTTCCTGCGCTTTTGCTGAAAATGAAGGTGCAATTACAACTTCGCAGAAAAGGTCGTGGATTTCGTTTGCGGTGGCTTCGTCAATTTCAACATTGCTGATTAAAATACCGCCGAAAGCTGAAACCGAATCGCCAGCCAAAGCTGCCATATATGCTTGTTGCACGGTTTCACGCTGCGCAATTCCGCAAGCGTTGTTGTGTTTTAATATTGCAAAAGTTGGAGCTTCGCCTTTAAACTCGTTCATCAGATTCACAGCTGCATCAACGTCCAAAAGATTGTTGTAACTCAATTCCTTTCCGTGAAGTTTAGTGAACATTTCGTCAAAATTTCCAAAGAAAAAGCCTTTTTGGTGCGGGTTTTCGCCGTAACGAAGCTCCTGCCCATTGGTTTCGCTTAGTTTGAAGGAAGATAAATTTTCGCTTTTGTTGAAATAATTAAAAATGGCAGTATCGTAATTTGAAGAAACGTTGAAAGATTTCGCCGCAAAACGCTTGCGGTCTTTCAGAGAAATTTCGCCGTCATTTGCTGAAATCAAATCCAAAAATTCAGCGTAATCATCAACTGAAGAAACGCAAATAGTGTCTTTAAAATTTTTAGCAGCGGCGCGAATTAATGAAATTCCGCCGATGTCAATTTTTTCAATTATATCTTCTTCCGAAGCGCCCGAGGCAACAGTTTTTTCAAAAGGGTACAAATCCACAATCACAGCATCAATCTGCGGAATGTTGTATTGTTCCATTTCGGCAACATCGCCTTGGTGGTCCTGTCTATTCAAAATTCCGCCAAAAACTTTTGGGTGAAGGGTTTTAACGCGTCCGCCCAAAATGGAGGGATAATCGGTAATGTTTTCAACAGCAATTACCTCGATTCCAAGGTCATTAATGAATTTTTCAGTGCCGCCGGTTGAATAGATTTTTACGTTCTGTTCATTCAGTTTTTTAACGATTGGAGCAAGGCCGTCTTTGCTAAAAACAGAAATTAAAGCGGACGTAATTTTTTTGGAATTGTTCATTATGAAAAATTAAGGTGCAAAAGTACATAATTGAATAGTAAATTTGTAACATAAGCACAGAGAAAACGTCTTATTTTTTATAATTTTATCAACCCCTTGAGAGTCCAAAGTTCAACCCTTCGACTGCGCTCAGGGTGACAAGTTCAATAATCGTAAATCGTTAATCTAAAATCGTAAATGCTCATTTATCTTCGCGTTTTAAAGGAAAGTTTCAATTTTGCGCTCAACGCGTTAAAAAACAATAAGCTACGTACTTTTCTTTCTTTGGTAGGTGTTACAATTGGAATCTTTTCTATCATAGCGGTTCTCGCAGCGGTTGATTCCTTAAAACGGGAAATTGAAGGGAGTATTAGCGGGTTAGACAATAGCACCATTTTTTTAGGAAAATATTCTTTTGGTCCTACCGAAGTACCTACTTGGAAACGCGAGCAATTCCCAGACGTTTCTTATGAGGAATATCAATATTTAAAAAAAACAGTTCCTGATTTAATGGCGGCTTCATACACTTTGAATGTGGGCAGCGAGACAATTAAGAGTGATGACAAGTCTGTTGAAAACGTTGCAGTAGGTGCCGTTACCGATGAATATTATGAAATAGAAGCATTAAAGTTGGCTGATGGAAGATTCTTCAATGAAGTAGAATCTATCAGCGGTACTCCTGTTGTGGTTTTGGGCGATGAGATTGCAAATACGCTTTTTGGCTCCTCGCAAGTGGCGCTTGGTAAACAGGTGCGATTGTATGGTAGAAAATTTACGGTAATCGGGGTGCTGAAAAAAGAGGGCAGTAATATTTTTGGGGGAAACAGTAAGGATACCTCTGTTTACCTGCCGGTTAATTTGGTGCGTAGGATCTTTGGCGATTCAAACAAAAACACATTTCCTTTTATAATTATAAAGCCTGAAAAGGGTGTTGATAATGCCGAGTTTATAGCTACTTTAAAACAGAAAATGCGTCTCTCTAGGGGGATGAGACCAGATGATATCGACAATTTTTTCGTAAACCAATTACAGGGCTTTGCAGATGTTATTGATCAAATTACCGGAACGATGAATGTAATTGGGCTAGTGATAAGTGGGTTTTCATTACTAGTGGGTGGCTTTGGAATTGCAAACATCATGTTTGTAAGCGTAAAGGAACGGACCAATTTAATCGGGATTCAAAAATCGTTAGGCGCAAAAAACAAATTCATTCTTTTCCAATTTTTATTTGAAGCAGTTATTCTTGCTATAATTGGAGGCTTGATAGGCTTATTCTTAGTATTTATAGTTTCAATAGTTGCCTCCCAATTTACAGGCGATTTTGAATTTGTGCTTTCGCCGTGGAATATGTTTGTGGGAACGGCAATTTCTGCAGCAATCGGACTAATTGCTGGGATTCTTCCTGCTATTTCAGCATCAAAACTGGATCCTGTGGAGGCGATTAGAACGGGGATGTAAAGCTGCGCAAATTCCAAATTTTAAGCTCCAAATTCCAAATAATTCCCAAATTCCAAAAAAAACAACTTCCAAATTTCAAAAGTCCCACCCCAGCCCCTCCCAAGTGGAGGGAGCAATAGTCTTTATAATTTTGAAATTTCTTTTTTGAGATTTATTTGTTATTTGGAATTTTGAAATTTGAAATTTTCGAAGAAGTTGCGCTAAAATTTAACTTCAAATAACTAAAGTATCTTTGCAACTTCCTCATTCACCCATTCCAAAAAGCGCTCATCTTCTTCAGAAAACGGATCTTCCACGTGCGAGTCGATATCTATTTGTCCAATATTTTTTCCATCCTTAAAAAGCGGAATTACAATCTCAGATTTCACAGTAATGCTGCAAGCAATATAGTTATCCTGTGCCTTCACATCTGGCACCACAAAATTTTTGTTGCTCACGGCTACTTGTCCGCAAATTCCTCTTCCGAATGGAATTGTTGTGTGGTCCGTAGGTTCACCCGCAAAAGCCTTTAAATGAAGTGTTTTCTCGGCCTCGTTGGCAAAGTAAAATCCAACCCAATCGTAGTGAGCTATCGAGGTTTGCAAAAGTTCGCAAACTTCTTTTAATCGTTCGTCACTCCCATTGTGATTGTTGGCTAAAATGGTGTTTATTTTCGGCTTTAAATGTGAAAAAGGCATAGGTTCTTTAAATCTTGATTATTTTGGCAAAAGTATTTCAAAACGATAATAAACGCCAAAAACAATTCCTGTATTTTTGTTAAATAACAAAGATGGGAAACTGCAAGACATTTGTTGTGGATTGAGATTGAATAGTAGAAACCGAAAATCTTTTTTTTGAAGGAACTTTTTACAAAATATAAATCCGTTATTCGGTTTGTCGTGCTTTTTTTAGGCACTTATTTGTTGCTCAGCATCTGCTATGCTATTTATCTGAAAACTTCGGTAAGCGGAAATTATTCACCAGATTTTGTTACCAATCTTGTGGCAAAGCAAAGTAGTGCGGTTTTGGAAACTTTCGGTTTTTATGCAGTTTTACAACCCGATTCTTTGGAGCAGGGAATGCTTTTGACCATTGATAACCATTATACCGTGAATATTGTTGAAGGCTGTAATTCTATTAGTGTTATCATTTTGTTCGTGGCTTTTATTATCGCTTTCGCGGAAAATTTCAAAAAAACGTTTTTATTTCTTTTTGCGGGAGCTGTATTAATTTACATTGTGAATTTGTTGCGAATTGCTATTCTCGTCGTTGCACTTTACAAATTCCCACAGTATGAAAATATCCTTCATTCCGTAGTATTTCCAGGTATTATTTATAGTATGGTATTTATTCTTTGGATGGTTTGGGTGCGAATGCTGAAACCAAATTCAGCAAAATGAGAAAGACATTAAAAATATTTGGAATCATTATTCTGGCTATCTTGCTGGTTTTAATCCGCGCCTTTGAAGACGCGCTTTTCTACGATCCGCTTTTACATTTCTTTGAAACGGACTATAAAAGTTTTCCACTTCCTTTAATGGACACTTTTGCCCTCCAAACCGGAATTGCCCTAAGATTTTTGATGAATACTATTATTTCATTGGCGATAATATGGTTGGTATTTAATGATAGGGAAATTATTAAGCTTTCCTTCATACTCTACAGCCTTCTTTTTACACTGCTATTTTTGGTTTTCAGTTTTATAATTTTTAATTCGGAGGGAGCTGGCGGGCATTTCGTATTATTTTACGTGCGAAGATTTCTGATCCAACCTTTATTTTTGCTAATTCTGCTGCCCGCTTTTTATTTTCAGAAGTATAATTCACCTTAATTTTTGATACCTTTGCAATTCTAAAATTTATTTATTATGAAAAAATTATCACTTATTTTCTTCGCTATTACTGCAGCTGCAGTAATATCTTGCAAAGACAATCCGAAACAAATAGAGCCGGAGGTTGTAACAGTTGGCAATGCAACCGTTAAAGTATATGAAATACCACAAACAGATGTAGAATTTAAGGACCCCAATATTAAATCTGCTTTTGAACAATACTTAAAAGTGGAAGCAGCCCTGGTAAATACAGATGCTGTCAAAACAGCAACTGAATCTGCAAAACTTGAAAAATTACTAATAGAAGTAAATGCAGACGAAGCTACACAAACAGCGGTTTCTGCAATGGCAACTTACGAAGATATAAAAGTTCAGCGCCAAAACTTTGAGAAATTGAGCAGTGGAGTAGAAAACTTGCTACAGGGATCGTTAAAATCTGGCACGCTTTATAAGCAATACTGTCCAATGGCTTTTAACAACAAAGGCGCGTCTTGGATAAGCAACAGCAAGGATATTCTGAATCCATATTTTGGCGATAAGATGCTGAAATGTGGAAGGGTTGATGCTGAAATAAAATAGGTTTAACAAAGCCTGCCGAATTTTTGGGAGGCTTTTTTTGTATTTTTGTGTTTCAATGAAAAAAACCGTTTCCATATTTTTATCTATACTTATGCTTGCCAGCAGCTCTGGGATTGCGTATGCACAGCACTTCTGCAGTGGGATGGAAATGAATTCAGAAATCACTTTTGGCGAAAAAAATCTTTCCTGCGGAATGGGGACAGGTGCTTCAGATTCTGATTGCGGTGATGAAAATACCGCTTCCGAAGCCCACGCTTGCTGTAAAAATCACATTACCAAAATACAAACAGACGATAACTTTGCAAAAGTTTCGTTCGGTTTAAAACTGAACAAAACCTTTATAGCTTCTTTCGTTTCTATATTTGTACTTCAGGAAGTTGAGATCACTTCCGCTGAAATAAACTTCTTCGCGGATTACAGTCCGCCACCACTCGAACGGAATTTCAACATTCTGTACGAGACTTTCCTGATTTGATTAATGCCTGCCCATCGGCTTTGGCTTAGGCTAACTCTGGCGGGTAATTCATGATTAAAACTCCATTCTTTTTTGGAGCAATTTCTCATATAAATCAAATCTAAAAAATGAAAAATCTATTATATATACTTTTTATAGTACCGCTCTGCGTTTTTTCACAGGAAAAAATAACAGGGACTATTACTGAGAATATCAATTCTGAAGAAGTGCCACTTAGTGGTGCAAACGTATATTGGCTAAACACTTCTGTAGGAGTCGTTACCGATTTTGAAGGTAAATTTGAGCTAAACTATAAACCCGAATACAAAAAATTGGTCATTAGTTTTGTGGGCTATAAAACCGATACTATTTCGGTGAAGTCGCGAAAGTCTATAACCCATTCTCTAATATCTACGGCCAATCTGGATGAGGTTACAATTACTGCGCGACAACAGACTACTTCGCGTTCCTTTATTCAATCTGCGAATGTTCTTAATGTGAGCAGTGCTGAGCTTTTAAAAGCGGCTTGCTGTAACTTGGCAGAAAGTTTTGAAACAAATCCTTCCATAGACGTAAATTTTGCAGATGCCATTTCGGGTACCCGACAAATTAAAATGCTGGGGCTTACAAGTCCGTATATTTTAATTACTACTGAAAATGTTCCTAGTATTCGTGGGGCTTCACAAGCGTATGGTTTGAGCTTTATTCCGGGAACTTGGGTTGAGAGCATCCAGATTACCAAAGGCGCAGGAAGCGTTACCAACGGCTATGAAAGTATTGCAGGACAAATAAACGCCGAATTGCAAAAACCATTGACGGATGACAAGCTTTTTGTAAATGCCTATGCTTCGGGCAATGGCCGTTATGAGCTAAATACACATCTCAATACCAAAGTTAGCGAGCGTTGGAGCACAGGTTTATACTTACACGGAAATATTCGTGAAACTGATTTTGACAACAATGGCGATTCCTTTCTGGACGCGCCTTTAATGCAGCAAGTAAACGTAATGAACCGCTGGCAATATATAGATCAGGAAAACGGTTATGTTGGGTTTTTCAATGTTCGGTATTTGAATGATGAAAAACAAACTGGACAAATATTTTTTGACCCAGATAAAGATCGTGGAACTACGAACGCTTGGGGAAGTGAAATTAAGACCCAGCGATTTGATGTTTCCGGTAAATTCGGTTTTGTAAACCCGGAAATTCCGTGGCAAAGCGGCGGCTTGCAAGTTGCTTACAGCCATCACAACCAAGAATCCTATTTTGGATTGAATGATTATAACATTCAGCACAACAGTATATATGCCAATTTGCTTTATAACTCTATTATAAGCGATTCGCGTCACAAGATAAAAACGGGGCTGAGTGCAACCTATGACGGTTACGACGAGTTGGTCTTAACTGAAAATTTCAACAGGGTTGAAAACTCCGTCGGAGCATTCTTTGAGTATAATTTTGACAATCTGGGCGATTTAAATTTTAGTGCAGGAATTCGTACCGATGTTCATAATACACTTGGAACTTTCATAACACCTCGTTTTCATTTGCGATACACTCCTTGGGACAAATCTGCTTTCAGGGTTTCTGCGGGACGAGGAAAGCGGAGCGCAAATATTTTCACCGAAAACCAACAGATTTTTGCTACTTCACGAAGCTTGAATATTTTGGGCAATGGTGGTGACATTTACGGTTTAGATCCGGAGATTGCCTGGAACTATGGTTTTTCGTATATGCAAGGTTTCAATCTATTTAATCGAAAAGCGGATGTAACCTTCGATTTTTACCGAACTGATTTTGTAAACCAAATTGTGGTAGACTATGAAAACCCTCGCGAAATAAATTTTTATAATTTGGATGGTGAAAGTTATTCAAATAATTTTCAGGTAGAATTTAATTATAATCCTTTCAAACATTTTGATGTTCGGCTAGCTTACAAATATTACGATGTGGAGACCACTTATTTGAGCGGAAAGAAGCAAAATCCACTAACGCCAAACCATCGTTTTTTTGCAAATGCTTCTTTCCAAACGCATCAAAATGCTAATGGTGGAAACTGGAAGTTTGACGCTACTTTTAACTATTTGGGTGAGCAGCGCTTTGCTTCCACAGAAAGTTATTTAAACACAATAGGATTATCTGAATTTTCGCCAAGCGTTTCAACACTTAATGCGCAAATTACTAAAGTTTTTTCCCCTAATTTTGAAGTCTATGTGGGTGGAGAAAATATAACAAACGTTAAGCAGAGCAACCCTATCGTGGGAAGCGATAATCCATTTAGCTCCACTTTTGATACCACTTATGTGTATGGGCCAATTTTCGGCAGCTCGTATTATGCTGGGATAAGATATAGAATTAATTAATATAGAAATAGCAACTTTAAAAATAGAATGTATGAAAAATGTAATTGTAATTTTAGGAATAGTATTAATTAGTGCTGCCGGTTTCGCGCAAAACAAAAACGCCAAAGCCACTATTGAAGTTGATGGCGTTTGCGGAATGTGCAAAGAACGAATTGAGAAAGCCTCCATTCAGGCGAAGGGCGTCAAATCTGCAATTTGGAGTGTAGAAACACACGAATTAAACCTTATATATAATGAGGGGAAAACAGATTTGACAAAAATTCAACAAAGTGTTGCGGACAGCGGCCACGATACGCAGGACATTAAAGCCAAGGACGAGGTTTATGAAACTATAAATCCTTGCTGTAAATACCGCGATCCGCAAGTAATTGAAGACCATAAAGACGGGGGCGAATAAATTTCCGCGAAATTTTATAATTTTCTTAGCACACAGTAACGCTTGGAATTGGTAATTTAATTTCATAAAAAAAACTATATTATGAAAAATGAAAAACTAATTCAAGCTTTGGGCAATTGCATAAACCATTGCAACTATTGCGCTGATGCTTGCCTTGATGAAGAAAATGTAAAAATGATGGTAAACTGCATCCGTACCGACAGGGTTTGTGCCGAAGTTTGCAGTACGCTCAATCAACTTTTGGCAACGGGTTTCAAGGACGTTGAAGATCTAGTGAGGTACTGCGCAAGAATATGTGATACCTGTGCCACAGAATGTTCCAAGCACGAAGCAAAACACTGCAAGGAATGTGCAGAAGCCTGTAAAAAATGTGCGGAAGAGTGCCGTGTATATTTGGCGTAATGCTGGATGTTAAATTTAAGCTAAGGAGAGAATAATTTAACATTGGTACCTTATACCTTTATATTGTTAATTTTTTTAAAAAAACAATTATTATGTCAGAAAAAGCGCAAAACAAAAAGCCTCAACCTGCAAATGGCCCACAAGCCAAAAAACAGGATCCTAAAAAGGCTTCGCCAACTGCTCCTAAGAAGAAGTAGTCTTTGGCCGGTCTGATTCTAGACCAGAAAACCATCCAGATTTAAAATTTGGATGGTTTTTTTATTTCCATCGGATAGCTAAAATTTTTTATATTTTTGAATAGTTAATTTTTACCCCAGCCCTAAAGGGAGATTTATAATCATTTTTAAAAACAAGAATGTTTTCACAAAAACTTTACTCTTCCCTTTAGGGGCAGGGGTCAAACATCAAACAAAAAAATATGAAACAAATTTTAGGCATAGGCTCGCGGATAAATCATCCCAAACACGGAAAAGGAGTTGTTACGAATGTTACGGCAAAAATGTATTGGGTAACATTTATTGAAAATGGTCTGGAAACAATAGCTACGGACGATGATTTTGAAATTATTGAAGCCGCAGAAGACGAAGTGGATACGGTAAGTTTTTACGAAGTTGAAAAAAGCCTTCGCGATATTCTTAAAAAATGGAATGGTTTCAGTGAGATCGTTCCTATAGCCGACAAATGGAAGGGCGGAAGCATGATCTTAAAGCCAGCTGATTCAAACTTGTCCTCTAAAGAAATTCCTATCGATACTTTTTTTCATAAAATTGTAATGCTTCGTGACCGATTGCGAGTAATGGAACAAAAAATTAATGCGAGCAAAGAGCTTTCTGAGCAGGACAAAATAGATTTGCAACAATACATAACTCGGTGTTACGGAAGTTTGACAACTTTCAATGTTCTTTTTAAAAATAATTCACAGCAATTTAGAGGCGAAAGTGTGACTAAATAGGATGAAAAAAGCTGAATAAAAATATTAACAAATTTTATGTTAATTGGTATACCTTGGAAAATGGTTTTTTCTGCAATAGGAACACAAAGTAATTTATTGCGCAAACCTTGAAAAAGTCTTCAAAACGCCATTATTCGCATTGTTGGGGCAATTGTTCATAAAGTGTTTGAAATTTTTTGAAGAAAATTTCAAACACTTTTCTGTATATTTAGATTTCACAGGTCTTTCGAAAACATAAGAAAACCAAGGCTTTGCAAAAAATTGAAGCCAAATTTGGCGAGAGATGGACATTTTAAAATAACTTTTTGATAAAATTTTCATAATCTACTTTCATTAAAAGTTGGAATTGTAAGATTTTATTGGCACTTTTGATGTGCTAATTCAAACAAACATAAAAATGAAAACAAAGTTTAGTGGAATTTTGACACTATTATTAGTGTTAATTGTGCAGCTCGCTTTTGCACAGGAAAAAACAATTTCCGGAATGGTAGCCGATGACACAGGCCTGCCACTTCCAGGAGTTAACATAATTATAAAAGGTACTAGCACCGGAACGCAGTCTGATTTTGATGGTAATTACACCATTGATGCTGCTATGGGGCAAACACTTATATATAGTTATGTAGGTTTTGAGACCCAAGAGAAAGCTGTTGGGGCCTCAAATAAGATGGATGTTACTTTGCAAGCTGGTTCAGTTTTGGACGAGGTTGTTGTAACTGCATTAGGTATCTCCCGTGAAAAACAATCATTGGGTTACTCTACACAACAAGTAGCAGGGGAAGATCTGGCTACTGTAAAATCCAATAACTTTACCAATGGACTTTCCGGTAAGGTTGCGGGACTTCAGATTAGAAGAAACAACAACTTTGGTGGTTCTACCAACGTAGTTATTAGAGGTATTACCTCTTTAACTGGTGACAACCAAGCATTATTTGTTGTGGATGGAGTACCAATCAGTAACAGAAACACCAACAATGCGAATCAAAAAAATTCCTCTGCTGGTAACTATTACGATTATGGTAACGCTGCTGCAGATATTAACCCAGACGATATTGAATCTGTAAACGTGCTTAAAGGTGCTGCTGCATCTGCACTTTATGGTTCACGTGCCGCAAGTGGTGTAATTATTATTACAACTAAAAAAGGTAAAAAATCAAAAGGATTGGGAGTTACTGTTAACTCTGGCGCTCTCGTAGGCTTTATTGATAAGAGTACATTTGCTGAGTATCAAACAGGTTACGGTGCTGGTTACGGTGGAGAAGCTTTTACTTCAGAGGATATTAATGGTGACGGTATTGATGATGTGGTTTCAAATTATCTTGATGATGCTTCTTACGGTCCTGCATTTAACGGCCAATTTATTTATCAGTGGGATTCATTTGATCCAGCTTCGCCAAACTATCTTAAGAGAACTCCTTGGAGAAATGCGGAAAATGGACCAATTACATTCTTCGAAACTCCTATAACACTTACAAACTCTATTTCTGTCTCTAATGGTTTTGAGAATGGTTCTTACCGTATGTCTTACTCCAAATTAGATCAATCTGGTTTAATGCCAAATAGTCAAATAGATAGACATAACTTTATTTTTACCGGAACTTTTGATCTTTCAGAAAGATTAACAGCCTCTGCATTTACAAACTTTATTAAAACTGATGCATTGGGACGTAACTCTACTGGTTATAACGATAACGTGGTAGGTAACATGAAGCAATGGTGGCAAACAAACGTAGATTTGAAAGCTCAAAAAGATATCTATTTCGCTACAAAAAGAAACATTTCATGGAACCCGGGTTCCAGCGAGCCTGGAGCTAGCCCGATATACTGGGATAACCCATACTGGACGCGTTATGAAAACTTTCAAAATGATAGCAGAAACCGTTTTCTTGGTAACTTCGAATTAAATTATGAACTGGCTGATTGGGTAAGTGTTACCGGTAGAGTTTCTACTGATACTTATAATGAGCAACAAGAAGAGCGAAGAGCAGTAGGTTCTGTGCCAACTTCTTTTGGTGTTACTAGAGGAAATGTTGATTCTGGATACTTAAGACGTGATTTAACAGTTACTGAAACCAACTATGATTTATTATTTAATTTTGATGCGGACATTACAGAAAGCATTAGTATAGCTGGTATTTTGGGAACTAACATTAGAAGAAATGAGTTTAACTCTATAACTAACTCTACCGCTGGTGGATTGGTGGTTCCTGGGCTTTATTCAATTCAAAATTCTGCATCAGACATTCCAAAATCTCAAGAAGCAGCACAGAAACTTGGTGTGGACGGTGTTTACGCTAGCGCCTCTCTTGGTTTAGGAAACGTTGTTTACATAGACGGAACAATCCGTAGGGATCATTTCTCAACACTTCCTGTTGATAACAGTTCATTCTATTACCCATCTGTATCTACTAGTTTTGTGTTTAGTAAATTAATTAACGTAAACGCTATTTCTTTTGGTAAATTAAGAGCAAACTACGCTGAAGTAGGTAATGGACCAGAATTTGATAAATTGTTTAATACTTTTGATATCAATACTGATATTGGAACTTCTGTTCCTAGTGTTGCCAACAATCCTAATTTGAAGCCTGAGCGCACCAAAAGTTACGAGGCAGGTCTTGAAATGAGATTTGCTAATAATAGATTAGGTTTTGATGTATCTTACTACAAGACAAACTCTCTTGACCAAATTGTACAAGTGCCAATTTCTGAAGCAACTGGTCAATCTAGAAAACTTTTGAACGCTGGTGAAATTGAAAACAAAGGTCTTGAAGTATCGTTAAACGCTACTCCGGTAAAAACTGATAATTTCAGTTGGATGATTAATGGTAACTATACTAAAAATAAGAGTGAGGTACTTGCGCTTCCAGAAGGAACAGAAGTTATTGAGCTTGCAAGATATCAAGGTGGTGTGAGAATTAATGCAGCACTTGGACAGCCCTACGGTGTTATTTATGGAGCTGACTTCGTTTATAATGAAAATGGAGATAAAGTAGTTGGAGCAAATGGTAAGTATAAAAGAACTGGTCCAAATGAAGTTATTGGAGATACCAACCCAGATTGGTTGATGGGTATTACTAATACTTTAAATTACAAGGCTTGGTCATTTAGCTTTTTGATAGATGTTCAACAAGGTGGAGCTGTATTCTCACTGGATCAATACTACGGTCAAGCAACAGGTTTATATCCTGATACTGATTTCATAAATGATTTAGGTAATCCTGTTAGAAATTCTATTGAAGATGGAGGTGGTTTTATAAACCCTGGAGTTCTTGAAGATGGCACTCCAAACACAAAAAGAGTGGATGCGTCAGGATTTGGCCAATTTGGTTATGCTGCTAATCCACAATCTGAATTTGTGTATGATGCAAGCTACGTAAAGTTACGTCAAGCTTCTCTTAGCTATACTATGCCTTCAAAGTTTCTTGACAATACATTTATGACTGGCCTTCAGTTCACGTTAACTGGATCGAATCTTTGGATCATTGATAAAAACACGCCTTATGCAGATCCTGAATCTGGATTGAGTTCAGGTAACTCTCAAGGATATATTACAGGTTCATTGCCAACTACCCAAGATTATGGGTTTAACATTAAAGCACAATTTTAATACATAGAAAAATGAAGAAACTGATTTTAATTTTAACAGCGGCCGTTTTTGCCGCCTCTTGTTCGGATAGTTTAGAAGATCTGAACCAGAATATAAAAGATCCTACTGCGGTAAGTGGTGAGAGTTTGTTCGCATCTGCTGAAAAACAGCTTGCAGATCAAATAACCACGCCAAACGTAAACCTCAACAACCTTAGGTTGTGGACGCAGCAATGGCAGGAAACAACTTATCCTGATGAAAGTAACTATGATCAAGCAACCCGTCCTATTCCAGATAATCACTGGAGAGAAATGTACAGAGACGTCTTGAGAGATCTAAAGGAAGCAAGTATAAATATTGCTGCAACAGACAATGACATTTCAAATCCATTAAAGCCAAACAAATTGGCAATTATTGAGATATTGAATGTTTATGCTTGGAGTAATTTGGTAGAAACTTATGGTGATGTTCCTTACACGGAAGCATTGGATATCGATAACTTGCTACCTAAGTATGACGATGGTTTAACCGTTTACAAAGATTTACTTGTACGTTTAACCGCAGCTATTAATTCTATGGATACTAGCAAAGGAAGTTTTACTGGTGATGTAGAAAAAGTTTATGCTGGTGATGTTGCATCTTGGAAAAAGTTTGGAAACACGCTTAAGTTAAGAATGGGTATCATTCTTGCCGATGTTGATGGTGGTGCTGCTAAAGCTGCTGTAGAATCTGCTGTCGCTTCTGGAGTTTTCACAAGCAATGCGGATGACGCAGGTTATAACTATACTTCTCCTCCAAACGGAAACCCGTTAAACAACAACTTAGTATTGAGTAACCGTAATGATTACGTTGGTGCTAAAACTATGATCGATAAGATGAATGAACTAGAAGATCCACGAAGAGGTCAATTTTATACTGAAATTAATGGTGAATTTGTGGGAGGTGTAATTGGAGATCAAACTGTTTATTCTGATTATAGCCATGTAACGCCATCTATTTTAGATGGAGACTATCCAGGTTGGTTGTTACAATACGCTGAAACTGAATTTTTGCTAGCTGAAGCTGCTGCAAGAGGTTACAGTGTGGGTGGTGATGCTGAAAGTCATTATATCGCTGGTATTACAGCTTCTTTTGATTTCTGGGGTGCAGATGGTATTGCTGATTATCTTGCTAAGCCTGATGTTGCTTATGACAGCGCAAATTGGAGAGAGTCAATTGGCACACAAGCTTGGTTAGCACTTTACAACAGAACTTTTGCTCCTTGGCTTTCAATAAGACGTTTGGATTTTCCAATTTTGGTTGAGCCATTAGATCCTGAGTCTGGATATCCAGTACGTTATCCTTATCCAGTATCTGAAATTAACTTAAATAATTCGAATTATGAGGAGGCTGCCAGCGCAATTGGTGGAGATGTAACAGAGAATAAACTTTTCTGGGATGTATTTGATAATACATTTGGCTTTTAATTAAAAGTCTCATAGAGTAAATATTTAATTAAGTCCCCGACATTTGTCGGGGATTTTTTTTGTTCTGTATCCAAACGGTATAGGGAATAAACCATTTCATAGAACGTTATATTTAACCCAACGCACTAATAGTATATACTTGTTTATCTTAAACAAAAATCTAGTTCTTCAATCTGAGGCGGTCGCACCCTGGCTCGCACCCTATGCTTATGGTATAGTAATTCTTGGATTCATTTTCTTTCTATTTAGGATTTTTGAAAACTGGTATGCCGCAAATTTTGATAAACCATTATTTAGAAATTACCTCGTTTTCAAAAAACTCTCAAGTGCTCAATTGGCGATACTTACAACTGAATTCAGTTTTTATAATAAACTTTCCGAAAAGCAAAAGAAACAATTTGAGCATCGAGTGGCAAAATTTGTATCTGAAAAGAAATTTGTTGGAAGAGGCGAGTTGGAGATTACTGAGTTAATGACGGTTTTAATTGCCGCTGTAGGCTGTATGCTGAGCTTTGGACGAAAAAACTACATCTATTCACTAATTGAATTTATCCTCATTTACCCTGAGGAATTTTACAGCAAGGTAAATAATGATTATCATAAGGGCGAATTCAATCCTCGAGAAAGGGCATTAGTGCTTTCTTGGAAGGATTTCGAAGAAGGTTTTAAAATTAGTAATGACAATCTAAATGTGGGTATTCACGAATTTATGCACGCAATGCAGCTAGAGTCAACAAAAAACCGTGATTTGGATTCAATAAGATTCACAAAACAATTTCAAAATATCTTAAAAGAGCTAACACGCCAAGAAGTAAAGAATCAATTAGACAAAACGGAATTTTTTCGCGCCTATGCTTTTACCAATCAATACGAGTTTATGGCCGTTTTGGCAGAATACTTTTTTGAATCGCCGGCAGATTTCAAACGTATTTTTCCAAATATATATAACTACACAAAAAAATTACTGAATTTTAATTTTGCCGGTTATTAAAGCTCTTTTATAATATTGTCAAGAATTATCTGGGCGTGTATTCTAGAGTTTTCAATAAACCATTTGTGGGTCTCCAACCCGCCACAAATCACACCGGCCAAATAAAGTCCTGATACATTTGTTTCCATAGTTTCGGGATTGTAATTTGGAAGTTGTACGCTATCAGTAGAAATCTGAACCCCTAACCTCTTAAGAAAATCAAAGTTTGGTCTATATCCGGTAAGTGCAATTAGAAAATCATTTTGTAGAATTTCTATTCCGTTTGGAGTATTAATAAATACTTCGGTTTCTGTTATTTTTTGAATTTCAGCATTAAAGTAAGCGTTGATGCTTCCTTCTTTAATCCGGTTTTCAATATCTGGTTTTACCCAATATTTTACGCGTTCTCCAATCTCTGGACCACGAACTACCATAGTTACATCGCCACCTTTACGCCAAATTTCCAAGGCAGCATCAACTGCAGAATTGCTGGCGCCAACCACCACAACTTTTTGCATTACAAAAGGATGTGCTTCCTTGTAATAATGCATCACCTTTGGCAAAGATTCGCCTTCTACGTTAAGCAGCTGAGGAATGTCGTAAAAACCTGTGCTTACAATTATATTTTTAGCTGTGTAGGTTTTTTTATTTGAAGTAATCTCAAATTGGTTTTCATACTTCTCAACTGAGATTATTTCTTCGTACAAATTTATTTGAAGCTTATTTGAAGTGGCAACACGGCGATAGTATTCCAACGCTTCATTGCGTGTAGGTTTTGGGTTGTTGCTTATAAAGGGAATATTGTCAATTTCCAATTTTTCTGAAGTGGAAAAAAAGGTCATGTTCAAGGGATAATTATAGATTGAGTTAGTAAGAGTACCTTTTTCCATCACTACATAATTCAATCCCTTCTTTTTACATTCAAGTGCGCAGGCTATGCCAATAGGCCCGGCGCCAATGATTAGAACGTCCTTTGGAGCTTCATCAATAGACATCCGAAATTTATTTTATAAGTTCTTTCAAATCTGAAATAGTTTGTGAAGGATTGCTTGCTCCAAAAACATAACTGCCCGCTACCAAAACGTCGGCACCTGCATCTACAAGCTGTTTAGCGTTTTGATTGGTTACGCCACCGTCTATTTCAATTTTGGTAGAAGCACCGTTAGCTTCAATTATTTTTCGAAGTTGCTGTACTTTTTTATACGTGTTTTCTATAAAACTCTGTCCACCAAAACCTGGGTTCACACTCATCATGCAGACTAAATCAATATCATTGATGGTGTCTTCCAGCAACGAAACATTTGTGTGTGGGTTTAATGCTACGCCTGCTTGCATTCCTTCGGCTTTAATGGCCTGTAGTGAACGATGAAGATGCGTACAGGCTTCATAATGAACCGTGAGTATATTTGCCCCCAAATCTGCAAATGCCTTAATGTAACGATCGGGATCAATTATCATTAAATGTACATCCAATGGTTTCTTGGCATATGCCGCAATACTTTTAATTACGGGCATTCCAAAGGAAATATTTGGAACAAAAACGCCGTCCATTACGTCAAGATGAAACCAATCTGCTTCACTGTTGTTTACCATTTCAATATCGCGCTGAAGGTTGGCAAAATCTGCGGCGAGGATAGAAGGGGCTATTATTGTATTACTCATTTATAAAGGTTTTGGCAAAGGTAAATATAAGTTTGGAGTTTAAGAGTTTATAAGTTTATGAGTTTAAAAGTTTAGGCGTTAATAACCTTAAAACTTCGATATGGTTAGAATTGATATCTATTGTTTTAAATTTTCTTAATAGATTCCTTCATAATGGTTGGAATGAAAAAACCTCCGGTAATCAGCCGGAGGTCATTCATCAATCAAAAAACGAACAGTTGTAATTCCCGCAAAGGCGGGAATCTCATACTGTAAGTTGTCTTTATGGGATTATCCCAAATAAGTCATCAATATTTTGCTTCGTGAAGTGTGTTTCAATCTTCTAATTGCTTTCTCTTTAATCTGACGAACGCGCTCTCGGGTAAGATCAAAAGTTTCGCCAATTTCTTCCAAAGTCATTGGGTGTTGATCTGCAAGACCAAAATATAAACGGATAACGTCTGCTTCACGGGGCGTTAATGTTTCCAATGCGCGCTCTATTTCGGTACGCAGAGACTCGTGCAATAATGCGCGGTCTGGGTTTGGACTTTCGCCACTTCGCAAAACATCGTAAAGGTTACTGTCTTCTCCTTCAACAAGCGGTGCGTCCATCGATACGTGGCGGCCAGAGTTTTTCATGGACTCCTTCACATCGTTGATGGTCATATCCAGCTCCTTTGCAATTTCTTCAGCAGAAGGTGGACGCTCATTGGCCTGTTCCAAATAGGCGTACATTTTGTTGATCTTGTTGATGCTTCCAATTTTATTTAAGGGAAGACGAACAATACGCGATTGTTCTGCCAAAGCCTGCAAAATAGATTGGCGAATCCACCAAACAGCATACGAGATAAATTTGAAACCACGCGTTTCATCAAAACGTTGCGCGGCTTTAATTAGGCCGAGGTTTCCCTCGTTAATAAGATCTGGAAGCGTAAGCCCTTGGTTTTGATATTGCTTCGCCACCGATACAACGAAACGAAGGTTTGCCTTGGTCAATTTTTCCAAAGCGCTCTGATCACCCGCCTTTATGCGCTGTGCCAATTCTACTTCTTCGTCTGCGGTGATTAAGTCAACTTTTCCAATTTCTTGAAGATACTTGTCTAAGGAAGCGGTTTCCCTGTTGGTAACCTGCTTTGTAATTTTAAGTTGTCTCATTTAAGGTTTGTCCTGTAGATTAAGGTTTAAAACTTGTGTACCTTATTATACGTAAGAAACCTAAAAAAGGTTACAGAAGTTTTAAGTTTTTTTTAAGATTATGTTTTCAAAACTACAGAATGTGCTACTTATTGTACAGGAATAATGGTTTTATTTAGTGCGGTTGAATCTAAAGATTTTTGTTTTTCCGAAATCAAACTGTCAACTTCCTTCTTGTTGGCGGTAATTATTTGTTTTCCATTAAGGCTGTTGTAATAATAATACATTTCGGAGATATTGAACGTATCGTCAATGTCATTCTTTTTTGAAGAAAGCTTTCTGGTTTCGTGGTTCGCAGCCGGCTCGGGCGAAGGTTCTGTTCGTAAAGAATTTTCTTCGTTATTTTCTGTTGTATTTTCCTGTACTGTTGAAATTTTGGAAAGTTTTTCGCCGGTTCCCGGTTGCTGACTTAATGCATTTTTCGATAAAATTTTAACCTCAGATTTTTCATTTTTTCCTTCTGAAGGAGATAAAGATCTTTCATTTAATGTTGCATTATTTTGTGGTGGTGGAGTAGTTGACATTAAAAAACTACCGTTGTCAAACACTAACAATACTCCTATTAAAACCGACAGCCCGCCGCCTACGAGCCAGTACAAAATTATTTTTTTCCTTTTGCGTTTTTCCTCATCCAGAGAAATATTTATTTTTTCCCAAAGACTGTTGTTGGGAGTTCTTTTTCCTTCGTTCAACTTATTTTCGAAAAGTGTTCCTATGTCTTTCTTTTGTCCCATTTTGTTGAGACGCACGGCCGTGCGTCTTTCCGTTTTTATTGAGACGTACGGCCGTACGTCTTTAAAGTTTTGTTGAGTTCAATAATTTTTTCGCGTAAAATAAGCTTTGCGCGGTGATAGTTGGACTTTGAAGTTCCTTCGGAAATGTTTAAAAGCGAAGCTATTTCTTTATGCGAAAAACCATCCATTTGGTATAGGTTAAACACAAACCTGTATTGATCCGGAAGATTTTGGATAAGCTTTAGAAGTTGTTCCAAATCAAGGTTTTCTGTTTCTTCAACAGCAATTGTCTCTTCCAGAATGTCATCTTTAATTTCAATATTTATAGGCTTGACAGCCTTGTATTTATCTATGGCTTTATAGATGGTTATCCGCTTCATCCAGCCTTCAAAAGAGCCTTTGTTTTTATACGTTTTTATCTTTTGAAAAATAGTTATAAAGGCATCGTGCAAATTGTCTTCAGCATCAACTTCATTCCTGCAATATTTTAAAGAGGTAAAATAAAGGCTGTCTTTGTACTGCCGGAACAATTCATTTTGAGCTGTTCGGTTGTTTTTTATGCAGGCTTTTATGAGTTCGGATTCTTTCAAATAAATTGAAAATGTTTTATCAGCATTTAATTGCTTTTAAAATTATAGGTAAAGTTGCTACAATATCTCCCGTATTTACATCATCAAATCTAACATAGATAATCTGCGGGTTGACGGTGTTCTCATACTGTAAATTCACAATGGCATTAATGCCTGCCAGCATATCTTCATAGGTTTCATAATAGCTTGTAACCACAGTTGCTGGGTCTTCTATTCCAGCTAATGGAAAAAAACATTCAAAGAAACTTTCCAGATCAAAAACTGCCCTTTGCGAACCTGGTTCGGTTTCGCATTCTTCAAAAAGAAATTTTCTACAGGGTTCGTAACAGTCCTTGGTCAGTAAGAAACTATCTGTTCCATTTTCTATTTGCATCTGCATTTCGTCAAAATTGATTACTTTCCAATCAAAATTCCAGTCCTCACTTACCTTTTCGTCTCCTGTTGGAAAAATATTGAGGTGCAATTCATCTTCTATAAAATAGGTAACCCACGTTCCGCCGAAAGCGTTCTCTTGAAAAATGAGCCCCACGTTTCCAGAATAATTTACTTCGAAGTAAGAACCTTCATATTCACTGTTGGGGCCGTCAAGATGTTTTACTTTCCAGATGCAAGTGGATTGGCAGAGTATATTATTGCAGGTGGTTATAGTATCAGTTTCTAAACATTTATCAATTGCCTCTTTCAGCTCTTCGTTGTTATTAATAACATAGGGTTGGCTGTTATTTAAAATACTGCTTATTGGGTAACTTAGGCTGATGGATTTTCCTTCTTCCAAAGTTCCCAAAAATTCACTGAATTCAATATCGCTCTTGATAACTTGGTAAGCGAAAATGTCCATGTTTTCGTCATAGATGACTAATGTGAAAGCGTAGTTGAAATCAATACAAGTAATTTTATTTTCGAAATCATTTCCTGCCGCTCGTTCAATAAGGTTATAAAGTTCAGAATTCACCTGAATAACTTTGGAAGGGTCCGCCTTGCTTATGGGCTCGTTTTCGCATGAATTGAAAAATGTGAGCAGAAGAATAAGTGGTAAATAAAAAAAGTTTTTCATAATAATTTCATTACGTTGTTACCCTATAGTCTGAAAATTTTTAAAAGGTTGCGTGAAGATTAAAAAAAAAGCCTCCAGCTCCGAAGACTCGGAACTGAAGGCTTGTTTGGTAAAGTTTCTTATTTTAAACTCTTACATGCCCGTCACCAAAAACATAGTATTTATTGGTAACTAGCTGTTTTAAGCCCAACGGACCACGATGGTGCAATTTGTCTGTACTGATGGCAAGTTCTGCGCCAACACCCATTTGGCCGCCATCCGTGAAGCGGGTAGAGGCATTGTGATAAACGGCAGCACTATCCACATTTTCCATAAAATGTTTTGCTGTTTGAGTGTCTTCCGTGAGAATAACACTGGAATGACCGCCACTATATTTATTAATTTTTGATATGGCTTCATCCATTCCATCAACGCTTCCCACTGCGATTTTCATTGCTAAAAATTCTTCATTCCAAGTTGCTTCATTTGGGATAGATTTATTTTCTGAAAGCACTTTTTTTATTTCATCATCTACCAAAATTTCTACTTTGGCTTTTTCCAAAACAGTTTTTAATTCCTGAAGGCGTGTTTCATAATGGGGAAGTTTTTTATCAATTAAAACTTTATCCAAGGCATTACAACCCGATATTTTATCAGTCTTTGCATTTAAAATTACCTGTAGCGTTTTTATCCAATCGGCATCTTCGGCTACATACAAAAAGTTATTTCCTCTTCCGCTCACCAAAACGGCGCATTTTGCATTTTCCTTTACAAAATTGATCAATCGTTCACCACCTCGTGGAACAATAAGGTCCAATGGTTCGGTTGGATTTTTAAGAAAGGCTTGTGTTTCTTCCCTGTTTAATACCAGCATTTTAATCCAGTCGTTTTCCAACCCATTTTCAGCAAGTGATTTGTGCCAGCAAGACACCAATTCTTTATTACTATTGTACGCTTCTTTGCCACCTTTCAATAAAATTTTGTTATTCGCTTTAAAGGCTAATACAGCAGCTTCCACAGTAACGTCTGGCCTGGATTCATAAATAATCATAATAGTTCCGAAAGGAGCTGTTCTATTTATAATATTAAGACCATTGTCTAAGGTAGCATTTGAAATTTCCTGATTTACGGGATCTTCTTGTGCGCGTACTTCAGAAATAGCTTTTATCATTCCATTAATTTTGGAATCGTCAACTACCAAACGATCGTATAATGCCTGGTCGTCTTTTTTAAAAGCCTCCAAATCTTTTTTATTGGCTTCTAAAATGGCAGCGCGGTTTTGTTCTATGTTTTTCATCATAGAATCTAGTACGTTGTTCTTTGTTTTGGTGTCTATCAATTTCATATTATCTCTCTTCTGTTTTTAGTTATTATTTATGCGTAAAATTTTGTTCCGATTTTTTTTCCGTTCAAAATATCTACAATTACATTTTTCTGTTTTCCGTTTGCTATATAGGTAGGTATATTTTTTCGGGCGGTTTCTTTGGCGATTTTCAATTTAGATTTCATTCCGCCGCGACCTTGGCCTTCACCTTTTTCGCATTTCTGAACATATTGTTCTACTTTTTCTTCATGGTGCACTTCATTAATTTTTTGGGAATCCTCATCGTCAGGGTGCCCAGTATATAGGCCATCTGTGTCTGTTAAAATAATCATTGCGTCCGCTTTAACTAGTTCTGCTACCAGACTTGCCAATTCGTCGTTATCGCTGAACATGGACATTGTTAATGATACTGCGTCGTCTTCATTTGCAATGGGTACAATTCCTTCATCGAGCAAACCTTCATAACAATTAATCATGTTTTCTCGATGTTTTCCGGGTGAAAAATCGCGTTTTGTTGCCAGAATTTGTGCGCAACGCATTCCGTGATCATGAAATAAACTGTAGTAATGTCTCATCATTCGGGGTTGCCCTACCGAAGAATAAATTTGTCTCCGGGTAGAATCATCTTTGGCCCTACATTCGCCCAAAACTTCTTTTCCGGCAATTGCAGATCCTGAGGAAACCAATATTGGCATAATCCCGTTTTCATACAATTCTGCAATTTGACGGACAAGTTCATTTAGAATTGGACCTACAATTCTATCGTCCCTGTTCGTCATAACGTTGGTTCCTACTTTAATAACCACTCGTTTTTTATTCATAACTTTTCTTTTGGTATTTGTTTATTTTCCGAGCTCTGTTGCTCTGTCAAATGCCGCGTATGCAGCTTCCTTAATTAATTCTTTTACGTTGTTGTCTTCCATGGAATCCAAAGCTGCTCGAGTTGTGCCTCCTTTTGAGGCGACCATATCCATCCACGCATTTGGTGAAAGGTCTGAATCATTGAACAATGCCACGGCACCTTCAAACGTTTGGGTAACCAATATTTTTGAATCGTTTTGTGAAAAGCCCATTTTTAGAGCGGCTTCCATCATGGATTGCATAAAGTAAAAAACATAGGCCGGCCCACTTCCTGAAATACCTGTAGAAGCATTTATGAAAGTTTCATTTTCAACATGAATAGCTTCTCCTGTAGTGTCGAGAAGATTGCGAACCATGATAAGTTCAATGCGGCTCACTTCTTTTGATTCTGTAAAGGAAGTCATTCCCAAACCTACTTTTGCAGGAAGATTGGGCATGGCACGAACTACTTTTTTAACCCCTAATCCTTCTTGAATGGAATTGATGGTAATACCTGCCATTAAGGAAATAAAAAGCTGGTTTTCATTGACATGCTTTTTTATCGAATTAAATAACTCTTCACTGTGATAAGGTTTCACGGCTATAAAAACTACATCCGCTTTCGGAAGGCAATCATCAATTTTATCGTAAACATCAAAAGTCGGGATTTCCTTTAACTCCAATGTTTTTTCTGGTGAAACATCGTAGATCATTAAATTCCTACGATTTAGATATGGCGATTTTACCATACCTTCTGCATAGGTCAATCCCATATTACCTGCGCCTATTACTAGTACTTTCATAGTTGGTTTTATTATTTAGCCTATATAAGTGCAAATACTGTACTAGAAAGGGGCCTTATTATTAATTCGGCTAAATGTTAAAAATAAAGGGATGTTAGCTCAATGGTTGATGCAAGGGAGAGAGAATCACTAAAGGTTTGTTAAAACTATAATCTACAATTAAAGCTATGCTAATATGTCGGTAAACGAAGCTTATCAGTAAAATACTGCTATTGTGGCATAAAAAACGCCCGCTCCGAATTCTCGGCATTGAATGCGTTTTTTAAATCTAGATAATTTGTTTTATGTGTCGTTTTTTAATTTGTATCCACTCACTATTAATTCTTCTCTAATTTAATTTTGCCAATTATTGGCATCATCAAATTTTTCATAAATAACTCCTTGATAATCTGTTGGAAATTCGAAATTATTATTTGTTTCTAATAATCCAACAACATTTTCTCTACCTATTTTACCAATAAAATAACCTAATTCAAAAATTACATTTTGCCTAGCTCTTAACTTAGCATTTTCGTATTTATCATTTTTATTCAAACCTAGATCATCTGCGGAAAGTAAAACTACTGCAAAACCAACGTCTGATTCGTGTTCGAATTTTTCAATTATAGTTCTTCCTTGATTTCGCTGCTCATGAAGAATTATTGGTTGTAAGCCAAGATTTCCGATAAAATCAGCAACCTTTTTTTTCATTACTTCATTATGTCCATGTACGATAAAAATTTTATTAGATGGAGGGGTATGCAACCGAACAGACTTAATCTTACTAAGAGAAACATCGGTTTGCTCCATTAATCTACTCATCTTCAGTAAATGTAAATCATTTGAGAAACGAAGTTTATGTATGTCAAATTCCGAAACACTCTTAGCCTTTAAAATTTTTCTGAATTTATCAATCTTCTCCTGAACATCTATTTTTGCAGTAAACAGTTCTAAAGTTTTATCAGTTATTTCTTGAACTTCCTGTTTTAATTTATCCGATTTATAGGTTAGGATTAAAACTTTATGATCTAAAGATTCTATTTCTTTTTGAAAATCTTTCATAAAAATGCTAGATACCCGTTATATAATTATCTTTTGTTATGCCGTAAATATATCAGGATAAGTCAATCTTTTTGTTACCGTTATCCCGTAAAGATAAATTTTTTATCACATTATCTAAAGGACTTTTACTTCCAATAAATTCTTTCAATGAACTTATTCCAAATAAAAAACGCCCTCATTGCTGAAGGCGTTTTTTGAATATTTAAAAAGAGAATTAATCTCTCTTTCTATCTCTGTCACGGCTATCGCGACTATCACGGCCACGGTTGTCGCGTCCACGATTATCTCTGTCTCTTGAACCACTTCGGCTATCGTCGCGTGGTGGACGTTCTTTGTAACCTTCTGGTTTTGGTAACAACGCTTTTCTTGAAACTTTATCTTTTTTCGTTCTAGGATCGAAACCAATAAATTTCACATCAAAAACATCACCCATATTTACAACATCGGTTACGTTTTCTGTTCTTTCCCAAGCAAGTTCACTAACGTGTAGTAATGTCTCGTTTCCGGGAGCATCCTTATATTCTACAACAGCACCGAAGTCAAGCATTTTGATCACTTTCACTTCATAAACACTACCAACTTCAGGCTTGAAGGTAAGCGAATCTATCTTCGCCAATACTGCATCAATTCCTTCTTGGTTTGTTCCAAGAATTTCCACGATACCTTCTTCGGTAATAGGATCTTCATTGATAACAATAGTGGTTTTTGTAGTTTTTTGAAGCTCTTGAATCACTTTTCCACCAGGTCCAATCAAAGCACCAATAAATTCGTTTGGAATAGTAACGGTAACCATTTTTGGAGCGTGTGGCTTCACATCTGCATTTGGCGTTGCAATAGTCTCGATTAATTTACCAAGAATGTGCAAACGACCCGCTGATGCTTGCTTCAAAGCATTTACCAAAATTTCGTAAGAAAGTCCTTTTACTTTAATGTCCATCTGGCAAGCGGTAATTCCGTCAGCCGTTCCAGTAACTTTAAAGTCCATATCACCCAAGTGATCTTCATCACCTAAAATATCAGAAAGAACTGCGTATTTTCCAGTTTCGCCATCAGAAATCAATCCCATTGCAATACCGGAAACAGGTTTCTTCAATTGAACCCCAGCATCCATTAACGCCATTGTTCCGCTACAAACCGTTGCCATAGAAGAAGAACCGTTAGATTCCAATACTTCTGCAACTACACGTACTGTATATGGACAATCTTTTGGGATCATTCCTTTTAACGCTCTTTGTGCCAAGTTTCCGTGACCGACTTCTCTACGAGAGGTTCCGCGAATTGGGCGGGCTTCACCAGTTGAGAAAGGAGGGAAGTTATAGTGAAGGTAAAAAGTTTCTTCGCCTTCAAAAGAGGGCATATCAATTTGGTTTGCTTCGCGAGAAGTTCCCAAAGTAACTGTTGCCAAAGCTTGTGTTTCTCCACGTGTGAAAAGTGCGGAACCGTGTGTGGAAGGTAAATAATCAACCTCACACCAAATTGGGCGGATTTCATCTGTTTTTCTTCCATCCAAACGCAGACCTTCGTTTAAGGTAAGGTCACGAACGGCAGCTTTCTCAGCTTTTCTATAGTATTTTGAAATTAAATCGCCAAAATCTGCTAATTCCTCTTCAGAAAAAGTAGCTTTAATTTCTTCTTTTATTTCAGAAAAGGAAGCGCTTCTTTCGTGTTTTGCAGATCCTGCTTTTGCTACGGCGTATACTTTGTCATAAGCCATATCGTAAACTTTCTTTTCTAAATCTTCATCTTCGCGTTCAGAAGGGTATTCACGAACCTCTTTTCTTCCAAATGCTTCGGCCAATCTAAGTTGGGCTTCACATTGTTTTTTAATATGTTCGTGGGCAAATTTAATTGCTTCCACCATTTCTTCTTCTGAAATTTCTTTCATTTCGCCCTCAACCATCATCACAGAATCTATAGAAGCTCCAATCACCATATCGATGTCTGATTCTTCCAATTGTGCTCTTGAAGGGTTGATTACAAATTCACCATTTACTCTTCCCACGCGTGCTTCAGAAATAGCACATTCAAAAGGAAAATCTGAAAGTTGGATAGCCGCAGAAGCCGCCAAACCTGCCATTGCATCTGGCATAACATCGTCGTCGTGACTCATCAACTGAATCATCACCTGTGTTTCAGAGTGATAATCCTTTGGGAAAAGTGGGCGCAAAACGCGATCTACTAAACGCATTGTTAATACTTCGCCGTCGCTTGGTCTTGCTTCTCTTTTGAAGAAACCGCCTGGGTAACGACCCGAAGCAGCAAATTTTTCACGATAATCTACAGTTAATGGTAGAAAATCCAAATCTTTTTGTTCGTAATTTGAAACTACGGTACATAGCAACATACATTTTCCGGATTGAACAACAACAGCTCCGTGGGCCTGTTTTGCCAATTTTCCGGTTTCGATGGAAATTTCTCTTCCATCACCAAGGTCAATGACCTCTCTAAATACTTTAGGTATCATTTGTTTTTCATTTTTTGTGCTCCAAAGCTTTTGCATTTTCAGCACTAGCAAAGGAGTACGTTAATTTTGGTCAAAGCCTGATTTTCAGACTTAGTGTTGTTGTGTTGTTGTGGTTTGACCAATGAAAAACCTAAGGGTAGCTTTTCTGTGTTTTCACACTAAAATCTAAAGAATAAAATAATAATAATAAAATAAAAAGGGCTCGTAAGAGCCCTTTGAGAATATTACTTACGTAATCCTAATTCTTTAATGATAGCACGGTAACGAAGGATGTCTTTTTTCATAAGATAATCCAACAATGCTCGGCGCTTACCTACTAACATTACCAAAGAACGCTCTGTGTTGTAATCCTTGTGGTTTGCTTTTAGGTGGGTTGTTAAATGGGCAATGCGGTAAGTAAATAACGCAATCTGTCCTTCAGCTGAACCAGTGTCAGTCTTAGACTTTCCGTGTTTTTCGAAAATTTTTCCTTTTTCTTCTGTTGATAAATACATGCCAATATTGTTAAAATGATTTTTATGTACTGACTACCGTTTTGATAATCAAGGGTGCAAAAATAGTAAAAGTTATTTAGTTAGCGGGTCGTTTTTGTGAAATATTACACAAGAAACAACTTAGGCAGATTTTTCTGCTTTCTCGCGAAGGGGACGATTCAAAACTAAATCTAAGTAAAGATTTATTCTGCGTTTCAAATCCCGGCGATGGGTTATAAAATCTAAGAAACCGTGCTCCATAACAAATTCAGCAGTTTGGAAACCTTCGGGAAGTTCTTTTCCTGTAGTATCGCGAACTACGCGAGGACCTGCAAAGCCAATCAACGCGCCAGGCTCACTAATGTTGATATCTCCAAGCATCGCGAATGAGGCCGTTGTGCCGCCCGTAGTTGGATCTGTACATAACGAAACATAAGGTATTCCCGCATCACTTAATTGGGCAAGTTTTACACTTGTTTTTGCAAGCTGCATTAAGGAAAGTGCGGCCTCCATCATTCTGGCGCCACCACTTTTTGAAATTATCAATAAAGGAATTTTCTTTTTTAGCGAATAATCAGCAGCACGGGCAATCTTTTCACCTACAACGCTTCCCATAGAACCGCCAATAAAGCTGAAATCCATACAGGCTATAACCAAATCTTCACCCATGGATTTTCCAACGGCGCAACGAATGGCGTCTTTAAGACCCGTTTTATCCTGGGCTTCTTTTAGTCTATCTGTATATTTCTTTTTATCCTCAAACTTTAATGTGTCCTGAGAGGTGAGATTTTTATCGAGCTCTTTAAATTTATTATCGTCAAAAAGAATTTCAAAATATTCCTTACTGCCAATGCGAACGTGATAGCCATCTTCAGGGCTCACGTAGAAGTTCTTTTCAAGCTCTTCACTGTCTATAATTTTTCCTGTGGGAGATTTGTACCAAAGTCCTTTTGGCACATCTTTTTTATCTTCTGTTGGGGTTTGTATCCCTTTTTTTGTTCTTTTAAACCAAGGCATATTCTAGTTATGAGTTATGAGTTATGAGTTATGAGTTATGAGAATTCAGTTCTCGGTTCTCAGTTCTCGGTTATTTGTAACTACCTATGAAAACAGAGTTTATAAATAAATTGATTTACTTATCTGGGTTTTCATTATTACCCCTTTGGGGGGTAGGGAGACGCTACAACGTATTTACGTTGTTCAAATCTTTAAAGGCCTGTTCAAGTCTTTTTTTGAAAGTGATTTCGCCATCGCGAAGCCATTTTCTTGGATCGTAATATTTTTTATTCGGAAGATCATCACCTTCTGGGTTTCCTATTTGTGTTTTTAAATAATCTAAATTCTTCACCATATAATCGCGAACACCTTCAGTAAATGCAAATTGCATATCGGTATCAATATTCATTTTTATAACGCCATAGCCTATAGCTTCGCGAATTTCTTCCAAAGTAGAACCGCTTCCACCGTGAAAAACAAAGTCGATAGGATTATCGCCAGTATTGAATTTTTTCTGAACGTATTCTTGTGAGTTTTTCAGAATAATAGGAGTCAGTTTTACATTTCCTGGCTTGTAAACGCCGTGCACATTTCCGAAAGCTGCAGCAATAGTAAATTGGTCGCTTATTTTTGAAAGCTCCTCGTAAGCGTAAGCAACTTCGTCCGGTTGTGTGTACAGTTTTGAGGAGTCTACATCTGTATTATCTACACCATCTTCTTCGCCGCCTGTGATTCCCAATTCAATTTCGAGAGTCATTCCCATTTTACTCATGCGCTCTAAATAGCGTTTGCAGATTTCAATATTTTCTTCAATAGGCTCTTCGGAAAGATCTATCATATGTGAGCTATAAAGTGGTTTTCCAGTTTCTTTGAAGAATTTTTCGCCTTCATCAAGCAAACCGTCTATCCACGGAAGCAGTTTTTTTGCACAATGATCTGTATGCAGAATAACCGTCGCTCCATAGATTTTCGCAAGTTCGTGAATGTGTTTTGCACCGGCAACACCACCAGCAATAGCGGCTTTTTCGTTTTCGTTTGAAAGACCTTTTCCAGCATTAAAATGTGCGCCACCATTGGAAAATTGAATGATTACAGGAGCGTTAAGCGCCGCTGCGGTTTCCATAACGGCATTAACGCTATCTGAACCCACAACATTAACGGCGGGCATAGCAAAACCTTTCTCTTTTGCGTATCTATGTATTTCTTGAACTTCTTTTCCAGTTGCTACACCGGGCTGTATACCGTGACTCATAATTTTTTGGGTAAAGTGTTAATCGCTATATGTTAATTGTTATTTGTTAATGGTGAATACTTTTACCGAAAATCGACAACCGACAACCGACAACCGACAACCGACAACCGACAACCGACAACCGACAACCGACAACCGACAACCGACAACCGACAACCGACAACCGACAACTATTTTTCAGCAAACAAAAGTAACAAATTTATATGGTTTAGAATGGATAGTTAATACCTATGTTGTAAACAGCCTCACGGAAATTATAATCTGTAAACCATCGCTCGCCCACAGGTTTTCCTGGGTTGTGGGTTTTAAAACCTACATCAAATCTAAACACAAAAAAACCAAAGTCGTACCGAAGTCCAACTCCAGAGGCAACGGCAATTTCCTTTAAATCTGCAATTCCGTCAAACGTAAACGAGGGTCTGTTTATATCGTCTAAGACGTTCCAAATGTTACCCGCATCCACAAATAAAGCTCCTTTAAAAGCACCCAAAATGGTAAACCGATACTCTGCGTTAAAGGCGAGCTTGAAGTTCGCGTCGTTGAAATCCAAAACACTGCCACTGCTTCCCGGGCCAAGATCATAAGCCCTCCAACCGCGATTGTCATTTGTGCCACCCGCAAAATAGCTTCGGGTAAAAGGAATGCTATTACTGTTTCCATAAGGAATGGCAATACCACCAAAGGCGCGTACAGCGATTATATTTTTACTGTCTACGTCCCAGTGTTTTATGTATTCGGCTTCCGTTTTTATGTATTGTGAGTAAACAACGCCCAAGGTTTCATAGTTTCCGTTATTGTCTTTTTGCAAATTGGCGAGACTGGAAATTCCCGAAAGCACATTTCCTGCAGATTCAACCTTAAAGCGCAAACGCGAAAAATTGTTGTCGTTTATGTTTTCCCGCGTATCCCGGGTTAAAGTAACGTTTGATGCAAAAATCAAATTGTTCTCGGTTAAACGAACTTCGCGTTCGGCAATACTTAAAACTTCGTCAAAAGTATCGGAATCTGCAGCAATATTTTCCTGTAAAACGTCAAATAAAAATTGTTCTGTTTCACCTGGAATTTCAAGTTTTGGATTGGTAGATGAATCGTTGAAATCATAACCCAAATTTTGCGCTATTTCATTAAGGCGGATATAAGAACTTTTATAAACGTTGTAGTAATTTTCAACATTTAAGTTTCTTACATATTGAAGGTTCAATAAATCTATTTGATAGGTAAGAATTTTTGAGGGTTTCCATCGGTAATTATAGATTCCATTGATGGTTTGCCTATCTAAGCCAATGTTGTTTTGGATGCTCGCTCCCAAGCTGATGCTTGTAGAAGGCGACATATATTTTGGAATTAATTTTTCAGTATTTAAAGGAAAGATTATCCGCGGAAAAGTTAGCTTAACATCTGCACCAAATTCTGAAATATTGAAAAAACTGCTTTCACTATCTGCTGCGTCCTTTGAGGAACCAAGACTTCCTCGGCCAGAAATTTCAAGGATTTCCGCACCGCGAAAGATATTTCGAAAAATCATATTTCCGCTGAAGCTGATCCCGAACTGCTGAATGGTGGAGGTATAGGCGTCAAAATCTACCCCAAGCGTAAAGCGGTCGCGCGGGCTTAGAAGAATAGTTGCGTTAAGTAAGCTGCCGGTAGTATCTGTTGCAATTTCTGAGTAATTAATATTCGGATATTTAAAAATTCGCAAATCGCTAATTTGATTGTAAGTGAGCTTACGATCAATGTCTTTATAAATTTTCCCGGGTGTTATTGAAATTGCATCAGCAATCGCTTTTGGGCGAAATCGCATCTTGCCATAGCTGAACAGCTTATAACCGTTATAACTTATTGAATCTTGGAAAGTTTTGTTGCGATTGTCATAAGAATAATCTGTCACAATCCTGACTTCTTTGATGCTGTGCACCTTAAACGGCTCGGTATAAGTGCTGTCGCCCTGGGTAATTTTCCGATTGGGTATAATATATGTAATGTTTGCTTTGTGATCGGTATTCACAGTGTCTGCTTCGAAACCTACATATTCCTGTTCAAAGTGATAAAGTCCAGAATTTCTAAATTGAATGGTAAGCCTATCGCGTTCGTTTACGAGATCATTTGCGGCATATTGCTTCCCGGGAACGATAAATGATCTGCCTTTTGAGCGTTGATAAAGAGAATCTACAACTGGCGAACTTATCTTTTCAGTAATAGAATCACCCACAAAATAAGGCTGGCGTTTTTTAACCAAGTAGGTCACTTTTGCGCGTTTCTTCTTTTTGTCACTGGGTTCAATTTTATAATCTACTTCGTCATTAAAATATCCATAACTGGCATACCAGCGTTTTAGCCTTACCATAGATTTTTCAATTTTTTGCTCACTCACAATTGCAGGGGCATCGCCAGATTTTTGAAGCCATTCGTTTATACCCACATAACTGTTGCCTATTTGCTCAACTTGCTTTTTGGAAAGAAGACTAATAAGCCGCTCCTCGCGTTTGGGGTTTTTGTGAAGCCATCGGTAATAGGTAGAGTCTGGTTGCGGGTCTGCTAAATTATAAATGTGCAAACTCAACGGTATTCCAATTAACGGAATGGAAGTATTTGGCTTTTGTGCCAGCTGGCTGTAAACACCCGCATTCTTAATCTTAACGCTATCCACCAAAATAATATTCTCGGTAAGTAGATACTCGCCATCCGGAACTCTCTTTACAGCATTGCACGAAAAAAACAGACTGATAAATACTATAAATAGTGATATTTTTGTGAGATCGCGCTTCAAGTGTACATTTTTATTCGAATTCAAAAATACTATAATTTGGTCAGCAAAAGTCAAACAAAATTAATAACGAGTCTGCAACAAAAAAAGTACCGCACCCAAAGCGGTCTTTTTGTAGCCGAAGGTCCAAAAGTAATATCTGAATTGTTGGACGGAGGTTTTAAGTTCCACTCTTTTTTTTCAACCGATACTTCAGAAATTACGGCTGTAAACCATTTTCTGGTTACCGAAACGGAACTCAAAAAAATAAGTTTCCTGAAAACAGCAAACACTTCATTGGCTCTTTTTGAAATTCCCAAAACAAAACCTTTAAAAGACTTGGGTTTGATCCTGGCTTTGGACGCTGTGCGCGATCCCGGAAATCTGGGAACCATTATTCGCCTTTGTGACTGGTTTGGGGTGCAGCAATTAATTTGTTCTCAAGATACCGCAGATTGTTTTAACCCAAAGGTAGTACAAGCAACAATGGGTTCTTTGGCGCGTGTGCAAGTTCATTATTTGTCGCTTTCTGAATATTTCGAAAAGACTACTTTGCCTATTTATGGCGGATTTATGGAAGGGGAAAATATCTACTCTGCAAAACTTCCCAAAGAGGGCATAATGGTAATGGGCAATGAGGCCAACGGTATTTCAGAAGAGATAATCAAAACAATAACCCATAAAATTACGATTCCCCGTTTCGGAAAAATTCAAAAAACAGAAAGTCTTAACGTTGCTACTGCTACCGCTATTCTTTTAAGCGAATTTAGAAGGTCTACTGAAATGTAAAGTTTACAAAAATTCCACGTGTGGAAAGCTTGTCGATATTTCCGGTCCATGGACTATTAGGGTCGTCATCGCGAACCAATTCATCATTCAACGCAAAAACCCCACGAATGGAAGGTGTAAATTTGAAGAAATAGAGATAGAAATCTATCCCAAAACCAAGCTCATAATAATTGGTGCCCTTTGTCATCCGGAATTTTCCCTGCTCATTGTCTTCCGGGTTTGCCTCATTACTGGAAAGGTTGAGAGAGGTGGAAACACCGCCAATAATAAATGGTTTTATATTGTTTAAGCGCTTTGTGGAAACTTTAAGCAACAACGGCACGTGAATATAGGTAGATTTCACCTCGCGCAAAAAATCTCTAGGTTCTGAAAATCCAGGAAAGGTAAGATTCCGTTGTGTAAAATATAAACCTGGTTCCAAACGCAGGTTTAAATACTCATTGATCCGCATATCGCCAACGAGCCCAACATTGAAACCTGTGGAACGCTCCACCTGAATATCTGTATTGTCATCAGCATATTGATCTATATAATCAATTTTAAAATCATAACTGTTGAATCCCAAAAAATAGCCGTAAGAAAAACGTTTTTTATCGAAATTTTCCAAATTTGCAATACGCTCATTATTGAAAAACCATTGCGCATTCGCGCTGTTTGCGATACATAAAACGGCCAGTACAAAAAATAGCTTCTTCATAAATTATTTAGTAGCATTATAGATGGTTGCCACACCGAAAGTTTGTGGTTTATTCTTCACTTCATTAAACCCAATTTTGCGCAAAATATTGTTGAGCTTTTCACCGTGCGGAAATACCGAGGCGCTTTCGCTTAAATATTTGTACGCTACTTTGTCTTTTGAAAAAACTTTGCCAATAAGCGGAAGAATATTTTTTGAGTAAATATAATAACCCTGCTTGAAAGGAAATTTTGTGGGTACCGAAGTTTCCAAAATCACAAAAATGCCTCCTTTTTTCAGTACGCGAAGAATCTCGGAAAGACCTTTTTCCAGATTTTCAAAATTTCTGATTCCGAAAGAAACGGTAATGGCGTCGAAAGAGTTGTCTTCAAACGGTAAGGCTTCAGAGTCTGCTTGCACAAATTCAATTTTTTCTGAAATTTCCTTTCCCAAAATCTTTTTGCGTGCTACGGAAAGCATTCCGTCAGAAATATCCAAACCAACAATTTTTTCTGCGGAAGTTTTTTCGGCAAACTGAATGGCAAGATCGCCCGTGCCAGTGGCAATGTCCAGAATGGTTTTTGGATTTTTTTCAGCAACCATCTTAATGACGTTTTTTCGCCATTTAATATCGGAACCCAAGGAAATTATACGGTTGAGCCCGTCATAATTTTCAGAAATAGTATCGAACATCTGTTCAACCTGCTTCTTTTTTCCTTCCGAAGAATCTTTATAAGGTGTTATTTTCTTTTCCATAAAATTGCGCTTGCAAAACTACATATTTTTTGAGAGGTGCTGTTAATTTTGTTGAAGTTTCAAACTTTGGTAAAGAATTATGCAGCAAAGAGTATTTAACAATCAATGCCTTTTATTTCTATATCTTTGTCTCCGTAAATAATTATGATAGATTTACTTGCGGAAAATTCCTGTAAATTTATTTTTAAGAATTAAATTCAGCCTTAATGAAGATTATCATTGCCGGTGCCGGCGAAGTTGGGTTCCACCTTGCAAAATTACTTTCTTTTGAATCGCAAGACATTACACTTATTGATACAAATCGCGACTCACTGGCCAACGCTGACACGCATTTGGACATTCGCGTAGTTCGTGGCGATGCTACTTCTATTTCGGTACTTCAGGATAGTCGTGTAAACGACACCGACCTTGTAATTGCGGTAACTTCCAGCGAAACTACTAATATAACCGTTTGTGTACTGGCCAAACAATTGGGAGCTAAACGTACTATCGCACGTATTTCCAATACTGAATTTATTGACAGAAAAGATGAAGTAGGGTTTAAAAAATTTGGGATCGACGAGCTTATTTCACCGGAATCTCTAGCTGCAAATGAAATTGAACTTCTGCTTGGCCAAAGTGCCTTCAACGATACCTATGAATTTGAAAATGGCGCCTTAACAATGATTGGACTTAGTTTGTCCCGAACTTCGGCTTTTGTGGGTAAATCTGTAAAAGAAGTGGCAAAACTGAATCCAGAATTGCGCTATGTACCCATTGCTCTACAACGTTACGGGACGCAGTACACAATTATTCCGCGTGGCGATACGCAGTTTAAGGAAGGAGATCAAGTTTACTTCACCACCTGTAAAAATGGTTTGGAACAAATTTTCAAACTTACTGGAAAGGTTCGGCAGGAAATTAAAAACGTAATGATTCTCGGTGGAAGTAAAATTGGTTACAAAACTGCAAAAGATCTTTGCAAGAGTAATTTTAATGTAAAGCTAATTGAAAGTAGCAAAGACAAAGCTTTTGAAATAGCAGATGATATTCCCGGCTGTCTCGTAATTAACGGCGATGGTAGAAATGTAGATTTATTAACTGAAGAATCCATAGAAGATATGGACGCTTTTATCTCAGTTACTGGAAATAGTGAGACCAATATTATGTCTTGCTTAGTGGCAAAATCAAAAGGGGTTAAAAAAGCAATCGCCTTGGTAGAAAATATGGATTATTTTCAACTTTCGCATTCTATTGGTATTGATACGCTTATCAATAAAAAACTTTTGGCTGCCAATAATATTTTCCGCTACGTTCGTAAAGGTGAAGTGGTAGCAATGACGAAGCTGAACAATATGAATGCGGAATTACTAGAGTTTGTAGTTTCCTCACACGCCAAAGTTTGCAATAAAAAAATTAAAGACTTAGATTTTCCTGTTTCGGCTATAATTGGTGGGGTTATTAGAGATGGGGAAGGTATAATTGCCTTGGGCGATTTCGAGATTAAAAGTGGTGATAGGGTAGTGGTTTGCTGCCTTCCGCAATCTATCGGGAAAGTGGAAAAACTTTTCATCTAAATTAAATATTTCACAAAGCGGAAGATGCAATGCCTCAATCATTCATCTTCGGTTGGTAAAAAAAATGTTAAACGGCATTTCATATAATGAGTTCACTTTCCAAGCTTAATTACAAAATCATTTCGCACTTAATGGGTCTTTTGCTCATGGTGAATGGTGGTTTTATGCTTTTGTCTTCCATAGTAAGTTGGTATTACGAAGATGGTGTACTTCAGCAAATGATTTTGGCGGGAACAGTTGCGTTGGGTGTGGGGGGAATACTAATGTTGCTGACGCGAAACCACAGAAAAGAAGTTCAAAAACGGGAAGGTTACATTATTGTTGCATTTGGTTGGATTTTTATGGCACTTATCGGGACATTACCTTATATTTTTACGGGAGCCATACCAAGTTTTACCAATGCTTTTTTTGAAACAATGAGTGGTTACACCACCACGGGCGCCTCAATATTAACTGATATTGAAAGTATTCCGCGGGGCGTGCTCTTTTGGCGAAGTATTACCCATTGGATTGGCGGTATGGGAATCATCGTTTTAGCAATTGCAATTTTACCATTACTAGGAATTGGCGGCATGCAGCTTTTTGCGGCCGAAGCTCCCGGCCCTGGCGGAGACAAACTGCATCCACGAATTACGGATACCGCTAAAAGATTGTGGCTTATTTATGTAGGTTACACAGTGGCGGAAACTATTTTACTGAAAATTGCGGGGATGAGTTTCTTTGACGCGATTAACCATTCATTGGCAACCTTGAGCACAGGCGGATTTTCAACAAAAAATGCGAGTGTCGCTTATTGGAATGATAATCCTATGGTGCAATACATCATTATTGTATTTATGTTTTTGGCGGGAAGCAATTTTGTTTTGAGCTATTTCGCTTTCAAACGCAAATTTCAGAAGGTATTTCAAGACGAAGAATTTAAAATGTATACCATATTTGTAATTGGGCTCACCGTAGTTGCGGCATTATTAATTTATTTTGAGGCAGACGCAACACTTTCAAGCATAGCGCATCCAATGGTTTGGGGCCCCTTTGAGAGTGCTGTTCGCCATGGTCTTTTCCAAGTTCTTACTATTGTTACCACTACAGGTTTTGTGAGTGCAGATTACACACTTTGGACTCCATTTTTGACAATTTTCTTTTTTGGGATGATGTTTTTGGGTGGTTGTGCTGGTTCCACCGCGGGTGGAATTAAAATAATGCGTCACCTAATTATGATTAAAAACGGCATACTTGAATTTAAGCGAACGCTACATCCACATGCTATTTTACCTGTTCGTTACAATAGGAAAGCAGTGCCTCAGCCCATTGTTTTCAATATTCTTGGTTTCTTTATTCTATATATGCTTTCTTTTATTATTGGGACGCTGGTTTTTTCTTGGTTGGGGTTGGATTTTAAAACCGCGCTCGGAGCAGCCGCTTCAACCTTGGGGAATGTGGGGCCTGCGCTTGGTGACCTTGGTCCTGTGGATAATTACGCATATCTGCCTGATGCCGCAAAATGGTGGTCCAGTTTCTTGATGCTTATTGGAAGATTGGAATTGTTTACGGTACTTATTCTACTTACTCCTTTTTTCTGGAGGAATAGATGATTTTAAGTTCCAACCCTTCGACTGCGCTCAGGGTGACATTATCAAAATTTTCGCTTTAGCCTGATATCACTTTCACTTGGGAAGCCAATTTTTTAGCTTTTTCGGTTACTTCTAAAATGTTGCCATCCAATGTGTCATACGTTAATACAACGCCCATTCTTCGGTAGGGACGGGAAGTGGGTTTGCCAAAAATCCTGAAGTCTGTTTTTGGTGAAGCTGCTACTTTCTCCAAACCTTCAAAAGTTGGATTTCCGGAATTTTCCGAAGCCAGAATAACTGCGCTAGCGCCAATGCGCTCCTGCGTTATTTCAGCAATTGGTAGTCCCAAGATTGCGCGGAGGTGCAATTCAAATTCATTGAAATTTTGGGTTTTTGCAAGCGTAGCCATTCCTGTATCATGCGGCCTCGGTGAAAGTTCAGAAAAATAAACGCTATCGTCAGCTACAAAAAATTCAACACCCCAAATTCCGCAGCCAGTTAGGGCGGTGGTAACTTTTTCGGCCATTTGTTGTGCTTCTTTTAAAACATCTGTTTTCATAGGTGCGGGTTGCCAGCTTTCCATATAATCGCCGCGTTCCTGATGGTGTCCGATAGGCGGGCAAAAAAGAGTTTTTCCGTTGAGCTGGGTAACGGTGAGCAGTGTTATTTCATAATTGAAATTTACGAAGGTTTCAACTATTACTTCAGCTACGTCACCACGGGATCCGTCTTGTGAATATTTCCAGGCTTTTTCAATATCTGCTTTTGTTTTTATGGTGCTTTGGCCTTTTCCGCTGGAAGACATAAGTGGTTTTACTACGCAGGGCATTCCTATTTCTGAAACTGCTGTCTTCAGACTTTCGGCAGAGGTTGCGTAGCGATATGCGGCTGTTTTTAATCCTAACTCTTTTGAAGCAAGATCGCGAATCGCTTTTCGGTTCATTGTGAAATTTGCCGCTCTCGCAGACGGAATTACGGTGTAACCTTGCTTTTCGTATTCGTAAAAACGTTCGGTACGGATGGCTTCAATTTCGGGAACAATATAGTCTGGTTTGTATTTTTCAACGAGTGCGTCCAAAGCATTTCCGTCGAGCATATTTATTACTTCAGAAAAATCAGCCATTTGTGCTGCGGGTGCGTTGGGATAGCTGTCCACGGCTATTACCGTTTGACCGATTCGTTTTGCGGCAATGGTAAATTCCTTGCCTAGTTCTCCGCTTCCCAATAATAAAATTTTGGCCATTCTATGAGTTTTTGTAAAAATACGGGAATAGATTTCATGAAAATACCCAAAGTACAATTTGTACTTTGGGTATTCTAAATTAATATTTATTTGAAATTATTTTACGATGATCCGTTTAACTCTTCCGTTGTCCTTATTGCCAACACGAACCAAATAGACTCCTTTGGCCACGTAGCTCATATCTAACTTGTAGTTGTATCCGTTTCCATTATTCTCCAATTTTCTGAACAATAATCTTTGGCCAAGCGTATTGTAAACAGACAGATTCATTGATGCAGAATAATTAATTGTTTTTAAACTAACATCAAAGTTGTTGTTTTCTAAAGTTAGAACTGTTAGGCCGTTTTCGTCAAAAATAGAATCAGTAATGCCAGCGGTTCCAATCTGTGCAGAATAATCTTCTGTTTCACCAAAGGTAGTTTCCTCACAGGCATCATCGGGCACCGGACCTTGCCAGTTTGTTTTGGCACGCATTAAATGTTGACCTATGGCTGCTCCCGCGGGAACAACTAAATCTGTTGTTATAGTGTACGTTCCACCGCCTTGACCGGCAGCAATCACTACATTGTTTACAACGGTTTCATCATTTGTGAAAACAAAGTCATCATTAAAATCAATCCAAACACGAATATACTGATCTCCATAACCTGTGGTTATTGTCAAGTCGTTAGTAGAGTCTGGCTCCATTCCAGCAACAAGGTTGGTAAAGTCTCCGTAACCCTCGCAAGCTGATGGATTGTTTATATCTGTAACACTGAAAAGTTGCAAACCATCACCGAAAGAACAATCTCCAACAGGTTGGCAGTTTTGATGTGCTATTATTACAGTAGTGGAATCATTAGACGTATCACTATCACCAGGCAAGGAAGTGGTGGCGGTCAAGGTATAACTTCCAATTGCAGAAAAATCTCCAGTCTGTGTAAAGGTGTAGGATGCTGTAGAGTTTGCTACCAAAGGACCAACAAATATTTCTGTTACCACTGTGCCATCCAAATCATAGGAAACATCAAAATTTGATTGTGGTTCACCACCAAAATTTGTGACTGTAACTGTAATATTTTCAGTACCGTTTAAGTCGATTCCAGAAACGGGTGAAGTTATTGCACTAACACCAATGTCGTTTGGCTCCAAATAAGTTACTGTTTTAGTCCGGGCATCGTTTGAAGTATCTTCATCACCTGCCAGATTAGTTTCTGAAACAATAGTATATGTTTGCCCCACAGTGCCCAAGTTTGCAGTAGCAGTAAATGTATACTGAGCTGTTGCAGCAGAGGCGATAGTGCCCGTAAATGTTTCTGAAATAACAGCTCCGCCATCCACTTGAAAGGTTACTGGAATATTTGAAGCGCTGTTCTGTCCATAATTGAAAATAGTAACCGTTACAGCTTCACTATTGGAAAGTGTACCTGTTACCGGAGCGTCAATGCTTACAACGCCAACATCATTGTTGAAGTTTGGGGCAATTTGAAATACACCCACAACATCTTTTCTTCCGTTGTTCATATATTCGTTTATGAACCAGAATTGTTTATCGTTAGCAGGATCTAAATCAATTTTACTGTAATCGCCATAACGTAAACCCGGAATATTCTGGTTTCCGGGAGCTATTAACTCCTCGGCAATTGTCATAGTGTTTAAAGGATCGCTTGCGTATCGTCCGGTATAATATGAACTAACTCTTTTAGTGGTTGGGTCTGGAGTTGTTGGCCCTGCCATTGAGGTATAACCCATTCCAATATTTCCTTGTACATCCATCATCATACTTGCATGCCAAGCATGTTTTCCGTCAGGAGAAGTATAAGTACCTTCTTGATAAATAGACCAAGGCTGTCCATCTGCAGATTGACGAAGTTCGAACCAACGTACTCCTGCACGTTCACCTCCAGATGCATCGGTGTCAACCACAAAATTGAATACGGCCGAATTGTGCCCGCTAAATTTCCTGAACTGAGCCTGGTTCATAATAGTAGCTTGGAGCGCATCAATATCAGCGCCACCGCCTGGTTGCGATAAATTCGAGAAACTTCCACCGTCAAATACTGAAATGAAAGGAGTGGTTATAAATTCAGTAGGTGCTGAAATGGTAGAACTTCCTGGAGTCACCCAGTTCACATCTACGGTCCACAATTTAAAGTGATCCTGAGAAACTCCGGACCAAGCATCATCCTGTAAATAAATAATAGGCAAGTCTCCCGAAGCAGGAAGATTGTTATTGGTTACGTTTAAAGCTTGTGGGCTATAAAAACCACTGGTTACAATTCCAGGAAGTGGAAAGCCAATTATTTGTGCTGTTGGATCACCAGCCAGCATCTTGGTTCTTTCCATGGCGTAAATTTTATTGGTACTACCAGTATTCTCTGTCATGTAATAGCCGTCACTCCAAACTGAAAGCTTTTGGTAATCGTTAATTTGAGGAATAGTATAAACATACCAACCGTCGTTTACTGGGTCTGGACCGTCAGAAATTGCTATTTGTGCACCGTTTCCAAGAAAGGTCATTACAAATCTATCAGCAGCATTGTCGTAAGAAATGGTAAGATCGCAACAGCCTCCATTTGGAAAAATTGTTGGGTTTGGACTAACTTGACCGGTTAGTGGGTTTCCACTTTTATCAAAGATTCTAAATCCGGTGTTGAATACTACTACAGCATGGTTAGGCCCTACACCAATGGAAGGATCTGTAGGTTGTGAGCTTGACTGAGCCGCATCAAAAACTAAAGAGGGAGCTCTTCCGCTAAGAACTTGCTCCATTTTGTTTGGGTTTCTTTTGAAATAATCATCTTCAATCTGCGGATCTTTTCCAGGGATAATTAAGTTTTTTGAAGCTCTTCCGTCTTGCATAACTTGTTCCTTAACCCTTGCTGGAGCTAAATTGGTCTGTGAGGCTATTGAAGGAACGTGAACCATTGAGCCCACCGTACCAATATAAGTTGCTTTTGTTTTTTCCTGTGCTTGTACTCCAAGGCATAGTGCAAAGAAAAAGATTAGTAAAGTAATTTTAGTTTTCATTTTAAAAGTTTGTTGTTTGAGTTAAAAAATTATAAGCGTCTAAATTACAGATAATTTCTAAAATGAAAACGGGATTGATGTATTATAATCAATCCCGTTTTAGTTATTCTAAAAAGCTTTGTCTAGTTCAAGGCTTCCTTAATCCTTCGCATTGCTTCTTTTATTTCTGTTTCCGAAGCAGCATAAGAAAGCCGGATACAATTTGGATCGCCAAAGGCTTCACCAGTAACGGTGGCAACTTTGGCTTCTTCCAAAAGATATAATGAAAAATCTGAAGCCGTATTTATATTTTTTCCGCGCAGCGTTTTTCCGAAGAAATAGGAAATATCTGGAAACACATAAAACGCACCTTCTGGTTTGTTGGTTTTAAAACCTTCAATTTCCGAAAGCAAGCTCAATATCAGCTTCCTTCTTTCCTTAAAGGCATCAACCATAAATTTTATCTTGCTTGGTGGATTCTCCAAAGCGGTAATGGTGGCTCTTTGTGCAATACAGTTTGCACCGCTAGTTACTTGGCCTTGCATTTTGTTGCAAGCCTTGGCAATCCACTCTGGACCGCCAATGTAGCCAATGCGCCAGCCCGTCATAGAGAAAGCTTTGGAAACACCGTTCACTACAACAGTACGATCGTACATATCTTCAAATTCGGCCATTGAGAAATGACTTCCGGTAAAATTGATATGTTCGTAAATTTCATCACTTATAACGATGATCTCCGGATATTTCACCAAAACATCGGCTAATTTTCGAAGCTCCTTTTTACTGTAAACAGAACCGCTCGGGTTGCAGGGAGAACTGTAAATAATAAGTTTTGTTTTTGGAGTGATAGCAGCTTCCAAGGCTTCAGCAGTTATTTTAAAATCAGTTTCTATTGAACTTGGAATTTCTTTAGGAATTCCTCCAGCAACTTTGCATTGGTCTGCATAGCTTACCCAATATGGAGCTGGTAGCAAGACCTCGTCGCCTTCATTTAATAGAACCATTGTTAGATTGGCCAAAGATTGTTTGGCTCCTGTAGAAACAACAATTTGCGAAGGCTTGTACTCGAGGTTATTGTCTCGTTTAAATTTGGTTATAATTGCGTTTTTCAAATCGCCATAACCATCCACTGGCGTATAGGAATGATAATTATCCTGAATGGCTTGAATGGCGGCATCCTTTATAAACTCTGGTATTGGAAAATCAGGTTCACCCAAGCTTAGGCCAATAATATCTATGCCTTGCTCTTTTAATTCCCTTGTTTTGGCAGCCATTGCCAGTGTGGCCGAGGTGGCCATCTCGTTCACTCGTTTTGAAAGTCTGTTATCCATAATTATTGTGCGGGTACGGCAGGCTTGAGCCCCATTTCTTTTAAGTGTCTGAAATGGGCAATAATCGCCTTGCGGGTGGTTTTATATTCTTTGTAAGGCAGGTTATATTCTTTGGTGGTGCTCTTTACAATTTTTGAAATATTCTTGTAGTGAATATGGCTAATATTCGGAAAAATGTGGTGCTCCACTTGATGGTTTAGGCCTCCGGTATACCAATTCACAATTTTATTGTTCGTTGAAAAATTCATCGTGGTGAACAACTGATGGATTGCCCAAGTATTTTTCATAGTGCCACTTTCATCCGGCAGTAGTATATCTGTATCTTCTACCACATGTGCAAGTTGGAAAACTATGCTCAAAATCAATCCTGCAACGTAATGCATTATAAAGAATCCTATTAAAATTTTCCACCAAACAATGTTGAAAAACAGGATTGGGATAACAATCCATAGAGAAATGTAGATTAATTTGGTAACAACCAAAATACTCCATTGTGTAATTGGTTTTGGCAGTTTTCCGTAAGATAGCTTGCGGGCCAAATATCTTTTAGTTTGAAAAAAATCTGTGGTCAGCACCCAGTTGAAGGTTAGTAAACCATAAAAGAAAATACTGTACCAATGTTGGAATTTATGCATTTTGTTCCATTTTGAATGTTTTGAAAAACGAAGTATTCTTCCAGCTTCCAAATCTTCATCATGACCGTGGATATTAGTATAAGTATGGTGCAACACATTGTGCTGCACTTGCCAATTGTAAACATTTCCTGCAAGTATATACATACTGCTGCCCATTATTTTGTTCACCCATTTTTTAGAGGAATAAGCCCCGTGGTTTGCATCGTGCATCACGTTCATCCCTACGCCAGCCATCCCCACACCCATAACAATGGTGAAGAGTAATTGGGCCCAGCCTGGAAAATCTAGTGTAAGCATTAGAAAATAGGGGGTGAGGTAGATTGAAAACATAATTACGGTTTTCAAGTGTAGTTTCCAATTGCCCGTTCGCGCAATATTGTTATCCTTAAAATAATCGTTAACGCGCTTATTCAGTGTTCTGAAAAATTTTGCGCTATCAACTCTCGAGAAATTTAGATTTGTAGATGTCAAAGTGAATTTTTTACTGAGTGTTTTACTGTATAAGTTACAAAAATAATTATCTTTTGTGGAAATCTAGTTGTTGAAAATCATAATTTTCCCAAAGATGACATACTTTTGCCCCTTAAATTGACTTATGGAACTCATATTAAAATATTTTCCGGATTTAACAGATCTTCAGAAAGCCCAATTTGTTCAGCTTCAAGAGCTTTACGAGAATTGGAATTTAAAGATAAATGTGGTTTCGCGGAAGGATATTGACGAACTTTATCTAAGGCACGTAATTCACTCGCTTGGAATCGCTAAAATCCAACCTTTTCTTGCCGGTTCAAAAATACTGGATGTGGGTACTGGTGGCGGTTTTCCCGGTATCCCACTTGCTATACTGTTTCCGGAGGTACAGTTTCATTTAGTTGATAGTATTGGGAAAAAGATAATGGTTGTTGATGAGGTAGTTTCTGGGCTGCAGCTGCAAAATGTGAAAGCCACAAACGCTCGTGTGGAAACAGTTTCAGGAAAATATGATTTCATCGTAAGCCGTGCTGTGGCTCAAATGGAAACCTTTGTACATTGGGTGAATGGCAAAATTGCCAAAAAAAGCTTGCACGAGCGTAAAAATGGAATACTCTACTTGAAGGGTGGTGATTTGGCTGAAGAATTAAAATTTTATCCCAAAGCCACTGTCTTTCCTTTAGCCGATTATTTTGAAGAAGATTTTTTTGAAACTAAAAGCGTAGTGCATTTGCCTTTGAAATATAGAGGTTAAAGCTTCAAAGCCTGAAATTTTAAGTAGAAATTTTGTGTATCAAATACCACTGCAATGCGAGAATAGTTTTGGCATCCTTCATTTCGTAAATAATTGAGATTATTTCTGAAACAGGAATTTTTATCAATTGGATATCTTCGTTTTCTTCGGTATTTCCGCCGCCTTTTGCAATTTTGTCTTTGATTGAAATTTCGGAATAGTATAAAAAGATGCGTTCTGTTGAAGCTCCAGGGGAGGTATAAAATGTGGTTAATAATTCTGCAGTTTTTAACTTATAGCCCAGTTCCTCCATGACTTCCCGTTTTATACAGTCTTCGGGGTTTTCGTTTTCCTCTAAAGAACCTGCTGGTATTTCCAGCAACCAGCCTTCGCCATTTTTACAAGATGGGTACCGAAATTGATTTGTTAGCAAAATACTTTGGGTCTCTTTTTCCAAAACAAGTATTGCGACGGAATCACCTCTTTCAAAAGCCAATCTTTCTGTGTTGATTTGATTTCCGCTGAATGTATCATAGGTTATCGTGGCCTTAACCATTTTGTAATGGTCCTTAAACACAATTTTTTCGTCTTTAATAATATATTTCACTGTTCTATATTTTCAGTTTAAAGTAATAAAAAACCCCGAACGAATCGGGGTTTTATAGAATGTTTAATAAAAATTGATTTAGTTGGCAATCAAGAACCTTTTGGTGGTTACCGCATTGTCCTTTGAAATCTTCATAAAGTAAGTACCGTTTTCAAGATTGGATACGCTCACTTGCTCGTCCATAGAAATATTTTCTTGTGAAAGAATCAGTTTTCCTAATATGTCAAATACTTGAATGTTTGCATTTTCAGCGTTTTTAAGGTTTAGCACTGTACTTGCAGGGTTTGGGTATAAACTGATGTCGCTAAGTTGGTTATCATTAACACCCAATATACCGTTACTTGAAAACTGTGTAGTTTCACCGGAACCATAAGTACCGTCAGTAAAATATATTTGGTTTCCAAGATGATCTGTCAAAGTTACGGAAGCACCATCGTCACCGAATGTATCACGAATTTCAAATGAATAACAACCAGCATCCAGCGTAAATGTTACGTTTATTGTTTGGTTGTTTCCGTAAGGTCCGCCATTATATAGGTTTGTTCCTGCTCCATCTCTTAAATACCATCTGCATTCAGACCCATATCCATCTGTAATTAGGACCATATTTACGGTACCTGAACCTCCAGCTGCTTCATCAAAGGATTGTGAAACTTCATTGTTTCCGTTATCGTCATCATTAGGAACGCTTACTTCCACCAAATTACTTCCCTGTAAGTTAAAAGCAACTTCAGGAAGTTCAATGGTCTCATTGCGAAGTGATTCAAGACTTCCAGTCCATGTATAATTATTTACGTCTCCATTAATAACGTATTCTATTTCTAAAGTAGTTATGGTATTTTGACCCGTATTTTGGATATTCACCTCCGGCGCGATTGTATTGCTGCAAGTATTAGGCAACTCAACAAGGTATCTTACGTTTGCATCATTAGCATTTGCTATGCCACTATAGGTAGGATATGCGCGACTTCCGCTAGGTATTTCCTGTTGTGTATTGCTGATAAATGCTACCACTTCCATATCTGCAAGTTCGGTTGGTACACCATTGTAATCTGCAGGAATAGTGTAAGTAAAAGTACGATCAACAAACGTACCCGCGGTAGTGGTATTAATAACTTCTCCCCACTGCCCAGTAATCATCTCTACAAGTCTGTGCATGTGGTTGTAATTGTTTCCTTGTCCACCACCAGTTTGTGGTCCTTTAGTATTGTTTTGTAATAAAGCAACATTCAATAAATTAGTACTTTGCGGGCTATTGCTTGTATAATATCCTTCCACGTGAACTGTAAGCACATTTGTCTGCACATCAATTACAGCTTCAACACCAACATTTACAGGTGAGCCAACTGCTAAGGTTTCGGTTGATGATATGCTCCAGAAATTTCTTCCCATTGCAGTTCCTCCTCCACTAGCCATAGAGCGACCTGGGAAAACGTGTCTGTTAACAGTTCCTGAAGGATAGCCAAAACCTGAACCTGAATATGATTGGTTTTTAATTGCTTCGCCATACGGAGTTCTAAAATCTGGTTGGCCAGGACTTGGAACGGCAAAGCCGCCCACGTGAATATTTATAACTGACACACGATCCGGATTAGCATCCTGAATAGTTTTTGCAATTGCGTGTCCGGATGGACAATAAACACATTTGATTCCCGTAAATTCTTCAAGGACGACATTTTTGTTTTCGGGGGAAGTTGATACGATTGTTTGTCCATAAGTAACAAAGGCAAACAATGCAAAAACTAAGCTTAGAAGTAGTTTTTTAAACATGATTTTTTAGTTTTTTATGTTGTGAAAATTAAGTAAAGCTACAAATGTACTTTTTTATAATTTATTATTAGAAGCCTGAAAAGCAAAACTTTGACATTTCAATGTTAAAATTTCGAATAAGCTTCCAATATTTCATTTTTTGAGAGCTTATATTAAGAATTTATTCGTTTTACCATTAATTATTTTCAAGTTTAACAATTTTTTCTTAATTATACTAGGTTTGAAAATGTTAAATATCTGAAATGGAAAGACTCTGGAGATAAAGATTTTTAATTATTATGTTTACTTTTGTTACACTCAGTAACAATTTTCACATTAATCCTAAAACTAAAAACAATGAAATTTAAATTACTTCTTTTGAGTGTAATGGGTTCAGTTGCCTTAACAAATGCCCAATATACGGTTACAGATAGATCAGGCACCGTCCTGAATGAAGGCGACGTTATGGAATTTGGAACTTTTGTGTATCCAGATGCTTCTTATGAGTTTTACGTAACAAACGATAACGGATCTCAGGAAATTTATACAAGAATAGAATATCTAGCAGAATCCAATTCTACAAATGGAGAGTTCGAGCAACTGTGCTATGGCCTTTGTTATAATAATCTTCTTGCCGGTGATACAGTTCCTCCATCAAATGAAGGAGCTCTTACCATTGGTATTGGCGAAACCACAGCGCTAGGAAATCACTTTTTCAGTGATGATCCAGGAAATGGAGTTGACAATGTTGAATTTGTTTTTGCTTTTCGTCAATATTCTGATGCCGCTGGTACTATTGAAATAGGCACGCCTCTAACCTTCACCTATAGATACAATCCAACATTGGGCGTTAACAGCAATTCTAAAGTAGATTTAACCATTCAGGCCACAATGGTTAATAGTGAATTGGTTTTGAACGTAAACGAACCGGTTAGTATGATTATGTATGACATACAAGGAAGAGTTGTAAAACAAACGCAACTTGCTATAGGCCGTCAGGTAATAAATGTTTCAGATTTAAATGCGCAAACTTATATTGTTCAATTCAAAAATGAAAAAGGAGGAGCCCAAACAAGTAAAATTGTGGTTCGATAAAACCTAAATTATAGATGTAAAAAAAGAGGTCGTCTAAAAACTATTTAGGCGACCTTTTATTTTTTGGTCTTTTTGATTTTATTCTGAAGCTGATTGTTTAATTAGGTGATTAGTCAGTAGATCAAATTAAGCAAAGCGATTCTTACATCG
>NZ_VORU01000029.1 GCF_007997135.1 Aequorivita lipolytica | reverse complement strand
GCTTCAGAAAATCATCTGAAATTAAATCATCTTTCTTCATAAGGTGTAAATATTTAAAATTAAACAAAAAATTAGCGGGGGCATGCCCCCGCTAATTTTTAACTTACACACTTTATGAGATAGTCCCCTTTAAATTCTCAGTTAAATTATTTAATATGATAAAAAAACTCCTCTTCCTTCTCCTATTTTTATCCTTCTCTCTTTCCCCAAGTTTTTCCGCCACCACGGTTGTCACGCCGGTTTCCCATATTCATCCCGTCCAGCAAGTAGTCTATATTACAAAAACTGGCACCAAATATCATAAAGGCACCTGCCATTACCTTAAAAAGAGCAAAATTGAAATTAGCAAGTCAGATGCTAAAAGTGCAGGATATACTGCTTGTAGTGTTTGTAACCCTTGAAGCTTTAAGCTGTAGGCATTTGGAAATAGGCATTAGGTATTAAAAATTATTCATTACTCATTACTCATTCTTTAGTCTTGGCTCTTGGTTCTTGGCTCTTGGCTCTTTGCTCTTGGCTCTTGGTTCTTGGCTCTTGGCTCTTTGCTCTTGGCTCTTGGTTCTTGGCTCTTGGCTCTTGGCTCTTGGCTCTTGGCTCTTGGCTCTTGGCTCTTGGCTCTTGGCTCTTGGTTCTTGGTTCTTGGTTCTTGGTTCTTGGTTCTTGGTTCTTGGTTCTTGGTTCTTGGTTCTTGGCTCTTGTTTCGTTAAGGTTTTTATGAAATCGAAATCGAAATCGAAATTCAAATCTAAACCGAATATTAAGTTTACGCTTGAATCCCTTTCGTCAGCTGGATTTGGTTGGCTTTATGCTGTAGGCTTTAAGCTTTATGCTTTAAAAATTACTCATTACTCATTACTCATTCTTTAGTCTTGGCTCTTGGCTCTTGGTTCTTGGCTCTTGGTTCTTGGCTCTTGGTTCTTGGCTCTTGGTTCTTGGTTCTTGGTTCTTGGCTCTTGGCTCTTGGCTCTTAGCTCTTGGTTCTTGGTTCTTGGCTCTTGGTTCTTGGCTCTTGGTTCTTGGTTCTTGGCTCTTGGCTCTTGGTTCTTGGTTCTTGGCTCTTGGCTCTTGGCTCTTGGTTCTTGGCTCTTGTTTCGCTAAGGTTCTAATGAAATCGAAATCGAAATCGAAATCGAAATCGAAATCGAAATTGAAATTGGAAACTAATATTACGTTTACGTTGAATCCCTTCCGTCAGCTGGATTTGGTTGGCTTTATGCTGTTGGCATTTAGCAATAGGCATTAGGCTGTTGGCTTTGGGCTGTTTTAAATTTGATTGATGATTGAACGATGTTGGATTTACTATCTAATTCCGTAATATTTTTAGGTATTTTCTTTTTACCGACTTAGAATTTCTCAAACATGCTATTAATGAAAGGAAGAGTTCATTTTTCATTTTTCCCCATATTTCATAGTCAGTGTTTTCAAGGGGATAAATCTCTTTTAAAAATTCAATATCATAGTCATCTATTTGATGTCCATAAATGTGTGTTTTAAAATCAAAAGACTTGCCACATTCTGTTACTTGTATGTTGTTTGAAATTACAAAACAATTTAAGTTTATTGAAGGAAGTTCAATACAGCCATTTTCAATCTCTTCCATTTTCGGGATAGAATCTGTTCTTGTGGGCAATGAAGCTAAAATATTTTTATTAGCTTGATTTTTTAATACGATAAAGTATTTTGGTTTTGCGGTATTTCCATTCTTGAAATAAAAAGGGTCAAAGTAGATTATGGCTCCTTCTTCAAACATTTTAATTCGCTTCTATGAAGTCTCTGTAAATCATCTTTTTTCTTTCGTCGTGGTTTATTAAGGAACTCATATCAATTAATAACTCGGTGTTATTAATCTCTTCGTTTTCCAATAATTCCAGAACGGAATTTTCTAAAGCTGTGTTGTGCCAAGGTGAATTTTGACGATGGGTGTAGAATACCAGTTCTTTTGCAGACTTATTACCAAATTTTTCAATAACAAAATCTAATAGATCTATATCGTTATCTGAAAATTCATCATCATTGAAAGCAACAATAGGTTTAATTATTATAACCCCGTCTTCCGAAGTTCTTTCTATGTACTTTTTAAGTAATGTGGTTTCGGAAGATAAGTCTATAAAAATCTCTTCGGAAACAGGACCGAATTTCCATAGCTTATACTTTAGGTTAAAAAATGGAATACCACTCTTCTTAATTGATAATTCATCTAAAATATATATTAGCTTTAAAGCTTTAGTTTTGGATAAATCACCAATTTTCTCAGAAAGATAAATTATTGAATTTCCAACTTTATCTATTTGATTATCAGATAATTTTATGTAAGATAGCTTTTGCACAAGACAAAAATACGAAAAATTAGATTGTATACGATATGTTGAAAATTAATTATTATTTATGGGTACATGTGTTGGTGGGTTTTAGGTTTTAGGCTGTAAGCAATAGGCATTAGGTATTAAAAATTATTCATTGCTCATTCTCTAATCTTGGTTCTTGGTTCGTATTTGGCAATAGTTCCTAATGAAATCGAAATAGAAATCGAAATCGAATATTAAGTTTACGCTTGAATCCCTTTCGTCAGCTGGATTGGGTTGGCTTTAGGCTGTAGGCTTTAAGCTTTATGCTTTAAAAATTACTAATTACTAATTACTCATTCTTTAGTCTTGGCTCTTGGCTCTTGGCTCTTGGCTCTTGGTTCTTGGTTCTTGGCTCTTTGCTCTTGGTTCTTGGTTCTTGGTTCTTGGTTCTTGGCTCTTGGCTCTTTGCTCTTGGCTCTTTGCTCTTGGCTCTTGGCTCTTTGCTCTTGTTTCGTTAAGGTTTTTATGAAATCGAAATCGAAATCAAAATTCAAATCTAAACCGAATATTAAGTTTACGTTTGAATCCTTTCCTTCAGCTGGATTTGGTTGGCTTTAGGCTGTAGGCTTTAAGCTTTATGCTTTAAAAATTACTAATTACTAATTACTCATTC
>NZ_VORU01000028.1 GCF_007997135.1 Aequorivita lipolytica | reverse complement strand
TGGCAACCATAAATGCGCAGACAAGATGGAATGGTAGTATGTTTGCATGGGCATCGGTGCGAAGAGACCTAGTAGATTATTTTGACAACAGATTTTTAACCGATGACACACTTAATTGAACACTCCCTTAGGGAGTGTTCAATTAATTACTAATTCCTATTCCAAAATTCTAATTTCTATTCAGATTAAGATGTGGATAATACAGTGTCAAGAACTTGCGATTATGCGATTAATTATTTTTAAACCTAAAAATGGAAAGACCCACCAAAAGCTCCTTCCCCTTAGACCAATTTTTGATCAAAACTCAGAGCTTTCTTACAGGGGAAGGTGGCAGCTGGGGAAAAATATGATCCGAAAGCCAAATACACAATCCAGCTGACGGAAGGGGTAAATCTACAAACGCAAAATTCAAAGTTCAAAGTTCAAAGTTTTATGCTTTAGGCTTTAAGCTGTAAGCATTAGGCAATATTCATTATTAACTATTAATTACTAGCCTCCCTGTTCTGAGCTTGACGATGGAACGAGGTGCCAAATCAACTTTTTCGGAATCAAATCCAAAAAAAGCATAACTTTTAGGGAATCAATTGACTAAATGGGCGGTAAATGGTAGGTTGCAAGTTAAATGTGCAATGCTCAATGTTCAATGTTATAATTAATTATACATTATTCATCATTAATTACTAATTATCAATTCACCAATCTATAATACTCAGCAGCCCGTCCTGAGCGCAAACGAAGGGCAGTCGAAGTACCGAATCAACGACTATTGCCATAAGCTTTAAGCTGCAAGCATTAGGCATAATTCAATTCTAATTACTAGTCTGTAATACTGAGCGGAGAAGAAGTACCGAATCAACGACTACTGCCATAGGCTGTAAGCTTTAGGCTTTAGGCTTTAGGCTTTAGGAATTAGAATTAGGAATTAGGAATTAGAATTAGAATTAGGAATTAGGAATTAGGAATTAGGAAAAATTAATTCTAATTTCTGATCTGTCATACTGAGCGCAGAAGAAGTACCGAATCAACGACTATTGCCATAAGCTTTAAGCTGTAAGCATTAGGCATAATTCAATTCTAATTACTAGTTTGTAATACTGAGCGTAGAAGAAATACCGAATCAACGACTATTGCCATAGGCTGTAAGCTCTAGGCTTTAGGCTTTAGGCTTTAGGCTTTAGGAATTAGGAATTAGGAATTAGGAATTAGGAATTAGGAAAAATTAATTCTAATTACTGATCTGTCATACTGAGCGCAGAAGAAGTACCGAATCAACGACTATTGCCATAAGCTTTAAGCTGTAGGCATTAGGCATAATTCAATTCTAATTACTAGTCTGTAATACTGAGCGTAGAAGAAATACCGAATCAACGACTATTGCCATAGGCTGTAAGCTTTAGGAATTAGGCTTTAGGAATTAGGCTTTAGGCTTTAGGCTTTAGGAATTAGGAATTAGAATTAGGAATTAGGAATTAGGAATTAGGAATTAGGAATTAGGAAAAATTAATTCTAATTACTGATCTGTCATACTGAGCGCAGAAGAAGTACCGAATCAACGACTATTGCCATAAGCTTTAAGCTGTAGGCATTAGGCATAATTCAATTCTAATTACTAGTCTGTAATACTGAGCGTAGAAGAATTATCGAACCCCCAATTAAACAATTAAACTATTAAACATTTAAACATTTCCAGCATACTGAGCACCTTGACCTCAACGTATACTCAATATTAATTATTAATTACTAATTACCAATTCACCAATCCAACTTCAATAAAGAAACCCAAAAAGCCACAGCGGTATTCTATTTTGGTATCCATATTCTATTGCGTCCGCAACTATGTAACCTTCGGTGGTTCCTTTTAATTGTTTATTTGTCTTGTGCTTTCCTCCTATTTCAAAATTATATTTTTTGCTTACTAAAAAATCACCCTGTGCTGTAAAGTTCAGTTGGTGTTGAAAACCTACCTGATTTGAAAAAAAAGTTTCTCTGAGGTTGCCCACATTTGCATTTTCGCGTGCAAGCAGAAAAATTAAATTTGTATTTTCCAAGTATATTTTCGAAGGCTTTTGCAAACGCGTAATTCCCTGTGCTTCTTTATACAAGTTTCGTGTTAGCCCTATTTCATCCAAATAGTATAAATAGGAAAGCAGTGTTGCTCTATTTATTTGGATTTTTTCGCTTAGCTTACTAACATTTGGAACAAAAGGTACAGATTCAGCAATACTAACCAGCAATTGCTTTACTTTATTGATATAAGCCATTTCAACACCGCGCAAAAGGGGTAACTCTATTTCTAAAATCATATTAACAACTTCGCCCAAACGCATTTCATACAAGTCGGGCTGTTCTTTATAAAACGGATAATAACCTTGCTTTAGGTAGGAATCAAAATATTGTAGGGGTTTTACATTTTGAATAATTGTTGTAGCTTCCTCTAAATGATTGATTGTAATTTGATTTAAAGTGAGTCTTTCAAATGTAATACCTGTTTCTAGTGATAGGTATTCTCTAAAAGAAAACCCTTGCATGTTATATACAATTGCTCTTCTACTTAAATCGGCACGTGCATTCAAAATTTCCAGTAATGAAGAACCGGTGAATACTATGTTTAAATTGGGATAATCGTCATAACTGTTTTTTAGTTCTTGTGCCCAACCGTCGTATTTATGCACCTCATCTAAAAAGAGGTATTTTCCGCCTTTTTTTTCAAAATCTGCTACTAATTCAATTAAAGAATGCGTGTTAAACCATATAGTATCCATGCTAACATATAAGGTTTGGTCCAGGAATTCAGATAGATGTAACTTAATATATTGCAATATCAAAGTGGTTTTACCTATCCCTCTTGCCCCTTTTATGCCAATAAGACGAGCATCCCAGTTAATTTCCTGCATCGTAGAACGAACAAATTGAACAGGCGTATGCTGCAATTTTTGCTGGAATTTCTCAAATAATACGTCCATAATTGTTTATTACATCCTACAAATATACTTAATTTTTGTGCAGCTCAGTAAACAAATCTGCTAGTGGGTTCTATGTTTAAGTTTGAAAGTTCAGTTGTAGGTATTAGGCTTTAAGCTCTAGGCTTTAGGCTTTAGGCTCTAGGCTTTAGGCTTTAGGCTTTAGGCTTTAGGCTTTAGGCTCTAGGCTTTAGGCATTAGGCATTAGGAATTAGGAATTAGGAATTAGGAAAAACTTAATGCTAATTACTGGTCTGTCATACTGAGCGTAGGAGAAGTACCGAATCGACGACTATTGCCATAGGCTCTAAGCTCTAGGCTCTAGGCTTTAGGCTTTAGGCTTTAGGAATTAGGAATTAGGAAAAACTTAATGCTAATTACTGGTCTGTCATACTGAGCGAAGTCGAAGTATCGAATCTTCAATTAAACATTTAAACAGTTAAACATTTAAACCTTTTCAACATACTGAGCACCTTGACCTCAACATATACTTAATATGAATTATTCATTACTAATTACTAATTACTAATTTCCATTTTAACATACTAGTATGATACTAGGGGTTTAGTAGGGAAAGAGTAGCATGAAAGTAGCACTCGAGTAGCATTAGAGGTAGGGAGACCATACACTAATAGGGCGCGAACCATACATGCTTGCAAGCTTAACAGTGAACCCGACCTTGGAACCATATATAAATAAATTTGAAAAGAGCACTTACTCAGGGATCTGCGATACACCCTGCTATCGTCGGGCACTCAGGGACCTTCGTGAAGGAGTTGGAGACCAGTCCTTCGATACGCTCTACTATCGTCGGGCACTCAGGGACCTTTCGATACACCCTCCTATCATCGGGCACTCAGGGACCTTTGAATTTAGTAGGCAATGGTCAGTTATTTGTGTTCCGGATTCTGTGATTAAATCTGAAACAGGAAACAGGACTAAAGAATGAGTACTGGGTAATGGGTAATGAGTAATGAGTAATGAGTAATTTTTAAAGTAAAAAGCTTAGAGCCTAAAGCCTAATCAAAAACAAACCAAAAAAAGCTCCTTCCCTTCAGCAAGAAATATCACTTTAAGCAATTCACATCATAACAAGGGAAGGTGGCAGCTGGGAGCAAATAGATTAAAAGCGCAAATAGCCAATCCAGCTGACGGAAAGGATTCAACGTAAACTTGATATTCGATTTCAATTTCAATTTCGATTTCCCTAAAACCTTAACGAAACAAGAGCCAAGAACCAAGAGCCAAGAGCCAAGAACCAAGAGCCAAGAGCAAAGAGCCAAGAGCCAAGAGCAAAGAGCCAAGA
>NZ_VORU01000002.1 GCF_007997135.1 Aequorivita lipolytica | reverse complement strand
CGATGTAAGAATCGCTTTGCTTAATTTGATCTACTGACTAATCACCTAATTAAACAATCAGCTTCAGAATAAAATCAAAAAGACCAAAAAATAAAAGGTCGCCTAAATAGTTTTTAGACGACCTCTTTTAGTTATTAAAGTTTGAAATAGAATTAAGGATTGTTTGAAACAACATGCGTATGGGAAACTTTCCAAGTTGTTACTTTCGCAATACGAGAATCGTAATAGGAAACTTCACGTTTAATATCTCCATCGTAAAATACCCAAGTACCTACTTTTTCACCATTGTTGTATTGCGCAACCGCAGTTTTGTTTCCGTTTAGATCATAACTTACCCATTCTCCGGTAAGCTTATTATCTTGTGTATAATAGCCTGTTTGTGCTATCATCCCATTATTATGATATAATGTGGCTTCAATAATGTCACCATCTATTAAATAAGTACTCTTGTTAACCTCCTGTGCTACAGATACTGAAGTCAATAAAACAAGTGCTAGTATTGTGAGTATATTTTTCATTAGTGGAGTTTTTTTTAATTTCTAATATTCAAATTTACAAAATTAACACTTACGAAACTATTTGGTAACGTTAACTTAACACTAAGACCGTAACTATTTGATTTTATGAGATTTAATAATATTAACCTAGTCTTAATCAATATCTTAATGATTTGGTAAAGCTAAATTTACACAAAATAAACATCTGATTATTTTCTTTGTATCTGCCTTATAAAAGGCAAACTTTAAAATCGTTTAGTTTTTGTCGACTAGATTTTAAAACTGGGCTGCATTTAATTATGTAGCCCTTTTTATTTTTAAAATTAATAAATTTAAGCCGTTCCTTAACATTCACATAACATTAAAATCGGTTCTTTGTCCTCGACAAAAACTAAAACTGATTATTTAAATGTACCGTAAGATTTTCCTTATTAGTTTTCTATTTTTATGTGTTTCCGCTGTTCATTCACAAATAAGCCTTCCAAAATTTGGTGAAGGAATGCTCAATGTTGTTGGTAAAGACAGCACTTGGAGCGTACGTTTCGCACCGCGAATTCAAGTCAGGGCTAACTCTTCTTGGGATCATGACGGGGATAAGTTCGGGAAACCAGAACAAAGCTTCATCATCCGCCGAGCACGACTAAAATTTGATGGCTTTGCCTATTCGCCAAAACTTCGTTATAAAATTGAACTTGGCCTCTCTAATTTTGATATGGCCGGAGCTTCAGAATTTACTGGCGATGCTCCCCGCATAATTTATGATGCGGTAATAATGTGGAATTTCTACAAAAATTTTGAATTGTGGGCAGGACAAGCCAAGCTTCCAGGAAATCGTGAACGTGTTGTTTCCTCTGGAAATATGCAACTCATTGATAGATCAAGACTGAATAGTTTATTCAATATTGATAGAGATCTCGGAGTTCAAATACGCCATAACTTTAAGGCTTCTGAAAATTTTCTTATTCGTGAAATATTTGCAGTTTCACAAGGTGAAGGTAGAAACGTAATCACTGGAAATATTGGTGGACTGCAATATACTAGCCGCGTCGAGATTTTACCTTTGGGGGAATTTACCAAAAAAGGAGATTACATTGGCGGCGATATCTATCGAGAAAAAACTCCGAAACTTGCTATTGGGGCTACATTTGATCTTAATGAAGACGCTGTAAAAACCCGAAGCAACCAAGGTAATTATATGAGGAACGATATCGGTTTTCATAAAACTAATATAAGTACTGTTTTTATAGACGCTATGTTTAAATACAATGGTTTTTCATTTATGGGTGAATATAGTTATCGCGATGCCACAAACCCTATTGCCAAAAACAGTGATGGCACTACTACGGGCCTGGAAGTTTACACAGGCCAAGCATTAAACTTTCAGAGCGGTTATCTTTTTAAGTCTAATTGGGAAATTGCCGGACGTTTTACGTCTATAATGCCGAAAACTAACTTATCATCAAATGAAACACAAAATCAATTCACTTTGGGAGGCTCAAAATATATAGTGGGCCATAAATTAAAGGTTCAAACAGATTTAACATACGCATCAACAGGAGGAGCAAGTAATTTTCTGGAATACAGACTCGGCTTTGACCTTCACTTTTAAGAAAAATACAGATAACAATTTGGTAACAAACAATCCCATTTTATATGGGAAATTTGCACCAACTTAATTAGAAATTAAAATGGATAATATTTACTTATTAATGATCGTTGCGCTTGCCGCTCTTGCCATTGCAGATTTGGTTGTTGGAGTTAGTAATGATGCCGTGAACTTTCTAAACTCGGCAATTGGTTCAAAGGCTCTTTCTTTTAGAACTATTTTAATTATTGCCAGTTTAGGAATTTTTATAGGAGCGGTTTTCTCCAGTGGAATGATGGAAGTAGCCCGAAAGGGAATCTTTGTTCCCGGTGAATTCTATTTTGATGAAATCATGATCATTTTCATGGCCGTGATGATAACCGATATATTACTGCTAGACTTTTTCAACACCATTGGTTTGCCCACATCCACAACGGTATCTATTGTTTTTGAACTTCTAGGAGCTGCAGTTATTATGGCACTCATAAAAATAGGCCACAACGACGCAGAATCAATTTCAGCCCTTTCAAAATACATCAACACAGAAAAAGCTGTAGAAATTATAACCGGAATACTTTTATCCGTAGTCATTGCGTTCTCCATTGGGGCCGTTGTTCAATATCTATCGAGGCTCATATTCACATTTCATGTGGAACGAAAAATGAAATATTTCGGTGCCATTTTTGGAGGGTTGGCTTTAACTTGTATTAGCTATTTCATCCTTGTAAAAGGATTAAAAGGCACTCCATTTTACGGCAGTTTCAAAAGTGTTATTGATGGCGACCCATGGTTGATAATTGGTGGAGGCTTTATTTTTTGGACTGTTTTCTCGCAGTTATTTATGATGGTTTTTAAAAAGAGTATCCTAATAATCGTGATAGCCGTTGGAACTTTCAGTCTCGCTCTAGCCTTTGCTGGGAATGATTTGGTAAACTTTATTGGTGTTCCAATGGCGGCATACCACGCTTATATTGATTGGGCCGCATCTGGTGTGGCTGCTACAGAATACAACATGAGCAGCCTCGCAGAGCAAGTTCCGGCAGAGCCTTTGCTGCTATTTATAGCTGGAGGTATTATGGTGCTTACGTTATGGTTTTCCAAAAAAGCACGTACCGTTTCTGATACCGAAATAGACCTTGCACGCCAAGGGGAAGGGCACGAAAAGTTCAACCCAAATATGCTTTCAAGGTTTTTGGTTAAATCCAGTACTCAAATATCTACTTATTTCGAGTTTATCATTCCTAAATCACTTTCCCAGAAAATAGACAAAAGGTTTGAGAAGCCCATTCTTAACCTCTCGAAACATAAAACATACGAGTTGCCAGCTTTTGATATGATTCGTGCGTCCATAAATCTTATGGTTGCGGGTATTTTGATTGCAACTGCTACTTCTATGAAACTTCCATTATCTACTACCTATGTAACTTTTATGGTTGCAATGGGTACATCCTTGGCAGATAGAGCTTGGGGCCGTGAAAGCGCCGTGTATCGAGTTGCTGGAGTGCTTAATGTAATTGGCGGTTGGTTCTTTACTGCCTTCGTTGCCTTTGCCGCAGCCGGAACATTGGCATACCTAATTTATATTGGGAGAGGCGCAATGATCGCAGTATTGTTGCTATTGGCCATTCTATTGTTAGTTCGAAATTATCTTTCGCACAAAAATAAGGTGAAGTTAAAATTGGACAAAAGCGGTTTAAAGAAAACCGAAAGCAAAACCGTTCAGGGAATTATTCAGGAAAGTGCCGAAAACATTAGTAATGTTGTTTCACGTTCAAATAAGATCTATACTGATATGCTCCGTGGACTTGCAAAACAAGACACCAAAAAACTGAAAAAGAGCAAAAAAGGTGTTAAGAAACTTAACGATGAAGTAGAGGAACTACGTGATAATATTTTCTATTTCATAAAGAATCTGGACGAAACAAGTGTTCGTGGAAGCAACTTCTATATTATTATCCTTGGGTATTTAACAGATGTTGTACAGTCTTTGGAATTTATTTCGAAAGCAAGTTACAAACACATTAACAACAATCACAAGGCCTTACGTTTCAACCAAATAAAAGATTTACAAGAAATAGATCAACATTTGGAAGAGCTATTCAATGAAATAGAAGATATTTTCAATAAAAAGGAATTCCAACGTATTGGAAAAGTACTGAATAGAAAAGAAGAAATCTTTGCAAGCCTTTCAAACAAAATTGAAAAGCAAATAGCACGAACACGAACTGAAGAATCGAGTCCGAAAAATACAACCCTTTACTTCAGCCTATTGCTGGAAACCAAAGATTTGGTAACGGCCTTGATGAATTTGATGGAGGAGTATTATACTAGCTATAAAAAGTCTTAAGACTATAAACCAAACCTGACAGTTTTATAAACCTCTCAGGTTTTGCGCAACCATTTTAACCATAACAAAAAACCCCAAAGGCGTTGCATCTTTGGGGTTTTGAGTTTTAAGAAGTGGGCTTCCTACTATAGGGATTGGGAGATTTACGACCCACACATCAAACAATCATCGTCTGGAGCATCTTTGGATTGCGCCAACAATTCTCTTAATTCCTGCGGCGTCATTGGTTTTGTTGAAACGCCTTCGGCTACTTCAGCTGTAACTTCAACTTCTGCATCAACTGTTTCCTTTTTCTCTTCTTTTTTAAGTGTGAATTTAATTGCATCTACAGCACTCTTAGTACGTAAATAATACATTCCCGTCTTCAGGCCGCTCTTCCAAGCATAGAAATGCATCGAAGTTAGTTTCGCCATATTCGCGTTTTCCATAAACAAGTTTAATGATTGACTTTGGTCTATAAAATAACCACGCTGGCGACTCATATCTATAATATCTTTCATAGAAAGCTCCCACACTGTTTTATAAAGTTCCTTCAATTCCTGCGGAATATTGTCCACATCTTGAATAGAGCCATTGGCGTGCATAAGTTCTTCCTTTAAATCTTCGTTCCAAAGGCCAAGCTCCACCAAATCTTCCAAAAGATGTTGATTCACCACAATGAATTCTCCCGAAAGTACACGACGTGTGTAAATGTTTGAGGTGTAGGGCTCAAACGCTTCATTGTTACCAAGAATCTGCGAAGTGGAAGCAGTTGGCATTGGCGCAACCAAAAGTGAATTTCGAACACCGTGTTTCTTTACTTCTTTCCGTAATTTTCCCCAATCCCATCGGCCGCTTAATTCCTCATCTTTTATTCCCCATAAATTATGTTGAAATAATCCTTCGGAAATAGGCGAACCTTTATAGCTTTCATAAACACCATCTGCTTTAGCCTCTTCCATGGAAGCGGTAACGGCTGCAAAATAAAGAGTTTCGAAAATTTCTTGATTCAGCTTTTTGGCCTCGTCACAGGTAAAGGGCAAACGAAGCATAATAAAAGCATCTGCCAAACCTTGAATTCCCAAACCAACGGGACGGTGGCGGAAATTTGAGTTCTGGGCTTCAATTACCGGATAGTAATTTCTATCGATTACGCGGTTTAAGTTTTTTGTAACCCGTTTGGTTACCCTAAAAAGTTCTTTGTGGTCAAATTCGCCATTTTTTATAAACATCGGCAAGGCGATGGAAGCTAAATTACAAACCGCAACCTCGTCTGGAGAAGTGTACTCCATAATTTCAGTACACAAGTTCGAAGAACGGATTGTTCCCAAATTCTTTTGATTGCTTTTGCGGTTGGCTGCATCTTTGTAAAGCATGTAAGGCGTTCCAGTCTCAATCTGCGATTCTAAAATTTTCTCCCAAAGTTCGCGAGCTCTAATGGTTTTTCGTCCTTTATTCTCAGACTCATATTTGTGGTAAAGTGCTTCAAATTCTTCACTGTGGCACTTGTAGAGATCCGGACATTCGCTGGGGCACATCAGCGTCCACTCCGCATCAGCCTGTACGCGTTCCATAAATAAATCTGGAATCCACATTGCGTAAAAAAGGTCGCGGGCCCGCATTTCCTCTTTTCCGTGGTTCTTCTTTAAATCTAAAAAGTCGAAAATATCCGCATGCCAAGGCTCCACATAAATTGCAAATGAACCTTTACGTTTTCCGCCGCCTTGGTCTACGTAACGTGCGGTATCGTTAAATACACGGAGCATCGGCACTATGCCGTTTGAAGTTCCGTTAGTGCCAGAAATATAAGATCCCGTTGCGCGAACGTTGTGAATAGACAAACCAATGCCGCCAGCCGACTGCGAGATTTTAGCAGTCTGCTTTAATGTATCATAAATTCCATCGATGCTATCGTCTTTCATTGCAAGCAAAAAGCAGGAAGACATCTGTGGTTTCGGTGTTCCGCTGTTGAAAAGTGTTGGTGTTGCGTGTGTGAAATATTTTTTCGACATCAACTCATACGTTTCCTTAACTGCTGCCAAATCATTCATATGAATCCCTACGGAAACACGCATTAACATATGTTGCGGACGCTCTGCAATTTTTCCATTCAGTTTCAGCAAATACGAACGTTCCAAGGTTTTAAAACCGAAATAATCGTACCCAAAATCACGGTTGTAAATTATTGTGGAATCAAGTTCTTCGGCATTTTCCTTTATAACTTCATAAACTTCGTCACTTAACAAAGGAGATTTTTTACCGTTACGCGGATTTACATATTCGTAAAGATCCGTCATTACTTCAGAAAATGTTTTCTTCGTATTCTTATGAAGGTTAGAAACAGAAATTCGAGCTGCCAAGCGTGCATAATCCGGATGCGAAGTAGTCATCGTAGCTGCAATTTCAGCAGCTAAGTTGTCCAATTCACTGGTGGTAACACCGTCATAAAGTCCTTCAATTACGCGCATTGCTACTTTTACTGGATCTACCAATTCATTTAATCCATAGCACAACTTACGCACACGTGCAGTTATCTTGTCAAACATTATGGGTTCTCTGCGACCGTCTCTTTTTACTACATTCATGGGTGGGTATTTTAGTTAATTAACAATTTTGATGCTATGGATACTATTGCCTCTATGGATTCTATGGGTTCTATTGTTTCTATCGATACTTGAATACTATTACTTCTATTGTTAGGTATGAATTTTTACCAAAGTATCAACTTAGAATCCATAGCAACAATAACATCATTTCAAATCATCGAACTTATTATGATTTTTCTCTAAACTATTCAAAAAATTATTTATTTTGATTCCCAATTGTTGGCTTCTTTTATGTAAATCGTTGTATAATTCTTCGTTATTCAAGGATTTTGTCTCAAATAATGTTTCCAAATGATCGATCGTTTCATCATTTGAAGAAAGTACAAAAACCATAAACCGAATATAATCCTGCTTGTATCTCCTTCTTCCATATCCCTCAACAATATTAGATTTCACCGATTTGACAGATCTCCTAATTTGGCTTCCAACTTCAAATTTTTCGAATGAAGGCAGATTTAGCGACATAGTATGAATGTCAATTACAAGCAATCTGGATAATTGCCAAATCTGTAAATTCTTATAACTCATTTTGAAATGAGACTATTGATACTATTGATGCTGTTGATTCTATGGTCGCTATTGTTTGTTACGAAGAAACCATAGCATCCACTTAGAAACCATAGCATCCACTTAGCATCCACTTAGCTTAAAATTCTGCGTCGAAACTTATTTTGTTTGATTCTTTGTCTTTGTTTGTAACGCCTGCTTTTTGGTACTCGCCAACGCGCTTTTCGAAGAAATTAGTTTTTCCCTGAAGCGAAATCATATCCATAAAATCAAATGGGTTGGTAACGTTGTATTCCTTTTCGCACTCTAATTCTACCAAAAGTCTGTCTGTTACAAATTCGAGATACTGTGTCATCAATTTTGAATTCATCCCAATCAAACTTGCAGGAAGTGATTCGGTAATGAATTCTCGCTCAATATTCAACGCGTCCACCAATATTTCACGAATGCGTTCCTTGGAAACTTTGTTCACCAAATGATGGTTGTGAAGATGCACAGCAAAATCGCAGTGTACGCCTTCATCACGGGAAATCAACTCGTTTGAAAAAGTAAGCCCGGGCATCAAGCCGCGTTTTTTCAACCAAAAAATAGAGCAGAACGCACCGGAAAAGAAAATACCTTCAACAGCTGCGAAGGCTATTAAGCGCTCGGCGAATGAATCACTTTCAATCCACTTCAATGCCCAATCTGCTTTCTTTTTAATTGCAGGAAAATTATCTATGGCATTGAATAGTTGGTCTTTTTCTTTATCGTCTTTTACGTACGTATCTATCAATAATGAATAGGTTTCGCTGTGAATATTCTCCATCATAATCTGGAAACCGTAGAAGAATTTTGCTTCGCTGTACTGAACCTCGTTAACAAAATTTTCAGCAAGATTTTCATTTACAATTCCATCTGAAGCTGCAAAAAAGGCAAGAATATGCTTTATGAAATAACGCTCATCGTCGTTCAGTTTTGAAGCCCAATCGGTAAGGTCTTGGTGCAAATCAATTTCTTCGGCTGTCCAAAAACTGGCTTCGCTTTTTTTGTACCACTCCCAAATGTCGTGATGCTGTATCGGGAATATTACGAATCTGTTTTTGTTTTCCTGTAAAATTGGTTCAATTGCACTCATAAGTCCTTTGGTTTTAGATTAAAATTTGCCGATACTCGGGACTAACAAATATGAAGAAATAAAAAGGAAATTGAGGTGGGAATAGCCTTAGGTTTTTAACAAAGTTTTCAACATGTGATTATCAATTGTTTACAAATTTTTCGAAAATGAAAATCGTAATCTATTGATTTAAAACTTCTTATAAAATTTCTAGTAGCTTAGCGAAGACAAAAAGTTTACAAAAAATGAAAACTATAAATAATTTTTTAAAGATCTGAACTGTTTTAGAAAGTACTGAAAATACTATCCTTTGTGAAGAAATAGAACCACGAATACACGAATAATTTTTTTAAAATATTCGTGTATTCGTGGCGAAAAATTAATCTATAAAATCAAACCCGCAATACGGAACTAAGACTTCTGGTATTTTAATTCCGTCTGCAGTTTGGTAATTTTCAAGAATTCCCGCCAATACTCTTGGCAATGCCAAAGCACTTCCGTTTAGGGTGTGCACAAGTTTATTTTTCCCATCGGTATCCTTAAAACGAAGCTTTAATCTGTTCGCCTGAAACGTTTCAAAATTGGATACGGAAGAAATTTCCAACCAACGATCCTGCGCTGTTGAAAATACTTCAAAATCATACGTCAACGCTGCAGTAAAGCCAAGATCGCCTCCACAAAGACGAAGAATTCTGTAAGGCAATTTTAACTCACGTAGAATATCTTTTACGTGCTCTACCATTCCATCCAAAGCTACATAGGAATTATCGGGATGCTCAATGCGAACTATCTCAACTTTATCAAACTGATGCAAACGGTTTAAACCGCGAACGTGCGCGCCGTAACTTCCGGCTTCTCTTCGAAAACATGGAGTGTAACCAGTACAAGTAACTGGCAAATCTACGTGGTTCAATAAGTTGCCTCGAAACATATTTGTAACGGGAACCTCAGCAGTTGGAATCAAATAAAGATCGTCTATGCCTACGTGGTACATCTGCCCTTCTTTGTCTGGCAATTGTCCAGTTCCGTAACCCGAAGCTTCGTTTACCAAATGAGGAACTTGATATTCTGTATATCCAGCTTTTGTGTTTTTATCTAAAAAATAAGAAATTAAAGCTCGTTGTAAGCGTGCTCCTTTTCCTTTATAAACAGGAAAACCAGCTCCGGTGATTTTAACGCCGAGTTCAAAATCTATTATATCGTATTTTTTGGCGAGTTCCCAATGTGGTAATGCTCCTTCAATAAGTTTTGGAATTTCACCTTCTTTGTAAACCTCCTCGTTATCGTTTTCATCGGTTCCGGCCGGCACCAAATCATTTGGGATGTTTGGAAGCGTATATAGCAATTGCTGTAGCTTTTCAGCGGCAGTTAACATTTGTTCGTTCAGTTGTTTTGAAGATTCTTTCAACTCAACAGTTTTTTCCTTAAGCTCATTCGCTCTCTGTGTTTCACCAGTTTGGAAAAGTTTTCCTATTTCTTTGGAATAGCTATTACTTTGTGCCAAAACCTCATCCAACTGCGCTTGAGAACTGCGTCGCTCTTCGTCAATATTTAGAACTTCTTCAAAAGTAGTAGTTGCGTCAATGCCACGTTTGGCAAGAGCTTGAATATATTTTTCCTTGTTTTCGCGAATGTCGTTTACTTGTAGCATGTACTTATATTTTTGAAGCGGCTAAGGTACAAAAAAGAGCGTATAGGTTTTTAGATTCTGGTTCGGGTTTAAAATGCATATTTTGATTTTGAATAACTGAATTCTGGAATCTAGTTTTTAGAAATCTAATTTTTGAATGGCTATATTTTTACTTTGGATTCGTTTGGCCTTAGAATAATACTCATTCGCTTTTAAAACTCCTCTTTTTTTTGTATATTATTGATATGGAGCCACTTAAATACATATTAATGATATGCACGACTATAATTTGGATGGGTTGCCAGCAACAGGGAGAAACCGAAAAAAAAATGGTTTCACTTAATGTAACTGCTACAGCATACAATGCAGTGGAGCACCAAACAAAAAAGGGTAGCCGTCGGGCGGCTTGGGGTGACTTACTTGAAGATGGGGTAAAGGCCGTAGCCGTATCTAGGGACCTTATAGCAATGGGCCTGGACCACAATGAGGAAATCGAGATTGAGGGTTTTAATGGTACTTTTATCGTAAAGGATAAGATGAACCGCCGATGGACGAAAAAGATAGATATTTTTATGGGACTCGACGAACAAGCCGCCAAAGAATATGGTAAACGTCAAGTGGAAATCCGCTTCAATAAAAAAAACCAGCCAAATGATAAATTTTCGCAGTAAGCCCACAGAAAGGGCAATACTCCCCAAAATTATTTGTAATATCCGGATTTTGGGCACGAAAGAATTATAAAAGACTTCTAAGAATATTCTTCTTACTTTTCATTGTTATCCTTTGGGGAAGGTAGTATCCAAGCGCTATGTTTGAAGGGGTGCCATTCTTCAGCAGCCAAATCTACATTTGGATTTGTAAAAGGATGGTATTCGCCATCGTTGACGCGGACAGTGGCTTCCATATAAACGGAAACGTCGTGCCCCTTTTCTGCTTCAACAGCTTTTATTTTTTGGGCCAGTTGCCACATAATATCAGGTTTTGTTGCAACTGAGCCCTGCTGTTTACTTCCCAATAGCTCGCTGTAATCATAATTCTGCTTTTCGTCCTTAGCTTTATCTTTTACCCAAACGGTAAGGCTTCCGCTTTTAGAACGAAGCATCATTCGCCAACTTAGGCGGTGGCCTTCTTCTGTCCAAAGTACATCATCTTTAAAAAACCAATGACGCAGCGGGAGACCAAGCTGAAATAGAAAGTAGACTGAAAATACACCAACAATCAAAGTTTTGTGTTTCGGAACAATTACTTCATTGCCCGTATACAATTTTTTCTTCGGAAGAAAACGTTTTTGGAGAATTTCCGGAGAAAAGAAAAATAATGCAAAAGCGATGGACATATATGGAAAAATTCCAATGTGAAAAATAAACGAATTAAAAAGGTGAAAGAATATTGAAATGAAAAAACCCAGCATACGAGTGCGTTTCCAAAGCATTAATGGCACAATCAGCAAATCGAAAAAGATACCAATGTAGGCAATGGCCCAATGCACCCAATCCTGTTGTAACAGATTACCGATGAGCCAATAATCACTTTTACCGCTCATTAACAAAGCAGCCATAGAAGCATCTAACCAGTCGGGATACATCTTTGCAACAGAAGCGTAGGTATATACTATCCAAACTTGGAGAATCAAAATTAAAATTACCCACCGCGGCATTGATGCCGATTTAGTTTCAGGATTTATCTTTGCATCCAGCGAAAACCAGCGATTGGCAGGTAGAAAAGCCATAATCCAGCAAAGCAACATCATTAAATAATAATGATTATTATAGCTGCTTTTTTGCATTAAATAAACGCAGGTCCACATAATTGCATAGGCAATCATGCTAAAACGGTATTTGAAACCCAACATTACAAAAACCCCGAAGATGCCCATTATTACAAAATAATAATACATTGTAGGCCCTTGCAGCTGTTGTAAAAAATCGAAACCAATAAAGTTGAAAGTGAATGGTGGATCAACTAAAGTACGCCGAACCCAACCTGTAGCTATTGCGCCAAAGGCTTCCGTAGCGATTAAAAGACCGAAAACAGCTCTAAAAAGAACCAGCCCAATATTGTCTATTTGTTTGAAAAGAAATTTATTCACGCTCCTTTAAATATTGCTTTGCGAACATTTCATCTTTTAAAATTTCCTGACGAAGGACTTCCAAAGAACTGAAAGTTTCTTCCTCTCGAATGTAGTTCAGAAATTCTATCCCAATTTTTTTTTCGTAAAGATCTTTGTTGAAATCGAGAAAATGGGTTTCGATTGTTTTTTTGGTACCTCCAACGGTTGGATTGGTACCGACGCTCGTTATTCCAAAGAATTTTTCACCTTCAATTATTGATTGCACAATGTAAACACCGTTTTTTGGAACGAGCTTGTAAGTTTCTTTCAAGTTTAAATTTGCCGTGGGATAGTTGATAGTTCTTCCAATAGCTTTTCCCCGAACCACCTCGCCCGAAATCATAAAATTATATCCCAAATAGTTGTTTGCTGTTTCAATATCGCCGGCGTCCAATGCTTTCCGAATTTTTGTGGAACTTACTGCTACATCGTCCAATTCCTTTGCTGAAATTTCCTCGACTTCAAAATTATAGGTTTTACCGAATTCCTTTAAATCTTCAATATTAGCATTTCTATTTCTTCCAAAACGATGGTCATAGCCGATAATTATTTTTTTCGCCTTTAGGCTATTCACCAAAATATCGCGCACATATTCCAAGGCCGTTAAACGTGAAAAGGCGTGCGTAAATGGATGAATTATTAAGTGGCCGAGACCTGTATTTTCTAGCAATTGGGTGCGTTCATCAATGGTGGTTAAAAGTTTTATATCTACATTTTGCTGAAGCACCATTCGTGGATGCGGAAAAAAGGTAAGCACTACTGAATCCAAATCTTCCTTTTTGGCAGTTTCCACGAGACGCTTTAATATAGCTTTATGGCCAATATGAACACCATCAAAAGTACCGATGGTAACCACGCTCTGGTGGTCATTTTTATATGCGGAAGCCGAGGAATATTTCTTCAAAATTATTTTCCGTTATATGTATTCATAGTAATATTTATTCCTGCCAATGCAAAAGATTCTATAATGTTGCACCCCAATTCCAAACGTTCTGGTAATTGTTTTTCTTCTTCGACGTCCCATTCGCCTAACACATAATCTACTTGTCGTCCTTTTGAAAAAGCATCACTTATCCCAAACCGGAAACGGTTGTAATTTGTAGTTTGCAGTGTATTCTGAATATCCTTCAAGCCATTGTGGCCGCCATCACTTCCTTTCGTTTTTATACGGATTGTACCGAAAGCCAAATTTAAATCGTCCGTGATTACAAGCATATTTTCCAGTGGAATTTTTTCTTTATCGAGCCAGTAATTTACTGCCTTTCCGCTTAAATTCATATATGTACTTGGTTTTAGGAAAATAAAAGTCCTCCCTTTTACTTTATGCGAGGTAACATCGCCCAGCTTGGCCGTTTCCCAAGTAAGTAAATTTTTTTCAGCATAAAAATCGACTGCCTTAAAGCCGATATTGTGCCTGGTATTTGCATATTTTGGACCAATATTTCCGAGGCCGACGATAAGAAATTTCTTCATTGGATCTGTTTCTTCTGAAATAATATCGGCAGTCTTTGCCGAAAAAAGGTTTTTGAAAAATGAAAACATACAGCTGTCTATCTTTGGTAAAAATAAAAAAAGCACCCCGAATTAACAGGATGCTTTTTGGTTATCTTCTTAAAAAGAAATTTATTCCTTTACTGCAGCAACATCATCAGTTTCTGTAGCTGGAACTTCTTCTCCTTCTGCACCCTCAGCTGTTTCAGTTTCTTCTTCCTCAACTTCGTCCACAATTGCGGTACGTGAAGTTCTAACTTGACAGATAACGGTGTTCTCTGGGTGCATAATTTTGAAATTGTCGGTTTCAATCGACTTGGTATACATTTTGGCACCAATTTTCATTTCGGTAATGTCTGCCTCAATAAAATCTGGGAGATTTTCTGGCAAAGCTTTCACTCGAAGTTTACGCGTAACAATACGTAGAGTACCACCGTTACGAACACCGCGTGCATTTCCGGTTGTGCGTACAGGAATTTCCATTGAAACTTCTTTGTCATCAAAAATTTGGTAAAAATCGACGTGAAGAATACGGTCAGTCACTGGGTGAAATTGTATATCCTGAAGGATGGCTTTCACCTTTGTGCCTCCCAGGTTAATTACAACCGTGTGTACGTCTGGAGTGTAAACCAAGTCTTTAAATGCAATTTCTTCTGCTGTAAAGCTGATTGGCTCATCCCCTCCGTAAACTACGCAAGGAACCATTCCAGCATTACGTAGGGCTTTCGTTGCCTTTTTGCCCACGCTTTCTCTTTGTGATCCTTTAATTGTAATAGATTTCATTTTGTTTGAATTGTTTATTAATTAAAAACTCCCTAAAAAGCTGTTTTTTAGGGAGCGCAAAGATAGTGTTTATTTTGAATTTACGATTTACGATTTACGATTTTTCGACACAAGGTGGAATCAATATTCTTGGTTTGGTTTAAAAAGGTAGCTGAGTGATTCCGATTTTTCATCGAAATTGTATCGAAGCTACATCAAAAACTTGCCGCTGATGGATTTATTTGCATTTACGCTCAACATAACGTCTGCAAAAAGTTTAGCACAACTTATTACTCTAATTTTATTGCTCGGTTTTGTTGGGATAGAATCTGAAACAATAAGCTCCAGCATTTGTGATTTTTCTATTCGCTCATAAGCGTTTCCGGAAAGAAGCGGGTGCGTACATACTGCACGGACGCTAAGTGCTCCTCGTTCCATCATTAAATCTGCAGCTGTGGTAAGGGTTCCGGCGGTATCAACCATATCATCAACCAACACTACGTTTTTGCCTTTTACGTCGCCTATAAGTTCCATATGTGAAATTATATTGGCTTTTTCACGCTGTTTGTAGCAGATTACAACATCGCTATTTAAAAACTTTGAATAGGCGTACGCTCGTTTTGAACCACCCATATCTGGCGAAGCGATGGTAAGATTATCAAGTTTCAAACTTCTTAGATACGGAAGAAAAATTGTAGAGGCAAAAAGATGGTCCACGGGTTTTTCAAAAAATCCTTGAATTTGATCTGCGTGCAAATCCATTGTTATAATTCTCGTTGCTCCTGCCGTTTCAAGCATTTTTGCAACCAGTTTTGCTGCAATAGGCACACGGGGCTTGTCTTTTCTGTCTTGACGCGCCCAACCAAAATAAGGTAGTACGGCCGTAATGTGTCGGGCCGAAGCACGTTTTGCTGCATCAATCATTAACAGTAGCTCCATTAAATGATCGCTATTCGGAAAGGTAGAGCCGATTAAAAATACGCGGCTTCCACGAACTGATTCTTCAAAGGAAGGTTGAAATTCGCCATCGCTATAGTGAGAAGTAATAACTTTTCCCAAAGGTATCCCGAAGGCATCTGCTATATCCTGAGCAAGCGCTTCACTTTGTTTACAGGCAAAAATCTTAGGGTCCGGTGCAAGGGTTGACATTTTTTTAGGTTTTGATTGAACAGGCTACAAAGGTAAAAATTAATAGTTAGCGATATTTAAAAAAATAGCCGCATAAAATTTTCAGTAAATTATAAATATTTGTTTATTTTTGCCTCCCATTTGAGCGAGTGGCGTCCCGATAGCTATCGGGAGGTAGATGCGCTGTAGAATGGGGAAACTAATAAGCTCGAGTGGCGGAATTGGTAGACGCGCTGGATTCAAAATCCAGTGTTTTAGGACGTGCGGGTTCGATTCCCGCCTCGAGTACAAAAGAAAACCTTAACAGTGATGTTGAGGTTTTTTTGCCTATTTGAATCATTAGAAAAACTCCATAATTTTTAGTTAGGAATTTACCCCACAATGCCTATATTTGGGCAAACCCTGAAAAACCGCTAACCCCAATGTCTGACTTCTGGTTGTATTTTAATCTCGGGCTCCACCATGTTTTAGATTGGAATGCCTACGACCACATTCTATTCTTGATTGTGCTTTGTGCCGCCTACACTTTTTCTTCTTGGAAAAAATTATTGCTTTTGGTTACAATGTTTACCATTGGCCATACACTTTCACTGCTTTTGGCCAGTTATAATGTGGTGAGTGTTTCGGGAAAACTTATTGAGTTTTTGATTCCCGTTACCATTTTGGTCACCGCACTGTTCAACCTTTTTACAGCCGGAAAGGAGAAAAAAGTTGAGAAAATGGGTATTTTTTACATCGTTACTATTTTCTTTGGATTAATACACGGTTTGGGCTTCGCTTCTTTTTTTACGAAGTTAGACAGTGGCAGAGAGTTTCTGCCATTGTTGGAATTTGCCTTAGGTATTGAAACCGCACAAATTATTATAGTTATCATAATCTTAATTATTGCCTTCATATTTCAAACCATTTTCCGTTTCAACAAACGCGATTGGGTGCTGGTTGTTTCTTCATTAGTTATAGGAATGATAATACCAATGCTCATCAATAACTGGATCTTTTAAAGAGTTTGTATTCCTTAGATATTAGTGTTTGAAAAAAATCTAATGGTTTCACATTATAAACCCATCGACTACCCTATTTCGCTTTGGCAATAACTTAACATCTTTTTTTTTGGCAGTGGCGTAACTTCCCAGTAATTTCGTTGTCTATTTAAAAGTATGAAATGCCCACTAACTATTTGCAATCCAATAGAGATTATCAAATTAGGCATTCCAGCTACCTATTTCTCGATTATTCTATAAAGATGAAAGACAGCAAACAACGCAAATATGATATTGCGTATCTCAGAATGGCCCAAGAGTGGAGCAAACTCTCTTATTGTAAACGAAGACAGGTTGGCGCACTTATTGTAAAAGATAAAATGATAATCAGCGATGGTTATAATGGAACTCCCACAGGTTTTGAGAATATATGTGAAGATGATGAAGGTTACACCAAATGGTACGTACTTCATGCCGAAGCTAATGCAATATTGAAAGTAGCCTCAAGCACGCAAGCCTGTCAGGGAGCAACACTTTACATCACAATGTCGCCCTGCAAAGAATGCAGTAAGCTTATTCACCAAGCAGGAATAACAAGAATGGTTTACCTTAACGAATATAAAGATAACTCCGGCATCGTCTTTTTGGAAAAAGCGGGAGTAAGCATACAGCACATTTCAGATTTGAATTTAGAATAATGGGAAATCAAAAAAAATACTTGCCACTGTGGATTGGAATGGCGTTGGCCGCAGGTGTTTTTATTGGGTCAAAGCTCAATTTCAACGATAATACCGAAAAAATCTTCGCCACTAACTCCAAGAAGGACAAGCTCAACAGGCTCATAGATTATATAGATTATGAATATGTGGATAACGTAAATACGGACAGCATTGTAGATGTTACCGTAAACGGAATTCTTGAAAATCTAGACCCACATTCAGTTTATATTCCAAAGAGCGAATACCAGCACAACGCTGATGATATGCGCGGTGCCTTTACCGGCATTGGCGTAAGTTTTTACATATATAAAGACACCATTGCCGTTATTCGTTCTATTGAGGGCGGTCCCGCGGAAAAAGCTGGAATAAAGGGCGGCGATAGAATTATTTATGCCGACGGCAAAAAACTTTTTGGCGAATTGGTGCAGCGCGACAGCATCTCCAATTATTTGAAAGGCGAAGTAAATAGCAAAGTAGCTCTGGACGTTTATCGGCCCAGCGAAAAGAAAGTGCTGGAAATAAAAGTTCGAAGAAAGCAAGTGCCGCTGGTAAGCGTTGATGCTTCGTATAAACTGGCCGATGATTTGGGTTATATTAAACTAAACCGTTTTTCAGAAACTACATTCAAAGAATTTGAAACTGCGCTGGATAAGCTGAAAGATCAAGGTATTAAAAAATTAGTTTTAGATCTTCGCAACAATCCCGGCGGTTATATTTCCACCGCAGAACGTGTGGTTGATGAATTTTTGGAAAACGATAAGCTAGTGCTTATTACAAAAAACAAAAGTGGCGAAATCAACAAAACCTACGCCACACGGCGGGGAGATTTTGAGCACGGAAAACTCTATGTTTTAATTAATGAAAACTCAGCCTCCGCTAGTGAAATTGTAGCTGGTGCTTTACAGGATAATGACAAAGGAACCATTATTGGCCGCCGTTCATTCGGAAAAGGACTTGTACAGCGAGAAATGTCACTTGGTGATGGCAGTGCGGTACGATTAACAATTGCCCGTTACTACACTCCTACCGGCCGCTCCATTCAGCGTCCATACGGAAAGGGAAATGATACGTATTACAGCGATTACGAAAAACGTTACCGCAATGGCGAATTGATTCACGCAGATAGTATTAAGGTAGCAGATTCACTAAGATATAAAACGCCCAAAGGAAGAGTAGTTTACGGTGGGGGTGGTATTATTCCAGATGTTTTTGTGCCGAAGGATACAAGCGTAGAAAATGAAACGCTTCAATATGTTTCCCGAAGTGGGTTCATGAGTTATTTCATTTTTGAATACCTAGAAAAAAACAGAACAATTTTTAAAGGGATGAAATTTGATGACTTCAGAAAAAACTTCAAAGTTGAAGACAATCTCTCCAAAGAATTTATTGAATACGCAAAGTTCAACGAAGCCCAGATAGACCTCTCAAAATACACCGAAGAGTTGAAAAGAACGTTGAAAGCAAACATTGCCCAACAGCTTTTTGGCCCAAATGAATATGAAATTATTCTAAATGAAAATGACCCTATGCTACTAAAGGTTTTAGAGCTGGAAGCCAATAATCATTTAGACAATAAATAGAATTGCTATTTCTTTACTTTAGCAGCAATACTTTTTGAAACCAGCAATATGCCCAAGAGTAAAATTGCACACAATCCAGCTAAAATGCTTATGGCTGCAACGGCACTATCGCCTATAAACAACTGATCAAAATCCAGTTTGGTGCTGTTGAAAATTATCAATCCTGTGGCTAGGGCGATCAATATGTAAATAAAAATCTTCATTGTAAATTAGTTAAATAATTCTTGAATATTTGAGGTGAAAAGCTTCACCGCAATGGCAAGCAAAATTACACCAAATATTTTTTGAATCACGGCAATTCCGTTCTTTCCTAGAAACTTCTGCAACTTGCCGGAGGTTTTCAAAACCGCAAAAATAATCACAATATTTATCAATATTGCCACTATAATATTCTCAATGGCATATTCCGCGCGGAGGGAAAGCAACGTTGTCAAACTTCCAGGACCAGCCAAAAGTGGAAATGCCAAGGGAAAAATAGAAGCCATATCTGGGCTGGTATCTTCTTCTTTAAAGAGGGTTACGCCTAGAATCATTTCCAAAGCAATAAAGAAAAGTATCAAAGCTCCAGCCACAGCAAATTCGTTGACATTAACGCCAATTAGCTTCAAGATACTTTCACCTAAAAAAAGAAAAACTATCATCACAATTGCTGCAATTATAGAAGCTTTCATAGAATTAATATGACCAGCTTTCTCGCGAAGTCCAATAATAATAGGAATGTTCCCGATAATATCAATAACCGCAAAAAGCACCATCGTGGCCGTTACTATTTCCTTAAAATTTAAAACCATTACTTTTTTTTAAGGGCGCAAAATTAGGTAATTAAATTTGATGAAATAGACTAAACACGCGTTAATAAAAGTATAATTTCCGCTTTATAGAATAAGCAAACAACCTATATTTGCGGCATGTTTCAACTTGGCAAAACAATAATTTCTGAAGACATTATCGAAAAGGATTTTGTGTGCAACCTCAACGCTTGTAAGGGAGCCTGCTGTATTGAAGGCGAAGCTGGTGCGCCCGTAACTGAGGAAGAAGTAGCAATTCTAAAAGAAATCTATCCAAAAGTAAAACCTTTTCTTCGTCCCGAAGGTATTGCCGCTATTGAACATCAAGGCACACACATTAAAACCGATCTTGATGAACTTGAGACTCCTTTGGTTGATGGCAAAGAATGTGCATACGTAACCTTTACCAAATCTGGAATTGCCAGTTGCGGCATTGAAGATGCATTTAATGCTGGAGCTATAGATTTCATAAAGCCTATTTCTTGTCATCTATATCCTGTTCGCGTGCAGGATTACAGTGAGTTTGCAGCGGTAAATTATCATCGCTGGCCTATTTGTGATGATGCTTGTTCTTTGGGAAAACAATTAAAGGTACCAGTATATAAGTTTGTAAAAACCGCCCTAATCCGAAAATTTGGCGAAAACTGGTACGCCCAGCTTGAAAAAGTGGCTTCGGAAATGTAACGCATCACATAATCTTCCTTTTCAAAAACAACATATTTTACTGATATTGATTATATTAGTCCTTAGATTCAATAGATTTATTTACTAACTAAAATTTTCAATTATGAAAAAGTATGTTTTGGCCCTTTTTGTTTTTTCGGCATTTATAAGCTGTAAAGATAATCCTGTGAGCAAAAAAATTAAGGAAACCAAAGACGCCGTTTCAAACAGTACGAACGCGGTGCAGGAAATGAACAACATGCAGGAAGATATAGAGAAACTGCAAGCAATTACACCCCTTACCAATGAAGAATTTAAGTCCTGGCTTCCCGAAGAAGTTGAGGGCATGAAGCGCATTAGCTTCAAAGCAGGACAGGCGGGAATGATGGGTATTTCGTCCATAGAAGCCGAATATGCCAATGAAGACAAGTCAAAGAAATTTTCCATAAATGTAATAGATGGCGCCGGGCAAATGGGTGCAGCGGCAACCGCTGGTATGAGAATGGTAATGTCTCAGAACTTTGAGGAAGTGGATGAAAATGGCTCTAAAAGAACTGTTACCAAAAATGGAAAAAAAGCTATTGAGGAATATCGCTCAGGAAATAACAGAAGTAAAATACAATTTATGGAGAACAACCGGTTCTACCTGGAAGCAACCGGGAATAATATGGATCTGGACGAAACCTGGGATGCTATTGATGAAATTAATTTAGATAAATTGGGCTAAAACCACCCACTTTCAAAAATTTTTAAGCCGAAAACCACTGTGTTTTCGGCTTTTTTTCATGGATGTTACATCTGTTATAGTTTTTGGTACAATACTTATAAAGCTTCAAAGGATGTCACCTTAGATTTGCTGTAAGATTATAAATCACTCATTAGTAAACTCCTCGATTATAAAGTGAAATAAACAAGTATTAATTAAAAACAATGTAATCATGAAAAATGTAATTACTTTTTTTATGTGCTCACTTTGTATCATCACAGGGATTGCACAAACAGATTTAACCGGGGACGCAACAGTTGTTCCCCAAAGAACCCCAGAACTTGAAGCGTTGTACCAACAGGCTAAAGCTCTTGACGAGAACGGCACGGCAGCTGAGATAAATGCCAACCGACTTGCCATTAAAAACGTTTGGCAAGACATTGATCCCAATGTGGCCGCACTTTATAAGCCCATCGTAACCAACAGGTTTCCCGAGACTGTAGAGAATCTTCCGATTAACGGAATATTTGTGCCTAATAAAATTTTGGAACGTGATGGTGAAGGGATCATTCCAGAATGGGGCAACGACCAGCTATTGCGAAATGATTTTATAGATGCAGTAGATATGGATACAGATAGGGTGTCAGATAATATTTATATCGGTGTTTATGAAAACATTATTGAATTTGGAGGAACCTTTGATTCTATTTTCGTGTACCGTTCACAGGATGGCGGTCTCTCTTTTGATGAATGGAAAAAAGTAGGAGTAACAGCACCAATGCGCAAAATGCAACTCATTACTTATGACAATGAATATCTTGTAGCATATTTGGTAACCGAAAGTAAAAATCTTCAGGCTTGGCGGTGGAATACAACTAGTGGTGTTTTTGACGCACAAGTTATCGCAACCGACGTGGTAGATTTTGGGGTGGACACCAATTATCCCGGTGTAGGAACACAAAGAAGTTTTGCCACATATGAGAAATCAGACCATGCTATTTATTCTGCTCGAAGCACCGCTGGCAACTACGGATTTGACTGGGCTGACGAAACAGCAATTGGTATAGTGGGAGAACAGGTGGAATTCGCGTATGGATATCTTGGAGGCTGCTATACTACCTTTATAGGTTTCATCTCCAGAAGTATCCGCGCCAATGTAAATAGCGACTACAATGATCCCGCATCTTGGGGAAGCAATGAAACCTTAACAGATGGTGGGCTCATTGAATCTCTTAATCCAACTATAAGGGCAGCTCGAAAAGGTCTTGCCAGTGATGAGGTATTGATTATTGCCTCTTCACGCGCAGATGGAAGTTCTGACCCCTTCGATGGGCAAGCATACCGCCGTGAAAGCGGAGCTGCATATGCGCCATTAGCGTATATAACAACTTCATCTGGATATAATATTATGCATATAGATTCGTGGATGCAAAAAATAAATGGTAGTGAAATTATGGAAACATCTTATGTACGCGACCTTATTGATAATTCTGACGATGATGTAAACCGCTCCCACCGATATGACGGCAGTGCTTTCGGACCCTATGAAGGGGTTGGCGATAGCGGTCGCGATGTTTTTGATGGATTTCCTTCAGCCGTGGCTGAAACACCGGATAACAATCCGTGTATGGCCTTTGCAGGAACCAGTGCCGGTGGCACCTTCGGATTCGGGCTTTATTTTGATGCTCAAAATGCTACTGCTGGAATAGCCGATAACAGCTTTGAAGACTTCAAATTCTATCCAAATCCCGCTGGCGAAATCTTGAACCTATCCGCCAAAAGCAACATTGATAATGTTTCAATATACTCTATATTAGGTCAAAAAGTTTTAGAAAACTCACCAAACCAGAACGATGCAACACTAAACGTAGCGTCACTCTATCAAGGAGTTTATGTTTTGAAATTAGCCATAAACGGCCAATCGGCCACTTATAAATTCATTAAACAATAAGAGGAGATTGTTTAATGTTGAAATGAGGGGGCTCGCTTAATCGCGGCCCCTTTTTTGTTGAAAAAACCCAAAGATTCGCAAACCTTAACGATGCCAGCAGTTGCTGCTTTGGTATTTATAAAACTGTTAAGAATCCTATGGCTATCGCGGCATTTGTTTATATTTACGGCATGCGGAATATTTTTGTTATTTTATTTATTTTTTCGGCCACAGCTAGCTTTTCGCAGAGCGATGCTTTGGCAAAAAATTATTTTGAACAAGGGCAATTTGAAAAATCGCTTCGTATTTATGAAAAGCTAAACAAAGAAAATCCATACAGGCTCGACTATTTTATGGGCACAGTGCAAAGTAACCAACAGCTTGAAAATTTCGCAGAAGCAGAGCGCCTTATAAAAGATAAATTAGGCAACGGCAGAAATTTTCCACAGCTATATGTAGAATTGGGGTACAATTATTCGCTTCAAAACAATCAAGAACTTGCTGCGGTAAGTTATAATAAGGCAATAGAAACTATAGAGGTAAACCCCAACTATTCCTATAATATAGGTAGAACTTTTGAAGAATACAGCCTTCTCGATGAGGCCGTGGTTGTATATGAGAAGGCAATGGCTTTGAGTGATAAATTAGATTTCAATATGCAGCTCGCCCAGATTTATGGCGAACAAGGTAAGTTGGAAAAAATGTTTGACAGCTATTTGGGTCTTGTGGAGAAAAACAATTCATTTAAAGGTGCCGCCCAGCGTTATTTCAGCCTTTACACTACCGAAGACCCCAATAATGAAGCAAACCTTCAGCTTAAAAAAACGCTGCTTCAACGTTCACAGCAAAACCCAGACGTATTATATAATGAATTGTTGAGTTGGTTATTTATTCAACAAAAAGAGTATAAAAAAGCATTTATACAGGAAAAAGCAATCTACAAACGCATTGGCGCAGACCTGGGTGGCATTACAGAACTTGCCTATATTGCTATTTCTGATGAAGATTACGACATAGGAAGGGAAGTTGTAAATTATATTATTGAAAACTCATTCACCCCACAAAATAAACTTCAGGGTAATCAAATTTTGATGAAGATGGAAGTAAAAACCGCCACCACCAAAGAATACCCCGAAGTCGAGAAAAGGTTTGAAAAACTTTTGGACGAGTTTGGCCGAAACCGAGAAACCTATTTACTTCAGATAGATTACAACCACTTTTTGGCATTTCAGAATAACAAAAAAGAGCTGGCTATTGAAAACCTAAAAACACTGGTAAAGGAAGATTTAACTGCGTATCAAGAAGCACGTGTAAAAATGGAACTTGCGGATATTTTGGTTTTTGATGAAAAATTCAACGAAGCTTTAATTTACTATTCACAAATTCAGAAAATAGTACAAAGTGATGTTTTGGCACAGGAAGCACGATTTAAAGTGGCGAGAACAAGCTATTTTAAAGGCGATTTTGAATGGGCGCAAGTGCAACTGGATGTTCTAAAAAAATCCACTTCTCAATTAATGGCAAATGATGCTATGCAGCTCAGCTTACTTATTCGCGACAACTCTTTGGAAGATTCTACACAAACAGCTCTAAAAAAATATGCGCGAGCCGATCTTTTGGCTTTTCAAGATAGAAACACAGAAGCCATTGACGCATTGGAGGATATTTTAACCAACAATAAAGGTGAAAAGATTGAAGACGAAGCGCTATTGAAACAAGGCGAGATTTATGAAAAAATAGGCGTTTACAGCAAAGCCGAAAACAACTACTTAAAAATCATAGAGTTTTACAATGATGATATTTTAGCAGATGATGCTCATTACCGCTTGGCAAAAATTTACGAAGAAAAATTAGACCTACCCGATAAAGCAAAAACACAGTACGAAGCAATTATTTTCAATTTTGCGGACAGCATTTATTTTGTGGATGCACGCAAGAAATATAGGTCGCTTCGCGGAGACGCAATTAATTAAAAAAACACCAAAATACAAATCCCAAATTCCAGAAGGGTTATAGCAGTTTGGAATTTAATGTTTTCATTTTTGAGATTTATTTGTTATTTGGATTTTGAATATTGGAATTTCAGAAATTATGTACATCTACAATGTTACCATAAACATAGAAGAAACCATTCACGATCGCTGGCTTGACTGGATGAAAAAAGAACATATTCCCGCTATGCTCGCCACGGGAAAATTCAGCAAAGCATTGTTGACGCGAGTTATTGTTAAAGAAGAAATGGGCGGTATTACGTATTCTGTCCAATATACTACAGACAGCAAGGAAACGCTTCAAAAATATTATACTGAAAACGCTGCCGAACTGAGGGCGCAAAGCAAACCTTTTGAGGGGAAATTTGTAGCATTCCGCACGGAACTTGAAATTATAAGCGAACAATGATGGGAAAAGAAGTACGCGCCAAAAAACACTTAGGCCAACATTTTTTAAAAGACGAAACCATTGCCGAAAAGATCGGGAATACACTCTCATTGGAAGACTATAAAAACATCCTTGAAATTGGCCCCGGAATGGGCGTGCTAACTAAGTATTTAATTGAAAAAGACGTTGAAGTTATCGCGATGGACCTGGACAAAGATTCCATTTCTTATTTAGAAGAAAACTATCCAAATAAAAACCTGAAAATCGTTGAAGCAGATTTTTTGAAGTACGATATTTCGAAACTATTTGGTGACGAGCAATTTGCCATTACGGGCAACTTCCCGTATAATATTTCAACCCAAATTGTTTTTAAAATGCTGGAATGGAAAGAACGAATACCAGAGTTTACGGGAATGTTCCAAAAAGAAGTGGCGCAACGTATTTGTGAGAAAGAGGGCAGCAAAGCTTATGGTATTCTATCGGTTTTGACGCAAGCGTTTTATGATGCGGAATATCTATTTACCGTGCCTCCTTCGGTTTTTAATCCGCCGCCAAAAGTGGACAGTGGCGTACTTCGACTTAGGCGCAAGGAAAACTTTACTATTGCTTGCGATGAAAAAATGCTTTACAAGGTTGTAAAAACCGCTTTTCAGCAACGTAGAAAAACGCTTCGCAATAGTTTAAAATCCTTTAATCTTTCCGATAAAATAAAAGAAGATACTATCTTTGGCCAACGTCCGGAACAACTTTCCGTTTCGCAATTTATAGCTCTCACACAAAAACTGGAAACCGATGCAATTTGAACTGACTGAAGAGTTTATAGAGCAGATTGAACAGTATATCTCCAACAATGATGGCGATGCGCTGAAAGGGCTCTTGCATGGTTTTCACTTTGCCGATGTTGCCGAACTTCTTCAAGAGCTGAACCACGAGGAGGCTACTTATTTAGTTAAACTTCTTGACAGCGAAATTACCAGTGAAGCTCTGATGGAACTGGATGACGATTTTAGGGAACGCATTCTCGACAATCTTTCCCCTTCTGAAATTGCCGACGAGCTGGATGAAATGGACACTGATGATGCGGCCGATATTATCGCCGAGCTTGATGACCACATTCAAAAACAAGTAATAGACCACATTGAGGATGACGAACACGCCGCAGACATTGTGGATCTGTTGCGCTATGACGAAGACACTGCCGGTGGGTTAATGGCAAAAGAATTAGTTCGCGTTAAAGAAACCTGGACCGTCGCCGGGTGTGTTCGCGAAATGCGGCGTCAGGCAGAAAACGTTACTCGAGTTCATTCCATTTATGTTACCGACAAACACGGAAAGTTAAAAGGAAGACTTTCTTTAAAAGATTTGCTCACAGCCTCTGAACGCACGCACATCAGCGAAATTTATATTCCAAAGGTGGATTATGTAAACGTAAATACAGAAGCCGAGGATGTTGCCCGAATTATGCAGAAATACGATTTGGAAGCCATACCAGTAGTTGATGACGAAGGAATTCTAGTGGGAAGAATCACCATTGATGACATTGTAGATTTCATAAAAGAGGAAGCCGAAAAAGATTACCAAATGGCGGCTGGTATTAGCCAAGATGTTGAGGCAGATGATAGTATTTTTAAGCTCACAAAAGCACGCCTGCCTTGGCTGATGATAGGGATGTTGGGCGGTTTGGGAGCCGCTAGCATCATAACTGGCTTCCAATCAATGATGACCACTTTTCCAAAAATCATAATTTTTGTGCCGCTTATTCAAGCAACTGCAGGAAACGTTGGCGTACAGTCCAGTGCCATTGTGGTGCAGGGTTTGGCAAACAATACCTTAAAAGGAAATATTATAACAAGATTATTAAAAGAATCGCTACTTGCGCTTGTTAACGGTATTGCCATCGCTCTAGTAGTTTTGGTTATTAGCCATTTTCTCTTTTTTACTACTTTTTTGGAATCAATCAGTATCGGCATTGCAATCATATCTGTAATTATTCTAGCCGCTTTGATTGGTACTTTTGTACCTATTGTTTTGGATAAAAGAGGTATTGATCCTGCTGTGGCCACGGGCCCATTTATAACTACAAGCAATGATATATTCGGTATTCTCACCTATTTTCTTATTGCAAAATTAATTCTAGGCTTTTGAAATCTGAAATATTCAAACATCGTTTTATCGTACCAGAATCGGCCATCGATGGGTTAAATCACGTAAATAACGTAACCTATCTGCAATGGTGCCTTGATACAGCAGAAGCACATTGGATTTCAAAAACTTCAGAAAAACAGCGCGCGCAAAATGTTTGGGTAGTTCTAAACCATTTTATTTCCTATAAAAACCCTTCTTTTCTAGGTGAAGAACTTGAAACGCAAACGTGGATTGATAATTACGAAGGTGTAAAAAGCGAAAGGCATTACAAAATAATTCGCCCGGCAGATGGAAAAATAATTGTGGAAGCAAAAACGCTTTGGTGTTTTCTAGACGCAAAAACATTCCGACCTACCAAGATTACTGAAGAAATATCTAATCTTTTCCTTTGAATATGAAGGAAAACAATCTTCCTTCTAAACCATTATTTTCAATACTTTTGCTATCCTGTAAGGTGTTATTGCGTGGTACGAAGCAATCTCCTTGTAGGTCTTAATACCAACACAATTGAGCGTTTTCAAAAAACTTTTCAAACAAACATTTATTTATGGGCTAGCAACGGTTTTACCGCGAGTTATGGCGGTAATACTGGTGCCACTCTATACCACTGTCATGCTCCCAGAAGAATATGGTATCTATGCCACGTTGATGGCTTACCTTATTTTAGGAAACGTTTTGCTGAGCTATGGGATGGAAACAGCGTTTTTCAGATTCGTGACCAAGGATGCATCGCAGCAAAAAATTGTGCAGTCTACTACCCTAACCTCGATCACGGTCTCTACATTAATTTTTTTACTAGTGACGATGCTGTTCACAAACTCCATTGCGGAAGTTTCAGAATTTAAACCTGAATACGTTACGTACGGTTTGTTGATCTTAGCCTTGGATGCATTGGTAGTGTTGCCCTTCGTTTGGTTTCGAGTAAACGAAAAGCCAATGAAATATGCTGTGATAAAAATTTTCAATGTAATAATAAACCTAGCATTCAATTTATTTTTCCTTTTATTGCTTCCGAAACTTGCCGAGAACAGCAGTTATTGGAATTCCCTTTGGTTTCCCGAAAATAAAGTAGCGTATGTGTTTATCGCAAATTTGATTGCGAGCGCGGTTACGCTCTTGATTTTGCTTCCGCTTTATGTGAAAATAGGTTTCGGTTTTAGCAAAACCATCTGGAAACAAATGATAAAATATGCTTTTCCGGTACTTATTGCCGGAATCGCCTTCAGCATCAACGAAGCTTTTGACAGAATTTTACTGAAATATTTACTGCCCGAAAATATTGCCGAAGTGCAAGTTGGACTTTATTCCGCTTGCTACAAACTGGGAATGTTTATGACCCTTTTCGTGATGGCTTTCCGTTTGGGGCTTGAACCTTTCTTTTTTAATCATTCGGGTCACGCAAATGCAAAAAACACATATGCCACAATTACTAAATACTTTACACTTTTTGGGTGTTTAATTCTATTAGTAGTTGTTGTTTATATCGATATCTTCAAACGTATTTTAATCCCAAACAGTCAGTATTGGGAAGCCTTAAAAATTGTTCCGATCATACTTTTGGCGAATCTTTTCTTGGGTATTTACCACAATCTTTCCGTGTGGTACAAAGTGACTGACCGCACAAAATATGGGGCTTATATTTCCGTATTTGCGGCCGGTGTAACTTTGGCGCTTAACTTTATCTTAATTCCTATAATTGGATATATGGGTTCTGCCATTGCCACACTTGCAGCTTATGGCAGTATGATGGTGCTTTCGTACCTTTACGGTCGCAAATATTATAACGTACCGTACGAATTAAAAAAAATAGGCGGTTATTTAATTTTAGCAATTGGGTTTTCAGCAATTTCATTTTATGTTTTCAACGGAAATATATGGATAGGAACCGCGTTGTTATTAGTATTTGCCTCAATTATGTTCTATTCTGAAAAGAATGAATTTTTAAAAATCATCAGAAAATAATAATGTCAGGTCGAGCGCAGTCGAGACCTCTTTTAAAATATAAATATGAAATCAAATGAAGAGATGCCCGCCTTCGCGAGCATTAAAATAATCAACAAATCAAATCATCCTTTACCTTCTTACGAAACAATCGCTTCCGCTGGAATGGATCTTCGCGCCAGTGTTGACGGGCCTTCAACCTTAAAGCCGTTGCAACGCGCCATTGTAAAAACTGGACTTTTTATTGAATTGCCCATCGGTTACGAAGCACAAGTTCGCCCACGGAGTGGTTTGGCCGCAAAAAAGGGAATCACAGTTTTGAATTCTCCCGGAACCATCGATGCAGATTATCGTGGCGAGATTGGAGTAATTTTGGTAAACCTTTCCAATGAAGATTTTACCATTGAGCACGGTGAACGCATTGCGCAATTGGTAATCGCAAAACACGAACGTGCCGTTTGGGAGGAAGTGGAAGAACTAACTGACACTTCTCGCGGAGCCGGCGGATTTGGCTCAACCGGCACAAAATAAATCGATATTCCACATTTGTTGCAGAATGGTTTTAATAAAAAATAGTGATTAAAGAATCTAAAATATGAAAATTATTGTACCAATGGCAGGCCGCGGAAGCCGCCTTCGCCCACATACACTTACCGTTCCAAAACCATTGATCCCAGTGGCGGGAAAACCAATTGTCCATCGTCTGGTTGAAGATATCGTTGGAGTTCTAAATGAAGAAATTGATGAAATTGCTTTTATACTCGGTGATCCAGCTTTTTTTGGCGATGATGTAGTTGAAAGTTTAAAAGCACTTGCAACCAATTTGGGTGCAAAACCAACCATTTACCGCCAACTGGATCCAAAAGGAACCGGTCACGCCATTATGTGCGCCAAGGATTCGCTTTCAGGGCCAGCTGTAATTGCTTACGCAGATACTTTAATTCGTGCCGATTTCGATTTGGATAAAAAAGCAGACGCCGTAATTTGGACCAAAAAAGTGAAAAATCCAGAAGCGTATGGCGTTGTGAACCTCAACGAAAAAAACGAAATAATTGAATTGGTTGAAAAACCAAAAGAATATGTTAGCGACCAAGCCGTTATAGGTATTTACTATTTTAAGGATGTGGCGCAGCTTAAAAAGGAATTGCAATACGTTTTGGACAACAACATCATTAACGGTGGCGAATACCAAATTAATGACGGTATCAAAAGAATGATGGCTGCTGGAAAAATTTTCAAAACCGGAACAGTTGATGAATGGATGGACTGTGGAAACAAAGAGGTTACGGTGGCAACCAATAAGAAAATGTTGGGTTTTCTTTCAGAAGCCAATAGGCCATTGATAAACGAAAACATTACAAATGAAAATTCAAAAATCATTAGACCTTGTTTTATTGGCAAAGGAGTGTTTTTAAAAAACAGCACCGTGGGCCCTTACGCTTCTATTGGCGAAGGCACGGTAATTGAAGACAGTACGGTAAAAAACAGCATCATTCAAACCAATTCAAAAATAAAGAACGCAAATTTGGACAACGCAATGATTGGCAATTATGCTACTTTTGATGGGAAGTTTACCAATGTGAGTATTGGCGATTATTCTGAATTGAAATAACTAATTCCTTTACAGGTTGGAATCTTATAATTTGAAGTTAAAACTGAGATATATATTTTTAATTTTCTTCGGAATAATTCTTCCGAAGCAACTCTGTGCCCAAGAAATAAAAAACGATTCCATCCAAAACCCAATGGACCAATTGGGTGATGTAACTGATGCTTTTCAGGAAAACTTTTTTGAAGCACTGAAACAAAAAGCCATTGAAAACTATGAGTTGGCCCTGACCGCGTTAAACAAAGCCGAGAAAGCTGCAAAAAGCGAGGAAAATAAAGCCGTTGTATATTTTGAAATGGGTAAAAACCATACCTACTTAAAACAATATGCTGAAGCGGAGGCAGACTTCAATAAAGTATTGAAAAGCCAAGGCAATAGGCTGGATGTTTTGGAACAGTTTTATGAACTTTACTATCAGCAAAAAGATTACGAAAAATCCATTCCATTGGTTGAAAAGTTGATTCCGTTTGATGAAGATTACAAAGAAGATTTGGCGAATCTCTACATACTCACCAAGCAATATGACAAAGCTTTGCAACAATTAGACGAACTTGACCAAGTTTGGGGTGAAAGCGATATAAGAAATGCTTTGCGCGTCCAAATTTATCGCACCACCGGCAATACCGAAGGTGCCATTGAAAATTTAGAACAAAAAATAGACAATAATCCAAAAAACGAAAAGGAGTATTTAAACCTCATCTTCCTTTACAGTGATCAGGGAAATAAAGAAAAAGCCTTTGATGCGGCAAAAAACCTTTTAAAGAGCAGTCCAAAATCACAATTGGTGCATTTAGCCCTTTATAAATTTTATTTGGATGAGGGCAATTCTTTGGAAGCGATAAAATCTATGAAAACTGTGTTTGCTTCGGAAGAAATCGACAAAGAAACGAAATACAAAGTGCTCGGCGATTTTATACAGTTTGTAAATGAAAACCCGCAGTATGAAACTGAATTGGCAGAAATTGTCAGTCAATTTTCAGTTGAAAACGGTCGCGTTTATGAAAAATTGGGCGATTATTACGCGGCTAAAAACCGAAAAGAAGATGCACTTAATGCCTACGAAAAAGGCATTGCCCAAGATTCTGACAATTATAATCTTTTGAGAAATACACTACTATTTCAAATAGACTTAAAAAAATATGAAGCCGCTGCAAAACTGAGTTCAGAAGGTCTCGAGATTTTTCCGGCCCAAGCGCTCTTATATTTATTGAATGGCGTTGCAAACAACGGAATCCAAAAAAGTGATGCTGCAATTGAAAGTCTGGAAATTGGTCTGGATTTTATTTTGGAAGATCCAAAAATGGAAAGCGATTTTTACGAACAACTAAGTATTGCCTATAGTGCAAAAGGCGATACAAAAAAGTCCAAAACGTATAGTGACAAGGCCGCGGCCACCAAAATGCCCAATTAATTATATGAAACTGAAACTGCATTACCTTTTATTTTTATTGATGCTCGCTTCCTGCGGTGGCGCCAAGAAAATTACAGATATTGAAAATGCTTCTGCCAAAGAAGTAATTGCCGCCCACAAAGCTGCTGCTCCAAACTTTAAAACCCTTGCTGGCCGTGTACAATTGGTTTATGAAACCGATGAAAAATTACAAAGTATTACTGTAAGCCTGCGGATGGAAAAAGATAAAAACATTTGGATAAAAGCTTCCGTTTTGGGAATTACGATTGCCAAAGTCTTGATAACCCCAACAAGTGTGAGCTATTACGAAACTATTGGAAAGACCTATTTTGAAGGCGATTTCGCATTGCTTGGCGAATGGATAGGAACGCCTATTAATTTTCAACAGGCTCAAAATCTACTTTTGGGACAATCTATTTTTACGCTAAACCCTTCGGAATATACTGCGACGGTTTTTCAGAATAGTTTTAAAATTCAGCCGAAACAGCAAATGCAAAATTTTATACATTCCGTATTTTTAAATCCTAAAAATTTTAAAATTGCTTCTGAAACCCTTTCACAACCTAACGATGAACGTCTGCTCAGCATCCGTTATGGCGATTATCAAACTGTTGGAGACCAGTTTTTTCCATCAACTATTTTGATAGACACTTCAGAAAAAGGTTTGAAAACAAAAATTGAAATGAATTATAAAAAAATTGATTTGAATGCAGACGTAAGTTTTCCGTTTGATGTTCCAACAGATTACGAAAAAATCCAACTTAATTAAATGAAGAATTTGCACACATATCTTTTTTTGTTGATCTGTTTGGTTACGTTTTCAACTGTTTCTGCGCAAGTGGATAAACAAAAGGAACTGGAAGAAAAAAGGCAGGCTATTCTTGCAGAAATAAAACAGATAAATTCCCTTCTTTTCAAAACAAAAAAAGAGGAAAAATCTGTTCTTTCACAGGTACAAGATCTAAACCAGCGCATTACTGCTTCTGAAAATTTAATTAGAGTTACCAATCAGCAAGCCAATTTGCTCACGCGCAACATCAATGATAATATTGAAAAAATAAGTTCCCTTCGCAAAGAACTTACAGTGATGAAGGACGACTATGCTGCGATGATCCAGAAATCTTACAAAAGCAAAAGTCAACAGAGCAGGATTATGTTCTTGCTTTCTTCACAGAATTTCCTGCAGGCCTACAAACGTGTTCAATATATGAAGCAGTATGCCAAGTTCAGAAAAAAACAGGGCGAAGGCATTAAGGCAAAAACAGAAGAACTCCAAAATTTAAACACTGCTTTAATTGATCAGAAAAAAACGAAACAAAAATTAATCGCAGAAAATGAGATAGCCAAGGCACAATTAACGGATGAGCGAAAAGATCAACAAGCATTGGTAGCCACATTGAAAAAGGATGAAAGCAAGTTTGCATCACAAATTAGGACAAAACAAAAACAGGCCGACGAGATAGACCGACAGATAGACGCCCTTATAAAGGCAGCGATTGAAGAAGCCAATAGAATAGCACGGGAAAAAGCACTTGCAGAAGCGAAAGCAAACGCGAAAAATAATACGACGAATACGGTAACAACAACCAAGAACGTTGTAACCAAACCAACCTCAACCGAGGAATTTGCGCTTACAGCTGAAGACAAAGCGCTTGCGGCAAGCTTCACCAATAACAAAGGAAAACTGCCATGGCCCGTTGAAAAAGGCATGGTTGTAAAAAGTTTTGGAACGCATCAGCACCCACAATTTCCAAATGTAACTACCAGCAGTAGCGGTGTTGAAATAGCTGCCGAGGACAATGCAGCAGTACGTTCTATTTTTGAAGGGCAGGTTTTGTCCATTCAAATGATAAAAGGCGCCAACAAGGTTGTTATTATTCAACACGGAGATTATTTAAGCGTTTATAGTAACCTAGCTACGGTTTCAGTAAAGAAAGGTGATAAAATTTCTACTAAACAAGTTATAGGCACAGTTGCAAAAAGCCCTACCGAAGGAAGAACAGTTTTAAAGTTCTATATTTATAGGAACAACGACAAGATAAATCCTGCAGACTGGATTTACAGAATGTAAAAAAAGGGAGCCATTTTGGCTCCCTTTTTTAATATCAATTCAGAATAGATTATTGTACTACTAATTTTTTTGTGGCAATATTTTCTCCAGCTTTTATAGTAACAAAATAAACACCACTCGCATATCCGGAAACGTTGAGCACGCCTTGCGTTTTTCCAGCCATTTGTGCTTCTGAAATAGTTTGTAAACGTTGGCCCAAGCTATTGAACAGTGTAATAGAAATATCCCCCTGAACAATATTTTTCAGATTGATAAATACTTCGTTCGTGGCAGGGTTTGGATACATTCTAACATTGGCCAAATTTTCTTTAGCAATACTCAATACGCCGCTAACATTTATATTGTCTATAAAAGTACTATTTCCAAAACCGTTTATATTCACGAAACGGAACTGTACATTTTCTCCCGTATATGGAGTCAAATCAATAGTTTCTGTGCGCCAATCTGAAGCAGCTGTTGGTACCCAGTTTCCACTTTCATATCCTGGCAGCGTGGAAAGATCTAAACCATCTTTATAATAAATTTGGGTAAAGGTAGCTCCACAATCAATGGATACATCTACTCTAAAAGCATCAGAGAAACCAGTAGAAAATTGAGCCTTTGCCAAATCGAAATCTAGCTGTGCAGAATTGACTGTGGTAAGATCGAAATATTCGGTTTCAACTATGTCTTCTTCGCCGGGAGCATTGTAACCAAAGTTGTCTATGTAAGCAGTTACTGTTGATGAACCATCACTACCGGTTATATTGTTTCTTTCTACCCAAGTATCATCGGCATCAGGGTTTAAGATATTCCAACCAGCAGGAGGCATTCCATTTACATCAAAAGGTTCTTCAAAATCCAATGGTGTAGCATCTGTGGCAGCATAAAAGGTTAATGAGTCTGTATTGTTATTTTGATTTTCGTCACCCGGCAAATCAACCGAAACATCTAGCGTATATGTGCCTGAAGATGAAATAATCAATGGCTGGTTAAAATCAAAAATCACTTGTTGGCCAGACGTAAGCGTTCCCGAAAAAGTTTCAGTAACCTCTGGATCACTGTCCAGTTGATATGAAACATCAAAATTACTCTGAGGATCAACTCCAGAATTCATAATTATTACCGAAACAATTGCAGGTCCGGGATTACAAATCAAGTTGAAATCACTTGGTTCATTATTGCTTTCTATAGAAACGTCGTTGGTTAATGAGCAATTCAATAAACCTCCTGGATAAAATGTAGCAATACTTCTTCTGCTTTCCCATCCATCAGTGGCATTTTTCGCAACTGCCGCTGCCCATATTGGATCGGCTACATTTGTAATAGGTACAGTTATGGTCATAGTGCTAGAGGTTCCGACTACTTCCATATATTTTTCTCCTAGCAGATACAAGTCATAAGATTCTGCGCCAGTAACTGCACTCCAAGAGAACGTAGCCTCATCAGGACAAACTTGCGTAACCTGAACGTTGTTTACCAAAGGCGCAATAGAGAATGTTGAATCGCTAACATCTTGTGAAGCACCATTGGAAACGCGTATTAAAGCATCTCCAGTTACAGAATTTGGAATACTCCAAGCGTAGTTAGTTACAGTGTTGGCTACAGTAGCTATAGCATTCCAAGTACCGCCGTTGTTCGTTGAATACTCCAAAACAAAGTTTGATGAAGTGTTCACCGCATCCCAATGTAAGGATTCTGTTTCGCCGGGAACAAAGCTTTCACCCGCGTTTGGATAGGTAACAGTTACGTTATCTGAAATAATTTCATAAACCACAAAATATTCCTGTGGTCCCATAGGTACATTAAATCCATCAATGTTAATTGTATAGTTTCCAGCTGCTGGATTATTGATGAGTACTTGTTCCATATTATTTAAATGGTCAGGCCCATTTGTGGCAGGATTATTAAGAGTAGCTGGATTTGGGGTCTCATCTAGTACCCAAGGCAGGTAATTATTACTGGAAGGATCTGTTACAACAAGATCCAGATCATTAACCAATGCAGGATTAGCGCCTGGTGTTGCCGGAGCATCACTCCAATAAACCATAAAGCGAACTTGTTTGGTTCCGGATGGTACGTTGATAGTATGGTTGTTTGAGGCTCCTTGCGAAACATTACTAGATAGAAAGCGATCCTCTTCAATAAGTTTTGCAGCCCGAAGACCATTTACAATTCCCCATCCAAACTTAAAGTCTGGACCTATGTTGCCAGCTTCGCTTGCAGTATTAAGTAAGGTAGCTTTTATAAGCGCTGCGGGAGGTAAAACATTACCATGTGTTTCTGAATAGGCTTGATAAAGCTGTGCAGAAACACCAGCAATTCCTGGAGAAGCACCAGAAGTTCCTCCAAAAGACTGATAATTATTATTTTCATTTGTTGAAATTTGGTTTTGGCCATTGGCGGCAATATCAGGCTTTATTCTTCCGTCATGAGCTGGGCCTCGGCTACTGGAATTTACCAAAGAACCATCAAAAAATACATTTGCAGTTGCAATTACGTTTTTACCTTGCTTATGGCCTCCGGTAATATTTCCCCATTGATTTCCAGCTCCATAACCACAATTACTTCCGTTTGAGTTTCCTGCAGAAAAGGTATGCTGTAAATTAGGAAGAGATTGTGCCTGTGTATCTACCGTTTGTGTAATAGTAGTATAGCCAGCATTGCAACCATTACTGTATGAGGAATTGGTTATAACAACATCTCCACTGTTTATTAAAGAAACTGTAGGAGAATCTAAGAAAGAAGGCTGATAGTTTACAACATACAGTAAAGAACCAGCAGCCATTCCTCTGTTTGATGGATTCAAGTTTCCAGCTCCAGACATAATACCCGAAACACCATCGCCGTGGGACTGTCCGCTTCCGCTTGCTGCTGAGTTGTCTATTCTTCCCTGAAAATCAATATGTGGCCCTACAATACCATCATCACGGCACATTACTCCAATATTTAGTCCTGTGTAATTTCTGCCTGCCGAGGTTTGAGTATCCAAATTACTTGCACGGTGCAAACTTCTGCCGCGAGTATCGTCAGGAACAGAGGGTGCTACAATAAGTTCAACCCACTTCACGAAAGGAAGATTGGAAAGATCTTCCAAGCAGTTGTTAGGAATGGAAAGGTCTATATTATTAGATCCTTTATATTGTTGTTTAACAGCAATTTGCTTTTCAGCCAATTGTTGAATTACATACTCTGAAGAAACATTTTCATGGAATTGCAGTGTTACCAAAATATTATTTCCCTGCATAGCCCAATTTTCAAAAGGTGGATTTTTAAGGTCCTGTGAAAGTTTTGCACTTCCCGGAACGGGTATTATACTGCGTACACCTTGGTTTCTCAAAAAGCTCACAGATGTATTTGTCGGAAAATAAAAGAGATATGTTTTGTGCGGAATATATTCCAACAGCTCCAAATTATTTTGTTTGAACATATCCTGAACCTGTTGGTTTGGGGTTTCATAAAATTGAACCCAACCCACATATCCATTAGTCAGTCTAGCAGATTCCGGAAATTCGCTCCACTGAAAAGAAGCAATGTTTTCAGGCATTACAATGGTTTCACCCTGAAAGTTAATGTCATTTGAATTTTGGGCATAAGACATCGTAAACAAAAATGTCAGCGCCAAAAAACAAATACTTCGAAAAGAAAGAAATGTAGTTTTTTTCATGATTTTGAATAGGTTTGTAAATAGATTTTAAAAAATCCTCAATTAAAAAATATCTTAAATTTTTCAAGAAAGGATTCCAAATATATTTAATACCGCCTTTAAAGCAATCATGATTTTGCGAAAATATTACATTTTAACACAAAATAGTGTCGACAAAGACCAACTAAATCAACAGTTTATAAAAATTTGTGGATTTTATTGAAATAAAGCCTTTAATTCTGTAGCATCAGAAGGCTTCATTTTTCCGGCAAGAACAAGACTCAATTGTTTTCGTCGAAGCGCCGCCTCAAAACGCTTTTTTTCTAGATCGGTTTCGGGAACAAGCTCTGGAACACGAACTGGACTTCCCATTTCGTCCACCGCAACAAAAGTGTATATAGCTTCATTGGAAAGACTTCTTTCACCGCTCTCGCGGTCTTCAATAAAAACATCCATGTAGACTTCCATAGAACTGTTAAACGCTCTGGATACTTTCGCCTCAACTGTCACTACGCTTCCCAAAGGAATCATTTTGTTGAAAGCTACGTGGTTCACAGAAGCAGTAACCACAATCCTGCGGCTGTGGCGGCGCGCTGCAATACTCGCTGCCCTGTCCATTCTTGCCAAAAGCTCGCCCCCAAACATATTTCCTATTGGGTTGGTCTCGCTCGGCAAAACCATGTCTGTATATATAGTGAGTGACTGTATTGGCGTTTTTGATTGCATCTATGTTTTTTTTGCAAAGATACCTAAGAAAAGAAGAAAGAGTAAGCAAAAGTTAGTTGTATTTAAACAACCCACTGACTACTGAACCATATGTATTGACCACTGATTACTGAATCTCTTGAACCAAAAGCCAAGCGTCAGCATTTTCATTTCTTTGAATTTCGTAAAGCTTTTGTTGCGCCTCCACGCTATCGTCAAAACTTGCGTAGAGAACTTGGTGAAGTCCGTAACGATTAGCGTCCATTTTTAGAGGAGAGTAGCCTTTTTCGCGCAGTTGCTCAACTTTTCTGGATGCATTTTCTTCCATACGGTAAGCCCCTGCAACAATATGGTACATTCCCGTGTGTTTTGGAACCTGCAAACTGAGTACGGGCAGTGGACTTTCAATAACAAAAGTAGCCTCCTGAATTTGATTTTCGACAAGCGAATTAGCCTTTTGCCTTTCGGCGAAATTAAATTTTTGGACTTGACTTTCGTACAATTTTAAGCTTCCAAAACCTACTGCTGAAAGAGCAATAACCGCAATTGCAGCATATTTAAGGTATGGTTTTGCAGCTCTTCTCTCTGGGGTAAAATGTATTGGAGCTTTTTCCTCCAACGCTGTTACGGTTTCTTTATAAACTTCGCGACTTATTTTTGGTGAAACAAACGAAGAAAGCCCAAATGCCGAAGTACTAAAATTCTGTTGGTGCAAGGGTTCAAACTGAAGTAACTTTTCTTCGTTTAATGCAAATTCCCCTATATTTTTTAACGAAATGGTTTTCCCATCTGAAAGCTCCTTCGAAATTTCAGCAGTAAAATTTCTTATTTTTTGTAGAGCCGTTTCATAGCTACATTTTTCTGCCGAAGCTACGTAGTTGGCGAACAATCCATCATTGGCTTGTAATTGTTTGTTGAACGAAACAATTTTGGAAGGCGGATTAAAAGTATTTGAAGCGTCATCAATGTGCGCAGATTTATAACGCGTAAGAAACGCGCCAAAACCAGGAATAATAACACATTCGTATCGGTAAAGCAGGTCAGATATGTAGGTTGTAAGTTGCATATAAACAAAATTAGCCTTTTTTAGAGGCAATCCAATTTTTGTGTTGGTAATTTATTAACAACTTAAAAAATTGTATTTTTAAAGTTGCTCCCCGGTTTTAATTTCAAAATTATGCTTTCAAAAAATGAACTGCGTTATACGCTTGCATTGCAGCGAATTCCAAATCTGGGTGATATTTCAGCAAAAAAATTACTACGGAAAATGGGTTCTGCGGAAGCGATTTTTAAAGAGAAAACAAGTAGTCTTGCCAAAATTGATGGTATCGGTCTTCTGCGTTTAAGGGAGATAAATCTAAAACTACAACTGGAAGAAGCAGATGCCGAGTTAAACTTTATTGAAGAAAATAATATTGAATACAGCTATTTTCTAGATAAAACTTATCCTGAAAAACTAAAGCACTGTTTAGACGGCCCTATTCTTTTCTTCCAACGCGGAAATATAGATTTAGTTGGGAAGAAAATAATTAGCATTGTTGGCACCCGAAAAATTACTAGTTACGGCAATGCTTTTTGTCAAAATTTAATTGAAGAGATCGCTCCGCTAAACCCCGTGATTGTTTCAGGTTTAGCCTATGGTGTTGATATTTGCGCACACAAAGCTGCTATTGACAACAACCTGCAGAATATAGCGTGTTTGGCTCACGGTCTTAACCAAATTTATCCAAAAACCCATAAAAGATATGTTCAGGAAATTGAGGAAAATGGCGGATTAATCTCTGAGTTTTGGAGCAGCGATAATTTTGATAGAAATAATTTTTTAAAACGAAATCGAATTATCGCAGGTCTTTCCGAAGCAACCATTGTTATAGAATCTGCCGAAAAAGGCGGAAGTTTGGTAACTGCAGATATTGCAAATTCATACGATAGAGAAGTTTTTGCAGTTCCAGGAAGAGCTACAGACAGCCAAAGTCGCGGCTGCAATAATTTAATAAAACAACAAAAAGCACAGCTGCTCACTAGTGCTGCAGATATAATATATATGCTGGGCTGGGAACTGAACAAAAATCAAAAGCCAAAACAGACCCAACTTTTTGTAGAACTGGATGAAGAGGAAAAAGTTGTTTTTCGCTTTTTAAAGGAAAAAGAAAAAGAACTTTTAGATACTATCGCTTTGGAATGCAATATTCCCGCATACAAAGCCGCAAGCATCTTGATGAATATGGAATTGAAAGGTGTGGTACGCCCGTTGCCGGGTAAATTGTTTCAGTTAGCTTGATAACCCATTTTTTCGCGAACTCTTTTCAAAACACCATTCGCAATCTTTCGAGCCTTTTCGGCGCCAGTGGCCAATGCTGCATCTATTTCGGGAAGATTTTCCATAAAATATTTATAACGAGCACGTTCTTCACAAAATTTTTCGACTATCAATTCAAACAAAGCTTGTTTGGCATGGCCGTAGCCATAGTTTCCAGCTTCGTAGTTTTTTCGCATCTGCACCACTTCTTCCTTTGAAGCCAATAATTTATATATACCAAAAACATTGCAAGTATCAGGATCTTTTGGTTCTTCCATCGGCGTGCTATCTGTTTCAATGCCCATTACCTGCTTCCTAAGCTTTTTGTCATCCAAAAATATATTAATAAAATTCCCTTTGGATTTACTCATTTTGGTTCCGTCCGTCCCGGGAACGTACATGGTTTCCTCTTGCACTTTTCCAACGGGCATTACAAAGGTTTCACCCATTTGAGAATGAAAACGTGACGCAACATCGCGGGTTATTTCAATGTGCTGCATTTGGTCTTTCCCGACTGGTACAATTTCGGCATCGTACAATAATATATCAGCTGCCATGAGCATTGGATACGTAAAAAGGCCTGCATTCACATCTTCCAGCCTGTCCGCTTTGTCTTTAAAGGAATGTGCCAATGTTAATCTTTGGAACGGAAAAAAGCAGCTTAAATACCAAGAAAGTTCCGTAGTCTGCGGCACGTCACTTTGGCGATAAAAAACCACACGTTCTATATCCAACCCAAAAGCTAACCAAGTTGCAGCAGCGCTATAGGTGTTTTCCCGAAGCGTTACTGGATTTTTTATCTGTGTAAGTGAGTGCATATCCGCAATAAAAAGAAACGACTCGTTTTTGGGATCGTTTGCCATTTCAATAGCGGGAATGATTGCTCCCAAAAGGTTTCCTAGGTGCGGGGTATTTGTACTTTGTATTCCTGTGAGTATTCTGGACATGGTTCTGAAAAATTTCAGCAAAGGTACTTTTTTTGATTTATTTGCATCGTTCAAATCATTACTTTTGAAGCTTGATGAAACTTTTTAAACAAATCTTTGCAACGTTTTACCGCATTTGGTTCTATTTGATAATAGCTCTGGCTACCATCTTACTTTTTCCTTTTCTAATAATTAGCATTCTAAAACATTCTTGGTATCCATTTTTCTTTAAAGTTGCTCGTACTTGGTCTGCGTTTATAATTTTTGGTATAGGATGTTATCCCATAATAAAACGTGATGTTCAGTATAAAAAAGGAGAAAGTTATATGTTCGTCGCAAACCATACATCCATGGCAGATATTATGTTGATGTTCTATTCCACAAAAAATCCTTTTGTTTTTGTTGGAAAAAAGGAGTTGGCAAAGATTCCTTTGTTCGGTTCCATTTACAAACGCACTTGTATTTTGGTAGATCGTGGAAATACAAAAAGCCGCGTTGAAGCTTTTAGAAGGGCAGAAATACGGTTGAATGAAGGTTTGAGCGTTTGCATTTTTCCAGAAGGTGGGGTACCGGATGATCTTTCAATTTTATTGGATGAGTTTAAAGACGGAGCATTTCGGCTTTCCATTGAACATCAAATACCAATTGCGCCTATGACTTTTCACGATAACAAAAAACGTTTCCCATATTCATTTTTTATTGGTAGCCCAGGAAAGATGCGTGTGAAGGTTCACAAGTTAATTCCTACAGCGGGGCTTACTTTAGAAAAAAGAAAGGAATTGAAAAAAGAAACAAGAACTGTTATTTTAAATGAATTACTCCATCCTACAGTTTAGCGCATAAAAAAACCGTTCTATGGCGCAGAACGGTTTTCTCTCAATCATTTTGTTTGAAGTATATCAAACACATTCAACTAAAAACTAACCTAAAACCTGAAACTCAATCCACTGTAAACACCCAAATAATAAGGCTTAAAGTTTACAGATGAATCGGTATATGGGTTGAGCTGGTATTTAAACATTGGCTCAATATTAAACGTAAATTTTTTGGACAGTTTATAGTCCAGTCCCAGCCCGACGTTAGTTGAAAAACTTACACTGGAAAGATTGTTTGCCTCTCCCAGCACGGTACTAAAATTATCAGCCTTCACTGAAATTTCATTATTACCCAAAAACAGCGTGCTTAAACCTCCAATTACATTTACGCTAAATCTGCTGTTAATTACAGCATATTTGAGCTCAACGGGTACTTCGTAATAATTGATATTCTGAATAAGCTGGGCATTCCCTTGTGTAGATTTCGGGATTATTTCTCCAAAACCGTTTGATGGGGCAGCATTGGCAAAAGATCCTTGATCCACAGCCGTTACAACAATATTATTACTTCCATAATCAACAGATCGCAACGCAACAGCTACTGGGCCTGTACCTACCTCTATGCCCGAAGTACTATAACCTAAATCAACATTATTAACACCGGTACGTATGCTCAAACGGTTGCTAACCGTATAACTTACTTGCACTCCATAACTCATATTAACGTCTCCATCTTGCGGATTATCTGCAAATGTTGGATCTATTGAAGAACCATTGCCAAAACTGCTATAATAAACTGGAGCTACGTTTGGTGCTACCATCCAGCGATGTTCGGGAATTTGTTTTGTCTTTTTTTCGGAAATTGTTTCTTCATCTTTTTCAGCAATTGCATCAAAGATTGATTTTTTATTTTTTGGATCTTTGGCTATCTCTTCCTCAGTTTTTACTAAGCTTTCTTCGGAATTTTTCTTTTGGAGATTTTCGTTTGCGGCAACGCTTTCTTTTTTGTTTTCGAAAATAGCGCCGTACTTTTCAATAATGCTTTCGGTGGTTTTTTCTCTGTTTGCGTTAGAGTTGACCTTTTCAGAATTATTTTTTGAAGCGACTACCACTTCATTTAAATCATTTTTTGAAGCCTGCTTTTCAGGCAAATCAGACTTAGAGTTCCGGTTAATCTTTGATAAATTACTTTCAGAATTACTTGATGCAATTACAGTATTCCCGTCTTTTTTAGAGTTGTTTTTGAAAACTTTATTCGAAGATTTTGTTTCGTCTTTTTTCTCTGAAGTACTAGAAGCATCGGACTGCTCAGTCAATTCATCTTGACGCGTTTTATCTTCCGAGGCTACTTGCGATGCATTATCATGCTTTTCAATCCCAGATTCATTTTCTTGAAATTGCTTTTCCGTCTGTTCTATATTTTCATTGGTAATTTCTGGAGCAACTGTTTTATTTGAAGAATTGTAAAGTGAATTGCCAACAGTCAACAACAGTGCAATCAACGCAGCAACACCACCAAGTTTAATCCACAGCGGAATAACCTTGCGTTCTTTTTTATCCTTATTCAGCTCTGCCTGGATATTTTCCCAAACGCGCGGCGAAGGAGTGGCTTCAAAATTTTTGAAACCTTCGGTGAAAATGTTGTCTATGTTTTTCTTTTCTTTCATTCTTTTTCCTTTTATAAGGAAATTTTTTTTGTAAAACCTCTACCCGAAAGCAGAGGCTTACATTTTCAATCTAAACAATCATACAATGCTTTAAGTGTTATAATTTTTAGCATTATAGTCTTCAATCTTATTTTTCAAAATCATTCTGGCCCGTGCCAGGTTTGATTTAGACGTGCCATCGCTGATTCCTAACATTTCAGCTATCTCTTTGTGCTGATAGCCATCCATAACATACATACTGAAAACCAATCTGTATCTATCTGGCAGCTCCTGTACAATTTTCAGCAGAAAATCCAACGGGATTTCCTCGCTTTCAATTTCCACCTCGGCTTCATCTTCAATCTGCCCTTCATCAACAATTTCAAAGGTGCGTTGTTTTCTATATTTTTGAAGTACAGTGTTTACGGTAACACGTTTCATCCAACCTTCAAAAGAACCTTTGCCATGATACTGCTCCACTTTTTTAAAAATGGTTATAAAAGCATCCTGCAAATTATCTTCAGCCTCTGTATAATTGGGAGAATACCGAAGACATATAGCAAAAAGGACTCTGTTGTACTGTTTGTACAGTTCGCCCTGCGCCGTTGCATCTTGATTTTTGCATTGTTTTATGAGCTCGTCTAATGTCAAACGTAGTACCGTGAGTTATTGTTCCGTTGTAAATACCTCTTTATTTTAGAGGGCAACCGTAATAATCAAGGTTCCTACATTCTGTAGATACCAGTGTATCAAAAGGGTTGCGTGGTTCGCTGAAAAATTATTTGCTTATTGCCGCTATTGCGTCTTTAATTTTCTTTTCCAGTTCGTCCATTAATTCTGGATTGTCCAAAAGAAGTGCTTTTACGGCATCGCGACCCTGCCCAAGTTTGGTCTCGTCATAGCTGAACCATGAACCTGCTTTTTTGATGATTTCAAAATCAACGCCAAGGTCTATAATTTCACCAACTTTGGAGATTCCTTCGCCATACATAATGTCGAATTCCACTTGTTTGAAAGGTGGTGCCACTTTGTTCTTTACAACTTTTACGCGGGTTTTATTACCCATTGCGTTGCTGTTGGTATCTTTAATCTGTGTAGAGCGGCGAATGTCCAATCGCACGGAAGCGTAAAATTTTAAGGCGTTTCCACCCGTTGTAGTTTCCGGATTTCCGAACATTACACCTATTTTTTCACGTAACTGGTTAATAAATATTACCGTACATTTTGTTTTGCTGATGGACCCAGTAAGTTTTCTTAAAGCTTGGCTCATTAAACGTGCGTGAAGCCCCATTTTACTATCGCCCATTTCGCCTTCTATTTCGCTTTTTGGAGTCAAAGCCGCAACAGAATCAATAACAATAATATCTATAGCTCCACTTCTAATCAGATTATCTGTGATTTCCAAAGCTTGTTCCCCGTTATCTGGCTGCGAAATAATAAGGTTTTCAACATCAATCCCAAGTTTTTCAGCATAACCTCTATCAAAGGCATGTTCAGCATCGATAAAAGCTGCAATGCCTCCTTTTTTTTGTGCTTCTGCTATGGCGTGAAGCGTCAATGTGGTTTTACCAGAAGATTCTGGACCGTATATTTCAATAACTCTTCCGCGTGGATAACCGCCAACGCCGAGGGCTACATCTAAACCAAGTGAGCCTGTTGGGATTACTTCCACATCTTCAACAGCGCGATCGCCCATTTTCATTACCGTTCCCTTGCCGTATGTCTTGTCTAGTTTATCGAGAGTAAGCTTTAATGCTTTTAGTTTTGCTTCTTTTTCGGTGCTCATTTTCAGTGTGTTTTATGATGGAATTTTATTCCTCCTTCGCAAGAAAAATGCTTCGGAGGATGAAGATGCTAAGATACTATTTCTTTGTGCTTGAGGCAAAATTTAAATCTAAAGGGGGAAGGATTTTTGTTAACAAAAATGACGGCTTGAACCAGGACGGTTTGAAACACGACTTTTTGGAATACAATGTTTGATGCTCTATATTAAATTTGACAAAGTTGCGAAAAATAAAAGTGGCTGTCTAAAAAGTAGTTTTGTAGGTCAGTTCGAGCGCAGTCGAGAACTTAAAGTTTCTGACTTATAATTAGGTCTCGACTTTAGTTTATCCTGAGCGAAGCCGAAGTGCTCGACCAGACATACCGATTGATTTTACTTTTCAGACAGCCTCTTCATTATCTTTTATTATCGAATTTATTCTTTTATAAACTTTTTAATTGTTGAATTACCGTTTCCATCTTCAATATCCAAAAAATAAATACCGCTGGACAATTGGGAAACATCTAAAGAAACTCGTTTTTCAAACTCTAAGGTTTGCGTGCTTAATAGTTTGCCCTCTATATTAAAGATTTTTATTTTTAGATTGCCTGAGGTGTTTGTTGAAGTTAAGAATAGTTCGTTTTTTGTCGGGTTAGGGTGTATAGCAAAGTATAAATTTTGAAAATTTTCACTCGATAAAATTTGATCGCCGTAGATGGCTTTGTCGCCGTTGATATTTTCTAGTATTAATGTTTTTTCGTTGCCATTAATTACTATTGAATATAAAAATGGCTCAGAATAAGGATCTTGAGTGGTGGGATCGAAGAAAAAGCTTAAATAAATTCCTTCAAATGTTGTATTTTCTTGCAAATCACAAAATGCTAAAGTCAAAGCATAATCTTGAATCGTAAAGCTTTGATTGCCGTATATGAGTAGGCCAGAAAAACTATTGCAAACATTTGTCACAAAATCATCACTACTGTTTTCAAAAAAATCCAATGGTATAAATGGTACTTCAGAATTTGATGGCGGAATATAACTCTGTCCATTAATGATGACACTGTGCAAATACCAAGTGTTTTCAAATAATGACGGATCTTGGGCAAAACTTAGTGCGCTCATGTTGAGTAGAAGTATATATAGAATTGTTTTCATGATTATTGGTTTTAAGGTTTATTGTTTTGCAAGATTTTTAGAATCGACAATTTGTCCATCACAAACGAGCGCCACAGAATAGGTTCCAGAAGTATATGCTGAAATATTTAAATTAACACTCGTCTCATTTACGTCCAAGATATAATTGTTTGAAATACCCGTAACTGTACTTACCACCATTAAATATGCAGATGAAGCTTCATCTGCTGTATAATTTACAGTAACTTGGCTCGTGGCAGGATTTGGGATTAAACTTTCCAATTTGTAAGGGTTTACGGTCACTTCCACATCGTCATAATCTTTATAACCATCTGTATCTGTGATAATTTCCAGACGGTATCTTTGGGTAACATTTGGAGATACCGTTAAGTCGGGACCAGTGAAAATTAAATTTCCAGCTGGGTCATACCAATTGTATACTGCTGCTTCGTTTATTTGAGTGGCACTTATGGTTACACTTTCACTTCTGTCAATGGTTTCGTCACTACCAGCATCTGCGTCAAAAACTGATCTGGGTTTTTTATTGATTACAAAGGTTTCACCACCAATAATTTCATTGGTTACTGCATCACGTAGCATTACATAAAAGCTATATTTGGTTTTATTTGTAAGTTCCTTAGCCAAAAAGTTAAAACTTACAGTTAGGGTGCCAATTTCATTAGCGTTAAAGAGTATATTGTTTAGCCCTGCATTATTATCAGAAATTATTTTGCGCTGCGGGATATATGTGGTTTCAACGTGTGTTGTACTTTGCCCACCACTTTGCCATGCGTTATAAAGTATGTTATCCAGTGCTACACTTACTTCGGCTTCTTCATAAATTGCTTTTCCAATTTCAGCATCATCTTTTTTGAATTCTAACTTGAAGGTGTGTGCGTTGTCATAGGGATTCCCTACGGCAACAACAGCACTAATCTCTGAGGGGGTGTCTGGCATAACATCGATTACTGTGGTGTTTTTCCATACAATATTATTGTTGTTCTTTACATTATTCGTAATAATTATACCCTCTGGATAGGTCATTGGGTCGTCCAGAGATTCTATACGTGCCAGTAAACAGAAATGCCACGGATTGCCATTGTTTATATTTATGTAATCCTGTGGATTGGGAACGGGCCATTGAAATTCAAGGATTTTACTTTCGCCAGGACCCAATACAGGGATACTTAGCGTTCCCACTTCATCACCCATCAATATATCAGCACCAGTAACGGGATCTTCAATATATAGACTGCCATCCCAATTTTCGGGCCAGTATAGCGTGGTGTTTGCTTTTGCCCAGTATAATTTAAGATTATCATTGCCAGTAGAGGTTTGACAGCTATTGTTAGTTACCCTAACATAGACGTAATTTGGATTGGAGGGATCATATTTTGGATTTTGATGAAATCGTACTTCGCGACCATCGTTTTCATTACGAACCCATATATCATCACTTTGCCAAAGTATTTCGGTAACGGTGTCCGGTTCCACAAAATCATCCACATCAGAGTTTTGCATTGCAAGGTCCAAACCTGGGGTTGGATTCAGCATACACTGTGCTGTTTTGACTGCTCTATAAGCGTTGAGCCTTCCTGTTCCATAGAGATTTATATAAGGACCATTTTCTGGAATAAAATAAATGTCATCAGTGGTATTTTTCAAAATATCTCTTACTTGATTTGGAGTTAAATTTGGATTAACATTTAACATCAAAGCAACTGTACCTACAACAATTGGCGAGGCATAAGATGTTCCATAGCCAAACCCATATCCATCAGAATCATTATTTGCAGCCATTACATGATGCGCTGGCGCACATAAATCTACTTTATCATTATAGGTCAATGTGGAATAAGGAATGCTAATATCTCGTTGTGCCAAATCCTCCCAACTCACACCAAATCCATATTGAAAATCTTCGGTGCCTCGTGGAACCAAATGATTTACACCTGATACTGCGATAACATTTCCATATGCGGCTGGATAAACATAACCATTTGCTCCACCATTAGTGTCAGGACAATATCCCCCATTATTAGCCGCTTTTGCGACCTCTCCATTTCCTGCGGCAGCTACAACTACAACTGGGGGGTGTAATGGAGTGCCATTCCATATTTCTTCAAAAACCTCTGCTGCAAAAACACTAAAAGTACATCCGAATTTTAAGCTAATATTTATAACCCTAACACCTGGTTGTTGTGATAGCAGCAATGCTCCATTATGTCCTCCACCACTTTTAACAGCTAATTTGGTTTTAAAACCAATACTTGAAAGCCCGACATTATTATCTGTCTGCCCACCAATTACGCTAGATACCCCTGTACCATGAGCTGCTGGATTATTGCCAAGAACCATAACAATTTCATTAATTAAATCTTCATGATTAAGATAAAAACCATTATCCAAAACACCAGCAAAAATACCCGTACTTCCATGTGTTAAATTCCACGCAAAGGGAGCCTTTATTATATCCAAAGCTGTGTTAGGTGTTCCTCGGTCTATATAATTAAAATCATTTGGGATAAAAAGTTCAATATTCTCTTCCTCTACAAGTTCAACAAGTTCTATCTCATTTCGTTGAAAAAAATCATTTAAATAGCTAGCATCTTCTAATGTTATTCTATAAGTTCGTTTTAATAATGGAGAATAAGCAGTAGGAAAAGCTTTTTGAATACTATAAACGGGAATGCTATTTAAAAAACCTTCCAAATTATTATCGCTTAAATCTACAGTTAATGTTTGATCTGGATTAATTGTTATTTGTAAAGGCTCTAGAGAATAATTTGGCTTTGCTAAGACATAGTAGTCCTGTCTATTCTGCGCAGTAAGAAAAAGTGAAGAAAAAGCGACCATTAAACAGATTAAGATTCTGTGGGCGTGTGGGCGTGTGGGCGTGTGGGCGTGTGGGCGTGTGGGCGTGTGGGCGTGTGGGCGTGTGGGCGTGTGGGCGTGTGGGCGTGTGGGCGTGAATTTTCATAATTTAAACGATTAAAGTGAGTTGATTTCATAAAATTACGTTAAAACATCAATAAATCCAAGATAAAAACATCTTTTTATAATCAGCCAATTTATTCTTTCTATACTTATTATATTTGTTCTATCAAAAAATCAATTCTTTTTACCTAAAAAAAGTATAGCATGCAACTGTACAATAAATTAAGTGCAAAGGAAAGGGAAACACTTTTGGAACAGGCCGGCGAGGAACGGCTTACCCTTTCTTTTTATCAATATGCCAAAATTGGCAATCCGTATCTTTTCAGAAACCACCTTTTTGTTACCTGGCACGAGCAGGATGTTCTGGGCCGTATATACGTTGCCCACGAAGGTATTAATGCCCAGCTTTCCGTTCCGGCAAAACGTTTTAAGGAGTTCAAGGAATTTTTGGACGGAATTTATTTTCTGAAAGATGTGCGTTTAAACATTGCCATTGAGCAGGATTTAAAATCCTTTCTAAAACTAAAAGTGAAAGTGCGCGATAAAATTGTTGCCGATGGTTTGAATGACGAAACCTTCGATGTTACAAACAAAGGAATTCACGTGGATGCTTTAAAATTCAACGAACTTATTGAAGACCCGAATGTGGTTTTGGTAGATATGAGAAACCATTACGAAAGCGAAATAGGACATTTTAAAAACGCTGTTACGCCAGATGTTGATACGTTTCGCGATTCACTGGATATTATTGAAGCCGATTTAAAAGATCATAAAGAAGACAAAAAACTGGTAATGTATTGTACGGGCGGAATTCGTTGCGAAAAAGCCAGCGCTTATTACAAACACAAAGGTTTTAAAAATGTATTTCAACTGGAAGGCGGGATTATTGAATACGCACGCCAAGTTGAAAACCAAGGTTTGGAAAATAAATTTATCGGAAAAAATTTCGTTTTCGATCATCGTCGAGGTGAGCGAATTACCGAAGACGTTATTAGCCATTGCCACCAATGCGGCGAAGCTTGCGACGAGCATACAAACTGCGCAAACGAAGCTTGCCACTTGCTTTTTATTCAGTGTAAAAAGTGTGCGATAGCAATGGAAAGTTGTTGTTCTGAAGAATGTGTGGCAATAATTCAATTACCCGAAGAGGAACAAAAAAGACTCCGCCAGGGCATCCCGAATAGCAACAAAATTTTTAAGAAAGGAAGATCGGAGAAGTTGAAGTTCAAAAAGTGAGACGGAAGACAGATGACGGATGCGATTATGCCATGCTTCAAAACGTCCTGTTTCCTTTTAGTCTTGGTTCCAATCGTCCTGTTTCAAAAATCTAAAATCGTCAATCTAAAATCGAAAATTTTATTGGTATCTTTACTGATTAAATTATTTGTTTAATTTTCGTCCCTTTTCAATAGGAAAAAGGGCTTTATATATAAAAAATATGGGCTGTACCAGCTGTGCCACGGGCGCCAACGGACAGCCAAAGGGATGCAAGAACAATGGTACTTGCGGAACCGATGGCTGTAATAAACTGACGGTGTTCGACTGGCTTTCAAATATGCAACTTCCCGCTAACATGGAACCTTTCAATGCGGCCGAAGTGCGTTTTAAAAACGGAAGAAAAGAATTCTTCCAAAACCCTGAAAATCTTACTTTAAGCATGGGCGATGTTATTGCCACAGAAGCTTCGCCGGGTCACGATATTGGAATCATAACTTTAACTGGCGAACTTGTTCGCGTGCAAATGAAGAAGAAGAAAATTCCGCTTAAAGTTGAAGCGCTTCCTAAAATTTACCGAAAAGCCACTCAAAAAGATATTGATATTTGGCAAGGCGTTCGCGATAAAGAAGCCGATGTTCAAAAACGTTCGAGACAAATTGCAATTCGCCTAGGACTTCAAATGAAGATTAGCGATGTAGAATTTCAGGGCGATGCTTCAAAAGTTATATTTTATTACACCGCCGAAGAGCGCGTAGATTTCCGAGAATTAATCAAGGAATTTGCACGTACTTTCAACACCCGAATTGAAATGAAACAAGTTGGTTTCCGTCAGGAGGCAGCACGTTTGGGCGGAATTGGAAGCTGCGGCCGAGAGCTTTGTTGCTCTACTTGGTTGACGGATTTCCGTTCGGTGAATACTTCCGCAGCGCGCTATCAGCAACTTTCCTTAAATCCGCAAAAACTTGCTGGGCAATGTGGAAAGTTGAAATGCTGCTTGAATTATGAATTGGATACTTATTTGGAAGCGTTGGATTCTTTCCCAAATACCGAAACAAGGCTTCAAACTGAAAAAGGAAATGCAAGCTGCCAAAAGATTGATATTTTTAAAGGTTTGCTTTGGTACGCTTACGAAAAAGAGTTTATGAATTGGCACGAACTTACAGCCGAAAAAGCCAATGAAATAATAGAACTCAACAAAAATGGGAAAAAACCGATGGCGCTGGAAGAATTTACAATTGAAACCCCGAAGCCTGAGAAAGAACCTTTCAGCAATGTGGTGGGGCAGGATAGTTTAACGCGCTTTGACCAACCGAAACAAAAAGGAAAAAAACGCCGAAATAAAAGCCGTAACAAAAATCGTGGAAAAGCAGAAGCCACTGCTGGAAATGTTCCCAAAAATAACCCAAGAAATAATGCGTCAAAAAATTCGGGAAATGTGCCGAATAGTAAAAATAGAAATCCCAAGCCAAAAAGAAATGAATAGGTTATTGGTGCTTTTTTTGACTGCTATTTCTCTGGTCTCTTGCGAGTCCAACACGCCTTTTAGTGAAACACGCGCAATGGATGGATTTTGGGGCGCTGATGAAGTGGTGGAATTTAAACTTCCGCAATTGGATTCACTTAAAAATTACAATCTTTTTTTAAATATTAGAAACACCAACGAATACAAATTCAACAATATATTTTTAGTAGTCTCCATGAATTTTCCACACGGAAAAACCGTTACCGACACGCTTGAATACAGAATGGCAAATCCTGATGGCTCTTGGATGGGCCAGGGAATTGGCGATGTAAAAGAAAACAAATTGTGGTACAAAGAACAAGTACAGTTTTTTGAGGAAGGAAATTATACCATAGACATAGCCCAAGCAATGCGCAATAATGGCGATGTGGAAGGCGTTACAAAACTCGAAGGCATTACAGATGTTGGTTTCAGTATTGAAGAAGCCTTCAAACAGTAAAATTTAATATGGCAACAAAAAAAGCAGCTCCTAAAAAGAAGAAACAAAATGATGCGGGTAATCACATCAAAACGTTTTGGAAGATTTTCGCAGGTTTCATACTTGTGGTTATTTTGTTTTTCTTACTTGCATCTTGGGGTGTTTTTGGAAGTCTCCCAGATGAAACCAGCTTGGAGAATCCAGAAAAGAATCTAGCTACCGAAATTGTTTCTTCCGATGGAAAAACTATTGGAAAATTTTATAAAGAAAACAGAACGCCCGTTCCATTTGACACTTTACCCGATCATTTAGTAAATGCTTTAATAGCTACTGAAGATGTGCGTTTTTACGACCATTCTGGCATTGACGGCAAAGGAACAGTGCGCGCCATTGCATTCTTGGGCACAAGAGGGGGCGCAAGTACCATCAGCCAACAATTGGCAAAACTATTTTTTACAGACCAAAGAGCTGCGAATAAAGTGGAAAGAGTTCTTCAAAAAGTAAAGGAATGGATTATTGCCACACGTTTGGAACGTCGCTATACAAAAGAGGAGATTATTACAATGTACTTTAACGAGTACGATTTTCTAAACCAAGCCGTAGGCATCGAGAGTGCTGCAAACATTTATTTTGACAAACCACCTTCGCAATTAACAACTGCTGAAGCTGCAATGCTGGTGGGAATGTTTAAAAATTCCTCACTTTTTAACCCAAACCGGAGGCCGGAAATGGTCCGCGAGCGCAGGAACGTGGTTTTGGCGCAAATGGAAAAGTACGATTACATTTCAGAAAAAGTTATGGATTCGCTGCAAGCACTTCCGTTAAACTTAAAATTTACACCACAGGGTCACGATGAAGGTAGCGCAACTTACTTTCGGGAATATGCTCGTCAATTTATGGAAGATTGGATAAAGGAACATCCCAAACCAGATGGCAGCAATTACAATATTTATCAGGATGGGTTAAAGGTTTTTGTAACTATAGATAGTAAAATGCAAGAGTACGCTGAACAGGCTGTTAAAAAGCATATGGCACAATTGCAAGTAGCATTTGACGAACAAAACAAGAATAACAAGACCGCACCTTTCCGTGATATTACAGAAGAGGAAACTGAAGGCATTTTAAATTCCGCAATGCGGAAAAGTGACCGTTGGCGTGAAATGAAAAAGCAAGGAAAAGAAGAAGAAGAAATAATAAAAAGCTTTAAAAAGAAAGTGCCAATGCGGGTATTTTCTTGGAAAGGAGATATTGATACCGTGATGACACCTTTAGATTCCATCCGTTATCACAAATCATTTTTACAAGCTGCAATGATGTCCATGACCCCACAAACCGGTGAAGTAAAAGCTTGGGTGGGAGGCATTGACTACAAACATTATAAATATGACATGGTGAAAAAAGGAAGACGCCAAATAGGCTCCACCTTTAAGCCTTTTGTTTATGCCACGGCAATAGATCAAATGCACATGTCTCCGTGCGATACCTTGCCCAACACCATGTACACTATACCAGCTGGCAAACACCATTTATTAAAACCTTGGGCTCCAAAAAATGCAGGCGGAAGTTATGGTGGAATGGTCACGCTTAAATATGCACTGGCAAATTCTATTAACACAATTACCGCAAGACTTATTGACCGGGTGGGTCCAGAACCTGTTATCGATTTAGTTGCGAAAATGGGTGTTGATACAGAAAATATGCCCGCCGTACCCTCCATAGCATTAGGAACACCAGATGTTTCCGTTTATGAAATGGTGGGTGCATATAGCACCTTTGCAAATGAAGGCGTTTATGTAGAACCTATTTTAATTCAACGAATAGAAGATAAAAATGGAACGGTGCTTTATCAAAACGTGCCCAAAACAAAAGACGTTATTAGCAATGAAACTGCCTACGTAACGGTTAGCTTAATGGAGGGCGTTACCCAATCGGGTTCGGGTAGCCGTTTGCGCGGAACGGGTCGTGAAGGCTCCGCAGTTTATAAAAATGCTGTAACGGGATATCCGTATAATTTCACAAATCCCATAGCCGGTAAAACGGGAACTACACAAAACAACAGTGACGGCTGGTTTATGGGTATGGTTCCTAATTTGGTTACAGGCGTTTGGGTAGGCGGTGATGATCGCGCAACACACTTCCGCTCCACCGCTTACGGACAGGGCGCTACAATGGCACTGCCTATATGGGGAATGTATATGAAAAGTTGTTATGAAGATGAAGATTTGGGTGTTTCCACTGGAAACTTCAAACGTCCCGAAAATCTGTCCATTGAAACCGATTGTTCCAAATGGCGCGAAGGAGACCCTGATATTGAGGAAATCTCGGATGAGTTTGATTTTTGATGAAAACTTCCATTAGTAAATACAAACCTCACAAGTTTTTCAACACCTGTGAGGTTTTTTTATAGGTTGAAATTTCGTAATTTTCAGAAAATTTAAAAAATGATAAAAAAGACAGTTGCAAACGTTCGCGAGGCCTGTGAGGGTATTGCAGACGGAATGACTTTTATGCTCGGTGGCTTCGGTCTCTGCGGCATCCCGGAAAATATTATTTCAGAATTGGTTCGCAGAAATATTCAAGATATCACTTGTATTTCAAATAATGCTGGTGTTGATGATTTTGGTCTTGGTCTCCTTCTGAAAAAGCATCAAATAAAAAAAATGATTTCATCCTATGTAGGAGAAAATGCAGAATTTGAACGTCAAATGTTAAGTGGCGAAATGGAGGTTGAACTGATTCCGCAGGGAACATTGGCGCAACGTTGCGAAGCAGCCAGAAGCGGAATTCCAGCATTTTTCACACCAGCCGGGTATGGAACTGAGGTGGCAGAAGGAAAGGAAACCCGCGATTTCAAAGGTAAAATGCATGTAATGGAAAAAGCTTTTGAAGCAGATTTCTCTTTTATAAAAGCGTGGAAAGGCGACGAAGCTGGAAACCTCATCTTTAAAGGAACCGCCAGAAACTTCAACCCAGTAATGTGTGGAGCCGGAAAAATCACGGTTGCTGAAGTAGAAGAATTAGTTCCCGCTGGAGAGCTAGACCCGAACCAAATTCATATTCCTGGAATTTTTGTTCAACGAATATTTCAGGGTGAAAAATATGAAAAACGTATTGAGCAATTAACAGTTAGAAAAAGAAACTAATGGCTTTAACTAAAGAACAAATAGCAAAACGGATTGCAAAAGAAGTAAAAGATGGCTACTACGTTAACTTGGGAATTGGGATACCAACTTTGGTAGCCAACTTTGTGCGAGATGATATAAGCGTTGAATTTCAGAGTGAAAACGGAATTCTCGGCATGGGTCCTTTTCCTTTTGAAGGCGAAGAAGATCCAGATTTGATCAATGCTGGAAAGCAAACAATCACTGCACTGCCCGGCGCATCTTTTTTTGACTCGGCGATGAGTTTTGGGATGATACGTGGCCAGCACGTTGATCTCACAATCCTCGGCGCGATGGAAGTTTCTCAAAACGGAGACATCGCCAATTGGAAAATCCCCGGAAAAATGGTCAAAGGAATGGGCGGCGCTATGGACTTGGTTGCTTCCGCAGAAAACATTATTGTGGCAATGATGCATACCAACCGTGAGGGTGAGTCTAAGCTATTAAAGGAATGTAGCTTGCCACTTACGGGTGTAAAATGCGTAAAAAAAATAGTTACCAACCTTGCCGTTCTCGAAATAACTGATGGAAAATTTCACCTCCTTGAACGAGCACCGGGAGTTTCTGTTGAAGAAATTATAAAAGCTACAGAGGGAGATTTAATTGTAAACGGTGAGATTATAGAGATGAAGTTTTAAGAAAAAAACCAATTTTATATTTTAAAAACCATGATTTTCATGGTTTTTTTATGTTAAAAAATGACGAAAAAGAGCTTAAATGTTAAAATTTAGTGTATTTCATCGAATTTATGTGTCTTTTATCGTTTTATATGAAAAATGTGTTGATATTAGCAGTCCCAAATCTTACCAACTTAACCTCATATGGAAAAAGTAATTAGATCTTTTAAAAGCACTAAAGAATTGTTGCTAAACGTGCTTTTCATTTTTAAGAAAGTGTTTTTATTGATCTAATCTTTTTTTGTGGTTGTTTATGCCCCAAATCTGTCATAAACACAGATAATTTATTAACCCGTTCTTCGTGAGGTTGGAACGGGTTTTTTTTATTGCCTCTTTTCAATTTTTAAATACCCTTTGGAATTGCCTCAATAAGTCTCTTTGAATATTCGGTCTGCGGGTTTTCATAAATTTCATCAGCATCGCCCAATTCTTCAATTTTTCCCCTATTCATCACTAAAAGCTGGTCAGACATATATTTTACCACAGCCAAGTCGTGCGATATGAATATGTAGGTGAAGCCATAATCATTCTTCAATTCATTCAACAAATTCAAAACCTGCGCCTGTACTGAAATATCCAATGCAGAAACCGACTCGTCACAAATAACCAACTTAGGTTCTACAACAATTGTTCTCGCGATCCCAACTCGCTGCCGTTGCCCACCAGAAAGCTCGTGTGGATAACGGTAAAAATAACTTTCGTCCAGCCCCACTCTTTCAAGCAGCGACAGCACCCGCTCTTTTCTTTCTTTTTTTGATTTCCCCAAACCGTGAACTTCCATAGGCTCTATTAATGCCTGACCTATCATTAAACGGGGATTCAATGATGAATATGGATCCTGAAAAATAATCTGTATCTCCTTTCGAAGATTTCTGATTTCACTCCTGGAAAGTGTTGTAAGTTCTTTTCCGCGGTATTTTATACTTCCGGAAGTTGCTTTCTCCAATTGAAGAATCGTTCTTCCCAAAGTAGATTTACCACAACCAGATTCGCCTACAAGTCCCAGAGTTTCGCCTTCAAAAACTGAAAAACTCACATTATCCACTGCTTTTACCACTTCCGCTTTTGCAAATATTCCAACATTACTGAAATAATATTTTTCCAAATTAGCAATTTCTAAAATTGGCTTTCGAGTATAGATTTGTTTGTGCTTTTTAGCGCGCTCCACAGGTTTAACTTCCCTTGGCTTAAAACTTTTATCGGCTATGGAAGCAATTGTGGGGAGTTTCGCCAAACGAACGTCCAGTGAAGGCCGCGATGCCAAAAGTGCTTTGGTATATTCAGCAGTTGGGTTTTTGAAAATTTCAGAAGTAGCGGCATTTTCAACAATGTCTCCTTTATACATAACTAAAACCCGGTCAGCAATTTCAGAAACTAAACTCAAATCGTGCGAAATAAATAGTAATGCCATCTTTGTTTCTTGTTGGATGGTTTTCAGAAGTGAAATAATCTCCTTTTGAACAGTTACGTCAAGCGCTGTGGTAGGTTCATCAGCAATAAGTAATTTCGGTTTGCAGGCAATCGCCATCGCGATCATAACCCGCTGCATCTGGCCACCGCTTATTTGGTGCGGATAGCTATTATAAATTTCATTGGGTCGTGGAAGTTTTACCTTTTCAAAAAGTGAAATGGTTTCCTTTTTTGCTTCTGAAGTATTCATCTTTAAATGAAGTCGAAGTATTTCGGCAACCTGAAAGCCACACTTCAAAGAAGGATTCAGTGCGCTCATTGGCTCTTGAAAAATCATTGCTATCTCGCTACCGCGTATTTTTCGGAATTCTTTTTCAGTAGTTTTCAGCAGATCTTTCGCTTCAAATAAAATTTCCCCAGTAAAATTCGCCTGCTTTTTCGGCAATAAGCCCATAATGGAAAGAGAGGTGACCGATTTCCCAGAACCAGATTCACCCACAATCCCTAAAATTTCATTTTCAAACACATCAAAGGAAATAGCGTGTAAAACCTCGATACTGTTTTTCTTATTTCCGAAGTAAACAGTAAGCGATTCAACGGCTATTAATGGAGGATTTTGCATGATTCCAAAGATAGAATATTCTTGCGAAAAATAACTTTAACTGTAGTTCATCGAATAAAATTTCATTTAATCAATTTTTATCGTTCTTTTAAATGTTTTTTAACAAAACAACAAATCTATTTATTCACTTAATCTTAATTATTATGAAAAAAATTAACAAGTTTGTTTTTCTATTCACACTCATAATTTTTGCCTTTTCGGCGGTGGCTACCGCCCAAAGTAAGAAAGATGAAAAGAGAAACGTAAAGCAACCCCCGAGTCTAGTTGTTTTTGATGCCTCACAATCGTATTCGCTTCAAAACACTACTCAAATTTTCAAGGAAGTTTTAAATCCATCTCCACAAACTTCTTTCACTACGCTAAAACAAGAACAGGATCCATTAGGATTTACACATCAAAAAACCCAGCAGTATTTTAATGGTGTAAAAGTAGAGTTTGCAACGGTAACGCTGAGCAGCCAAAAAGGTACAGTACAGTCATTAAATTCTGCTTATTTCCCCATCGCGGAAGATTTTAGCACAACGCCTTCTATAAGCGGTTCACAAGCTTTAAATAGTGCAATTGCACACGTAGGCGCTTCAAAATACATGTGGCAAAATACTGCCGAAGCAACTTTGGCTAATTACCAAAAACCAACTGGAGAGTTAGTGATTTTTCCAGCAATCGAAAATATCTCTGAAAATAATAGACTTGCATACAAGTTTGACATCTATGCCACGGCCCCACTTTACCGAGCCGATGTATATATTGATGCAAAAACTGGGCAGTTCATTATGGAAAACAAAAAAATCCATCACGCAAATGTACCCGGTACCGGAACAAGTCTTTACAATGGCAACGTTTCCTTTACAGCAGACAATGCATCTGGACCATACCGTTTGCGACAGACTGCTGATGGCAGTGGGATCCAAACCTTTGATTTGAATAATAGCACCAACTATAACAACGCAGTAGATGTTACAAGCGGTTCAACAAATTTTACTTCAAACCCAACAGGTGTACAAGCACACTTTGGTGCAGAACGTACACATAAATATTTCAGCCAAAAACACGGTAGAAATTCTTATAACAATGCGGGAGCCATCATAAAATCGTATGTTAGTTATTCTACCAATTATGTAAATGCATTTTGGGACGGAACCCGAATGACTTATGGCGACGGAGATGGCACCAATTATGGCCCTTTAGTTTCTTTAGACATTTGCGGTCACGAGATTACCCACGGGGTAACTGAATACTCTGCAAACCTTGTTTACAGCTACCAATCTGGTGCTTTGAACGAATCTTTTTCAGATATTTTTGGTGAATCCATTGAAAAATTTGCTTCTGGCACCAACGATTGGTTGATGGGCGACGAAATTGGTGCTGGCGGAAGCGGCGGTGCGCTTCGTTCCATGAGCAACCCAAACGCTTACGGAGATCCTGACACCTACTTAGGTACAAATTGGTATTCAGGCTCTGGCGATTCAGGTGGTGTTCATACAAATTCTGGAGTGCAAAATTTTTGGTTCTATGTTTTAAGTGTTGGAAAAAGCGGCACGAATGACAAAGGAGACAGTTATAATGTTACGGGATTAGGAATGGATAAAGCAGCTGCAATTGCCTACAGAAACCTAACCGTCTATTTAAACTCAAATTCACAATATAGCGATGCCAGAAATGGTGCCATTCAAGCTGCAAAAGATCTTTACGGCGCTGGAAGTCCTGAGGAAATTGCAACCACAAATGCTTGGTATGCCGTAGGCGTAGGAGCCGCATACAATGGTGGCGGTGGCGGAAGCGATTATTGCGCTTCACAGGGAAGTAACGTGAATGACGAATACATAAGCCGTGTACAGTTAAATACAATCAACAATGCCTCTGGCGCACAGCTTTATTCAAATTTTACAAGCATCTCTACTTCCTTAAATGAAGGTTCAACGTATACAGTTACCGTTACTCCAACTTGGACAGGTACTACATATAACGAAGGATACGCCGTATGGATTGATTATAATGGTGATAAGGATTTTGGTGATGCAGGCGAATTAGTTTGGTCCAAAGCAGCTTCTACAAACACACCAAATAGTGGAACGTTCACAGTACCTTCAGGAACAGTGGGCGGTGAAACTAGAATGCGAGTTTCTATGAAATACAACGGAATACCTACTTCTTGTGAAACATTTAGTTATGGTGAAGTGGAAGACTATACCATCAATTTAGGTGGTGCAGGACCAGACACACAGGCTCCAACGGCACCAGCTAGTTTGGTAGCTTCAAACGTAACGAAAACTACGCTTACCCTTTCGTGGAATGCGTCCACAGACAACGTAGGAGTTACAGGTTATGACATTTTCCAAGGAAGTACTAATATTGGAACCGTTACCGGAACTTCTGCAAACATTACCGGACTGTCGCCTGCAACAGCCTACAGTTTTACAGTTCGTGCAAAAGATGCCGCCGGCAACAATTCGCCATACAGCAATACGGTAAATGTTACTACACAGTCAAATTCTATTTCGTATTGTGCTTCTAAAGGAAATAATTCAAGTTATGAATGGATTGATCTTGTAAAACTGAATAATCTAAATAAGCCCTCAGGAAACGACGGTGGTTATAAAGACAATACCAATTTGTCCGCAAACTTGCCTTACGGTTCAAATACCATTCAAATTAGTGCAGGTTTTGCAAGCAGCAGTTATAGGGAGTACTGGAAAATTTGGATTGATTATAATCAAAATGGCACGTTTGACTCCGACGAGTTGATGGTAAGCGGATCTTCTTCAAGCAGTGCAACGTTGAGTGCAACTTTTAACGTACCCACTTCCGCCCTTGCCGGCCCTACCAGAATGCGTGTTTCTATGAAATACAATGCAGCGCAAAACGCTTGCGAAACTTTCAGTTATGGAGAAGTAGAAGATTATACGGTAATCGTTGGAAGTACTGGTATCGCCCAAGGATTTACAGAAGGCAATAGCCTTACTACTTCTGAAATGACCCTTTATCCTAACCCGGCTAAGCACACCTTGAATATTTCTTTGGTAGATGCAACAGGAAAGGATTTCGCAATCTATAATTTGATGGGACAGGTTGTTGGTAAAGGTTTGTTTACAGAAACCCTGGATGTTTCATCATTGCAAAGTGGTGTTTACATGATTGAGGTAAATACCGAAACCGAAAGATTAATAAAAAGATTTGTTAAAGAGTAGTTAGTTTGTATTGATAATTAGGGCGGCCCGTTTCAAAATTGAAACGGGCCGCTTTTTTTTAAAAATCTTTATAAGTTTTAAAGAGGGTCGCCCACTTTAATGTCGCATCTGTGCCCTGGTTGTCCGTGTGGTGGATTAGCGCCATTCCCAGAAATGGCTGCTGGCACAGCATTTACCTTATTTGTTGTTGGTGTGGCGTCGTTACTTCCTGCAGCAGGATTCAATGGAGCGCCTACTGGAATATCACAACGATGACCGGGTTCTCCGTGAGCCGGATTTATCCCGCCTGCAGTCTTTGTTGAATTTGCTGTTGAAGTTGAGGTAGGAGCCACATTTTGTAACGCCTGCTTTTTCTGTTCAAGAGTTGCTTCCTGTGAAGTGGCGGGCACAATCTCCTCAGCAGCATCTTTGTCTTTACACGAAATAAAGAAAGGAAGCGCAACGAGCATAGGGATAAAAAATGATTTAGGATTGAATCTAAGAATTGTCATAAAAGTATATTTGAATATGGCTGGCAAATCTACTAAATTTTAAAGAGAAATCCTTGCAGAAAGGTGTGGCTTCTAGAAATGCGGTTTAAACAGAAAGTATTTCGTCTTCATGCAAAATTTCTTCATTCCTAAGTTTCAAAAAAATCTGTGCAACCGTAACGGTGTCTTTTTCGCAGTATATAATGATTCTGTCAATATCCTTTTCTTCATAAAAAACGCTGCGCACCTGGCTGCCGTCTATATCATCTTTAGGCGAAGGAATTCCCAAAACGTGCGCCATTAGTTTAAGCGAAGTAAAGGTTTTGTAATCGCCAAACTTCCATAGTTCCAGCGTATCCAAATGCGGAACTTCCCAAGGTTTTTTTCCGAAGAGATCGAGTTTAAAAGGAATATCTATACCGTTTATTATCATTCTTCGGGCGATGTAAGGAAAGTCGAATTCCTTTCCATTGTGTGCACAAAGCACATGATGTGGTTTATTGAAATGCGTCTCCAAAAGACTTTTAAAGTCTTTCAAAATTTTCACCTCATCACCGTGAAAACTGGTTACGCGAAAGTTTCGTACATCACCTTTCAAAACAAAATAACCTACGGAAATGCATACAATCTTTCCAAACTCTGCCCAAATACCGGCGCGTTCATAAAAATCTTCCGCAGAGATATCATCTTTTCGCTGGTATTGGCTTTTTAGCTCCCAAAGTGTTTTTGAGGTATCATCAAGTTCATTAAAATGCTCGTGCTGCGGAACGGTCTCAATATCCAAGAAAAGGATATGTTCCAAATTAATACGTTTAATCATATTTCGAAAATTTCAATCGGGGAGAAGTTTAAAGCTACGAAAAAATATTGAATGTAATATTTTCAAATTATAGATTTTTGCAGAGGCTTTGTTAATTAGAAAGATTCAAAAAAAGCAATCGATTTACTTATATTTATTCATTAATCCAAAGTCAAATGGTGTCCAATAACAGGATTTCAGCCCCGCATTTTTAAACGCTGAATTTACCCAAGAGTTACAAGTATTAAAAAAAGAATAGCTTCCATTGGCTTTATAAAAATCGTCTCTTGAAGTATATCCTTCTCCAAGAAGCATAACTTTTTCTCCATTTTTATTTAAAAAAAATGTTTCAAATAAATAAGAATTCAATTTTTTCAATTCTGATTCAGTTACTTTAATTTCAATCCAGCCGGTTTGTTTATTTTGGTAGCGCGTTAAATGAATTAATGTAGGACTCTTTAAAAACATTGCTCCGAATGCATTTTTAAAAGTTAAATCTCCCCAAGTTGGTGTGTTCAAATAGAAATTTTCGTCGCCCCAACCAAACGCCAAATAATTTTCAGTAGTGCTGTGTTTTATTCCCGATAATACTAATGAATCTATATTGTTTTTGGGTAACACAATAGCCAAATGAACGCCATTTGTAGTTAAAAAGATTGACCTGCTAGATTCATTATTTTGATTTTTTTTGTTAACTGTAACAGCTGTTAATAGTAAGGAAATCAGTATATAAATAACAGGTATTGATAAAAAACATAAAACCCATTTTGTAATTTTTTTTATCATTTATATTTTGATTAGTTAAATCTTTTTGTGCAACCTTATTTTTGCGCTAATGTTTCTTTTTTCAAAAGAATTAAATATATAAAAAACAAAATATCAATCTAAAGAGCATCAATCTCCAATCATCTCATAAACCTCCTCCACATAAACATAAAAATCACTACTAAAAGGCAAATCAGTTTTATTGCCACGCTGTTGCCCCAAACGTACAATAATCAAATCATCTTCGGGAATAACGATGACATATTGCCCAAGAATTCCACGCATCACAAAAATCTTCTTTCCCAAAAAATCACTCAACCAAAAGCCATAACCGTATTCCGGACTTTCCGCAAAACGTGGTGTAATGGATTTCGCCACAAAAGCAGAATCCAATATTTGTTTGCCGTTCCACTTGCCGTAATCTTTATAAAGTTTACCGAAACGGGCAAAATCTCGAGCGTTGCTGCCAATGCAACAATAGGCTTTTACCAATCTATTTTCTTCATCATCCACCTGCCAAACGGCGGGATTTTCTGCACCCATCGGCTGCCAAAAACTTTCATATAAATAATCCGCCATTTTTTTCTGTGTGGCTTTTTGTATTACCATAGCTAAAAGTTGGGTATTCCCGCTTAAATAATGATATGATTTCCCGGGCTTTTCAACTACTTTTAGATTGAGTATTTTTTCTGCCAAATTCCCGTCATAATATGCTCTTGCGGTCATTCCAAACGGGTTTGAATAGGATTCGTCCCAATCTAACCCGGAGGCCATAGCGGATAGGTTTCCCACGGTCAACCCCGTTCCTTTGTATTGTGTATAAAAGTCGCCAACGGGCTGCTCGATATTTTTTATAAAACCATCGTCAATAGCCTTCCCTAGCAAAGCCGAAGTAACACTCTTCGCCATTGAAAAAGAATTGGTCTGCGACTTTTTTCCAAAACCATCAAAGTATTTTTCTTGCCAAATGCTGTCATTCTTAATAATCAAAAATGCAACTGTACCCAAAGTATCGTTCATTTCAGAAAGCGCTTGGGTTGCTTCAACGGTGTTGTAATTTTTATGAATGGGCCAAGGTTGCGGTTGGGTACTCGCAGGAATTTCTTCAGTTTCAAAATATTTAAAATCGTCAATATAGGCAGTAGTGTGCCCGTGAAGATAAACCACCCAAACGCCTTTCAAAATGTAAGCGTAGCCGGTAATGTAAAGTGCGATTACTAAAACAACCAGTAAAATAAAGATCCATTTAAAAAAATTCCTAATCCTTTTCATCTGTCTTTAATGTTTCTTTTTTTAAGGACAGATGGAAAATCTCTAAATATTTTCCACTGTTTGAATAAAAATTAATCACGGATGTTTCATCTAAAACAAAGATTGCTGTGGCGACGGACTTTCAAATTCCAACAGCCACTTTTTCCGATGAAGTCCACCAGCATATCCTGTTAATGAACCATCACTGCCAATTACCCGATGGCATGGAATAACTATTGAAATTGGGTTCTTTCCATTGGCAGATGCCGCCGCGCGAATCACTTTTGGATCGCCCAATGTATTTGCCATCTGTTGGTAGCTAACCGTTTTTCCGAAGGGAATATTCAGAAGTTCGTTCCAAACCCGTGTTTGAAACTCAGTTCCATCAGGTGAAAGTTTAATGTTGAAATCTGTTCGCTTTCCATCAAAATATTCCTCAAACTGTTTGATCACATTTTGTATTTCATCACTGCCTGAACTTTTCGCTATGGGCTGGGCAATTTCTGGCTCAAGAAAAACTGCTGAAATCAATTCAAAATCTTTATTAAATGAAAGCATCAGTGTTCCAATAGGCGTTTCTACGTAGTCTTCAAAAGCTTTACTATTATTCTTCATTCAGGTCATCGTCTATTTCAATACCCATTTTTTTTGCACGCTTTTCCCAGTTCTTTCGCGCTTGCAGTTGCATATCTTCAATATTATCACTCTCGTCCATAATTTCGAGTCCCAACAAAGTTTCAATAATATCTTCCATCGTAACCACGCCTATTGTATTCCCGAATTCATCAACAACTGCCGCGATATGCACACGCTGTTTTATAAAAGTTTCAAAAAGATCCGGAATGGGTTTTTCTGCAGAAATCATATATATTTCACGCTTTATATCGCTCAATAGTTTATCGCCACGTTCTTCAACTATTTCTTCCAAAATATCGTCCCTAAGCACAAATCCAGAAATATTATGAGTTTTATCCCTAAATACAGGTATTCGTGAAAAACGCAAATTCTTATGGCGGCTGTGAAATTTTTGAAGGGTCGTTTTTTCATCTTCTAAAGTAACCACAGGAAATGGCGTCATTACATCCTTCGCCTTAACCGATTTAAAAACGAGCAAATTTTTAATTACTGTAGTTTCGTTTTCCTCAAAAACGCCTTCTTCTTCCGCAACATCAGTTATGGCCATAAATTCTTCACGGCTCATGGTGCTCACATGGGCAGATTTACCTACCATACGAGTAACAAACAGAAGGAGCCAAAGAATCCCCGTATATTTTAGGGGAAAGATTATTACCTTGAGAAAAGTTGCGGTAAAGGGTCCCAATTTTTTCCAGTAGGTAGCACCAATAGTTTTGGGAATTATTTCTGAAACTACTAAAATAAGCATCGTCATGATTGCTGAAACAACGCCCACAATATTCATTCCCCACAAATCTACTTTGAAAGGTAGCTTTTCCGCCTGTACGCCAACCAATATTGCGCCTACAGTGTGTGCAATAGTGTTTAAAGTAAGTATTGCAATTAGCGGCTTGTCTATATCTTTTTTAAAATTGGTAAGTGTCTTGGCATAGCTTTTCCCAGATTGGGTCTTCATGCGCAAATAGGTTGGGGTAAAGCTAAGTAGTGCAGCTTCCAAAATGGAACATAGAAACGAAAAGAAAATGGAAAGCAGTGCATATATTATTAATAAGGTCATATCCGGTTAAATAATTTTCCCTAAAAATAAAGATTTAAATTCTGTTTTTATGAAAGGCTTTGTTAATTGCATAAAAAAACCGCCACATTGGGCGGTTTCATTAGAGCAATTAATTACGAAGCTTTCAGTAATGGCTTCAGCGTATTTTCCCAACGCTTGGCATCTTGAAGACATACAAAAGGGTCTCTCGTAAACTCTTCGTCATTACTTTCAATATAAAAAGGTATCTCAAGTCTGCCTGTTTTTTCAACAAACTCCAATCCCACCCAATCAAGCGTTTTATCTGATTGTTTTATACTTTTTGCGCGACAGTCCTTTATATCTTCCATATTAATAATTTTAAAATCGCCAGTGGGGTTTGTCTTTGAAGTATAGACCAGTTTCTTTGAAACCTCATCCACGGCAATGATGCAGTTACCTATAAAATCGATATTTTTTAATTGTATGCCGTTGTTTTGCGAAAGCTGTGAAATGGTCTTCCTTATTTTCTTTTCCTTGCCACCAGCACTTATTATTAAATAAATTATTGGTACAAATATTAAAAGCACAATGATTACCCCAATAAAGGTTACGTTTATTTCCATGATATATAGTTTTTTTGGTGAATAATATTGAATAAAAAAAGTTTGAAAATCAATTCAAACAAGCTGAAAAAACTAATTCAGTATCACCAAAAAAAATGGAAAGGAAATATATGACGGAAGATAAGCTCCCGTTTGTCTTTTGAAGAATAGAAGCAACTATAATTTGAAGAAACACGGGCAAAAGAAAAATTTTGGTGCGAAACAGTTGTCTTAGCCAAATCTAAGCCCAAGTATTCATTCTGTGAAACCGTTTGCGAAACCTCACCTAGGTAAACCTCATTAAAAATAAAGGGCTTACCGTGATCCTCTTCTTGAAGCTCGGATATAACCGCCGTTTTGCTGTTAGCAGAAAGCACTTCATTAGCAACAGCCACATTTCCGAAAACCAAAAACACGGTAACGGAAACGAGTAGTTTATTTATATGTTTTTCAATGCTTTTCACCGAGCAAATGTATGCGAAAATAACACTCGAAATGATAAAATTTTATTAATTAATTAGTTTGGCCGCATCCTTTGCAAAGTAGCTAGCAATCATTGAAGCTCCAGCGCGCTTTATGGCCGTAAGTTGTTCCATCATAACCGCATCGTGATCCAACCAACCTCTTTCCGCAGCGGCTTTAAGCATTGCATATTCGCCACTTACTTGATAAACCGCCACGGGAACGTTAACCGCCTGTTTTATGTCGCGCACAATGTCCAAATAACAAAGTCCTGGTTTTATCATTACAATATCTGCACCTTCATCAATATCCATAAGCGTTTCTTTTATTGCCTCATCACGGTTTGCGTAATCCATTTGGTAGGTTTTTTTGTCCTTCGGAATATCCTTGGAATCCACTGGAGCAGAATCCAACGCATCGCGGAACGGTCCGTAAAAAGCGGAAGCATACTTTGCGCTATACGCCATAATTGCGGTATTGTAAAAACCTTCATCTTCTAAAAGCGTTCTAATTTCAAAAATGCGACCGTCCATCATATCGCTTGGAGCAACAACATTTGCTCCAGCTTTGGCGTGGCTTAGCGACATTTCTGCTAGTACAGCGTTTGTGTCATCATTTAAAACTTTTCCTTCAGAGATAATGCCGTCGTGCCCGTAAACTGAAAATGGATCTAAAGCCACATCGGTCATTACAATCATTTCCGGAACGGCGTTTTTCACCGTCTTTATTGCACGCTGCATCAAACCATTTGCATTCAAAGCTTCTTTTCCGCTGTTGTCTTTTAGCTTATCGTCAACTTTTACAAAAAGTAGAACCGATTTTAATCCAAGTTTCCAAAGCTCTTTTACTTCTTTTTCTAGCAGATCCAAACTCAATCTGTAATAATTTGGCATAGAAGCAATTTCTTCTTTTATGCCCTTTCCTTCCACAACAAAAAGCGGAACAATAAAATCATTTGGGCTTATAATGGTTTCCCGAACCAAGCTTCGCATACTTTCATTGGTTCTTAATCTTCGATTTCTTCTTAATGGGTACATATTTATTTTTGATTTACGATATACGATTTTAGATTTTTTGATTTGTTAATCTAAAATCCTACATCCAAAATTAATTAATCCAATCTTTCGGATTTCTCAAAACCTCCACAAGTTTCTCTTCCTCACTCCCCGCCTCTGGCTGATGGTAATATTTCCACTGAACAACTGGCGGCAAACTCATCAAAATACTTTCGATCCGTCCATTGGTTTTTAATCCGAAAAGCGTTCCCTTATCGTGTACTAAATTAAACTCAACATAGCGCCCACGGCGTATTTCCTGCCACGTTTTGTTTTCTTCAGTATAAGGAAGCTCTTTCCTTTTTTGAACAATGGGAAGATAACAATCCAAAAAGCTATCACCAATTTCTGTTACAAAGTTATACCAGTCCTGCATTTCCATCGTAGCAGTTTTTTTCAGATAATCGAAAAACAAACCTCCAATACCTCGCGCCTCTTCACGATGAGCGTTCCAAAAATATTCGTCGCAACGCTTTTTGTAGGTTTCATAAAATTCTTCATTGTGTTTGTCGCAAGCGGTTTTACAAACTTGGTGAAAATGTTTGGCATCTTCCCCAAACAGATAATATGGCGTTAAATCTTGCCCACCGCCGAACCAACTGTCTACAACATTTCCTCCGGAATCATACATTTCAAAATAGCGCCAGTTTGCGTGTACCGTTGGCACCATCGGACTTTTTGGGTGAAGCACCAAACTGAGGCCGCAAGCAAAAAAATCTGCATCTTTTACACCGAAATAGGCTTGCATACTTTCGGGCAATTTACCGTGGACTTCACTTATGTTTACGCCGCCTTTTTCAAAAACTTTACCGTTTTCAATAACGCGGGTTTGGCCACCGCCGCCTTCCTCGCGTATCCATTTATCCTCTCTGAATTTTGCTTTTCCATCAATTTCTTCCAAAGCGGAAGTGATTTCGTTTTGTAAATTTTTTATGTATGCTACAAATTGTTCTTTCATTATAATTTTTTCTGAACTGATTTGGCTTTTTCCAAAACCTTTAAAGTCTCAGTACTTGCAGCCGTCACCGAAAGTGGCAAAACCAATATAATTCCAACAACAGGAATCAAAAGCATCAACATAAAAACGATGCCGTTGCCAATTGCCAAACCACGGTTTCGACGCACAAATTGAATGCTTTCCGAATATTTGTAATGCCTTTCCAGCGTGTAATCCATATTCCCAAAACCTGCATAATAGCTCTGCACCAAAAACAAAAGTACAGAAGAAACAATTCCTATTACAGGTATAAAACCTATCAAAATAATTGGGATGGTGAGCATTAATTCCATCAATAAATTGCGAACGTTTATGCGCACGCCGCGCCAAAGTTGCTCCGCATTTGAAGTTTTTCTATGTGAATGGTTTTCGCCAAAAAGATACTTTTCAATTTTTTCTGAAACGGGACTCATAAACGGGGCGCTAAGCGCCATAACAATATGGCGATAAATAATAAGTCCGAAAGCAATAATTATAAGCGCTCCAATAAATTCACTGATAGTTCTAAAAGTTTCTGAGCCCCATTCCCAAAACCATATTTTTGAAATGAATGCTCCCAGGTTATCACTCAATCCCCAAGCAGAAAAACCAATTGCAAGTGCTGTAAAAAAACTAATGGCCATAGGCACGGCAAAGTACTTCCATAGCCCAAGTTTGTTAATTAAGCTGAAAGTGCCTGCGTATGCTTGTATGCCTTTTAGAATATTTTTTAGCATTTTTTTACAAACCTAACAGGTTTCAAAAAACTGTTAGGTTTTTTATTATTGAATATAAACTAATTTGTTTTCAAGTTTTTCAACTTCTTCAACAGTTTCAATCTGCATCGATTCCGAAGCTTTTTGTTTCAAAAAAGAAATGGTTTTTATTTCATTTTCAGCTTTTACATTTTCAAAAAGAGCGATGCCTACTTTATTATTGTGCAAATCCATGGCTCTTTCCAAAGCTTCGTTTGGCGAAAAATCTTCGTGCCAATCGGTAAATTTTTTTGCCCAGGTTTTTGCTTGTTCTTCGTTATTGCGCCATTTTAAACAACTTTTGATAATTAAAATAACCCAAAGTGCATGTCTGAAAGCGTTCGCCTTATTGCTTAAATGATGCCTGCTCCCATATTCTTTTTGTGCAATATTCATACAGCGTCTTGTTGCAAGAACAGTAGGAAAAGCATAGATCGGATTCTTAAGAAATAGCCAAAGCAAGCCAAAAAGTTGCTTAAAATCCAGCCTCCTTAAAATCCTCCAAAGCATCTATTCTTGTTTGTATTCTTTAACTGCTTCAATAAAAGCGCCGGCGTTTTCCAGCGGAATATTTGGTAAAATTCCATGGCCCAAGTTCACGATATAGCGATCTTTCCCGAATTCATCAATCATTTGTTTCACCATCTTTTTAATTTCTGAAGGAGGACTAAAAAGTCGCGTTGGGTCAAAATTTCCTTGAAGCGTAATCTTTCCACCAGTTAAATAACGCGCATTTTTTGGTGAACAGGTCCAATCCACACCCAATGCGGAAGCACCACTTTTCGCCATCGTGTCCAAAGCAAACCAGCAACCTTTCCCAAAAGCGATTACGTGGGTTTCATCTTTTAGCGCATCAATAATTTGCTGCATATATTGCCAACTAAATTCTTGATAATCGGTTGGCGAAAGCATCCCGCCCCAACTGTCAAAAATCTGCACTGCATTTACGCCAGCCTTAACTTTTTCTTTTAAATATAAAATAGTGGTGTCGGTTATTTTTTGGAGCAATTCATGCGCAGCAACGGGTTGTGTAAAGCAGAATTCCTTCGCTAGGTCAAAATTTTTGGAACCTTGTCCCTGCACGCAATAGCACAAAATTGTCCACGGACTGCCAGCAAAACCGATCAACGGAATTTCGTCATTCAATTTTTCTTTGGTCATTTTAATGGCATCCATTACGTAGCCAAGTGTTTCATTAATATCTGGCACAATCACGCGTTCTAAATCTTTTGAGGAGCGAATAGGATCTGGTACCCAAGGACCAATGCCTGGTTTCATCTCCACATGAATGTTCATCGCTTGCGGAATTACCAAAATATCACTGAACAAAATTGCGGCATCCATTCCGTATCTGCGGATAGGTTGCACGGTAATTTCACTGGCAAGTTCTGGGGTTTGGCAACGTGTAAAAAAATCGTATTTAGCTTTTATTTCCTGAAATTCGGGCAAATATCTTCCAGCTTGGCGCATCATCCAAACGGGCGGTCTTTCCACGGTTTCACCGCGGAGGGCTTTTAAGAATAAATCGTTTTTAATCATTGTTTTTTGTATAAGCTTTTAGCAGTTAGCTATTGGCCATTAATTATTTTGTGTTTTTATTTTTGATATTAAACTGTTTATCATTTTTGCTTCTTTATTTAACAATATGAGTGTGTCTTTAAAATCATCTCCATTCAAAAAACCTAAACGTTCGCATATAGTTAATTGTGTTTCAACTTCAAATAGTGAGCCTATTGCAATTTCTAAAAATCTTTTGAATTCCATTTCACTATTACGACTACAACCTTCGGCAATATTTGAAGGTATAGAAATTGAAGCTCTCGTAATTTGACTCTTTAAACCAAAGCGCTCATCGACAGGAAGTTTTGCTGAAATTTCATATATTTTTTCAACAATGGTAATTCCATTTTTCCATATTTCGAGTTCTCTATAATTTCTCATAAAGTTTTAAATTACTGAAGCTAAGAGCCAATGGCCAAAAGCTAATGACTAATTAAATGTTTCACCGTTTTGGCAATTACGCTTTCTACGGTTGTGGCGTTTGAAATTACCACGTTTTCTGTATATTTTCTTGCTTCTTGAGCGGTTGTACTGCCAATGCAAATTACTTTCGAAGCATTTATTTTATTTTCTGAAACAAAGCTTCGCACGCCACTTGGGCTGAAAAAAAGAACCGCATCAAACTGCCGTTCAAATTTCTTCGGATTCAGTGTTGTTTTATAAACCTCTATTTCTTCAAAAGCAATTTTATTGTTTTTAAGTTTTGAAGGAATTTCATCGCTTCGGATGTTTCCACAGAAAAAATGAAATGAATCTTTTTGATGATCTTTCACCAAATATTCCGCCAATTCCGAAGCGTATTCAGTCATTTTAATGACGTTTAAACCGTTTTTCTCCAAAAGCGATTTGGTTTTTTCACCCACACAAAAGCAGTTCATAACTTCTAACCCATAACTCATAACTGCGTTTATCGCATTTTGGCTTGTAAAAATTACATTCTCAATAGTTGATGGAATTTCAAAGGGAATGAATTCTATTTTTATGGCGTTGTACTCCACTAAAGAAATTCCGGCATTTGTAATCAATCCTTTTTGGGAGGGACTTAACTTTTTTGTGGAAAGAATGGTTTTCATCCCATTTGATTTTTTATGGAACTCATCAGTTCTGAACCGCCATTGCTCAAAATAAATTTGGCACATTCCTTTCCGAAGCCTTTGTATTCTGACACCAAAACTTTTCTTTCAATTTCCAGTTTCGATTGGCCATCCAGAGAAAATAGACATCCCTTAAAAAGAATTTCATTCCCAATAATTTCCGCCAATGCTCCAATCGGCGCGGTACATCCGCCCTCCAATGTACTTAAAAATTCACGTTCAATGTGCGTGCAGATTTCAGAAGTGGAATGATTCAATTTTGAAGTGGCTTCTTTGCTGAATTCATCATTTTCCAAAGCCACAATAACCATGGCCCCTTGTGCAGGTGCGGGGAGCATCCAGCTTAAATCGATATAATTTTCGGGTAATAAATTAATTCTTTGCAATCCCGCTTTGGCGAAAATGGCGCCTTGCCAATTGTTATCTTTCAATTTTTGAAGTCGTGTGTTTACGTTTCCGCGTAAATCCACCACTTTATGATTTGGATATCTGTGAAGCCATTGCGCTTGTCGGCGAAGGCTTCCTGTAGCTATCGTGCAGGGCTGTTCCCAATCAATTCCCTTTTTGTGAGGGGCGAATGGAGGTGTAACCAAAATATCTTCGGAAGAAGCACGTTCCAAAACCGCGGTCTGTACAATACCATTGGGCAAAAGTGTGGGCACATCTTTCATGCTGTGCACGGCGATATCCACGATTCCCGTTATCATTGCTACATCTAATGTTTTGGTGAAAATGCCCGTGATACCCATTTCGTAAAGCGGCTTGTCCAATACCAAATCGCCATCAGATTTTACGGGAACCAATTGTGTGGTGTATCCTAAATTTTCAAGTTTGGATTTTACAGTATTGGCTTGCCAAAGTGCAAGTTCACTGTCGCGGGTGCCAATGCGGATTGTCTTTTTCAAGATTAGGCAGTTTCAAGTTGAAAAACCCTTCTTATGAGTTCTATACTTTCGGCAGAACCTTCTTCGCCTTTTAAGTGATTGGCGAAGTGTGTTGTGATTTTTTGAATAAGGCGTTCGCTGATTATCTCGGCTTGCTCTTCGTTGAAACCATTAATTTTTCTGCGTTGATTGTCTATTTCACCGTCCTTAATTTCCGATAGTTTGCTTTTCAAAGCTTTAATGGTTGGCGCAAATTTTCTATTATCTGCCCATTGGTTGAATTCTTTCTCAACTTCAGCAATAATCTTTTTTGCCAATGGAAGCTGTCCCGCACGTTGATCCAAAGTTTGATCTGTTACGGCAGATAGATGGTCCATATGCACAACGGTTACCAGCTCATTTTCCATAACGTCTTCTGAAACATTTTTTGGAATTGAAAGATCTAAAATTAGTAATGGCCTTTTAAGATATAAAAGTTCTTTTGAAATAGTAGGCTGCTGCGCTCCAGTTGCCACAATAAGCACATCGGCTTGGGCAATCTCGCTTTGGATATCAGCGTAATCCTTTACTATCAAGTTGAATTTACCAGCAACTTTTTCAGCCTTTTCCTTAGTTCGGTTTATAAGTGTTATATGCTGATTTTTGGTATGCTTTATCAAGTTTTCACAAGTATTTCTACCAATTTTCCCAGTTCCGAAAAGCAAAATATTCTTTTCCGAAATATAAGGAACGCGCGCCATAATATATTGCACTGCAGCAAAACTTACAGAAGTTGCGCCCGAAGAAATTCCAGTTTCATTCTTTATACGCTTGCTGGCCTGAATAACAGCATTAGCAAGTCGCTCCATAAATGGATTGATAATGTCGTGCTTTTTAGACTCACGGAAAGCGTTTCGCAATTGGCTTATAATTTCAAAATCACCTAAAATCTGACTGTCAAGACCAGTACCCACAGTAAAAAGATGTGAGACTGCATCGTGATTTTTATAAATATAGGCTACTTTTTCAAACTCTTCAACAGTACCGTTAGTGTGCTCGCAAAGTAATTTTATAAGTTTATATGGGTGCTGGGCAAAACCGTAAAGTTCGGTACGATTACAAGTACTAATTACAGTAAGTGATGGGATACCCTCCTCTTTGGCTTGTAAAAGAATTTTCTCTTTTGCTATGTCGCTAATACTGAAATGGCCGCGTATTTGAGCATCTGCTTTTTTGTAATTGAGCCCGATGGCGTAAAAATTACCTTCGAGTGATTCCCCAGAATATGTCTTCAAATTATTTTTCATCCACAAGTTATATTTGAGAAATAGGAAGTTGCAATGCCCAAGACATTCCTTTTACTTTGCTTAAAATTTATTGGAGGACATTTCATATAAAAACAGAGCAAATGTAAGCGCATTGTTTTTTAAAAAATAACGCCAGCGGTATCTTTTATGTCGATGTATGTTAAAAATGGCTAAAATATGACATTTATCATACTTTAACCCCTAAATTCGCGGTTTCCAAGAACAATTTGCTACATTTATTTAGAACTATTCTAAATAAAACCATTTTAAAAACGCTATGGATTTCGAAAAAAATGTCGCTCAAAGCTTTTATGAAGAAACTACAATTTCTCCCGGTTTTTTTATTCTTAAATTCAACAACGAAAGCGATGAAAATCAAACTTTTAAGCGCGAAGTAAGCGCCACTTTTATCCAGTTTCATTTCTGTATAAAAGGTTCTGCATCCTTTCTTTTTAATGAAGGAAGCTACACCCTACCCATTAATGAAGAAAACTCGCTGTTGCTCTACAATCCACAGCGCGATTTGCCCATGAACATTATGTTGGAAAAATATTCCTGGGTACTTTCAGTATTGCTTCCTATCAATAAATTTCACAGTCTTTTTTCTACTGAAGCAAATTATATCACTTTTCTGAGTGAAGAAAATAGGGACCGAAAATATTATAAAGATGGACGTATTTCACCCTCTATGGCTATTGTGCTAAACCAATTGATGAATTACAACCTGCATCCAACTATAAAACCGTTGTATTTTAAGGCGAAAGCTTATGAATTACTCAGTCTATATTTCAACAGACCCGCAGATGCTGATGTGGAACAATGTCCTTTTTTAGCAGACGAAGACAATGTTGTTAAAATAAAAAAGGCCAAACAGATAATGATTGCGAGAATGGCAGAACCACCCACGCTGCAAGAATTAGCAGACGAAATAAACCTTCCAATTAATAGACTGAAGGAAGGTTTCAAACAAATTTATGGCGATTCAGTCTTCAGTTTTCTCTTTGATTATAAAATGGAAGTGGCTCGCCAACTCCTAGCCACAGGTTCGCACAATGTTAACGAAGTTGGATTAAAAGTAGGTTATAGCACCTCGAGCCATTTTATTGCGGCATTTAAAAAAAGGTTTGGAACTACCCCAAAGAAGTTTTTGATGGGGCTGAGTAAATAAAAAATCAAAATAGTCTCATAGTTTTTAAATACCATCCCTTTTGAAGATTGTTCTTTAAAAGACTAATTTTGTTTCTCTAAAAAAATTGCCTTTATGAAAGGAGTTCTCCTTGTAAATCTCGGTTCGCCGGATAGTACCAACCCAAAAGACGTAAAAAAATACCTCGATGAATTTTTGATGGACCCGCGAGTAATCGATGTTCCGTTTTGGTTCCGCTCGTTTTTGGTGCGGGGAATTATTTTGAACACACGCCCAAAAAAATCTGCAGAAGCTTACCAAAAAATCTGGTGGGATGAAGGTTCGCCTTTGATTGTTCTTTCAGAAAGACTTCAGAAAAAAGTACAGGAGAAAACAACCGTTCCCATTGCTTTGGCGATGCGTTACGGAAGTATGACGCTTAAAAAAGGTTTACAGGAATTGGTAGATCAAGGTGTTGATGAAGTTTTAACCATTCCACTCTACCCACAATTTGCAATGGCTACTACGGAAACCATTGATGTAAGAGTGGAAGAACTTAAAAAAGAATTTTTTCCGCAGCTACAAATCACTTCGCTTCCTGCATTTTATAACAAGTCGGAATATATTGAAGTGCTTTCAAAAAGCATTGCTGAAAAACTTAAAAACGTGGACTATGAGCATCTTTTGTTCAGCTACCACGGCGTTCCGGAAAGACATATCCGCAAAAGCGACATAACAAAAAGCCATTGTAAAATTGACGGAAGCTGCTGTATCACAGATTCTCCAGCACACGAATTTTGCTATCGTCACCAATGTTTAAAAACTACAGAATTAGTTGCAGAAAAGTTGAATTTACAAGCTGGAACGTATTCCAGTTCCTTTCAATCCCGATTGGGTTTTGATCCTTGGCTAAAGCCACCCACAGATAGAACAATAGAGCGCATGGGTCTAAACGGCGTGAAAAAAATGGCGATCGTAACCCCAGCTTTTGTAAGTGATTGTTTGGAAACACTTGAAGAAATAGCCATGGAAGGAGAAGAGATTTTCCACGAAGCTGGAGGAAAGGAATTTACCGTTATTCCGTGCTTGAATGACCGCGATGATTGGGCTGAAGTTGTGACGGGCTGGATTGACCAATGGCGTATTGTTGATGTAAAAACCGCAATCGCTTAATTATTATTTATTTTTTATTATTATTATTATTTATTTAAATGGATTAATAGTATTAGTAGCGCGGTAGCTTTGAAATAATAGTAATAGAAAATAATAATAGAGAATAAAAAAATGAGCAATAAATCAGCCGCGCTGGGCTCCGAATCTATTGGGAGTCTATTGATAAAACAAGCAGTACCGGCCTCCATCGGTATTTTGGTGATGTCGCTGAATATTTTGGTTGACACCATTTTTGTAGGAAACTGGATTGGTTCCATCGCCATTGCCGCAATTAACGTGGTTTTGCCAGTTTCTTTCTTTATCGCTGCCCTGGGAATGGCAATTGGTATTGGCGGTTCTTCTATTATTTCACGCGCTTTGGGCGCCGGAAACAAAGAACGCGCGCTGAAAACCTTCGGAAATCAAATCACTTTAACGCTGCTATTGACTATCTCCATGGTAGTTCTAGGTTTGGTTTTTATAAATGAACTAATTCCCGCCTTCGGCGGAAAGGGCGACATTTTTGAGCCCGCAAAAATTTATTACCGCATTGTGCTTTATGGCGTGCCGCTCCTAGCGCTCTGTATGATGGGAAACAACGTAATTCGCGCCGAAGGAAAACCTAAGTTCGCAATGATTGCCATGATTATCCCTTCCGTTGGAAATCTTGTCTTGGATTATATTTTTATTTATCATTTAGATATGGGAATGGCCGGTGCCGCTTGGGCAACGACCATTTCTTATGGCCTGTGTTTCTTATATGTCCTTTGGTTTTTCTTAAGTAATAAATCTGAACTACAAATAAGTCTACCACATTTTGGACTGGATTTACCTATTCTAAAAGAGATGTCCGCGCTCGGCTTTGTAACACTTGCACGACAAGCCGTAGTTAGCGTTACTTATCTTTTAATGAACAACATTCTGTTCGATATTGGTGGCGAAGCCTCCGTTGCCTCCTACGGAATTATAGCCCGGATGTTGATGTTTGCACTCTTCCCCGTTTTGGGCGTTACCCAAGGATTTTTACCAATTGCGGGCTACAATTACGGCGCACATCAATTTACGCGCGTTCGCGAAAGTATCAACAAAGCAATTTTGTACGCAGGTGGTTTAGGGCTTGTTATTTTTGCTGCGATAATGATTTTCCCCGAACAGATTGTTTCCGTATTTACAACAGATCCCGACATACTTTCAGAAACACCACACTATATGCGTTGGGTTTTTGCGGCAACGCCCATTATTGCAATCCAGTTGATTGGCTCTGCTTATTTTCAGGCTATCGGGAAAGCAGTTCCCGCATTGTTGCTCACTTTAACGCGGCAAGGATTTTTCTTTATTCCGCTTATTTTTATTCTTCCACATTACTTTGGCGAGTTGGGCGTTTGGATTTCCTTTCCGGCGGCAGATATTCTTTCAACCATTGTTACCGGATATTTTTTGAATCGTGAAATTCGGAAAACGTTGAAAGAATAAGTTGAAAATTCAGTACATTTAAGTTTGAAAAAGCATTATTATGAACAACGAAGAACTCAAAAAAACTCTGATTTCAGAAATTGAAAATTGTCAAAACAATGATTTATTGTTAGAAGCCCTGCTGCTTTTAATTGGGCCTCCGCCTTCCCAACATCAGTATTCCGAAGTGAAGGAAGCTGAAATGGATTACAAAACAGAATGGGTTTCACCAGTGCCTAAAGGGCATTGGGATTTGCTGAAGAAACAAAGTGAGAAATTGGCAAAAGGAGAAATTTCTGGAGTAACTTGGGAACAAATTGAGGCAGAGCTCAAAAGAAAATATGATTTATAAAACCCTTCTTCTTCCTATTGCTTATGAAGAATTGGATGAAGCAGTTGGTTTTTATGAAGCCCACAAGAAAGGCTTGGGAAAAGATTTTTTGGAAGAAATTAATTCGATATATTTCTATCTCTTAGAAAATCCATTCACTTTCCGAAAAAACAACAAAGGTTATTACGAAGCCGTTTTAAAAAGATTTCCCATTTTAATAATTTATGAAGTAAAAGAAAATACAATTTACATTGGATCATTTTTCCATACAAGTCGAAATCCCAAAACTAAACCTGAATAAATCCTACATTCAAGCATTTTTTCTGAAAACTATTAATGGAACAATACTACCCCTACATAAAATCGCTTCACTTAATATTTATAATTACTTGGTTTGCCGGGCTTTTTTATATTGTCCGTCTTTTTGTCTATCAAATTGAAGCCACCCAAAAACCTTCTCCCGATAGAGAAATCTTGGGCGATCAATTAAAAATTATGGCTTCGCGTTTGTGGAATATTATTACGTGGCCAAGTATGATTTTGGCGGTATTTTTTGGTATTTGGCTCATTTATATGCGCCTATTTTTTCTGAGTGACGCTTGGATGCAAGTTAAATTAGCCTTTGTTGTAATCTTGCTTATCTATCATTTTAAATGTCATCAAATTTTTAAACAATTACAAAACGGCGTGGTGAAACATTCATCAAACTATATGCGCCTTTTTAACGAAGTACCCACAATAATACTTTTTGCCGTGGTTTTCTTAGTAATTTTGAAGGATGGAACTAACTGGATTTATGGCACCGTCGGTATTATAGTCTTTGCCATTTTATTGATGATAGGCTATAAAATTTATAAAAGAATTAGAGAGAGAAAAAATAATTCAGAATTCTGAATTCACAATTCAGAATTAAAGCGGTTTAATTATTGCTATCTTTCTTCTTTCAAAATAATGTAAATGTACTTTTACAAAAAATCACTTCGCACACGCATCTTTCTTTCTATGTTCCTTTTGGTTTTGGGAGCTTCGGTACTCATCGCCATTGTTACCGTATTCCAATATCAAGAAGAAGCACAGGATTATCACCGCGACCGTTTATTACGGAAGGAAGCCGCCATTCGCGAAAACATAAATTACATTTTAAAAACCACAACCTATCCTGTTGAAACAGCCCAAATTCCACTAATTTTTAAAGATAAGATCTACGAGATAAAGGACATCCACAGCCTCGAGATTTTCCTTTATGATCTAGATGGAAATCTTTTAAAATCTTCAAAACCTTCATTTTTTAAAGATACCGTTTCGCCAAAAATGCCAGCTTTTGCGTTGGAAATGCTTCAAAGTTCACCCACAAAAAACTATATAAAGGAATTTGAGGAAGGTGGACAGAAATATCAATCTTCATATACCTACATTACCGATAGCTATTTTAAACCTTTGGCAATACTCAATCTGCCGTATATTGAAGATGACGGTTTTATTACAAAAGAACTTACCGAATACCTTTACAGACTGGGCATTGCATACTTCTTTATGTTGATGGCCGCTATTGCAATTTCGTATTTTCTTTCAAAATATGTTACCCGTTCTTTAAAGGAAATTAGCGAAAAGCTTTCTGAAACCCGTTTTGATACCCGAAATAAAAAAATTCATATTAGCGATACGCCCCAAGAAATTTCACTGCTAGTAAATTCATACAACGGCATGATCGATGAGCTAGAAAACAGTGCTGCGCAACTTGCTGCCAGCGAACGTGAAACCGCTTGGCGCGAAATGGCGAAACAAGTGGCGCACGAAATTAAAAATCCGCTCACGCCTATGCGACTTACGGTGCAAAGCTTTCAGCGGAAATTTGACTGTAACGACCCAGATGTTGACAAAAAAATGGCAGAATATACCAGCACATTACTTCAGCAAATAGATACATTGAGCTCCATTTCCTCAGCCTTTTCTACCTATGCAAAAATGCCTGCACAGCAAGATGAAACGTTGAATGTGGTTAAAATTAGCAAACTGGCGCTAGATATTTTTAATGAGGAATACATCTATTTCTTTTCCGAAGAAGAAGAAGTCCGTGCGCGATTTGACAGAACACAGTTGGTTCGGGTGGTAACTAATCTAGTTAAAAACAGTATTCAATCCATTGAACAAAAAAATCCTACTGAACCGCGAATAGATGTGGTAGTAAAAATGGAAGAAACCTTTGTGAATATTCTGGTAACAGATAATGGAATAGGCGTTCCCGAAGAAAATAGGACCTGTATCTTTGAACCCCAGTTTACTACTAAGAGTAGCGGCATGGGCCTTGGTTTAGGCATGGTAAAAAATATAGTTGAAACTTATGGTGGCACTATAACGCTACATTCTTCCGAAGAAAAAACCACTTTTAAAGTTTCGTTCCCTGTAATGCTTTAAGGTTTTTAGTAGCTTTGTAAGGCGACCACGAATACACGAATATTTGAATAATCATTCTAGTATTCGTGGTAAAAAATCATTCAACAAAACATAAAATTATATGAGCTACCAAAACATACTTTCTAAAACCAATGATGGAATCACTACTATAACCATCAATCGTCCTTCAAAATTGAACGCGCTGAATCGTGAAACGATTCAAGAATTGCACGACGCATTTCAAGAAGCTGAAAATTCATCAAAAACAAAAGTGGTAATCTTAACCGGAAGCGGTGAAAAAGCCTTTGTTGCAGGCGCAGACATTAGTGAATTTGCAGATTTCTCAGTAAAAGAAGGTGGAAAACTGGCTGCAAAGGGACAGGAATTATTGTTTGATTTCGTGGCGAACTTCTCAAAACCCGTAATTGCTGCAGTAAATGGTTTCGCACTTGGCGGCGGTCTCGAATTAGCCATGGCGGCACACTTCCGCATTGCTTCGGATAATGCTAAAATGGGTCTGCCAGAAGTATCATTGGGCGTAATTCCCGGTTACGGTGGCACACAGCGTTTGCCGCAATTGGTGGGCAAAGGCCGTGCGATGGAAATGATTATGACCGCTGGAATGATAGATGCTACACAAGCACTTCAGTACGGCTTGGTAAATCACGTAACCACGCCCGAAGAATTACTTGAGTTTTCAGAAAAAATGGCTGGAAAAATCATGAAAAATTCTTCTGTCGCCATCGCTTCGGCTATTAGGGCAATCAATGCGAACTTTGAAGACGGCGAAAACGGTTTTGAAGTTGAGATTGAAGAATTTGGTAATTGTTTTGGCACCCAGGACTTTAAGGAAGGCACACAAGCGTTCCTTCAAAAAAGGAAGGCGGAGTTTCCAGGGAAATAATTTTTTCTTAAATATTTGATTTGCTTTTGTATTTTCCCCCCTGTAAAAACCTAAACAAATTAAATGATGAAAAAAATTTTTACCCTTCTTTTTTTAGCGTGTTCATTTATATCGCATTCCCAAGACATCTCAATAAAATCAAGCAAAAGCACTGTTTTTAAGGATGATAAGAAACATACCGAGCTTTTGTATTCTGAAGGTGACGGACAAGGCGGCTTTGTTACTGTACGCCTATATTTTGGAGGTTTTATGAAGCAGCCAAAAGGTTATTATATTGAACATTACAACAAAGAACTAAACCTTTTAAAAGAAACCGAATTTGAAATAGACAACAACACTTTTCAAGGCTTAATGGTGAACGATGGTACTGTTTACATTATGGAAGCAGCTTTGGACAAAGAAAAAGAATTGTATAAGTTCAATGTGCTGGAATCACCGTTGGCAGATTTGCAGTTTTCCAGCAAAACGCTTTTTACCTTGGCTGAGAGTGATGTAAAGCAATATTTTGGTGTAGGCATAGGTGTGTTCTTTATAAACAATGGGTGGAGCCAAATGGATTCAGGTGCCTTTGGTGAAGTTACATTTTCAAAGCATAAAAATTTCTTTGCGGTAAATTTTGATATAAAAGATAAAGAATCCCAAACCCAACTTCTCTATGTTTTTGATAAAGGTATGAACCAAATTTTCAAAAAGGAATTCAAGAGAAATATTGAAGACAAATTCTTCATTTATGAAAACGTGGATGTGGACGATACTACCGGAGACATTTTTCTGTTAGGAAAAGTATTTGAGAATGAATCAAAAAAGTCTAAGAAAAACGGCAAGGCAAACTATCATTATGAACTTCATAAAATAAATGAAAGTGGGGAAACACAAGCCAGTTTTAAGACTGATGATAATTTTGTGGGATCACTCTTTACATTGCGCAGCGAGAATTCAATAAGTTGCGCTGGTTTTTATTCCGAAAAAAATGACAACAGGTATAAAGGTGTTTGTAGGTTCAATCTGGACCCAACATCCTTAAATGTTACCCAAAAATCATTCATTCCCTTTTCAGAAGAATTTATCAATGATAAGTATGGAAAGCTAAAAGATAAAGAGCTCCGTAATTTAACATTGAGGAGCAAGCACCTTACCCCAAATGGCGATATTGTGCTAAATGCGGAAGAATTTTATATTACACAACATTCCATGATGTCTGCCAACGGTGGTATGAGTACCCGAGTTACTTATCATTATGACGATATTGTTACCGTTAAAATAAGCGAAGAAGGCAAGTTGGTTTGGGCTAGAAATATCAACAAACGGCAGGCAACCTCTGGAGGGCAGATGGAGTATCTTTCTTTTGCGTCAACCATTGTAGATGATGATACTTACTTATTTCTAAACTGCTCAGATAAAATTAGAACCATTCGTAATGATAGGTTGGAATTTAAGGAAGGGAAATCAATGTTTGCAATAAAAATTGATGCCAACGGCACTTATTCGTATAAGAGTATTTTAAAGGATAAAGACGCCGAAGTGCCGTTTTTTGTAAGCCAAGGTACCACCACTACGCTAGATGGAAAGGAAATAGTTTTTGTGGGAAGGAAAAAATCTAAAAAACAGTTTCTGAAAATAAATATAAAGTAGGCCAAAAAAGTAGGTTTCGTTTTTCTGAAAATTGGAAAACGTAACGAATATTTTAAGTTATAAAAATTAGCCTTTCCGTAGAAAGAAAGGTTATTTTTTAAAAGTAAAATTCAAGTAAAAGAAGATTTATGAAAAATGTTATTTTTTTATTCTGCCTTTTGTTGGGTATAATCGGGCACGCGCAACTAGACTCACTTAAAATTTCGGCAAGCGAGATTTTTAAAGATGAAAAATATAAGACCACACTTCTCTTTGCAAAAGAAGATACTAACGGCGACATCTTCACTGTTAGAAATTACTATTCCAGCATTTCGAATCCAAAAGGGTATTATATCGAACATTACAGCAAGGATTTAAAATTGCTAAAAAGAACAACCTTTGAGGTAAACCGCAATGAAATAAAAGGTGTGTTTTTAACAGCAGATTCGGTGGTTTTGCTACAATTTCAGTACAATTATAAAGAGAAAAAATATGCCTTTGCTACCTTAACTTCTTCAAAAGAAGATTTCAATTTTAGTGAAAAAGAAATCTATGCCCTAGACAGAACTCGTCTTAACAAATACGATCATTTTGGTATTCGTAGCGAGCCAGAATACAGTCTTCATTATCAAAACAATTTGGGCGATTTCGTTGAATCTGAAAACGGCGAATTTATTGCACTCAATCTTTTCACCAAAACAAAAGAAGGGGATGCCCTGCTAGTTATTACTTTCAATAAAAATTTCGAAAAAATTTATGAATACGAATTTGAAAACTTAATAGCTTTAACAGAATCACCGACAAAAAAATTGCAGTTAGAATACCTAAATATGGTAATGGACAACGAGGGCACAGTCTATTTTTTGGGAAGAGTTTTTAATAACGGCGATATAATTCTAGAAAAGAAAAACGCTCCAAATTATTATTTTATTCTTTTTTCAGCTGATGCAGTTTCAAAAAAACAACAGCTCATTTCAATTGAAAGTAACAATATAATTCGTTCGCTTCAATTGGTGAATAAAGTAGAAAAGCTTGCCGCAGTAGGACTTTACATTGACCCTTCAACCACAGGATCCTTTGATAACTATTTGGGATACAGTGGCGTTGTGCGTTTTAATATAGATCCAAAATCTCTAGCAACATCCACCGAATCATTTCGGCCTTTCTCCGAAGAATTTATGGTGGAAAAATATGGAAAGGTGAAAGAAAAATTAAAATCTTTTCTCTCCTATAGAAGCACATTTATGCTAGAAAATGGCGATGTAATTATAAATGCCGAAGAATTTGAAATATATATTGCAGACAAAAATGCAGGCGCAAATCGGATTTATAAAGACATTATTAGTTGTAGAATAAACAGCAATGGCGAATTAGTTTGGGCAAAAAATATTAATAAAAAGCAAAGCGCTTGGTCGCCGCATAATATTCCTTTTCTATCGTATGCTTCCACCACTAAAAATAATGTTTTCTATTATTTTGTGAATGCAGCTTCAGATTTAAAAATTTTGAAAAACAATGAAATAGAGTTTAAGGAAGGACCGAAATTATACCTTCTAAAAATGTACGAAACTGGTGCATTTAGGTATGATAAGATTTTGTTTCCCGATATTTACAACGCACATCTCGGGCTGCGATTTGGTGTGTTATTAAATGAATCGGATATTTTGGTGCAAGCAGAAAGTAATGATAAACCAATGATGGTGAAATTATATTTCTAATTTTAATTTATTTTCTCCAAAGTTCGAAAGCATGCCGTAAGATTCTTAACTTTATAGACTCTTTTTCTGAAACTCCATTCTAAAAATTATGAAAAATTACTTCTTATTAATTGCCACGTTCTTATTGCCTATTACTTCAATAGCCCAAGAAAAAGCCGAACCGTGGTTTAAAGACGGCGAGGCCCAAATTGTTCCCGCTTTTGAAAATCAAAAAGATTGGATACGCACAGATTTATGGGTAGAAACAACCTTTGACACCGATGGTGATGGCAAACCAGACCGCATGCACGTTGACGTTACAAGGCCTAAACAAACCGAAACTGACGGATTAAAACTGCCAGTAGTTTATGAATCAAGCCCCTATTTTGCTGGGGTGGCGCCAGACGTTGAGGGTGCTTTTCACGATGTTTATCAGGAATTGGGTGCGCCCGGAAAGGACATTGTCCATCCTTCTGTAAAAAGATGGGGCAAGCGACCCATAATTTCCAATACACAAACCTCAACTTGGGTTCCTCGCGGGTTTATCGTTATACATTCCTCTTCCCCAGGAACTGGACTTTCACAGGGTTCGCCAACCGTGGGTGGCGACAATGAATCATTGGCTCCAAAAGCAGTTATAGATTGGCTAAACGGTCGCGCAAAAGGCTATACAACTCCCGACGGAACCGAAGAAGTAAATGCATATTGGACTACAGGAAAAGTCGGGATGACAGGAACATCATATAACGGTACAATTCCGTTGGCCGCTGCAACTACAGGCGTTGAAGGGCTTGAAGCCATCATTCCTATTGCGCCAAATACTTCCTATTACCACTATTATCGTTCTAATGGATTGGTGCGCTCGCCGGGTGGATATTTAGGAGAAGATGTGGACGTACTTTATGATTTTATTCACAGTGGCGATGAGTCAAAAAGAGCTTACAACAATGCAACTTATCGCGATAACGAAATAAAAAATGGCATTGACCGTAAAACAGGCGATTACAACGATTTTTGGGCGGGTCGTGATTATCTAAATGATATGAAACCTATGAAAGCCGCACTATTTATGGCGCATGGGTTTAACGACTGGAACGTAATGCCTGAACATAGTTACAGAATTTACAAGGCGGCTGAAGAAATGGGATTGCCTGTAAAAATTTATTACCATCAATACGGACACGGCGGGCCACCACCACTTTCTATGATGAATAGATGGTTTACACGTTATCTTTTTGGAATTGAGAATGGTGTTGAAAAAGAACCGAAAGCGTGGATTGTTCGCGAGAATGACAAAAACGACAATCCAACACCCTACGCCAACTATCCAAATCCCGATGCCGAAAAAGTTATGCTTCATCTAAATTCTACTTCCCCAAATGAAGGAATTTTGGCTATCGAAAAAAAGAATACAGTACAACTTCAAGCTATGTTGACTGATGACTATAATTTTTCAGGAGATTCGCTCGCGCAACTTGCAAATTCCATTCACAGATTACTTTTTGTAACTCCAGTTTTAAAGGAAGACTTACATCTTTCGGGACTTTCAAAATTGAATATAAAACTGGCCAGCAGCAAACCCGCAGCCAATCTTTCCGTTTGGATGGTTTCTTTGCCTTGGAACAAAGATCCTGATGCAAAAATTACTAACAATATTATTACAAGAGGTTGGGCAGATCCCCAGAATTACAAGTCTATTACCGAAAGTGAACCTTTAAAACGAGGCAAATTTTATGAAATGTCTTTCAATCTTATTCCAGACGATCAAGTGATTCCAGCTGGGCAACAGATTGGGTTGATGATTTTTTCAAGCGATAGTCAATTCACACTTTTACCAGAACCGGGAACTATACTCACTATTGATCTTGACGAAACAACTATTGAAATTCCAGTGGTTGGCGGGAAAGAAGCTTTCAAAAAAGCAATACATAATTAGGAATATTTCCTAATTTAGAAGGATTTATTCCTAATAATAATTAACTTTGAAGATTCCTAACTTCAAAGTTTTTTTATGTCTGATAATATTCTAAAAGGCCGTGGCGCCCAGAAAAATGTTCACAACCGTTTCTTCGAAAATAGCCACGAAGTTTTGGACGAATATTTAAATTTCTGCGAAGCTGAGGGTGAAGAAGCAGACAAAAACAAAACAAAGTACATTGAGATTTTTCCCAAAACATTTGTAAATAAAGTGAATAGCCCAGATGTTGGGATGGGCTATTCTGCAAATCCGTATCAAGGTTGCGAGCACGGCTGTGTATACTGCTACGCAAGAAACAGCCACGAATATTGGGGTTATGGCGCGGGCTTGGATTTTGAACGAAACATTCTCTTTAAAAGAAATGCACCACAACTTTTGGAAGAAAAAATAACTTCGAAGAATTGGGTAGGCGAAACCATCATTTTTTCAGGAAATACAGATTGTTATCAGCCATTGGAGCGCAAAATGGAAATAACCCGAAAATGTTTGGAAGTAATGCTGAAGTGGAAACATCCAACAGGAATCATCACAAAAAATTCGCTAATACTTCGCGATCTCGATATTTTGAAGGAAATGGCGAAGTTGAATATTATTTCGGTCAACATTTCTATCACTTCCCTTTCCGAAGATACGCGTAGATTGTTAGAACCTCGAACAGCGAGCATAAAACAGCGTCTTAAAACTGTTGAGATTCTTTCAGAAAATGGCATTCCAGTTCGGGTTATGATGGCGCCGATTATTCCTTCGCTGAACAGTCACGAAATACTTCCTTTGGTAAAAAAAGTAGCAGAACTTGGAGCGGTAGATGTAAGCTACACCATTGTAAGATTGAATGGCCAGATTGCAGAAATCTTTAAGGATTGGGCACACAAAACTATCCCCGATAAGGCGGAACGCATTTTAAACCAAATTGCAGAATGCCACGGCGGAAACCTCAACGATAGCAATTGGGGACGACGAATGAAAGGTGAAGGAACAATAAGCGAACAGGTGAAAAACACGATGGCGATCGCAAAAAAGAGATACTTAAAAGACAGCAAAAGAGAGCCCTTAGATACTTCGCACTTTCTAGAACTTAAAAATCCGCAGCTGCGGTTGTTTTAATTAGTAACTTTGGCTTTGTCCATAATGGCTGAAATTGCGACTATTAAATTTATGAATATCTTTAAAAAACTACTTCTTTATTGCTTCGTACTAAATTGTTCTTTCTTTTTTGGACAGGAAAAAACCGATATTTCTCAACAGTCATTTGAATCTATTAGTGACTCTATTAACAAATATCTATTTAATGATCTTCCCAAAGCCGTTGATGCGTCTAACGCCTTTATTTTAAAAGCTAAAAGAGAAAGCGATACGAAAAAAGAATGGCAAGGAATTCAGGCTCTCGCCATTATTTACGAACGCCACCGCGAGTTAGATAAAGCACAAAAACAGTTTGAAAAAGCCCTGAGTTTTGCTGCAAAAAACAAACTGGAAGGAGAGATTGTTGGTTCCTATATTTTGGGAGCGCAAGTTCAAATGAGTCTTTCAAACGTCTCAAAAGCACTTGAAATTTTGGAAACAGCGCTTTTAAAATCTGAAGGAATCGAAAACGAATTTTGGAGGGAAAATGTTTTACAATATATATCATATATCTTACAAATGTCTGGCGACACTCAGAAAGCAATCGAAATTCGAAAAAAAACTATTTCGATTTATAAAAATAAGCCGCTTGATTCTGCTTTCACTGCAACTACAAAAAAAACAATTCTCGTTAATACTTACTCTGAGCTTTCGGGTTCATTCCTTAAAATTAAACAAGCAGATTCTGCAAAATACTACAGCAGGCAGATTTCAAAATTAGTTACTCCAGAAGATAGCTGTAATCAGCGAATATTATACGAAGCCCAGGGAGAAATTGCTTTCTTTGAAAAAAAATATAGTGAAGCCAAGAAAAACTTTAGAGCTGCTTCAAAAATTTGTGATCTGAATTCACCTTTGATGGATTTACGGATGAACTATGATTTGGGAAAAGTGGAGCACGGAGAAGGCAATTTTGAGGCAGCAAAAGAACTCTTGCAACAGTCGCTTGACAATTATGACGTTAAACCTGAGGAAGAAGGATTTATGTCTGATTACTACAAGCTTTTGGCAGATAGTTATAAAGAAACAGGCAATTTGGAAAGGGCCAATTTTTATTTTGAAAAATACATAAATACCACATCTGAATTTGATAAAATTAAAAGTGAGGTAAAAGCTTCGACAAAGGCACAGGAAATTGAAAAATTCAGAAGCGAGTTAAAAACACTCGAAGCTGAAAAAGAAAAAAAACAAACCTATCTCAATTATCTGTTTTTAGGGGCTTCACTTATAATTTTGGCACTTCTATTTATATTGCTACGCTTTTACAGAAACAAAAAGAAAAACGAAGCCAAGTTTGAAGCATTACTGAAAAAAATGAAAAATTCTTCTGAAGACAATTTGAATATAATTGATACCAAAGACGATGTCTTAGAAGAAAAAAACACAATAGATGTACCTAACGAAATAAAACAACAAATTCTCGATGGGCTTAAAAAGCTAGAAAAACAGGAATATTATCTAAAACAGGATTGTAATTCATACAATGTTGCGAAAAAGATAAATACAAATACTTCGTATCTTTCAAAAGTAATAAACTCGCATTACGGTAAAAACTTCAACACCTATATTAATGACCTCCGAATAAATTATACCATTGTTCGCCTTAAAAACGATGTTATCTTTAGGTCTTATTCTGTTCAATCTATCGCTGAGGAAGTAGGCTATAAATCTGCAGATTCATTTACCAAATATTTCAAAAAAGACACCGGTTTAAATCCTTCTTTCTACATTAAGGAAATTAAAAATATAGCTTAAAAACATCCATTGCACCCTAAATTTATAAATATAGGGCTAGCTTTTTCTCTTTACTTCAGATTAATTAAAATAACTTTAAAACGCTTTGTTTTCAATGCCTAACATAATTTTTATACTTCCCCAATTTTCTAAATCTGGGGATGCTTCTCTTTTATTATAGTGTTTTGTGTTGCAAGTTTGTTTCAGAAATTAACCACGAAACAATTATTATGAAAACACGAAAAACAAAGAAAGTATGAAAGCAACAACTCGAATTACAATCATTAAATTTGCAATTGGCCTTGTAATTGGAATTGCAATATATCTAATCGTAAAACTAATTTTCTAAAATAAACATTATGACAACACTTCTAAAATTTACAATCGCAATTACAATGCTGTTTCTAGCAGGATCAATAAACGCCCAAGATCTTAACGGGTCTTACAGCGGCACGCTCGAAGCACAGGGCATGAAAATGGAACTTATTTTTAACATTACGCCAACTAACGATGGTTATAGCGCAACGCTAGATGTTCCTGCCCAAGGAGCAAGCGGAATAGAACTCGATTCCGTATTATTGCAGGATAAAAATATTACCATTACTTCGTCCAAAATGGGATTGACCTATACCGGTACAGTTTCTGGAGAACTCATTGAAGGAAGCTACGAACAAATGGGACAAAAATACCCGCTAAACCTAAAGAAAACTGTGAAGACAAAACCAGGAAATACTGCGCTTCCCTCTACCGATGCAGCGCTTGAAAAATTAGCTGCAATGGAATCTGGGAATTACAAATATTCAGTTGAAGATTATTTTAAAACGCCAGAAGCTTATTCCTTTCAACTTTCTCCAGACGGCAAGTTTATAAGTTATATGAAAAGAAGGGAAACAGGAGAACGTGATTTATATTTAAAAGAAACCGCAACCCAAAAGGAAACCTTACTTATTGAACAAAAAGAGGATTTAATACGCGGTTACTTTTGGGCAAACAACACGAGACTTTTATACCTGCAAGATAAGGGCGGTAATGAAAACCAACATGTTTTTGGCGTAGATGTTACAGGCCAAAATAAAAAAGAATTAACTCCATACGAAGGCGTTAAAGTAAATATTATTGAATCTCTAAAAGAAGACGAAGACCACGTAATTGTCCAGATGAATAAGGATGATTTACAACAGGAAGAACCGTACCGCCTTAATATCAATACGGGAGAAGCTACAAAACTTTACACAGTAAAAGCCGGCGATCCGCCAGTAAGCTCGTATGATTTTGACCGAAAAGGAAATTTACGTGCCATTAACCGTATTGTAGATGGCATTAATATGGAATTGTTATATGAAATAGACGGAGAATTTAAGCGCGTAAAGCTCACCGAGTTTGGCGACACATTCAGTATTTCATCTTTCAACCCAAGCAGCAAAAATCCGGACGATGCTTATGTTATTTCAAATTTAGAGGATGATAAAATTGAAATTCAACTATTCGATTTAAAAGAAAATAAAAAAATAAAAACCCTTTTCAGTAATGACACTTTTGATGTTTCAGGAGTTTCGCTTTCAAGAAAAAGAAATTACGAAATAGATTATTTCAGCTTTACGGGAGAAAAAACTGAAATTGTACCCGTTAGCGCTACTTACAAGAAAATCTATGCTCGTTTGCAAAAGGAATTTGGCGACAAGCAGTTCTTCACTTTAGGAAAAACCGATGACGAGTCACAATATATGGTTGCTGTTACTAGCGATAAAATTGTAGGAGAATATTATTTATATGATGTTGAAAAAGACACGGTAACGCTTTTATATAAGTTATTGCCGCATTTAAAAGCTGAAGATATGGCTACTATGAAGCCAATCAAGTTTAAAAGCCGTGACGGACTTACCATTTACGGTTACATTACATTACCAGCAAATTACAAAGAAGGCCAACAGGTGCCGCTAATTGTAAATCCACACGGCGGACCGCAGGGCATTCGGGATAATTGGGGTTTTAACCCAGAAGCGCAGTTATTTGCAAGTCGCGGTTATGCAACTTTACACGTTAACTTTAGAGTTTCCGGTGGTTATGGTAAAGCATTTTTAAAAGCAGGTTTTGGCGAAATTGGCCGTAAAGCAATGGATGATGTGGAAGATGGCGTAGATTACGCAATAGCGCAAGGCTGGGTAAATAAGGATCTTGTAGCAATTTATGGCGGAAGTCACGGTGGATACGCAGTTTTACGCGGAATGACCAAAACCCCGGAAAAATATGCCTGCGGTGTAGATTATGTTGGGGTAAGTAACTTACATACGTTTATGGGCACCATTCCTCCATATTGGGAAAAATATCGTGAACTGTTGTATAAAATTTGGTACAACCCAAACATTCCCGAGCAAAAGGCGATTATGGACGAGATTTCTCCTGCTTTACACGTAGATAAAATAACGAAGCCTTTATTTGTAGTACAAGGTGCAAATGATCCTCGCGTAAATATTAATGAAGCCGATCAAATTGTGGAAACGCTTAGAGCAAAAGGCGTAGAAGTACCTTATATGGTAAAATATGATGAAGGCCACGGTTTTGGGAAAGAAGAAAACCAATTAGCACTCTATAAAACGATGATGGGCTTTTTCGCGGAAAATCTTAAGACTAAAAAGTAAGTAAATAAAACCTTTAATAAATTAATTAATGCCGGTGCTTTTTGTACCGGCATTAATATTTAGGGCTTTTAACGCTTTATCTTTTCACCCACCACAGTATAGGAAATCTGATCATGAAACAACTTTCGTGTTTTCATAAATGTGAAAATCTGAATGATTAAAGGAATAACCAAAAAATACGAATAGGCTGTTAACAAACGGAAGATATTTCGCCAAAAGGCTTTAAAAAAAGATACGCGATGCCCGTTTCTATCGCTAATTTCTAGTTTCATAATCTGCTTGCCAAAAGTGCCTCGAAATTTTGAAGATTCGAAGATGGCGCAAATAATAAAGTAGAAAAATAGACTGAATACAACAATAAAACCAGCCTCTGTGTCTGATACATCTTCTGGGTTTTCGGGATAAAGGATAACCGAAACAATTGACCATAAAATTATTGCAAACAGCATTGCAGGAATAGTAGTAATTATATTGTCGAGAAAGTAAGCTACGGCTCTTTTCCACAGTACGTCTTTATAGTATTTTTTCCGCCACTCTACGTCCATGGCAACATTGTCAATTTTTTTTGATTTCGTTTTAGGCTGCTCTTGCTCAACTTTTTTGGCCTCTACTTTCTCTCTTGTTTTCTCAAGATTTGGGTTTTCTTCTATATTTTCATGCTCTGGGGGTGCTTTATCTATACTAATATCTTCCAAAGCCTGAGCAATTTTTAAATCTGCCTGTTCCAACTCCACTTCATTTTCATACGTAAAATTTTCGATGGCCTCATAAATATCTGTTACTACCGCTGTTAAGGCATCGTCTTCACTATTCCAAAATTGCTTATTATTTAAAGGTTGGAAATTTTTAGGCAAGAGAGGAAGGTTAACAAAAGGGGTAGATTTCCACATACAGTTACGCACCAATATTGGCAGCATTACAGTTTCGTTTCTATTATACCTTTCTATAACTTTTTGCGTACGGGCATATGTTTCATTATCATTTATAAAATCTGAGCTTATAAAGGCTAACACAATTTCTGCTTCGTATAATTTCTGCTTGTATTCTTTTACGTCTTGGCCAGGCGGAATTTCAAAATCACTTTCAATTTCAATAGGTCTTCTTGAACTTCTTATAACGGGGGCAAGATATTTTTTTATAGCCATTACTTGTTTTTCATCTTCGGGCGCGGCTAAAAAATAGATATTTATTGCATCTATTTCCATGGTTGTTTCAGATTTTTTGGTTGCCATTTTTGATTAACTTTAATGGTTAGTAGTTAGATATTTTCATATTAATTTAAAAGAAAACCTTGGATAGTCACTTATTTTGCAATAATGTGGTCTACAAGCCTTTCTATTCCTTCTGCAACTTCGGTAAAAGCCGTGTCGCGATCTGGATAATCTAAAATTGGACGGGCGTTACGAGGCAAAGCCTGCAGTTTTGCATAGGGCAATGAAGTCCATTTGCAGTTTCTAAGAATAATGGGGACCACGTAGACGCTTCCTTCTTCATGACGGCGCATAGCCTCTGCCAACTCTTTGTCCCAAATAAAATCTGAAGCGTTAAAATCAACACTAATTAAGAGCAAAATTACATCGGCCTTCCGCAATTCGTCCATTATAGAATCATTCCATTCCTGACCAGCAATAAGAGCCCTATCGTTCCAAGTATCAATTTTACCGGAGCGTTTTAATACCTTTAGGTATTTGTCCATTTCGTTTTTAAGTTCCTCATCTTCGTGAGCATAAGAGGTGAAGATCTGAACTTTCGATAGTGAAGAATCTGTCATAATATCCGAACTTATTTTAAACTATTATTAGCTCCAAAAGATTTGGAGTTTTAGAATTATAATAGTGAGGATATTATCTTGAGAGATAAATATTAGGTTTAAATATATGAAATTTATCGTAAAAGAGTTTAAAAAGAGTTTTTAAATTATTTACTCTGAGCCTTTTGGAGCAACACTTCGGAATAAAATAACAGCGATTTTGTTGAAAACATTATACATTGCTACCCGCCCATTCCGCATAGAATTGTTTTAAAAAACCTTCCATAAACTGATGCCGTTGTTCCGCAATTTTTCTTCCCGTTTCAGTATTCATTCGGTCTTTTAAAAGTAATAATTTTTCGTAGAAATGATTGATTGTTGGCGCATCGGAAGCTTTATATTCCGAAGGAGTCATTTTTAGATTTGGCTTAATCTCGGGATCGTAAAGTTTTCGGTTTTTAAAACCGCCGTAGTTGAATGTTCGTGCAATGCCAACAGCTCCCAAAGCATCCAGTCTGTCTGCATCCTGTACAACATCCAATTCTTTAGAGTGAAATTGCTGGATTTTATTTCCACCTTTGAATGAAATATTTTCTATGATTTTTACAACGTGCTCAATTATTTCTTCTGAAAGATTTTGTGATTTCACGAATTGATGTGCCTTTTTTGGCCCAACGGTTTCATCGCCAGCGTGAAATTTTGAATCGGCAATATCGTGAAGCAATGCGCCAAGCGAGACCACCATTTTATCTACGTTTTCACTTTCAGAAATTAGCAAAGCATTTTTATAAACCCGTTCAATGTGAAACCAATCGTGGCCTCCTTCGGCATTTTGCAATTCATTCTTAACGAAGGTGATTGTATTTTGAATTATTTCTTCGGTAGAAAATAAAGCCATTATTTGTGGATTTTTGAAGTGATTGTTTCTTCCACTTTGTCAATCAACATTTCCACGTCGTAATCTGCGATTTTTATGGCGGGGTGCGCGGTCATTTCCAGCCGAACGCCCATTTGAATCGGAAACATGCCCCAACGTTGCAATTTCCAGGAATTGTTGATTGAAACCGGAACTACATAGCCGTCTGGAACTTTTTTGAAAAGCGTTTGTAGACCGCTTCTTCGGAAAGGCTTTGGCACACCCGTTTTGCTTCGAGTTCCCTCGGGGAAAATAACCCCGCTTCTTCTGAATTTTTGAAGGTATTTTGAAAATTTCACCATTTCAACTATCGCTTGCCTCGGGTTTTTTCGGTCTATCAAAATGGAACCGCCATGACGTAGATTGAAGGAAACAGAAGGAATGCCCTTGCCCAATTCTACTTTGGAAATAAATTTGGGATGATATTTTCGTAAATACCAGCTTATGGGCGAAATATCCCACATGCTTTGATGGTTTGATACGATTATAATGGGCACATTATTGGGTATGCTTGTGTTTATATCAACATGAAAGGTAGTTCCCAAAGCGTGTAGACAGCGTATTATTGTCCAGTTAAAACAATCAACAGTTTTTTTGTGCGCCGAATAACCAAACCAGTTAAAACTAATCCACTGAATAGGATGAAAAACTAAGATTGTAATACCAAAAAGCAGGTAAAACAGTACCGTAAAAGGATAACTAATAATTTTTGACAGTGCCTTCATTGCTATTCAAAAGTAAGAAAACCGTCCTTAAAAAAACGGTTTTCCTTTTTGCATGTGTAAAATTTCAAATTTGAAAAAGTCAACGTTTTGATTTCGACTTATTTTTCAATGTATTTCGGTCTATGTAGATGTAATTATAAACGCAAAGGCCAATAACTACTAACCAAAATACTCTGTAAAGCCAATCATCTATTTCTTTCCCGAACAAATGTGAAACCCTCGGATTTTCGTAAATATTAAATAAAAGTGCTCCAAGAGCGAGGATTCCAACAACAATCGTTAATGGTTTAGTTGCTTTCATTCAAAGATCAATCTGTAATTAGCAATATTCGTTATAGGCGCCTTTCAAGTTTTCGGCAATCATTTGTGCAGGGCGGCCTTCAATGTGGTGACGCTCTAACATATGGACCAACTCACCATTTTTGAACAAAGCCATAGCTGGTGAACTTGGTGGAAACGGAACCATACTAGCTCTTGCGGCATCAACTGCCTCGCGGTCCACGCCTGCAAAAACTGTTACCAAATGGTCTGGCTTTTTGTCATTTTGAATTGACATGGCTGCTCCTGGACGCGCATTGGCAGCAGCACATCCACAGACGGAGTTTACAACTACTAAGGTGGTTCCTTCTTTTTTCAAGGCTTCTTCAACGTCATTTGCAGTATGTAGTTCGGAAAAACCTACTTTAGTTAGGTCTTCACGCATTGGTTTTATTAAATCGGGTGGGTACATAATATTTGTATTTAATGTGTATAAAAATTTGAACGCAAAGATACTAATTCTGAAAGGAATTAAATCCCAAATAACAAATTCCAAATCTCAAATAAATCACAAATCACACGCTCCAAATCTTAAATAAATTCCAAAATATAAAAACTCAAAACCCACGTGCATTCTATTTCTGTAAGAATTTGAGTTTTTTGATGCTTGAAATTTATTTGGAACTGGATATTGGGTATTTGGTTCTTCGTTTGAGTTTAGTACTTCTTTTTTAATTTGAGATTTGAGATTTGAGATTTGGTGCTTTAAATGGTACTTTTGTCTGCTATAAAAAATAAAAATTTATGCTTCGTTGGTTATTGGCCGTTCTTGGTTATTTTGTTTATCGTTTTCCCGGCGCCATTGCGGGTTTTTTAATTGGAAGCCTATTAGACAATATAAGCGTAAGAGGCAAAACGTTTCAAACTTCCTTCGGTTCGTCTAAAGAGCAGGTAACTCCTGCAGATTTTGAATTGAACTTACTTTCTTTGGCTTCATTAGTTATAAAAGCAGATGGAAATGTAAGCCAAACAGAATTGGATTACGTTCGCCAGTATTTTGTGCAAGCATACGGTAGGGATCGTGCCAACGCTACTTTCAAGGTTTTTAACGACGTAATAAAGAAGCGTGAAATTTCGGCTCAAAGCATTTGCAGCCTTTTGCGGCAAAGAACCCGCTACGAAAGCCGCTTGCAGATACTTCACTTTTTGTTTAGCATTGGGAATGCGGATGGTAGCGTTTCAACTTCCGAAGTAAACGAAATAAATAGGATTGCAGGGTTTTTGGGAATTTATGCGCGCGATTTTGAAAGTATAAAAGCAATGTTCTTCAAAAATCCGGACAGCGCTTACAAAATTTTGGAAATAGACAGAACTGCAACCACTACCGAAATAAAAGCTGCGTATCGCACAATGGTTAAAAAATACCATCCCGATAAACTACAGCATATGGACGAGGCACACCAAAAAGGGGGTGAGGAAAAATTCAAAAAAGTGCAGGAGGCTTATGGGCAACTGCAGAAAGAACGCGGATTTTAGATTATTTTTTCAGAATTTTTTAGAACTACCTTTTTTCTAAAATTTTCAAAAGCTGTTCCACATTCAAATATTGAAAGTAGCGTGCAGTTGCCTGAAATTTTTCATCTAAAAAAACGAGTGCCGGCAATGAAAAGGGTTTGTCTTTTTGTCTGGCCATCAAAAGTGGAATTTGGTGTACGGGATTTCTTCGATTTGCTCTTTCGTTTATAAAAACTTCATTTCCGAAGTGAATCGTATCCGTACTTTCCACGTTCATTTTTACTGCGTAGTAATCTTCGTTTAAAATTTCTATAATCTTTTCATCTGTAAAAACCTCCCGCTGCATTTTTAAACAAGGGGCGCACCAATCTGCATAAAAATCTATAAAAACCTTTTTAGGGTTTGTTGCGAGCGAATCTTCCAATTGCTCAAAATTAAGCCAATGAACCACTTTTTCATTTTGGGAAAAAGCGGCATTGACTAACATTAACAACAAAATATGAAAAGTAAAGCGTTTCATTTTTTTTTAAAGTGATTGAATTTTTAAACCAACAAAGACAGATCTTGGCGCGCTAGGACCGTAGATGTAATTACTATCACGATTTTTCCCTATGTCAAAATCGTTTTGGTAACTATTGGTTACGTTCTTTACACCACCATATAGCTCTAAACCAGTGCTCACTTTAGGAATATCAAATGTGTATCCCACACGCAGACTGAGCTCTGTAAAACTTGGTGTTTTATAATATTCATCTACAGTCTGACCCGTATTTTCGCCAGCAACGTGAATTATGTCCATTACTCCTGTGTAAACTAAATTTGCACTCGCACTTAATTTTTTTGTGGGTGTATAGGTTAAAGTAGCGTACCCATAATTATTAGGCGTTCGCAGAAATTCACGTTTTGCTGGTAATCCCTTAATATTTTCCACAGCATCATCAAACAAACTAGATTGAAACGTAAAACCTGCATCAATTTCAACAACATAATCGAAGTTAGCACGTGCTTCCATTGTAATTCCTTTTACTGTTGCACCGCTACCGTTTCGCTTTTCAAAACGTTCACCAAAGTCATCTTCACCTAAAGGAAATAGGTAAAATGCATCATTCAAATGTGTATAAAAGCCTTCCAAAGTGACACCTGCAATAAAATGCTCGGTAGCTCTATCATAATTTACAGAAGCAGTAAAACTGTTTGATTTTTCTTCGAATAAAGTGTCGGCAAGTGAAATTCGCGAAACACCCCCACCTGCAAAGGCAATGTGCAAATCGGTATCAAATGCTTGTGGCGCGCGGAAACCTGTTCCCCAACCTAATCGGAATTGTGTAGTTTCCTTTAATTTGTAAAGCAATGAAAGACGTGGGCTGAAAATAGCGTTAGCTACCAAGTTGTGCTTATCGACCCTAAAACCGGAAAGAAAATTCAGACTTTCCGTAATATCCCAATCATTTTGAACAAACGCGCCCAAGTTTTTTGTGGTCTGATCGGTTAGGTAATTGTACGATTCAATTTCGTCAAAAACATCATCATAAACATATTCCACGCCTCCGGTCAAAACAGTTTTTCCACCCAAAAATTCATTGAATTTATTGTTGAATTGCGCTCCACCTTGGTGTGTTGTGACTTCAGAAACTCCATAAGGTGGTGCGGCAAAAAAGGCCTGTTGTTCAATTTCGTCATTTGGAATTATGCCCGTGTAGTGATCTCTATCAGTTCTTTGACCGCCATAATATAGAATAAGCGAACTTTTATCTTCATTGAAGTTTACTTGATAATCCAAACTTCCCATCAACACATTATGGGTACGCTCTTCAGACTGTTGTGCTAAAAATGCAGCTTTATCAACCATTTCACCACCAAAACGATATTCGTAAAGGCTGCTTGCACTCAATTCCAATTTAGAATTTTCAGTAGGCAGATAGAAAGCATTCACTCCAAAGGAATTGCCTTTCAATTCTGGCAATTCAGAAAAATTATCGCCATTGGCATCATAGGCAGATTTTCTCCTATTACTTACGAAAAAATTTGCACCGGCATTATAATCTTTACTCACAACCGTGGCATTTCCATTGATCAAATTTTGATCTGCACCGCCATCAATATTTTCATACATATAGCTTAAACTGTAATTATTTTTCTTCGGAATTTTAGTGATTACATTCACCGTTCCACCAATAGCGCTAGAACCATACAGCGCAGAAACCCCACCTCGAACCACTTCAATTCGCTCAATCATGTTCACGGGAATTTGTTGAAGGCCATAAAGACCAGTCAATGGACTGAAAATGGAACGACCATTAATCAGGATTTGTGAATAACCACCTTGTAAGCCATTCATACGAATCTGGGTATAATTACAAGTTTGGCAGTCCGTTTCTACTCTAAGACCTGGTTGAAAACGCAAGCCTTCAGAAAGATCTGTTGCTACAACTTGCTCCAAGGTCTCGCTATTTATCAAGTTCACGATTACGGGTGAATCTATTCGGCGTTTTTCAGTTCGTGTACCTGTTACTACCACTTGTTCTAATTCTTCGTTGCTTTCAGAAAGACTAAAATTTAAAATTTTTGTTTCGCCATTTGCAACAGTTACAGAAATACTTTCAGACCGGTAACCCTGAGACTGCGCAACAAGGGTCACTTTTCCAGCACCAATTGATAATTCAAAATTGCCTTCCACATCAGCGCTGGCACCATCTGTTCCGCCTTTCACATATACGCTAGCAAATGGAATGGGTTTGCCTTCAGTAGAAACCGTTCCCGAAATTTTCGCTTTGTTATTTTGGGCCGAAGCAAGTGTTATTGCAAAAAGAAAAAAGTAAATAAAATATTTCATAAAATTACATATTATTAGTTCTAGGTAATTATATTTTTAGGCAAATCTAAAAATATGTTTTTAAATAAAAAAATATATCTTTGCATAAACATAAATTTGATGATGACACTTGCCGAAGAAAACTATCTAAAAGCAATCTTCCATCTAGAGTTGGAAACCGCTGGCGAAATCAGCACCAATGCAATTGCGGAAAGAATGGACACAAAGCCTTCTTCTGTAACCGATATGGTTCAGAAACTTTCCGAAAAAAAACTTTTGATATACAAGCGTTATAAAGGGGTATCCTTGACCGAAGCCGGCAGAAAAGTTGCAGCAGGTGTAATACGGAAACACCGTCTTTGGGAAGTTTTTTTGGTAGAAAAGCTCAATTTTCATTGGGATGAGGTACATGAAATAGCCGAGCAGTTGGAGCACATTCAATCGGAAGAACTTATAACCCGACTCGACCAATTTTTGGGCAGTCCAGATTTTGATCCGCACGGCGATCCAATTCCGGATAAACATGGGGTTTTAAAGCGAACAGAGAAAAAACTGCTTTCTGAAATTGAAAAGAATCAACAAGGCATTTGTGTTGGTGTAAAAGAATCGAGTCCAGAATTTCTTCAGTATTTAGATAAAAAGAAAGTCAGTATCGGCACTAAAATAACAGTTCTTGGAAAGGAATTTTTTGATGGTTCCATGATAATTCAGGTATTTGATGACCAATTTTTCATTTCAAAAACTGTCGCAGAAAATATATATGTGCAAACAATTTAGCAGCCCGATTAATTTGATTGTACTTCTATTACAAAAAGATGACCAATTTTTTCGGCTGAAAACATAATGGCAAAAACTAAAAATTAATATGAAAAAATTAATAATCTTAAGTCTTGTAATGCTGTTTTTAAGCTGTAAAAATGCCACTGAAGATAATGGAAAAATTAAGGTTGTCACTACAACAACTATGATAACAGACTTAGTTTCTGAAATTGGTGGAGATCACGTTTCCTTACAGGGCCTTATGGGTGCCGGCGTAGACCCACATCTCTACAAAGCAAGTGAAGGAGACGTTTCAAAACTTTATGAGGCCGATATAATTTTTTACGGAGGGCTCCATTTGGAAGGAAAGCTCGTGGATATTTTTGAGAAAATGGAGGGTAAAAAAAACACCGTTTCTTTAGGCGATAGATTGCCCAAGGATGAGTTGATACCTTCGGAATATTTCGCATCAAACTACGATCCGCACGTTTGGTTCAACATTCAGTTTTTTAAACAGTTTGCTCAAATTGTTACCGATGAGCTTTCAAAAGCAGATGCAAAGAACGCAGAAAGCTATTCAGAAAACAATAAAAAATATCAAGAAAAATTGGATTCCCTTGAAAGTGAAATCAAAGCAACTATAGCTACCTTACCGGAAGAAAAGCGTATTTTGGTTACTGCCCATGATGCATTTAATTATTTCGGAAAAGCTTACGGATTCAACGTTGTGGGGCTACAGGGTATTTCTACCGCAACCGAAGCTGGCGTAAAAGACGTTCAGAATCTTTCAGAATTCATAATACAGAATAACATTAAAGCCATTTTTGTAGAAAGCTCTGTACCTAGGCGAACTATTGAGGCGCTGCAAGAATCGGTACTTTCAAAGAACCATAATGTTGAGATTGGCGGTTCCCTTTATAGTGACGCACTAGGGAATCCAGGAACTGAAGAAGGAACTTACATCGGAATGTTTAAATATAACATGAATACTATTGTAAATGCCCTTAAGTAAGGCTTTAAACAATAACAAATGGACAATCAAAAACTGGCTGTACAAATAGACGATCTTACCGTAGCTTATAATTATAAGCCTGTTCTTTGGGACATTGACCTATCTGTGCCGGAAGGTGTCTTGATGGCAATAGTGGGACCAAACGGCGCTGGTAAATCTACGCTTATTAAAACAATTTTAGGCATCATAAAACCCATTGCGGGCAGTGTTTCAATTTATGGAAAACCATATTCCAAACAGCGAAAAATGGTTGCATACGTCCCACAGAAAGGAAGCGTAGATTGGGATTTTCCAACTACCGCACTAGATGTGGTTATGATGGGTACCTACGGAAGCTTAGGCTGGATAAAACGCCCCGGCCAAAAGGAAAAAAAGATTGCTTTGGAATCTATGGAAAAAGTGGGAATGCTCGCTTTTAAAAATCGGCAAATAAGCCAATTGAGCGGTGGGCAGCAGCAACGAGTATTTTTGGCAAGAGCCTTGGCACAGGATGCAGCTATCTATTTGATGGACGAGCCTTTTCAAGGTGTTGACGCTACAACAGAGATTGCAATCATAAATATTTTAAAAGAATTGAGAAAAGCTGGTAAAACTGTAGTAGTGGTGCATCACGATTTACAGACCGTGCCGGAATACTTTGATTGGGTTACTTTTTTAAATGTGAAAAAAATAGCCACAGGACCCGTAAAAGAAATTTTTAATGATGATAATTTAACCAAAACGTACGGAATAAATTATAAGGTTGCAATTAATAAATAGTTTGGTAGTCTTTAGTTGGTGGTCCGTAGAGAGGCATTTAGATAAGCTAGAAAATTAATACTAAAATTGAAGCAACCATGGAAAACCCAAAATTTAAGTTTGAAGAATTGTCAGTGTATCAAAAATCGTTGGATTTTGTTGATGATGTTTATTCTATAACAAAAAAAGTTTCCAAAAGAGGAGCTATATGGTTTAACATCACAATACAAAAGAGCTTCAGTGTCTATTCCTTTAAATATTGCAGAGGGTGCGGTTGATACCGATGCGCAATTTAACCGATACCTGCAAATGGCTTGGAATTCTTCTAAAGAATGTGTGGTATGCTCAACAATCGCAAAAAGGCAAGGTTTTATTACAGAAGAAGATGACAAAGATGCACGCGTAAAGCTTGTTGAATTAGCAAAAATGACAGTTTCACTCCAAAAAATATCTCAATAAACCCAAATCATAAATTACCGCGACCCACCGTCTAACGACTAAAAACTACCGACTACAATATGTCAATAAATGAATATTTCAACTTACTCTGGTCAGACTATACTCTGCGCACCATAACTTTGGGAACGGCGGTTCTTGGTGCTATTTGCGGTATGTTGGGCAGCTTTGCCGTACTTCGAAAACAAAGTTTGCTGGGTGATGCAATTTCACACGCTGCACTACCGGGTATTGCCTTAGCTTTTTTGATTACTGGCGCGAAGGATTCTGTAATTTTATTGTTGGGAGCTTTGGTTAGTGGTCTGGTTGGCACATTTTGGATAAGGGGAATTACCTCAAAAACACATCTTAAAAGCGATACCGCACTGGGATTAATACTTTCTATATTCTTCGGCTTTGGGATGTTGCTGCTTACTTTCATTCAAAAACTACCCAATGCTAACCAAGCCGGATTGGACAAATATCTTTTTGGCCAAGCCGCAACACTTGTGGAAAGCGATGTTAAGTTGATGGTTATCGTGACAGGTATTTCACTTTTTGTAATGCTGCTTTTCTGGAAAGAATTCAAAATACTCCTTTTTGATGCAGACTACACAAAAACACTGGGTTTCAACACAAAATTTATTGATGTGCTTATTACATTTTTAATTGTTTTAGCCATCGTGCTTGGATTGCAAACCGTAGGTGTTGTTTTAATGAGCGCTATTCTGCTCGCGCCAGCAGCGGCAGCTCGGCAATGGACCAACAATTTAGGCACAATGGTACTGCTGGCAGCGGTATTTGGAGCTTTTTCAGGGGTATTTGGCACCGCTATAAGTGCCAGCCAAAACAATCTTTCTACCGGACCCGTAATTGTATTAGTTGCGGGAGTCTTCGTATTATTTTCCTTTATATTTTCTCCTAAAAGAGGACTTCTGTTTCGTGAAATACGGTTTCGTAAAAACCGAACAGATCTGAAACTGATGAAAACCCTTCAGTTTATGTATGGAATTGCGCAAGACCATGAAAATATTTCGCATCCACACGCTATTCGTATTTTGAATAACTTTCATGGATTTACGAAGAGTTCATTAAAAAAATTAGAGAATGAAGGTTGGATAGCGATTCACGGACAGCAATGGGCAATGACGCCAAAAGGATTTAAACAAGCACAGGAAATGTATAATCAAAAAACCGTTAATGAGTAGTCCACAAATTGAAATACAGCTAATTGCAGCCATTGTGGCCATGGCCTGCGCCATTCCGGGTGTGTTTTTGGTGCTCCGCAAAATGGCTTTAATAAGCGATGCTATTAGTCACGCAATTTTGCCAGGTATTGTAATCGGGTTTTTTGTAACACAAGATTTAAACTCTCCACTACTTATTCTTTTGGCTGCCTTAACGGGTGTTATCACTGTCGTTTTGGTAGAGTTTATCCAAAAAACAGGACTAGTAAAGGAAGACACAGCAATAGGATTGGTTTTTCCAGTTTTGTTCAGCATAGGCGTTATACTTATTGCCAAAAATGCAAACGATGTGCATTTGGACGTTGATGCTGTTCTTCTCGGAGAGCTCGCGTTCGCCCCTTTTGATAGATTGATGGTTGGAGGTGCAGATTGGGGACCAAAATCCCTTTGGGTAATGGGGAGCATTTTATTGATTACTATCAGCCTATTATTACTATTTTTCAAAGAATTAAAAGTTAGCACTTTTGATGCGGGCCTTTCCTCGGCAATTGGTATTTCGCCTGTAATTATGCACTATGGATTAATGTCAATTTCTTCCATAACTGTCGTTGGCGCTTTTGATGCCGTGGGAGCAATACTCGTTGTAGCTTTAATGATTGCGCCCGCCGCGACTGCTTATCTGCTCACTGAAGATCTCAAAAAAATGATTGCTCTTTCTTTATTATTTAGTGTTGTTTCTGCCATTGCAGGATATTGGCTTGCAAATTTTTTGGATGCTTCTATCTCTGGATCTATTGCAACAACACTGGGAGTGATTTTTCTAATTGTGTATTTATTCGCTCCCAAAAAAGGACTCATATCCGTATTATATCGTCAAAAGCAACAGAAAATAGAAGTTTCCCTAATCACTTTTCTGCTTCATTTAAACCGTCATGAAGAAGAAAGGGAAAGACACATAAACCACCTGCAGGAGCATATTAATTGGCGTGAAGTTCGGGCCAGAACTGTATTGGATTTAGCTGAAAAGAACAACCTTGTAAAAATAAAAAATGATGTGGTTTCTCTAACTACCAAAGGATTAACTTTTACCGAGAAATCGCTAGATTATATCATCAACAATAAAGATGAAAAGATTGAGCCGATGAAAGAGGATTTTTTCCTTTTCCGAGGATAAGATAGATTGTTTTGAAATTTATTAGATTTTGAATTACCAATTTTATGGCACTATTTTTTATAGTATCTTTAAAATTGAAAAAAAACTTACATTATGAAAAATTCACTTTTAGCAATAATAATTCTTTTTTCAACTTTTGCCTTTGGGCAGGAAGATTCCGCTGAGGCTCCTAAAATTGCCGTGAAAGTTCCAAAAGGTGAAACTGTAGTTTTGAAAGGTATTTCCATAAAATTTTTGGAAGTGGTGGAAGATTCCCGTTGCCCAGAGGGCGTAACATGTATTTGGGCAGGCCGTGCCATTGTAAAAGCTGAAGTAACCACAAACGGAACAACTGAACAAAAACTATTAACTTTTGGTGAAGTAAAGCCTGGCGAGGAAAAAAATACTAATTTATATAGTTCAGCTAAATTTGCTATCAATGGATTGGCTTTGAAACCTTATCCAACTTCAACAAATTCTGGAAAAGATGTAAATTACGTATTGTTGATTTGTGAAGAGAAAAACATTAATTAGACTAGTGGCAGCCGCAATCTTTCTTGCCACATTTGGTTTTCCCTCCATCTAGCGTGCCACTTGAATTTTGACGTGCTTCAAAAATAGGATTCCACACAAACTTTTTTAGCAAAAAGCCTGCAGCTATAGAAAACGTTATTAAAACCAATATTGTTTGCATAGCGCAAAGATACTTAAATACTGCTCAAAACGCAAGCGAAGAAAATCCCTAAAAAGCGAGCACGAGCCGATGATTTGTTCTTCAAAATAATTAATGCAAACTACAATTGCCGCAGTCTGAATGGTCACCAGGCTTATTTGATGTTTTACTCGTTTTAAAAGGATTCCAAACAAACTTCGTGATCATAAAGAATACTGCGAATGCGAAGGTTATCAAGACTAATATTGTTTGCATAACAAAAAGATGTTTATTCTACATTTATTCTACTTCAAAAATTGATACGCTGCCAAGGCCACAACATAGGCTATAGCAGTCATTACGAATAATTGCCACATTGGCCATTTCCAGCTATTGGTTTCGCGCTTTACAATGGCGAGCGTACTCATGCATTGCATTGCGAAAGCATAAAACAACAATAGTGAAACCCCGCTGGCAAAATTAAACAACGGTCCGCCCAAAACGGGATTAACCTCAGCCGCCATTCTGTTTTTAATAGTCTGCTCATCGTCACTGCCAACGCTGTAAATGGTAGCGAGGGTTCCTACAAAAACTTCACGCGCTGCAAAGGAGCTCACTAGCGCAATCCCTATTTTCCAGTCGTAACCCAACGGTCTTACCGCAGGTTCTATCGCATGGCCAATGTGACCAATGTATGAATGTTCCAACTTATAGGAATCTATGTGCATCTCAATTTCTTCTTCTGAAAGATTTTGCGAAGCGTATTGCGCTTGTATAATTTCTTCTGCATTGTTGAAATTTCCAGGGCCGTAAGAAGCTAATACCCAAAGAATAATTGAAATGGCAAGAATGATTTTTCCTGCTCCAAAAACAAAAGCTTTGGTTTTTTCAATCACTGTAATAATAACGTTTTTAGGTAATGGAAGTTTGTAGTTGGGCATTTCAACCACAAAGAAACTTTTGGAACGGATCTTTAAGACTTTATCCAGCAAATAGGCAGAAATGATTGCGGCTCCAAAGCCTAAAACATACATAAACATTAGCGTAAGCCCCTGCAAACTGAAGATTCCCAAAACACGGGTATCTGGAATTACTAAAGCTATTATTATCAAATAAACCGGTAAGCGTGCAGAGCAAGTAGTAAAAGGCGTGACTAAAATAGTTATTAATCTTTCCTTCCAGTTTTCAATATTACGAGTGGCCATAATAGCAGGAATGGCGCAGGCTGTTCCCGCCACAAGTGGCACAACGCTTTTTCCGCTAAGGCCAAAACGCCGCATCACGCGGTCCATCAAAAAAACCACGCGACTCATATAGCCCGTTTCTTCCAAAATGGAAATGAAAAGAAAAAGAAAAGCGATCTGAGGTATAAATATCACGATTCCACCCAAACCTGGAATAATTCCTTCGGCTATCAAATTTGTAAAATCGCCAACTGGCATTGTATTTTTTGTCCATTCGCTCAAAGAAGCAAAGGTGCTATCTATGAAATCCATCGGGTAGGCACTCCAATCAAAAATAGCTTGGAAAATGAGTAATAAAATTCCGAAGAAAATAACATAACCCCAAACTTTGTGGGTCAAAACTCTATCCAAACGGCTCCTTAGATCTTTGGCATTTTCAGTATCTATGTGAAGGGTTTGCTTTAAAGTTTCGTTTATAAACTGATAGCGTGTAATGGTTTCTTTTTGCTGCAGCCGTTTCAGGTTGCTAACGGATTCCGTCTTAAAAGAGGCTACACCTTTCAATTCATTTCGGTCCAGTTTGCCAAAATTAACATCCTGTGTAATCACCAACCACAATTTATACAAATCTTGATTTGGAAATGCTTTTCGCAAACGGTCAAAATATTCCGGAGAAATACTAGAAGCGTTCATACAAGGCTTAGTAGAAAGTTGATTGTAGTTTTCAATCAATTCCTTTAAGTTATCAAACCCAAGGTTTTTTCGTGAGCTTATAAGTGCAATTTTGGTCTGCAGTTTTTCTTCCAACAATGGAATATCTAGCGAAATTGCCTTCCGTTTCATCCTGTCAGACATATTTATGGCAAGAATTGCAGGAATGCCCAAATCTTTTATTTGTGTGAAAAGCAGCAGATTTCGTTTTAGATTTTCTACATCGGCAACCACTACGGCTACATCGGGAAAGTCTTTATCGTTTTTATTGAGCAGCAATTCAATAACCACATTTTCGTCTAGCGAAGAGGCATTTAAGCTATAGGTACCCGGTAAATCAAGAATGTGAACTTTGCAGGCGCGGCCGAATTTGCAGGTTCCCTGCTTTTTTTCAACAGTAATGCCGGGATAGTTTCCTACTTTTTGGTTCAGCCCTGTTAACCTATTAAACACAGAGGTTTTTCCGGTGTTTGGGTTTCCAATAAGTGCAACGTTTATGTGCTTCGCCATTACTAATTATATCAATTCAATTTCAATCATACAAGCCGTTTCTCTTCGTATAGCGAGATGGCTGCCATTGATGTTTAAATACAAAGGATCGTTAAATGGGGCCAACTGAACCAATGCAACCTCATTGCCGGGCAGACAGCCCATCTCCAAAAGTTTCAACGGAACAACGTCTACCGAAAATTCCTTGATAATGCCTCTTTGTCCTTTTTTTAAGGAAGCGATCGTAATGGCCATTTTTATTTAGATTGATTTTAAACAAGGCAAAAGTAAAGGAAAAAAAGGACGTGGGAGAAGACCTTTTGAGATTTTTTGAATCTAAAAAATAATCACGTTTTTAGAAGCTAATCTTCCTGTTGCAATATTTTTATATCTGCCAATAATTTTTCAATGGACTCAGAATCAGTGCCGTCATAAAAGCCGCGGATACGCTTCTTTTTATCTACCAATACGAAGTTTTCGGTATGTACGAGATCGTTAACCTGGAATGGTACATCTTTCGCTGCCAAGTATGATTTTCTGGCGAGGTCATAAATTTCTCTTTTATCTCCAGTTACCAAGTTCCATTTGGCATCGTCCACACCTTTTTCCAAAGCGTATTTTTTAAGTTGTGCAACAGAGTCTATTTCAGGAGTGACAGTGTGCGAAAGCAGAAGAACCTCATTATCATTTTTCAACTCATTCTGAATTTTCACCATATGGTCCGTCATTATAGGACAAATGGTTTGGCAGGTGGTGAAGAAAAAGTCCGCCACGTAGATTTTATCTTTGTAATCATTTTGGGTGATGGTTTTTCCGTTTTGATTAATAAGACTAAAATCCGCAATGGTGTGGTACTTTTTTACATAATGAAGCGTACTGTCAACAAGTTCTGTTGAAACGTCTGCCGGTTGATAGATCTTCAGCACCTCTTTAGGCTTCATTATTTGATAGATAATGCTAATAATTATTGCTGAAAGAATAATCAAAACAACAGCGAAGAATTTATATTTCTTAAAGAAGGTAAACATTGCGTTAAATTTTAGACTGAAGACACATATTTGGCTGCAAAAATAAGTTCTAAAACTATCTAAATGAATACATTTAACATGCAAATTTCAAGGTTAAACAATTCTTTTTGATTTATTCTTTTTAGTCCTCAAGATTGGTCAAATGATTTTTAACTAAATCACAATAAAAAAAATTCTCCAATGAAAACACTAGTACTTCCCTTTTTAATTTTAATTTCCTTTTTATCCTTTTCCCAAAATTTTCAATCAGAAGACATCAGCGAAGCTGAAGCAAAAGCCGCAACGGGCTGGTTTGGAAAACCTGTAAACTTGAACACAGGAAATTATGACCTTAAATACCACAGGTTAGAGTTTACCGTAAATCCGGCGCAAGCATTTATTACCGGAAAAGTAACTTCACATTTCGTGGCGAAGGAAAACTTAAACACCATAACTTTTGAACTTGTGGATAATATGACGGTTTCCCAAGTTACCCAACGTGGCACTCCGCTTAGTTTTACCCAAAATAACGATGATGAGGTTGTAATAAACCTTCCGCAAATTCAAGCGCAAGGCGTTTTAGATTCATTGTCTGTAAGTTATTCCGGTAATCCCGTTAGCTCTGGTTTTGGTTCTTTTGAAACAGACACCCATAATGGCGATCCCGTTATGTGGACGCTTTCGGAGCCTTTTGGCGCAAAAGCTTGGTGGCCGTGCAAGCAAGATCTGAATGACAAGATTGACGTGATTGATGTTTATATTACAACCCCACAATTCAATCCTTCAAATGAAGAATATGTGGCCGTTTCAAACGGTTTAGAAATAGGCCAAACAATTAACGGAAGCAATAAAACCACACATTATAGACACCAATATCCTATTCCCGCATATTTGATTGCCATTGCAGTTACCAATTATACGGTTTATTCGCACACCGTGGACAACAATGGGAACCCTTTTGAAATAGTTAACTACATTTATCCTGAAGACCTTTCCTACGCTCAAGCCCGCACACCGGTTACCGTAGATATTATGAACCTGTATGCAGACCTGTTTGAACCCTACCCTTACGCCAACGAAAAATACGGCCACGCACAATTTGGCTGGGGCGGCGGTATGGAACACACTACCGTTTCCTTTATGGGAAGTCTTGGTCGCGGATTGATCGCCCATGAACTTGGGCACCAATGGTTCGGCGATAAGGTTACCTGTGGCAGCTGGCAGGATATATGGTTAAACGAAGGCTTTGCCACATACCTGTCCGGATTGGTGATAGAAGATTTTGACGGTAGTACAGACTTTAGGTCTTGGAAACAAGACAAAATAGGTTCTATTACAGATTCTCCAAACGGATCGGTTTATATTCCTGCTCAGGACACTACTTCCGTAAACCGAATTTTTAGTAGTAGATTGAGCTATAATAAAGGTGCTATGGTGCTGCATATGCTTCGCAAAAAATTGGGCGATGCTGTTTTCTTTCAAGGCTTGAAAGATTATTTGGCAGACCCTGCCCTATCTTACGGTTACGCAAAAACTGGTGACCTTATCAGGAATATGGAGGCTGCAAGCGGTGAGGATCTTTCAGAATTTTTCAACGATTGGATTTATGGAGAAGGCTACCCCAGCTATAACATTAGCTGGAATCAAGCCGGTGGTCCTGCGACCGTGAATGTGAAAATTTCGCAGACCCAAAGCAATTCTTCGGTTTCATTTTTTGAAGTCCCTGTTCCTTTAAGGATAAATGGCACACAGGGAGAAACCTTAGATATTTGGCTGGACAATACAGTAAACAATCAAGCCTTTCAGCCCGCTGTAGGCTTTACGGTACAGAGTGTACAGTTTGATCCGGATTATGACATAATTTCACGAAACAACAATGTAACTCTGGGCACGGGAGACTTTTTTGTAGAGGAGAAAATTGTTTTTTATCCCAATCCTACATCGAGCGTGATTAATATTCAAAAGCCGGAATCATTGGAGATTAAAAACATTGAAATTTACAATGCTTTGGGGCAGTTGCTGTATTCTTCAATGTATTCAGAAACCGTAGATGTCTCAAAATTTTCAATAGGAATTTTATTCTTCAAAATAGAAACTTCAGAAGGCATTATCAACAAAACAGTTGTGAAGGAATAAGTTTTTGCCACAAATTCACGAATAATTACATAAAAACATTCGTGAATTTGTGGCAATTTTTTTCAACTTGAACCACAAAGAAAACATAAATAAGCGGGAACACACCCGCTTATTTTTTTTGCAAGTTCTAAAAGATTACTTTTGTGCGATTTTTTGCTGAAACTGCTGCTTATTAAGCGCAGCCCAAGTATGGCAAACAAAATTGTTTTAGGGTCGATTTTGGTAATATATTTTGTTTGATCGAGCCTAAAAATAAATATCTATATACAAAACTATGACTCCATTTGTTGTTAAAGCTATCCAGCTCCTATTAAGCTTATCTATATTAATCGTGCTCCACGAGTTGGGGCATTTTATTCCCGCAAAACTATTTAAAACAAGGGTTGAAAAATTCTATCTTTTCTTTGATGTAAAGTTTTCACTCTTTAAAAAGAAAATAGGCGAAACCGTTTACGGAATAGGCTGGCTACCATTGGGCGGTTATATAAAAATAGCCGGAATGATAGACGAGAGCATGGATAAGGAGCAAATGGCGCAACCACCCCAACCTTGGGAATTCCGTAGCAAACCAGCTTGGCAACGATTAATAATTATGCTTGGTGGAGTTACTGTGAATATTATTGTTGGTTTCGTTATCTACATGGGAATTCTTTATTTCTACGGAAGAAATATTACCACTAATGAAGATATGCCACAAGGTTTTGCGGTTACCGAGCAATTCAAAGAATACGGTTTTCAAGATGGCGATCAGATTTTAAATATCAATGGAGAGCCTTTAGACGATGTGCTAGAAATAAACCGTTATATTTTTGTCCGCGATGTTTCAAAAGTAGAAGTAAAACATGCTGATGGCAATATCGAGACTATTCAAGTTCCAGAAGATGCAGGCTCAAAAATGTTCCAAAGTGGTATTATGCCTGCCTTTACTCCCAGACAGGAAATAGTTATTGATTCTGTAAATTCAGATAGTCCAGCTGAAAAGGCTGGAGTGTTAGTATCCGACAAGATTATTGCTATAAATGGCAAAACCATTCAATATCGTGATGAATTACAAAGTATTCTCGACAAGAATCTGAGTTCTGAAAAGGAGATTGTTATTTTAAGAGGGAATACACAAGACACTTTAAATATCACTCCTAATGAAGAAGGACAGTTAGGGGTTTGGTTCTCTACTGAAAAATTAAATTCGCAATTAGGTAAAACAAAAATAAATTATACAGTTGGGGAAAGCATAGTTGGTGGTATTGGCTACGGTTATAATACTCTAAAAGATTATATAGCGCAGTTCAAATACGTTTTCACAAAAGAAGGAGCGACCAAAGTTGGTGGTTTTGGAGCCATTGGGAATCTTTTTCCTGGCGTCTGGGACTGGCAGAGTTTTTGGGCAACCACGGCATTAATTTCAATCATCTTGGCATTTATGAATATTCTACCAATTCCAGCTCTAGACGGTGGTCACGTAATGTTTCTTCTTTATGAAATTGTAACAGGCCGCAAACCGAATGATAAGTTTATGGAATACGCCCAAATGGTAGGCTTTTTTATTTTAATCGCTTTAGTGCTCTTTGCCAACGGAAACGATATTTATCGCTGGCTGTTTGAGTAAACCAATATAGATTATCCTTTTAAAAAATACTTCGGAAACACAACCGAAGTATTTTTTTTGAAAATTTTGATGACATATCAGTTCCCCTTCCGATGTGTTTAAAATGGCGAAGTCTATAATTCGGCTTTTTGCACAATATTAAAGAAATGGAATAGTTCATTTGAACGAAAAAGATATCCGTTTAGCTTAAGTTGTTCAAAAAAATTAAAACGATTACAGATAAATTGTATCTTTCTGTATTGTTTTATAACCGATGCAGAAAAGTAGCGACCAAAAATTCAACGATTTGCCATTTAACGAAACAGTAGTACTCATTAAAAAAAATGATGCTGCCACTTTAAAAAATTTGTATAAAACCAACTTTACGAAAGTGAAGCGCTATGTAGTTAAAAACAGTGGCAGCGAGCAGCAGGCAAAAGATGTTTACCAAGAAGCATTTGTAGCAATGTGGCGAAACATTAAAAATGACCGGTTTGCCGCCGAAAGTGATACAGCTATAAACGGATATCTTTTTCAGATTGCGAAATACAAATGGTTGGACCATGTGCGTTCCGTTAAATACAAGAACACCACATTTATAAATCGCGATATAGAATACGAAGAACCGGAAATTGAAATTGAAGAAAATAAAAGCCAGAAAATTAAATTAATAATGGACTGCATAGGCAATCTTGGTGAACGCTGCCAAACCTTGCTGAAACTGTTCTATTTTGAACGAAAACAATACAAAGAAATAGCTCAAATTATGTCGATGGATGAAGCCTCCGCGCGCAACGCAAAATATCGTTGCCAAGAACAATTGCGAAAAATGACCCAAATTATCCCTAATGGAACCAAATAACAACATAGATAATACACAAGAAACACAGGAGCTTATTGATACATACTTGCTCGGCAACCTAGATGCGCATCAACTAGCAGAATTCGAGAAACAGATGAATATCTACCCAGATTTTCGTAAAAACGTGATGGGGCAAAAAGCACTTATGCAAGGTGTGGAAGAAATCAATCTAAAACATTCGTTGAATGATTTTCACTCAGAAATTGCAGATGAGCCAGAAAAAAAATGGTTATCCCGTGGTTGGTTGGCACTTGCCGCTTCTATTTTAGTCTTAATAAGTGTAAGTACATGGGCTGTTCTAAGTAATGGAAACTCGCCGGAGAAGGTGTTTGCTTCTAATTTTAAACCAGACCCAGGACTACCCACAACCATGGGCACTTCTTCAGATTACGAGTTTTATCATGGAATGGTAAATTATAAACGCAAGGAATATAAAGAAGCTATCAGTCGTTGGGAACCTCTTTACGCCGCAAATCCTGAGAACGACACATTGATATATTTTCTTGGGGTTGCAAACTTAGCCAACGGCAATCCACGCCAAGCGGAAAAATATCTACAATTGGCCAAAACAAAACCGAATAGTGCTTTTTCAGAAGAAATAAGTTATTATTTGGCGCTTTCTCTTTTAAAAGGAAACAAGGTAGACGAAGCCAAAGCAGTTCTTGAGAATAGCGAATCTTCTTCAAATATTGTACTACTCAAAGAGTTGGATGGGCTATAAGCAATTCAAAATCTACAAGCCATAATAAATCCCGAAAAACAAAATTGATAAAGTTTCAAGTTTTATTTTGATGGAATCAAAAAATAGGTATATTTGCAACCGCTAACGCAAAATTCCTCCTTAGCTCAGTTGGTTAGAGCATCTGACTGTTAATCAGAGGGTCCTTGGTTCGAGCCCAAGAGGAGGAGCAGAATGAATACGAGCCTTCACAGAAATGTGGAGGCTTTTGTGTTTTACGCAGGTAAAATATAGGTCAAACATTTCTCTCCATGCTATAAGTTTTCAAACCATAATCCTTTAAAAGAAAACGGTTTCTGCCAAGAATAAAATTTTTGTTTTATTTTTATTTCAAAAAAAAGCGATGTACCAAAGAAAGAAACACGGTAAAGGGTTTACCTATAAAGACAAAAATGGCAAGATTATCAAAAATGAAGAAATTCGAAAGTGGATAAAATCGCTAGTCATTCCACCAGCATGGACCGATGTGGAAATAAATGAAAATAGAAAAGAAGATCTTTTGGTGACGGGAAGAGATGATAAAGATCGCAAGCAATACATTTACCATCCCAACTACACAGAGCGCCAGAACGCTAAAAAATTTGACCGAATTATTGATTTTGCAAATCAACTGGAACATATGCGGCGTGTTACCGGGCAACACTTGCGCAAACGTAAACTAAACCGCGAAAAAGTTATGGCCACGATGGTTCGTTTGTTAGAGTCTGCTTTCTTTCGGCCAGGCAGCGAAGCTTATTCAAAAGAAAATGCTACCTACGGATTAACAACTATGCGCAGCAAGCACCTTACAATTAATGGCGATGAACTCATCTTTACTTACAACGGAAAATCTGGACAAGATCAGGAAAAGCATATCGTGGATAAAAAATTGGCTAAAATTGTTCAGGAAATAGATGATATGCCAGGTTATGAAATTTTCAAATATTTGGATGAAGACGACAATATTGTTGACGTAAAAAGTGATGATCTCAACACCTACATACACGAGATAATAGGTGATGAATTTTCCGCAAAAGATTTTAGAACCTGGGCCGGAACTATGATTGCTGCAATAGCTCTGGATGAGCTTGGAGTGGTGGACAAAAAAGACCAAGAGATATTGGACAAAAACATTAAAGAAGCAGTAAACCTTGTATCGGAAAGGTTGGGCAACACTCCTTCAGTTGCGCGAGGTTCTTATATTGATCCACGAATTATAGAAGATTATACAAAAGGACGAACCCTGAAGTATTTTGAAAAGGAAATAAACCAATTGCTTAAAAAAGCAGAAAATCTATCAAAAGAAGAAGTTGGAGTTTTGTGCATGCTTCGCAACCGTTTAAAAAAGAAATAATTGATGCATTATTTTGAGCAGGCTTGGCTCTTTGCAATCATTTATAAATAGTTAAATTTGGGGATCCCTATTAAAGGCCTCATAGTTCAACGGATAGAATAGAAGTTTCCTAAACTTTAGATCCAAGTTCGATTCTTGGTGAGGCTACGAATCAAGAAGAGAAGTTTATCCCGAGCGAAGCCGAAGGAATTCTTGGTGAGGCTACGAATCAAGAAGAGAAGTTTATCCCGAGCGAAGCCGAAGGAATTCTTGGTGAGGCTACGAATCAAGAAGAGAAGTTTATCCCGAGCGAAGCCGAAGGAATTCTTGGTGAGGCTACAATACAATATTCAATTTTTCCAAAACCATTGGGCACTCAAGGTTTCAAAAATTTTTTATAATAACTTTAAGGAGCTTCAAGTTTTATTTCACTTAATTTATAAGTTTATATAATAATCCTCTTTATGAACGAAAATAGAATAGCTTTTTTTATAATTGTTGGGGTTCTCGCATTTGTGGGAATTCTTTGGTATGCTTTTGAAAACCCTGCGCTTAACCCTCGTTTGGAAGAAGAAACATATACTATTGTACGCAAATGGGACGTGCCAACAGATCTTAATGAAATATCTGGAATTAGATGGATTTCTGAAGATAAGATTGCCTGCGTCCAGGATGAGGATGGTATAATTTTTATCTACAACCTCAGCACAAACCTAATAGAAAAAAAAGTGAATTTTGCCAAATCTGGCGATTATGAAGCGCTTACCACAGCAGACAGCAGTGCGTTTGTAATGGCAAGCAGTGGGCGTCTTTTTGAAATAGAAAACTATTTGAGCGCCAATTTCCAAACGAAGAATTACCAAATTCCTTTTTCTGGAAAAGAAAATATAGAATCCCTAACCGCAGATACTCTCAAAAATCGGTTACTTTTCACTGTAAAAAACAAAGATCCAAACAGCGACGAATATAAAGGGATTTACGCATTCAATCTGGCAACAAAAGAAACGAACTCCTTGCCAGTATTGAAAATTCCTTTGAACGATCCAATTTTTAAACCTAAAGACATAGATGATGATGTAGAAGCATCATCAAGTTTCTATCCTTCAGACATTGCTTTACACCCCCTAAACGGAAACTTTTACATTCTGGAAGGAAAAAATCCGCAGTTATTAATTTTGGACAGCCTGGGTAAGCCTATTAAGTTGCACAAACTACTTAAGGAATCATTCCCCCAACCTGAAGGAATAACCTTTGCTCCAGACGGCACGCTATATATTTCCAACGAAGGAAGATATGGAACTGCAACTATCCTTGAGGTTGAGTTCGACGAATAATAATTAATACTTTTCCTTCAAATTAGTGAACATGATCTCAGTCATTTCATCCAACGAAATTTCACTTTTCCAGTCCCAATCTTCACGTGCCTTGCTATCGTCGATGCTTTGCGGCCAGCTGTCTGCAATAGCTTGCCTAAAATCTGGCTCATAACTTATCTTAAATTCTGGGATGTGCTTTTGAATACTCGCCGTTATTTCTTCAGGATTGAAGCTCATTCCTGAAAGATTATACGAACTTCTAATTTTCACCTTTTCCTTTTCAGCTTCCATAATGTTTACGGTAGCCCTAATGGCATCGTCCATAAACATCATTGGCAATGTGGTTTCAGCATTTAAGAAACAAATGTACTTTTTGTGCTTTAAGGCTTTGTGGTAAATATCAACGGCATAATCTGTAGTGCCGCCACCAGGAAGCGTTTTGTAACTAATAAGACCGGGATAACGTATACTGCGAACGTCCACCCCATAACGGTTAAAGTAATATTCGCACCAGCGCTCGCCTGTTTGCTTGCTGATTCCATAAACGGTGCTGGGCTCCATAACTGTACGTTGTGGCGTATCAGTTTTCGGAGTAGATGGCCCAAAAACTGCTATACTGGATGGCCAAAATATCTTTTCTATTTTCTTTTCTTTAGCTAAATTCAATACGTGAAAAAGTGAGTTCATATTCAAATTCCAACCTTTCATCGGAAATTTTTCAGCAGTGGCGGAAAGCATAGCAGCCATTAAATAAACGTCTGTAATCTCGTGACGAATTACTACCTCTTCTACTGCATCGTAATCCATAGCGTCCAAAATCTCGAAAGGCCCACTTTTCATCAATTCTTCTTCACCTTCACGTATGTCGCTGGCTATCACTTTATGACTGCCGAATTTTTCACGTAAATAAATCGTTAATTCCGTTCCTATTTGGCCACAGGCGCCTATAATTAGAATTCTCTTTTTCATCTGTTTATTTTTTCAAAAATGTGGTGTAAAGATACATATTATGAGTTCTTTCAGCGCCTAAAAAAAATTATGTGCCATTTGTTTAATAACCAGTATCTTTGTGCTCCTTTTATTTTTTATGAAGTTTATTATTCCTCTCTTATTAGTTGTTGGCTTTGTTTTTTCCTGCGGAAATGCTGCCGACGAAAACAAGAACCAAACTCCATCTAACGATGCTTCCATAATTTTTGGCAATAAAGATTACGAGTTTCCTCAACTCACTCCGCCTGCTAAAATACAGGCTGTACGTTGGGGAATTTTGGAGGATTTTCTTACCGAAGCAAAAAACGCCAACGGCAACAACTATCAGGATCTTCGCAACCGCACAGAGTATCTGAAAGAATTTGCTGATTCACTCTTCAAAAAAATTCCAGATACTTTAAATACCAAACCAATCCACAGCCGACTGGTGGTATTAAAAACCCGCTCAGAGTTGCTATTTCAGGCTTCGCACCAAGGAACGATTGATTCTGTAAAAGTGCAGCAGTCTTTAGAAGCAATGAACACCGCAGTAACAAACCTGATTGTTCAACTGAATGAGAAATTTCAAAAGGATTACATTGATTTTCAAAGAAAGGAAGATGAGGATAACGAACTGAAAAAACAAAAGCGTTACAAAGATTCTATCATGAATTTGGAACTTCAGGATAAAAAGAATAAGAAACTGTAACATTCAAATAGAAAAAGCAACTTATACTTTCGTAATAAATTTAAAATAAACACTAAAACACAAATCATACAATGAAGACTAATTTTTTGAAACCTGTTGTGGCTTTTGCAGTGATTGCCGTAGCTGTAACAGCTTGTAAAGAAAAAACTGATGTGGCCGTAGCAGATAACGAACCACACGGAATCATTCTTGCAAACATGGATACCACAGTAAGCCCAAAAGCAGATTTTTACAATTACGTGAACGGTAACTGGATGAAAAACAACGAAATACCAGACGATGAAACTAGTTGGGCCGGGTTCACTATTCTGCGCAAAAAAACCAGCAAAGACATGCTGAATATTTTAACAAAAGCAAAAGAAAGCGGAAAATACGCTCCAGAAACTGACCAAGCAAAAGCTTTAATGATTTATGAGTCTAAGCTAGACTCAGTTGCTAGAGACAAGGCTGGTATTACTCCAATAATGCCAACGCTTGATAAAATTGCTGCCATGGACAGCATGGAAGATTTTCAAAAATTGATGAGTGAGGATGCTGTTGCGGTTTCACAACCATTTTTGGGTCTTGCAGCTTTTTCAAACCCAAGCAATAGCGCGATGAACGCAGCGTATATCACTCCAGGTAGTTTAGGGCTTCCGGACCGCGATTTTTATACTAATACAGATCCTGCCTCGGTAAAAATCCGTCAGCAATATGTAGATCATATTACAAGAATGCTTCAGTTTTTGGGCGATACAGAAGAATCTGCCCGTAAGCAGGCAGAAACCATTCTTGCTTTCGAAACAAAACTTGCCACCCCAAGATTAGACAAAGTGGCGAGCCGCGATTTCAGAAATTTCAACAACCCAAGAAGCATTGCTGAATTGCAGAAAATGCTTCCACAACTTAAGTGGGAAGAGGCTTTCAAAGGAATGGGCGTTACCAAAAAAATGGATACCGTTATCGTAATGCAGCCAAAATATATGGAAACATTAAACCAAATGTTTGCAAAGCCAGATTTTGATACTTGGAAAACCGTAATGCGCTGGTCTACTTTAAATAGTGCCACAGGAATGCTAACTACCGAAATTGACCAAGCGAATTTTGATTTTTACTCTACAACCTTAAACGGAACCAAAAAACAAAAACCAGCAGATGAGCGTGCCCTTGCCACCGTTAACGGAAGCGTGGGCGAAGCTTTGGGTAAATTATATGTAGATGAAATGTTTCCGCCGGAAGCAAAAGAAAAAGCGGAAGCAATGATTACTAACGTAATTGCAGCCTACAAAGACAGAATCAACGCTTTGGACTGGATGAGTGACAGCACGAAAGTGAAAGCTATCGAAAAACTTGACAAGTTCACAGTAAAGGTTGGATACCCAGATAAGTGGAAAGATTATTCCGCTATGGAAGTGAAAACTGGAAATACATATTATGACAATATGGTAGCCGTACAAACTTGGAACCTGAAAGATAATCTTGAAAAAATAGATGAGCCTGTGGACCGCACTGAATGGGGTATGAGCCCACAAACCGTGAATGCTTACTTTAACCCGTTCAACAACGAAATAGTTTTCCCGGCTGCAATCCTTCAACCACCTTTCTACGATTACAAAGCAGATGAAGCAGTAAACTACGGTGGAATTGGCGCAGTAATAGGTCACGAAATTTCACACGCTTTTGACGACAGTGGTTCGCGTTTTGACTCCAACGGAAACTTAGTTAATTGGTGGACAGATAAAGACCTTGAAAACTTCACCGAACGTGGTAATAAGCTTGCCGAGCAATACAGCAATATAGAAGTTTTAGACAGTGTTTTTATTAATGGAAAGTTCACTTTAGGTGAAAACATTGGCGATCTTGGTGGTGTGCTTGGTGCTTACGATGGTTTGCAGCGTTTTTATAAAGAAAACGGACGTCCAGATAACATTGACGGTTTCACTCCAGAGCAACGTTTCTTTATGAGTTGGGCAACCGTTTGGCGTACCAAAGCTCGTGATGAAGCTGTTCGCAACCAAGTGAAAACAGACCCACACTCCCCAGGAATGGTACGTGCTACACAACCTTTGGTAAATGTTGATGCTTTTTACGAAGCGTTTGATATTAAGGAAGGTGACCCAATGTACGTTGCCCCAGAAAATAGGGTTCGTATTTGGTAGTTTGTCAATTGTCACATTGAGCGCAGTCGAAATGCCTTGAATTTCAAATCATGTGGCTTCGACTGCGCTCAGCCTGACATATATTTTTATAAAAAAAGGAGCTGTAAAAGGCTCCTTTTTTGTTTTTAAAAAGATTGAAATCTGTTAGCTTTGTAACGCCCAATAAATCTATAAAATGAGAATATCTAAATATCTACTTATCATTATAATCTTTATAATGACTTCCTGCCACAAAGACGATGATTCCGTTGCACCAATAGACCAACTGCCACCAGCCACTCAAACCGGAGCAGGTACTTTTGGTTGTTTGGTTAATGGAGAGGCTTTTATTGATAATAGTGGCTCTTTTAACTGCTTTTATCAATTGGTGAGTGGAGAATATTATTTTGGACTAAGTGGGGCCAAGGAAGACTATTTTATTCGGCAAATTTTCCTCGCATCAAATAATAAATCAATTGAAGAAGGAAACACTTATTTATTGATGGCAAACATTGAGGGTTCGGTTTATGCCGAATGTTCTTTTCAGGGTGTGGGAGTTAGTGCTGATACTGGGGAAACAATGATTGGAGAGTTACATATAACTACATTTAATTTTGAAACTTATATTGTATCTGGAACTTTTTGGTTTGATTTAAAAGATCCTATCTCAGGAGAAACAGTAAAAATAAGAGAAGGCCGTTTTGACAGCCACTTTACACAATAATGATTTTAACCCAAATCTTTAACTATTTTATTTAACCTACAATGAAAAAAATTACCTTATTGCTCTTTATGGGCATTTCTTCCTTATGCTTTTCACAACAGGAAGTTAACCCAGCAGAAATCTAGAGTTCAAAAATGAAACCCATGTTTAACATTCACAAAACATAACTTAAAATATTTAGTCCGTGTTTTGCAAATAACATTTTACACTATGAAAAACCTACATCTCTTGGTATTTACAACCCTTATCCTTTTAAGCTCCTGTCACAAAGACGACGACGCCGTTGCACCAATAGATCAACTGCCACCAGCCACCCAAACGGGGGCGGGTACTTTTGGCTGCTTGGTAAATGGTGAACCCTTTATAGACAACAGTGGCTCCTTTAATTGTTTTTATCAATTGGTAGGGGGAGAATATTATTTTCATATATCAGGCACTAACTTTAATATGATTCCGGGAGGAATTGATATTGGAACTATTAAAAAACCGATTGAAGAAGGGCAAATTTATCCACTACTTGAAGAAATAGACGGCAATGCAAGCGCCGCGCTTTTTTTTCAAGATATTTTAGAGACATCAACAACAAATTCAGATTATACAGGAGAATTTTCAATTACAAAATTAGATTTTATAAATAATATAGTTTCAGGCACATTTACATTTGATATAAAACATCCTACAACTGGAGAAACAGTAAAAATAAGAGAAGGCCGTTTCGATAGCCACTTTACACAATAATAATTTTAACCCAAATCTTTAACCCTTGCTATCTTATGTCGAGAGAATTAAATTAAGAATATAAAAGGAGCTTTAAAAGGTTCCTTTTTTTATATGGAAACTTTAAAAGAATAGTTCAAAATAGATTTTAAATTCTCAGAATCTACTCGCTTATAAACCTCATCCGTAGAATTTTCAGCAAAAGTTGGTGGCTCCAAACCAAGCTCTTTTGTTTTTTGAATATAATAGTCTGATTTTTTGGGATGGTCTGGGTTTACAGCATTAAAAACATTACCGAAAGCGTCCTGTTTTAAAATTTCGACTAAAATATTGATACAATCATCGCGGTGAATCAGATTCACTGAGGCGTTGCCATCTGCCAAATCTTTTCGTCCCGCCAAGTATTTTGCGGGATTTCTGCTTCCGCCTATCAATCCTCCAAAACGCACAATTGTAGTCTGCAATCCTTCTGAATTTATAAATAGTTCTTCCACTTGCCGCAGTTGTTTTCCGGCAATGGTTTGTGGTTTTGGTTCATCCTTTTCAGTAACGTTTCCTTGTGAATCATCATAAACAGAAGTGCTGCTCACCAAAATTATTTTAGAAACGGAAGATTCGTTTATTGCTGCAAGCAAGTGCGCCATTTTTAAAACATAATCTGCACCCGTATTTTTCCGAAGTCCGGGCGGGATCATTATCATTAAATAATCGGTATTGTTTAAAAGTGCTTTTATTTCACCCTCAATTCCATTTTCCGAAATTTCTACAGGATAAGCATCAAAACCGTTTTGTTGTAATAAAGCAGCTTTTGCAACAGTAGTTACTGAACCTTTTACGGTGTAACCCAACGTTGCCAAGCGATATGCCAAAGGTTGTCCGAGCCATCCCAGGCCCACAATAGAAATTGTTTTAGTCATTGGGAAAAGAAATTTTGGGGTTCATTGTAATTGTGTCTGCAACTTTTATACTCAACGAATCTATTGAAAAAGTTCGTTTCACCGCAACAGCATCCGTAATTACAAATGGTTTCGGCATTGTGTAATTGGGGCGTTTCGCAATTTCAAATTCAGGATTAGACATTAAATCAAAAGAATATTCCATCACTTTAAAAGAAACTGGTAAATTGTTTTCAACGGAAAATTTCACTTTAAGTGAATCATTTTCGGAAACGTAATAATTAATGAGCGCACTGTTTTTAGTGCCTCTATAATCTTTATGTCCTGAAACTGCTGCCTTTTTTCCGTTGAATTCCAAAGTTTTAAAGGAGGTATTCTCAACGCTGTATAAATCTATTTTATTCACTTTACGCTTTGGAACGATTGTAAACCGAACATTCCGAAGATTTTCAACCAGCGTATCTTCTTCTAAAATAACTTCGAAATCTGCAATGTTTTTTTCCGGAGCTTCAGCGGCAAAACTGAAATTTCTTCCGTATTTATTATACGCAGCATCACCTAAAATTTTGGAAGCATCTTCGGGTTTTTCGCCTAAATATTGCTGGGTCCATTCATCAATTTCTTTATCGTATGTTAGCCAATAGGTTTTGTTTTCATTGGCATCTTTATAATAAACGAGACTGTTTGGTTTTTTTCGTTCTTCGGAAAAATCACTTTTTGAATGTGCTTTTATAAAGAAGAAAATGGCAAGCAGTAAACATAAACCTGAAAGCAAACCTTTCATTTTATAATATCCGAAAACTGGCCATAATAATGTAAAAAGCAAAACGGTAAAAACACAACTAATAACTAGCATTTTTAAACCCAAACCAACTGGAAAAAACTGAATGAGCGGCGCAAAAATAAAGATTGCCGGAACTGCCAAAAGCGCCGTTGCCAAAAGATTGGGACGTTGCTGCCGAAGCATCACAAAAAATGAAATCAATCCAAAAAATACGGGGATTATAAAGAAAGCAGCACCTTTCAGGATTATAAAAACTGCAACGTTTATTAAGAACCAAAAAAGTAACGGAGCTACGTAAAAGGAAGCCTCGTTAAATTTTTGAGTGAATTTTTTATAAATAGCAAATGTAATTGCCAACGAAAGAAAGACAAAAAATGCAATATACCAATGCCCATTATAGGTAAAACCTTGTTGTATTTCGGAGTATTGCGGGTAGAGTACCAAAATCAATTTCCAACCAAAGAAACCAATAAGGCCACAAACAAAGAGAGAAAGTAAAAACGGAACAAAGCCCAACGCCATTGTTTTTCCGTTTAGTTTTCTTTTGTGAAGTCCGTAAAAAATGAGGAACAAAAACAGTAGTGTTGCCAAAATAAGCATTGGCAAAATCCACGAAAATGGATAGCTTATCATTTTTACCAAAGGAAAATTTACGTAAACATCGTCCGTTTCCGACTTCATCTTTGAGAGATCGGCATGGGCAAAATAATGAATTAGCGGAAGCAAATAACTTCCTTGGTGCGCCAGCGAATTGTTGCTTAAATTATAAAACGTGTCATTGGCAGTGTGATAATTAAAGTGACTGTCAATAAAGGCGAAGAAGAAACTGGGTATATCTCCATCTTCCCTAAAAACGGTGGAATCGGTATCGTTGGGCAACATTTTATAAACGCTATACATTAAGGAGGAAGCAACTGGAAAATCTGGATTGGCTTGTATAAATTCCTTTACCAAGTTTGAATTCCCGCCATTAGTTTCCAAAATCATATTGCTGGGGCCGCTGCTTCCGCGAGCTTCAAAGTTGAGCACCAAACCTACATCTTTTGCCCATGGATGTTCGTTCACAAAAAGTTTTGCCCCGTCAAGCCCTATTTCCTCAGCATCAGAAAAAAGAATTATTATATCGTTTTTGGGTGTTTCTCTTGAAGCCAAATAGGCGCGAACGCTTTCCAAAATAGTAACCAAGCCGCTTCCGGCATCACTCGCGCCGAAAGATGGAACAAGCGCGCTATCGTAATGTGAAAGCAATAAAAGTGCTTTTCCGTCTTCAGATCCTTTTATTCGGCCAACAATATTAATGGGTTTGTTTAGCGTTTTAGATTCGGGGTTTAGGCTAAACCCTTCTTGGATATGTGGATCGAGACCCAATTTACCCAATTCAGAAATTAAAATTTTACGAACTTCTCCGTGTCCTTCGGAACCTAAATAATGGGGTTTTTTTGAAATTTCGCTTAAAGGCTGCAATGCTCTATCAACTGAAAATTCGGTGGCTGGTGCGGTTTCATCTCCGTCATAATGTGGCGTCAAACCATAAAAACTGTAATATACTAATGCAATAATAAGTGGTAGCGAAAGAATGGCGCCAATTTTTTTCATGGTGGGAAGTTTAGGTTGATAAAAATACAATTTTAATCGGAAGGGTTTTTTCGTTTGAAACATAGGGTTTCTTTGATATCATAAAATTGAGTATATTAGAAGTTCGCAAAAATTTGATATTATGGGAATTAAAAGTTTTATTGGCAGAAGGGCAAAGCCCCAAAAAGGTTCTTCGGAAAAAATTAAGGTTTCTGATTATATGACGCGCAACCTCATCACCTTCAAACCTGACCAATCTGTGCTTGAAGTAATCGAGATTCTTCTGAAAAAAAGAATTTCCGGTGGCCCCGTTATTAATGACAAAAATGAATTGGTCGGCATCATTTCCGAAGGCGACTGTATGAAACAGCTCAGCGATTGCCGCTACCACAACCACCCAATGGAAGACGTGAAAGTGGAACTACATATGATTAAAAATGTTGATACCATTGATGGTGAAATGAACGTGCTGGATGCTGCCAGTAAATTTTTGGAATCAAAACACCGCCGTTTTCCGATTATAGAAAATGGAAAACTAGTTGGCCAGATAAGCCAACGCGATGTGCTTCGGGCCGCAATGGAACTGAAAGGACAATCTTGGTAATTATTCTTTGTCCCTAAAAATAATTTCTATCCTTTTATCGGGAATCAACCATATTAAAGCTACCATAATATATAGCACTCCGGCAATCCACGGATTATAAAACGATGCAATAATATAAATAATTGGAGATGCTTTACCTTTTAAATCATTTCCCAATGCCTTCGCCAATAGAGAATCTTTTCCCTGCACCGCCAAAATTCTATTCTGAAGAATAAAAAAGGCACTTGCGGCCATCAATAGCACAGCTCCGTAAAGAGCCATTGGCAATTCGGAAAAATGATTTTCACCAATCCAGCCCGTAACAAAAGGGATTAAGGAAAGCCAAAACAACAAATGAAGATTGGCCCATAGAATTCCACCATTAATTTTTTGTACGGCATGCATCATATGGTGGTGGTTGTTCCAGTAAATACCTACATAAATAAAACTAAGTATATAACTCAAGAATACAGGCAACACGGATTTTAGTGCGGCTAAATCTGTGCCTTCCGGCACCTTTAGTTCTAAGACCATTATAGTGATTATTATGGCGAGAACACCATCGCTGAATGCTTCAAGTCTGTTGCTGTTCATACTGATAACTTAGCTCTCTTACATTATTGAATTCATACTTCCAGCCACTATAACCTACCATTTTTGCGTTATTTAACTCTTTTTGGTAAACCGTTGGTAAACATTTAACCTTAATATTAAAACCAAAGGTGTGATTACTACGTAAATTTAAAACATTAACACAAAACAAACATGATTATGAAAAACAAAATTGAAAAAGAGTTCCCAACAACCCAAAATGATCGCAGGAGATTTTTGAAGCTTAGCGGAGCAGCCTTAGTAGGTACCGGCTTATTTTTTATGACTGGGTGTAGCGACGATGATGAAGTTATGACGCTCGAAACCCCACCAGATCAATTTGATTTAGGAGGTGGAAATCTAGGAATCTTAAATTATGCATATGCTTTAGAACAATTAGAGGCAGCATTTTATACAAAGGTTATCCAAGGTAGCTATTATGCTGGTGCACCTTCCAGAGAAAAAACCTTATTTAAGGATCTTTATAATCACGAAGTAATCCATAGAGATTTCTTCAAAACTGCCATCAGTGCAGCTGTGGACCAAAGTATGGTTCTTCCAGATTTGGAATTTGATTTCTCTTCAGTTGATTTTAGCAGTAGAGATGCCGTTCTTGGAATCTCACAAGTCTTGGAAGATACTGGTGTTAGAGCCTATAATGGCGCAGGACAGTTAATTGATGTTAGTAATGCTGCAGGTCAGACATACTTATTATTAGCAGGAAAAATAGTCTCTGTGGAAGCAAGACATGCGTCCGCAATTAGAGATTTAATAAATCCAGGTTCAATGGATTTTGCCGGTGATGACATTTTAATAGGTCTAGGCGGAACCGCTCCTGCTTTTGATCAAGCAGCAGCTCCAAAGACAGTGTTAAATGAGGTTATAGCAACCGGATTCTTGAAAACTGAATTCACAGCATTTAACTTACCGAATTTCTAAAATTAACTATCAATCTTAAAAACATAATATTATGAATTTTATAAAAATATTAGATATTCTTTCAGACGATAAGCTTTTAAAAGAGAAGAGCTCTAGAAGGGATTCATTTCAACAATTTAAAAATGTAGGGAAAAATGTTGCCTTGGCATCAATACCTTTTGCTTTGGCCGCAACGAGCTCCAAAACTAAAGCTGCTACTCTTGCTATGGGTTTTGGAAACAAAATGGCTTCCAACGAGGATGTACTAAAATTTGCACTAACCTTAGAATATTTGGAACGCGAATTTTACCAATTGGGCTTAGATAGTGGGGTTATTCCATCAGAGGATGAAACCGTATTTTCCACTATTTCCAGACATGAGGATGCACACGTAGATTTTCTACTTGCGGCACTGGGTTTACAAGATGGTGATCTAAAACCAGAGTTCGATTTCACTGGAGCACCTGGTGGATTAAACCTTGACCCCTTTAATGATTACCCAACCTTTATGGCGCTTGCACAAGGGTTTGAAGACACGGGAGTTCGTGCTTATAAAGGGCAGGCTGGAGCATTGGCCAATGACGATACCTTATTGACCTACGCTTTGCAGATTCACTCCGTTGAAGCGCGCCATGCTTCACAAGTTAGAAGAATGCGCGGTGAAAAAGGATGGATTACTAGATCTCAAAATACCTTACCATCAGCGTTTGCTCCCATTTATGGAGGTGAAATTCCGGAGAGCAATCTCGTTCAGGGTGGTGTAAACTTAAGTGGATTATTCGGTTCCGTAGGTGGCGACGATGCCGTTACTGAGGCTTTCGATGAACCTTTGACTATGAACGAAGTTCTTGCTATTGGCGGTATCTTTATCGTTTCCTAATCAAAATAAATACACATTTGAAGAATAAATCCTGGACATTCCAGGATTTTTTTTGATGTTTTTCGAAATTCTGAAAAGAGCTCCGAATACTATAAACATTGGATTTTCTTAAAATAAGATATGTTTTCAAACGCTTACAAACAACTATAAACGAAAGTAAATACGTAACAACCAACTAAAATTTAGAAGCCAATGTAAGTTTGTCCTGTCGAATAAAAATAACTTCGATAGTATCAATTGTTTAACATTAAAATTTAGAAATCATGAACGCACTTAGAAACAAAGTACAGTTGATTGGAAGATTGGGCCAAGACCCAGAAATCGTAACTTTTGCCGATGGCAATAAAATGGCCAAATTCTCAATGGCCACAGATGACAGTTACAAAGACAAAGAGGGTCAAAAAGTAGAACGCACCTATTGGCACAACGTAGTTGTAAAAGGTGGACTCGTTAAGGTGGTCGAAAATTATGTGACCAAAGGTCAGGAAATCGTTATAGAAGGAAAGCTTACGAATAGGTCGTGGGATGATAAGGAGGGCAATAAACATTATATTACTGAAGTATTTTGCAACGAGCTAGTCATGCTGGGGAGTAAATAAAACGACTGGCCAACCAAGCCTCCCGATTAAATTCGGGAGGCTTTTTAAATTTGAAATCTTTATTTTTACAGCAATGGATACAACTACTCAATTAAACATATTCGATTTGCTCAAAACGTATTTCGGTTACGAGAAATTTCTACCAAATCAGGAAGAAATCATAAATAATGTATTAGATCAAAAAGACACCATCGCAATTATGCCCACAGGCGGCGGGAAATCGTTGTGCTTTCAATTGCCCGCATTGGCTATGGAAGGAACTGCAATTATTGTTTCTCCACTAATCGCTTTAATGAAAGATCAAGTGGATGCTTTAAAAGCAAACGGGATTTCTGCCACTTTCTACAACAGTTCCCAACCTTATGAAGAACAGCAACAGGTTTTAAAAGATCTCCAAAACGAAAATTTAAAGTTGTTATATGTAGCTCCCGAAAGTCTTCCACAATTGAATTTTATTCTGAAGTCAATAAAAATAAGCCTTTTCGCCGTTGATGAAGCACACTGTATTTCCAGTTGGGGGCACGATTTTCGTCCAGCTTATACGCAACTTAAAAGCTTGAAGGAACAATTTCCAAACGTCCCATTGATAGCACTTACAGCTACTGCAGATAAACCTACGCGAGAAGACATTGCAAATCAACTCGCTATTCCAAATGCAGAAACATTTATCGCTTCCTTTGATAGGCCAAATTTATATTTAGACGTTCGTCCTGGACAAAACCGAAACAAACAAATTCTCGATTTTCTGAAAAAACATACAGATGAAAGCGGCATCATTTATTGTTTAAGCAGAAAAAGTACAGAGAAACTGGCGGCTACACTAAAGTCAAAAGGTTATAGAGCAGAAGCCTATCACGCTGGTCTTACTTCAGAAGAAAGAAGCACCATCCAAGATAATTTTGTAAATGACCGAACGCCAATTATTGTTGCAACAATCGCTTTTGGAATGGGTATCGACAAAAGCAATGTGCGTTGGGTGATCCACTACAATATGCCAAAAAACATTGAAGCTTATTATCAGGAAATTGGTCGTAGCGGAAGAGATGGTTTGGCGTCTCATACCATACTTTTCTACAGTTTCGCAGATGTTATTATGCTTCGGAAATTTGCTGAAGGCACAGAAACCGAAACGTATCAATTGGCTAAACTTGAAAGAATGCAGCAATTCGCTGAAGCTTTGAGTTGCCGAAGAAAGGCCCTTTTGGGTTATTTTGGTGAACATATAACTGAAGATTGCGGCAATTGCGACATCTGCAAAACGCCGCCAAAATATTTTGATGGAACGCTAATTGCCCAAAAAGTTTGCTCTGCGGTTGCGCGACTACAAGAACAGGAAGCAATGGGAATGGTTTTGGACGTACTCCGTGGTTCACAAAATGCTCAGGTTTATGATAAAGGTTACCAAAACATAAAAACTTTCGGCGCCGCAAAAGATATTTCGTGGCGCGATTTGCAGCAATATGTTATTCAACTTTTAAATCAGGGGATTTTACAGATCTATTTTCACGAAAACGGGCGGTTATTGCTTACTCCTTTTGCAAAGAAAGTTTTGTATGAGGGTAAAAAAGTTCGTTTGGCAAACATCATTCAAGAAACCGAAAAAGTGAAGACTGAAAGAGCGCCCCGAAAACGCGCTGATCTTTTTGAAAAACTTAAAACGCTTCGAACAAAATTAGCACAGGAAGCTGGAATGCCAGCCTACATTGTTTTTAGCGACGCTGCTTTAGAAGATATGGAATACAAAAAACCTCGAAACCGAGAAGAATTTGCAGAAATTTCTGGAGTTGGGGAAGCCAAACTTGAAAAATATGCTGACGATTTTCTAAAGATAATCAATAGGCATTTAGACGGTTTGGAAAGCGATTTACCAACACACGAACGCAGTTATAAAATGTTTAAAGAAGATAATTTTTCACCTTTGGAAATTGCAAATCAACGCGGACTTTCAGAAGATTCAGTTTATGGACACTTTATAAAAATGCATCAATTAGGAAGTGAATTTGACTTTTCCGAACTCATTACTTCTGAAGAAATTCAGAAAATCAAAACTGCACAAAAATCACTTGAAGATCCGGAAGCTTTAAAACCGTATTTTGAATATTTTGAGGAGAAAGTACCCTATTGGAAGATTAAACTTGGACTGTATTTATAAATTTTAATCTCCGGAATTAATTGCTATTTCCAAATGCTCAAACCGCTGCAAACGTTTCGCTTCGGTCATATCAAAACACGGGCAACGTCTGCATCGTTTCTGCTCTCCTTTTTTGAGATACTTTTCGCAGCATTCTTCTTTTAGTCCTTTTTTTCCCTCGTCTGCCGAAGCTTTAGCGAAGGTGGATTTCTTCTTGCCTTTTTTCTTTTTTGACATGTTAAAAATAAATCTTCGTTGCCAACCTAAAAGTGTTTGCGTGCGCCTCTATAATAGTTTTTATTTCTGGGGAATAGCCACCACCCATACTAACCTCAACAGGAATTTGTAAATCTTTACACAATTGCAGCACAAAACGGTCGCGTTCTTTACAGCCTTCCACGGTACAGTTTAACCTTCCCAATTTATCGGTTTCCAAAATATCCACGCCACTTAAATAAAAGATAAAATCTGACTTCTGTTCTTCAATCAACTTTGGTAAAGTTTCCTTTAATTTCTGAAGATAAATTGCATCGCCACTTCCATCGGGAATGGCAATATCCAAATCACTTTTTTCTTTTTCAAAAGGATAATTTCCTGCACCGTGCATAGAAAATGTAAAAACGCTTTCGTCATTTTCAAAAATTTTGGCGGTGCCGTTACCTTGGTGAACGTCCAAATCCACTATTAATATTTTGTTGACAACGACGTTGTCGTTCCGCACCTGTTGCGGAACCGTTTTATCGACTGTTCCATATTTCATCAAAAGGTATTTCGCCGCAATCGCTTGATCATTCAACAAACAAAATCCTTCCCCGTGATCGGTATAGGCGTGGTGTGTGCCGCCGGCAATGTTCATTGCAATGCCATATTTCAATGCATATTCACAACAATCAATCGTCCCTTGGGAAATAATCCTTCCTCGTTGTACAAGCGCCTCGGAAAGTGGAAACCCAATTTTTCGTGCTGCACTTTTATCTAAAGTAAGATTCAGTAAACTATTAAAATATTCCTTTGTGTGCACCGCGAGAATATTTTCTTCGGAAAGCATTTTTGGTTCAAAAAAGTTTTCGGCTTTGCAGGTTCCTTCGTGCAACAATTGTTGTGGAAGCAACTCATATTTAGACATAGGAAAACGGTGTCCTTTGGGCAGAGGGTGTTTGTAGATGGGGTGGAAAGCAATTTTAAGCATTCAGCGTATGTAATTTGAACTGAATCCTTATGAAGTGGGATCAAAGCCCAATTGTTTCAAAATTCCAAGTTCATCGGTACTTCCCCAACGTTCTATTAATTTACCATCTTCAAAACGACTTATTTGCATGCCTCGGACTTGAAAACTTTTTCCAGTAGGGGCAATTCCCATAAAATTTCCTTTATGTGTGCCAGAAGCAGTATATGCAAAACTTACATTTTCCTCATCCGTAACCATGTGTTTCACATCAACTTTAAAGTCTGGAAAAGCTTTTCGCATCATACTAAAAAAATCAATAAATCCTTGCGCTCCTTTTCCCTGTATTTCAGCAGGATCGTGGTCTTTTACATTTTCTGAAACAACCCCACGGATGTTTTCCAAATTTCCTGAATTTACTGCATCGCCAAATGTTTCCTGTGCCTGAATGTTCCTTTCTTTACTCATAATTATTTTCCTTTCAAGATAAGAAATATTCAGATCAACCACTTTTGTTTTAGATGGTTTGGGAAATGTTTAGCAATTGCTGAAAACTATTTTGAAGAATTTAATTTTTGTGTAATTTCAGCTGAATTCGCTTTCTGGGCACATCAACCTCCAATACTTTTACCACAATTTGTTGGTGCAAATGTACATGCTCGCTTACGTCCTTCACAAAGGAATCAGCAAGATTTGAAACGTGAATCAAGCCACTTTCCTTTATTCCAATATCCACAAAACAACCGAAATTAGTGATGTTATTCACAATTCCAGGCAGCAATTGTCCTTCCTGCAAATCGATGATGGTTTTTATGTTTTGGTTGAAAGTGAAAACCTTAACCTCTTCGCGAATGTCAAGTCCCGGTTTTTCAAGTTCTTTGATAATATCTTTTAAAGTGGGTAGCCCAGTTTTTTCTGAAATGTATTTTTCAAGATTAATTTTCTGCAACAGTGCTTTGTTTCCTATCAATTCTGAAACTTTTACTTTTTCATCCTTCGCCATTTTTGAGACCACCGAATAACTTTCGGGATGTACGGACGAATCATCCAACGGATTTTCGCCATTTTTAATTCGAAGAAATCCCGCCGCCTGTTCAAAAGCTTTTCCACCTAAACGCGGTACTTTTTTAATTTCTTCGCGTGAAGAAAATGCGCCCTTTTCTTCGCGATAGTTTACTACATTTTCAGCCAGTTTTGGACCGATTCCCGATACATAACTTAAAAGTGGGATGCTTGCCGTATTTATGTTTACACCAACTGCATTCACACATAATTCCACCGAAGTGTCCAACGAACTTTTCAATTTTGTTTGATCAACATCGTGCTGATATTGCCCAACACCAATGGATTTTGCATCAATTTTTACAAGTTCCGCTAGCGGATCCTGCAAACGGCGACCGATGGACACAGAACCTCGAACGGTAACATCATAATTCGGAAATTCATCACGTGCAATTTTTGAAGCCGAATAGATAGAAGCGCCAGCCTCGCTCACCACAAAAACCTGCATCGCATTTTTAAAATGGATTCGTTTTATGAATTGCTCCGTTTCCCGCGAAGCAGTTCCATTGCCAATGGCGATTGCATCAATTTTATAAGCATCGGCCAGCGAACTTATCTTTTTCATCGCTCCTTTGGTGTCGTTTTTTGGAGCGTGCGGATAAATGGTTTCGTTGTGCTGCAAACCGCCTTGGGCATCGAGGCAAACTATTTTGCAGCCCGTTCTAAAACCTGGATCAATGGCCAAAACGCGCTTTTCCCCCAAAGGCGAACCAAGCAAAAGTTGTTTTAAGTTTTTGGCAAAAACGTTAATTGCAGTTTCGTCTGCTTTCTCTTTGGCCGCAGACAACGCTTCGTTTGAAAGTGCTGGAAGCAACAGCCGTTTATAGCTATCTTCAATGGCCAGTTTAATTTGTTTTGAAGCAGCATCATTTGATTTTATGACTCGATCTTCAATTTTTGAAATGGCCTTTTCATCATCAATTTCTATTTTCTGGCGAATAAATCCTTCGGAAGTTGCGCGTAGAATTGCCAATAGTCTATGCGAAGGAATTTTATTCAACCCTTCGTTCCAATCAAAATAATCGCGGAATTTTTGGGCTTTTTCGTCATCTTTAAATTTCTTAACTACCTTAGTTGAAATTGTGGCGAAACGTTCCAATTGGTGCCGCAGCATATTCCGAATATCGGTACGTTCGTTAATCCATTCTGCAATAATGTGGCGTGCGCCTTCCAAAGCGTCCTCTTCGGAATTCACTTCGCCTTTTATGTATTTTGAAGCAAGTGAAGAAATTTCTGTGCTACCAAGATTTCGGGATTGACTCATTATAATTTTCGCGAGAAGCTCCAAACCGTTTTCACGCGCTGTATCTGCTTTTGTTTTTCGCTTCTTTTTGTACGGCAAATACAAATCTTCCAAAGTGATTAAATCTGTTGCTTCTTCAATTTTGTTCCGAAGTTCATCACTCAAAACTTCTTGTTCTTCCAAAGATTTTAGTATAGCAGTTTTACGTTTTTCTAACGCTTCAAACTGATCTTTGTATTTTACAATATCACCAATTTGGACCTCATCAAGATTGCCCGTCAACTCCTTTCGGTAGCGTGAAATAAAGGGGATGGTGCAGTCTTCGTTTAAAAGCTTGACCGTATTCTCAACGCTTTTTTTGGGTAGTTGGGTTTGGGAGGTTATGTATTGAAGGAGGTTTTTCATTATGGAAAATTAGTCTGAAAATTTAAAAAAATTATAAACATTCTCTTTGGAAAAATACCTGCCATAAACAAAAAAATCATTCATTTTAAACAACGTTTCTGCTTTTGCTTTTGGCAGATTTGAAATATGGTTTCTTAACCTATTAAAAACATTTTGAGGAATTTCACCATCTATGTGCTCAAAATCTTCATTGAACAGACACTCAATGCGTTTGGTTCTGTTCTCTTCGTTGTAGGCGTAGCCTCCAAAGGAATAAAATGTAGGGTTGAAACCGCTCGTGACTACCATCCCACCTCCCGTGCTATTTATTGACATCCCATTACCGGAACCACCTACCATCATTGGTCCAAAGCCACCGCCTCCTCCTTTTTTTATAATTTCACTTCCTCCCATTGTTATTTGGTAGCCAGTGCTTGTTGGATTAATAGCAACTCCACTATTTCCTCTATTGAATATTTGAAGAAGTAAAGCAGCGTTATCCAATTCCTTCGTTTTGATGGATCTATTTGTAGCATATTCTTCAATAATGGCGCTATTTTTAAAAGGTATGTCTTCGTCTTTTGAAAAAACATAACGTTTTAGTTCCTTTTTTGTGTCAAGTTCTTTTATAGTAAAAACCAATATTTTACTGTTTCCGCCAATCTGGAATATTTTATCCTTATACAGATATGAATTAGTTGTGTTAAATTTTTCATCACCAATTTCATTCAGTTTTTCAATTGCTGAAATTTTTACTGAAAGCTCTGGCACTTTAAACTCAAGTAAGTATGTAAATAAATCTTCTTTGTCAATAGAGAGAATGAAGGAATTGCCGCGGTCATAAATCTTGGAAAGATTGCTTGTAATTTGAAGTGAATTAGGATTTGACTCCTCAATTTTAACAACTGATGTTAATCCATTAAAACTATCGTATAAAAGTTTATAAAGTGTGGTAGGTTCGTTTTTTCCATTCACAAAAATATTTTCGGTGAAGTCGAATGATTTTTTTTCAAACTTTCCATCGTGCTGAAAAGTATATATATTTAAAATAGAAGTTTTTTTACTTACTGTGATTATATAAAGCCTGTCTCGGTAACTGTGCGATTGAAGATAGATTTCATCCTTCAATTTAAAACCAAATTCGGTTTCAATAGATTGTTTTCTTTCAAAATCGAAAAGTACGGCTCCAAATTTTTTATTGTAGTATTCTTTAAAATACAAACGAACTTGACCATCTTTAATAGTTTTTCCGATGATTTCATTATATCCTTCCGGTAAGCCTTTGGACGCAAATTTAGATATTGACTCCGCGTTTTCGGAATATAGATAGGCGTTTATAGTATTTTCATTGGTCAAGAATGTTGCAAAAGTTTGTTTTTCATCATCTACTACTACAAAAGCATTTTCAACAGAATAATTCTTTTTACTTAAATCATTTGGCATTTCTAAAAAAGAGGTTTGCCCGATTGCTGCAAAGACACAAAAAATTGAAAGAAAAAGTATTTTGAAAAACATAGATTGAGAATTTGAGAATTTGAGAAATATTAGAAGAATTTCAAATTAATTAATAGTAGCCCCATTCTCAACCCCTTCCTCTCCAGGATTCACAAAAACAAGTTTCCCCTCAGCATTTTCAGTCATCAAAATCATTCCTTGACTTTCAACCCCACGAAGCGCTCGCGGTGCAAGATTTACCAAAACAGTAACTTTTTTGCCTACGATTTCTTCAGGTTCAAAACTTTGGGCGATGCCGGAAACTATGGTTCGAACGTCAATTCCTGTATCAATTTTTAAAACCAAAAGTTTATCTGCTTTGGGCATTTTTTCTGCTTCAATTATTGTCCCAACGCGTATATCGAGTTTTGCGAAATCGTCGTATTGAATGGTTTCTTTCTGCGGGGCGACAGCCGAAGCAGTCTCTTCGCTATTTTCCTTATTTTCTGTATTCTCCATTTTAGTCTTTTGTAATTTCTCTAATTGTTCTTCAATTTGTTCATCCTCAACCTTACTAAAAAGCAATTCGGCTTTGTTTACTTTGTGGCCGGATTTCAGTAATTCTGATTTGGAAGAAACGTCGTTCCATTTCAAAGAGGTCTCGACTGCGCTCGACCGGACATTGAGCATTTTCTTTAATTTTTCTGAAGTAAAAGGCAAAAACGGTTCACTCAAAACAGCCAAAGCGGAAGCAATCTGCAACGCAACATACATTACCGTTTTGGTGCGTTCTTCGTCGGTTTTGATAGTTTTCCAAGGCTCTTCATCCGCCAAATATTTGTTCCCGAGGCGTGCAACGTTCATCAACTCGCCCTGTGCTTCGCGGAAACGGTAACGTTCCAACGAACTTGCAATTACTGCGGGATAGGCTTTCAATTCGCTTAAAGTCTGCTCGTCTATTTCTGAAAAAGTTGCGGGTTGCGGCACGATTCCGTCATAATATTTATCGGTTAAAACCATCACGCGGTTAATGAAATTTCCGAAAATGGCAACCAATTCATTATTATTTCGGGCTTGAAAATCTGCCCAGGTAAAATCGTTGTCCTTCGTTTCTGGAGCGTTTGCGGTTAAAGTATAACGCAATACATCCTGCTGGTTTGGAAAATCCTCCAAATATTCGTGCAACCAAACTGCCCAGTTTTTACTGGTTGAAATTTTGTTTCCCTCAAGATTTAAAAATTCATTTGCGGGAACGTTCTCTGGAAGAATGTAGCTTCCTTCAGCTTTCAACATTGCAGGAAATATAATACAATGGAAAACAATGTTGTCTTTGCCAATAAAATGAAGTAGTTTTGTGTTTTCGTCTTTCCAATAATCTTCCCAATTTTTGCCTTCCCTTTCTGCCCATTCCTTTGTTGAAGAAATATAGCCGATAGGCGCATCAAACCAAACGTAAAGCACTTTTCCGTTGGCTCCTTTGACTGGCACGGGAATTCCCCAATCCAAATCGCGGGTTACTGCACGCGGACGCAAACCATCATCAATCCAGCTTTTGCATTGACCATATACATTGGTTTTCCAATCTTTTTTATGATCAACTAGAATCCATTGTTTTAAGAAATCTTCGTATTCATTTAAAGGTAAAAACCAGTGTTTTGTTTCTTTCAAAATAGGCTTATTCCCAGAAATGGCGCTTTTCGGATTTATCAAATCAGTAGCGTTGTGACTGGTGCCGCAGTTTTCGCATTGGTCGCCGTAACTTTCCTCGAAACCACATTTTGGGCAAGTGCCAACTACAAATCGGTCTGCCAAAAATTGGTTGGCTTCTTCGTCGTATAATTGCTCGGTTACTTCTTCAATAAATTTATCTTCTTCGTATAATTTTTTGAAAAATTCAGAAGCGGTTTTATGATGGATTTCCGCGGAAGTGCGCGAATAATTATCAAACGAAATTCCAAAATCTGCGAAACTTTTTTTGATAATGGTGTGGTATTTATCAACCACTTGCTGTGGTGTGATGCCTTCCTTTTTTGCTTTTATGGTAATTGGCACTCCGTGTTCATCACTGCCGCAGATAAAGGCTACGTCTTTATTTTGAAGCCTTTGAAAACGTGCATAAATATCTGCCGGAACGTAAACGCCCGCCAAATGGCCAATGTGAACGGGACCGTTGGTATATGGTAATGCCGCGGTAATTGTGTACCTGTTTGGGTTTTGATCCATAATTTTTTTTGAGATGACAAAAGTACATATAAATGTAGTAATTTGTGGTTTTAAATAGATTCATGATTACTCCAAACAGACTTCAGAAAGGTGATACAGTAGCCATTGTTTCCACCGCACGGAAAATTTCAAAAGAGGAATTAAACCCTGCGCTTCAATTACTTGAAAGTTGGGGTTTGAAAGCCATTTTGGGAAAAACCATCGGAGCCGAAGAAAACCAATTTGCGGGAAGCGATGATTTGCGCGCGGCAGATTTTCAAAAAATGCTAGACGACCAAAAAATCAAAGCCATTTGGTGTGCCCGCGGTGGTTACGGAACGGTTCGCATTATTGATAAATTAGACTTTTCAGCATTCAAAAAAAACCCGAAATGGATTGTAGGTTACAGCGATGTCACGGTTTTGCATTCGCACATCCATAATTTTGGGATTGAAACTTTGCACGCGCAGATGTGTTTGGAAATTGAAAACAAAACTGCGGAAACTGGAGATTCTATTCGGAAGGTTTTGTTTGGGGAAGAATATTCGATAAATTTTGAAGGAAGCGGTCCCGCAACAAGTGCGGGAGCCCAAGTTATAAAAGGAACTTTGATTGGTGGAAATCTTTCTGTGCTTTACTCTTTGATAGGAAGTGCTTCGGAAATGAAAACCGATGGTAAAATTCTGTTTATTGAAGATCTTGACGAAATACTCTACCACATTGATAGAATGATGATGAATTTGAAAAGAAGCGGCTATCTTAAAAACCTGAAAGCGCTCATTATTGGGGGAATGACAGAAATGAAAGACAATAAAGTTTACTTCGGAAAAACGGCAGAGGAAATAATTGTAGGTTTGGTAAAAGAATACAATTATCCTGTGATTTCTGGTTTTCCAGCTGGACATATCAACGATAATCGGGCGCTGATTTTTGGAAGGGAAGTTGAATTGAATGTTCAATCTTCAATTATCAATATTCAATTCTCAAGTTCAAAAAATCGTAAATCGGCAATCTAAAATAATAAATCAAATTGGCCTCGCACAACGAACTCGGAAAATTAGGTGAAGAAATAGCTGCGCAATATTTGCTGCGCAACGGTTATAAAATCCTGCGTCGGAATTTTTATTTCGATAAAGCCGAGATCGATATTATTGCCCAAAAGGAAGAAGACACTGTTGTAATCGTTGAAGTGAAAACACGAAACAGTGACTTTTTTGGAGATCCTCAAAGTTTTGTAACACCTGCAAAAATTAAGCTTTTAGTGAAAGCAGCCAATGAATATATTGTTTCAAATGAACTAAATGTTGAAGTTCGTTTTGACATTATCGCAATCTTGAAAAACCAAAAAGTGGAAAAATTGGAACATTTCGAAAATGCTTTTTATCATTTCTAATTCCCGTGAAGACGGAAATCTTGTCATAGAAGTCTACGCCATTTCTTTTAAGCATTCATTTTTTACAAACTCCTCAATTTTATAAAGCAAAATGATTTGTAAAATAACAGCTGGGATTAAAAATATAAGTCCCAACCACGCCATAAAAACCAAGATAAAAAACACACCACTCGCTATTTCTAAGCCACCCGCTATTTGTGAAATGCTTCCCATTGGTTTTGCCAATCGCAACAGCGCAAAGCCAAAAATACAGCTTCCAATTCCGCAGAAAATGGATTGGGTCACCAAGACATATTCCGTGTAAAACCCTTCAAAATAAAGGGATGCCATATCGTAGCCATAAAATAAAATAGTAGAGCCAATTAAAAAGAAAGCGCCGATTTTCAATAAATAATTATTGAAAATTTTACCACTCAGAACAAAGCCCCACATGAAATAAATGTAAGTGATGAGCACTATAAATTTCATGCTGATGTAAGCGCTTTTTGAAATTATAAGTTCATTTTCATAAAATCGGGCATAGTCCACAGCAAATTCCACAAAGCCAGAAAGAAAATAAATGATTCCACAAATCCAAGCCAGTTTTATGTAGAAAATGGAGAATCCAACTTCCTTTAAATTGAAATTTTCTGTGACTAAAGAATCGGAATCCTTTAAGTTTTCCAAGTCTTCACCCAAAGCATTCAATATTGTTTTTAGGGTAAAGCTTCGCGGCGTAACTTCACCGGCTTCAATGCGCTGGATGGTTCGCACATTTATATTACATTGCTCCACGAGTTCTTCTTGCGTAAGACCTTTTTCTTTGCGAAGTTCCACAATTTTTCTACCGAGTTCTGGTTGTTTCATTTTATATTAATTGATGAAGCAATAGTACGATGGAAGTAAAGATAGTGCACTATTATTAAAGGGAATTTCACCCGACATTTGCCCGACATTCGTTGAATTTAATGGCTTAATTTCAATTTCTAAGAATTTTGAATTTACTTGAAGGATCCATTTTTGTTGGGAAAACTCTATAGATTTTTACACTTTGGGTTTCAACTTTATAAATAATTACGAAAGGAAATTTTTTAACTGGAACTTGACGATAGTTTTTATAAATTAATTGAAATAGAAAGGGATCTTGCTCTAAATACTCAATCGTTTTCTTTATTTGTACTAGAAAGGAATCACTTACTTTTTCTGAAATTTTTGAATACCAATCGTATCCCTCCGCGATGTCGAACTTAGCATCTTCTTCTATCGAAATTCGATAGTTACTCATTGGGTCTGTGCTTCACATAATTTTCTACTTCTTCCCAAGTATGAAAAACCGCTCTTCCATCATTCTCCTTTTCCGAAGCAAAATCCAAAGCCTGTTTCTGAATTTCAGTCAGTTCATTTGAATCTTCAAACCATTTTTCTGGCAGAAGTGCCGCTAGCTTCGTTCTTTCAGAAATACTCAATTCTTGAAAAGCTTGGGCAAGTTGTTCAACTGTATAATTTGTTGTGGCCATAAACCAAATATACGAAATGAAATGGTTTTTTTAATTCGAAAACGGCTCCAAAGCCCGAAGTGCCTTATCTACTGAAGAAATCCCCTCAAAAGTCAACAACAATCGCAATCCGTTGCGGGTCTGTTTTTCCTTCATTGTCACTTTTTGGGGATGGCTTTGTACGTATTGAAGCACTTTGGAAAACGATTCACTTTGGTAAAAAGCGCTCAATTGATCTGCCACAAAATAACCAACAAGCTTTTTCTGTTTCATAACTACTCTTTCAAGTCCCATTGAAATTGCAATTCTCTTTATACGAACGCTATTCAGTAAATCTTCCGCTTGGTTAGGCAATTCTCCAAAACGATCCAAAAGTTCCTTTTCAAATTTTTGAAGTTCGGCTTCGTTTTTCAGCTCATTCAATTTTGTATAAAGATTGAGTCTTTCAGTGATGTTGTTTACATAATCATCTGGAAAAAGAAGTTCGAAATCTGTATCGATTGTCATCTCTTTTACGAAATTTTTCTTCGGTCCTTCGGTTTCTTCGTATAGATTTTTGAACTCTTTATCTTTCAATTCATCGATCGCTTCGGCAAGAATTTTTTGATAGGTTTCAAAACCAATCTCGTTGATGAATCCGCTTTGTTCACCGCCAAGCAAATCACCAGCACCACGGATTTCCAAATCTTTCATTGCAATGTTGATTCCACTTCCCAATTCTGAAAACTGTTCCAAGGCAGTGATACGTTTTCGCGCTTCGTCCGTCATCGCGGAATATTCTGGAGTGATAAAATAACAGAAAGCTTTTTTATTGCTACGCCCTACACGGCCGCGCATTTGGTGCAAATCTGAAAGTCCGAAATTGTTTGCGTTGTTGATGAAAATGGTATTGGCATTAGGCACGTCCAACCCACTTTCAATAATGGTTGTGGAAACAAGAACATCAAATTCATTATTCATAAACCGAAGCATTAAATCTTCCAGTTTTTTACCGTCCATCTGCCCGTGGCCGATCCCGATTTTCGCATCTGGCACCAAACGTTGTATCAATCCCGCTACTTCTTTAATGTTTTCAATCCGGTTGTGAACGAAGAAAACCTGCCCGCCACGCGTAATTTCATAGCGAACGGCATCGCGAATGCTTTCTTCCCCAAAACGTATCACGTGGGTTTCCACAGGATAACGGTTGGGTGGCGGAGTAGTGATTACCGAAAGATCGCGCGCGGCCATCAAACTGAACTGCAACGTACGCGGAATTGGCGTTGCTGTCAAGGTCAGCGTATCCACATTTTCTTTTATGGTTTTCAATTTATCTTTTACGCCTACCCCAAATTTTTGTTCTTCGTCAATAATTAAAAGACCCAAATCCTTGAATTCAACCGATTTGCTGACCAATTGATGTGTACCGATAACAATATCCAATCTTCCATCTTTCAAGCCATCGAGAACAACTTTTCGTTCTTTTGCTGTTCTGAAACGATTCAAATAATCAACCTTCACGGGCATTTCAGAAAGTCGTTCCGTAAACGTTTTAAAATGCTGAAAAGCCAAAATGGTTGTAGGCACCAAAATGGCGACTTGTTTTCCATTATCAACAGCTTTAAAAGCCGCGCGAATGGCGACTTCCGTTTTTCCGAAACCAACGTCTCCGCAAACCAAACGATCCATTGGACGTTCGTTTTCCATATCTTTTTTTACGTCTTCCGTCGCTGTGCTTTGGTCAGGCGTGTCTTCATAAATAAAGGAAGATTCCAATTCGGCTTGCAAATAACTGTCCGGATCAAAAGCAAAACCTTTTAATGTGCGGCGTTTGGCATATAATTCAATTAAGTTGAAAGCAATCTCCTTTACGCGTGTTTTGGTTTTTTGCTTCAGTTTTTTCCACGCATCGCTACCTAATTTGTAGATTTTTGGCTCTTTTCCGTCTTTTCCATTAAACTTTGAAATCTTGTGAAGGCTGTGAATACTGAGATACAAAATATCGCGGTCGCCATAAAAAAGTTTGATGGCTTCCTGCATTTTTCCTTCCACATCAATTTTTTGCAAACCACCAAATTTCCCAATTCCGTGGTCAATGTGCGTTACGTAATCGCCCACTTCCAGATTTGTAATTTCCTTTAATGTAATTGCTTGTTTTTTGGCGTAGCCGTTTTTAAGCTGAAATTTATGGTAGCGTTCAAAAATTTGATGGTCGGTATAACATACAAGTTTTAAATCGTCATCGATAAAACCTTGAAACAACGGGAAGACAATGGTTTCAAACTGCTCCACATTTTGTTGTGCATCTTCAAAAATATCGTGGAAACGTTTTGCTTGTTGCTCACTGCTGCAGAAAATATAGTTTTTATATCCTTTCTCAGTGTTTTCATTCAAATTTTCAATCAACAGATTAAATTGTTTATTGAATGAAGGCTGTGGTTTTGTGTGGAATGAAATTGAATCTGAATCTGAAACCGAACTATTTTTAAGATGTACCGTTGTAAATTCAGAAAGTTGCTCTTTCAACAATTCTGAAGTACAGAACAATTCTGAAGGTTTCGCACGTTTTATCTCTGAATCGATTGCGTTAAAAGCTTCGATCGCTTTTTTGAAAAGATTGTCGATGGCACTGCTGAAAAGTTCTTCGTTTTTCAGAAAAACTACTGTTTTTGAAGCGATGTATTTCAGAAAACTTTCGCGATTTTCATCAATCATTTTGTTTTCTACATTCGGAATGATGGAAACTTTTTTCACTTGCTCCAAAGAAAGCTGCGTTTCTACATCAAAGGTTCGAATGCTGTCAACTTCATTTCCAAAAAACTCGATTCGGTACGGTTCGTCATTACTGAAACTGAAGACGTCTAAAATTCCTCCGCGAACAGAAAACTCGCCAGGTTCGGTTACAAAATCGGTACGTTTGAAATTATATTCAAACAAAACTTCGTTTACAAAATCTATAGAAAGTTGGTCGTTTACTGCAATTTTTAATGTGTTTCGTTCCAGTTCCTTTCGCGTCACCACTTTTTCAAAAAGCGCTTCGGGATAGGTAACTATCAGCGCTGGTTTTTTCCGGGAATTAATTCTGTTCAACACTTCGCTTCGCAATAAAACATTGGCGTTGTCGGTTTCTTCAATTTGGTATGGACGCCGATAGCTTCCTGGATAGAAAAGCACATTTTGGTCACCCAACAGATTTTCCAAATCATTTAAGTGATAAGCAGCTTCTTCTTTGTCATTAAAAATTAAAAGAAAAGGCAATTCCGAAGTACCAAAAACCTCCGCCAAAACTAGTGATAGCGAAGAACCGACAAGACCTGAAACGAATATATTTTGTTGGGATTGGGCAATAGTATCCCCCAGTTTTCGTGTTTGCGAAGACTTTGAATAAAGTGAATTAACGAGGGTTTTGCTCATTGAGCGGCAAATTTAATCCAAACCTGTCAGGTTTTCAAAACCTGACAGGTTTTTATTATCAACTTTATCATTTTAATAACACAAATAGCATTTCGCATTACCTATTTTTAAAATATAGATTTAATTAAACAGTTGCCCGTCTTCACGGGCATTTAAAATGGCAATAAAAGAATACGATGTTTTTGTAATAGGAACCGGAACAGCGGGGAAATCTGTGGCATACGAATGTGCTTCGGAAGGAATGAAAGTAGCAATTGCAGACAACCGCGAATTTGGCGGAACTTGCGCCAACCGTGGCTGCGACCCGAAAAAAGTTTTGGTGGGAATTACTGAAGCGATGCAACTTTCTGAAAATTTAAAAGGAAAGGGAATTGTTTCCGTCCCAAAGATTGATTGGGCGGCACTTCAGAAATTTAAGTCAACATTTACAGATGCTGTGCCTGCTTCCACGGAAAAAAAATTGAAGGAAGCTGGAATTGAAATGTACCATCAATCCCCAAAGTTTCTTGATGAAAACACGCTTTCAGTGGAAGGTAAAACTATAAAAGCGAAGAAAATAGTAATCGCTACTGGACAAAAGCCAATGGAACTTAAAATCCCGGGAAGGGATTATTTAAAAGTGAGCGATGATTTTTTGGAATTGGAAGAACTCCCGGAAAGTATTGTATTTGTTGGTGCTGGTTATATTGGGATGGAATTCGCACATATTGCAGCGCGTTGTGGTGCAAAGGTTACGGTTGTTGAATTTGGAGACAGACCGCTCGGTCCTTTTGAAGCCGATATCGTTTCGCACCTCACAAAAGTTTCGGAAAAACTTGGGATAAAATTCATATTTAACGCTAAAGTTTCTGAAGTGGAAAAACTTCAGAAAAATTATCGCGTTTCATTTCAGAAAAATGGCAAAACTGACTCCGTTGACGCGCGAATGGTTTTTAACACTGCGGGTCGCGTTCCTTCAATCGATGATTTAGATTTGGAAAAAGGAAATGTTTCTTTTATAAAGGGTGGAATTTCTGTGAACGAATTTCTTCAGAATACCACAAACAAATCGGTGTACGCCTGTGGCGATGTTTCGGCAAGTGGTTCGCTTCCGTTGACGCCCACTTCTTCACAGGAAGCGAGGATTGTTTCTTTAAATATCAGAAAAGGAAATCATACAAAAATGGATTTCCCGCCAGTGCCTTCCGTAGTTTTTACCATTCCGAAACTTGCTTCCATCGGCTTAACGGAAGAGGAAGCAAAAGAAAAAGGTTATGATTTTGTAGTGGAGTATAAAAGTGTGCCGAAATGGTTTAATGCAAAACACATCAATGAAGAAGTTTACGCATATAAAACGATTGTAGACAAAAAACGAAATCTTGTTTTGGGAGCACATATTATTTCTTCCGAAGCAGGAGAAATGATCAATTTATTCGTCCTTGCAATGTGCGGAAAATTGACCACAGAAAATCTAAAAGCAATGATTTTTGCCTACCCCACTTGGGGAAATGATATTAAGGGAATGGTCTAGTTGATTGACGATTGTAGATTTTAGATTAACGATTGATGAATATAAATATTATTAAAACCATAGTCTTGTGTCTTTCAGCGAAGCGGTCTTAAGTCTTATGTCTATTTAAATATTCTTTGTATTTATTTACTGGGCTAGTTTCGCGATTTTTGAAAGCGTGATAACTGCTGCTCACGAAAAGCACTGCTGCCACAGCAATTGCCGCGTAGGCAACTGTTTGGCTTACTTCCCAATTAGCGACCGCGATAGCTGCCAACGCCCAAACACCGACTAAGGCAAATTCACGCATATTGCGTTTCCAAGTAACAAATAGATTTATTATTCCTGCTATAATAATCATTGTGACAGCCCAAGAACTTTCGCTATAACCCCACGCTTCCCATTCTATACTCGTTAAATAGGCAGCAACGTTTGCGATACTCGCAACGGTAACCCAGCCGCTATAAAACACGAAAGGCCACCATAGAAAGGCAATTACTGACATTGGTGCGTCCCATAGTTCCATTCTGTTATTCATAACAATTTTCAGAAGTGAAAACAATAAAACGAAAATCGCCAAAATAGAATACTCCATATATCCGTAGAGCCAGAAAGTAATCCACATAATATTGGCGAAGCAAGAAAGCACGAACCACCATCCCGTTTTTAAGATGAATTGATCATCACGCACTTTACTAAAAAGACTTCTGCTTTGATAAATTATGAAACCCAACAACAACAAATAAATAATCCCCCAAATGGAGAAAGCATATCCTGCCGGAGTGAAAAGATTTTTTGAGGCATCAGAAATATCACCAATGGTTGTATTGTTTATGGCTCCCGTGTTAGAAAGATAGTTTACAAAAACTGTTGCCACGAAGGCAATGATGTTGGCTATTTGTAGTGTTTTTTTCATAGTAGATCATTTTTTAGAAACACAGATAACTTCCCCCTCAACAATTGCAAAAACGGCATCCTTTTCTGAAGGCGTTAAAATATGTTTCCCCGTAAAGTTACCAAAAGCGGGGAGAATAAGTTGGCTTTCTGTTTTATAAAAACAGGGTAGGCTCAAATATTGTCTGCCAACACCTTTCATTCTTATTCCCGGATGAATGTGGCCGGAAAAATTGAAAGTCCCTTTTATTTCGGTTGGATGATGCGTTAAATAAAAGCCATCCAACAATAATTCATCAAAGACTTTTACACCCAAATCTTCATATAAATATTTTGGAATTATGTCGTGATTGCCTGAAATTAGGATTACATCTGCTTTGCAATATTCTACCCATTTTTTAAAATCATGCCATTCTTCGTTAAGTTTGCTGTGAAATAAATCTCCAAGAAAACACACGGTTTCTGGTTCAAAATGGTTGGTTACTTCAGTTAGTTTTTCCAGATTTTTGTATGCAGCATTTGATGGAACAGGCGAACCGTGTTTTCTGAAATGTACCACTTTCCCTAAATGCACATCGGCAATAAGGAGCATTTTTTTTGCTTCCCAATAGATGGCTCCGCTTGGATGAAGTATAAAATTATGTGAATTAATCTGAATTTTTTGCATAGTTTGATTGCAAAGGTAAAGCATCGATTACAAATTTATAAGATTAATATAAAAGTAAGTTTGGTGATCTTATTCACCAATTATACGTATATTTGGTGAATATAATCACTGATCATGCAAATTAATAGAACTATAAAAACCCATATTAACACCAAAATTGGCGCAGGAAAGGCAATCGTTTTAGTGGGGCCAAGACAGGTTGGGAAAACAACTTTAATACGAGAATTGCTAACGGACAAAGTATATTTGTTTTTAAATGGCGATGATTCAACAGTCAGACAACTTTTAACCAATCCAAATACAAAAGAACTTGAAAATATAATAGGTTCTCACAAATATGTTTTTATTGATGAAGCACAACGAATTGAAAATATTGGACTTACATCCAAAATTATTACTGATATCTTTCCGAACGTGCAATTATTGCTTAGTGGTTCCTCCGCTTTTGACCTTAACAATCAAATAAACGAACCATTAACAGGACGTAAATGGGAATATGAACTTTTCCCTATATCGTGGCCAGAATTTGTAAACACTGTAGGATATTTAGAGGCCAAACAACAATTAAATCTTCGTTTAATATATGGTATGTATCCTGATGTGCTAAATTCAAATGGCGCTGAAAAAGAAGTGCTTAAACAATTGGTAAGCAGCTATTTATATAAAGATATTTTAGCTTTAAGTGGAATACGAAAAGCTGAGGTGTTGGATAAGCTATTACGGGCCATAGCTTTTCAAGTTGGCAATGAAGTAAGCTATAACGAAATTGCCCAACTTGTAGGCATAGATAAAAATACGGTCTCTAATTATATTGACATGCTGTGCAAAGCCTATGTTTTATTCAAGGTGCCAAGTTTTAGTAAAAATTTGCGAAATGAAATAAAAACAAATCAAAAAATATATTTCTATGATAATGGTGTGCGAAATGCAGTAATCGGAAATCTCAATTTTCTGAATTCTAGAGCTGATAAAGGCGCTTTATGGGAAAACTTTCTAATGTCTGAAAGATTAAAAATCCTGCGTTATTCTCAAAGTGATGCGCGTATGTATTTTTGGAGAACGGTACGCCAACAGGAAATTGATTATGTAGAAGAAAATGCGAGTGAAATAAGTGGTTTTGAATTCAAATTTACTCCGAAAGCCAAAACGAAGATTCCAAAACTCTTTGGAGAAACGTATAATACAGATGTTAAAATAATAAATGCTGAAAACTTTGAGGACTTTTTGGAAGCGTAGTATACAAAAATCAAAATACTATTTAAAAAGTGATTTTAAAATCATTTCATTAATTGAAGTGTCATCCGCTTAATCCTATCCGCCAGTTTTTCCGAAGACAATTTTTCCCGCAATCTATCTGTAATTATGGGGAAACTGAATGGCGTTGCTTTTTCGCACTGCTTCCAAATTATTTTTTGTGAATTTATGCGTTCCAAAGCCAATCGCAATCGTCCCTCTTCCAATTGATGTTCAAAGGTTTCGCGGTAGGCTTGAAGATACAAAAGATTGTCTGGCTCATAATCCCGAAAAACATCGAAAAGCAATTGGCTGTTACTTTGAAGGTGTTTCGTTTTAATTACTTTATTCGGATAACCTTGAAAAACCATTCCGCTAATAACAGCGATGTCTCGGAATTTTCGACGCGCCAGTTCGGTGGAATTCAAACTTTTTTGAAGGTCATCAAATAGATATTCCGCAGAGAAAAGATTGTTGTCCAAAACGGTTTGAATATCCAAAAATTGATCGCTCAACAGTTCAAAACCATAATCATTATAAGCCAAAGAAAAAGTAATTGGCGACAACAAACTGATTCTGTAGGCCAGCAAACTGCTCATCGCCTCGTGTACAAACCGCCCTTCAAAAGGGTAGAAAATAGAGTGATATCCTTCGCGTGTTTTAAACGTTTCAATCAGGAATTCGTTTTCTCCCGGAACAATGCTCTCCCGTTCCTGCCTATCAAAAATATGGCTCAATGCTTTTAATTCGGGCGTGTTTCGTTTATGGTCTGCTTCACTTTGCATTTCTTCTCGCAGAATTTTACTCATCTGCGAAGAAAGTGGCAAGCGTCCGCCCATAAAACTCACCACATTTGCCGTGCGTTTTTTAGATTTTCTAACCTGTGCCTGCATTTGCCGAAGACGGACCAATTCCAAAGTTCTTCCCGCAAAAACAAATGTATCTCCGGGTTTCATTTTGCTAATAAACCATTCTTCGATTGTACCAATAAAGCCTCCGGAAACATATTTTACTTGCATCATGGAATCGCTCACAATGGTGCCAATACTTAGTCTATGCATCATTGCAACTTGTTTGCTTTCCACTTTAAATAGCCCTTCTTCCGTAACTTCTACCTTTTTATATTCGTCGTAGGCTTGCAGACTTTGACTTCCCAAAGTGATAAAATTGAGGCACCAATTCCACTTTTCTTCAGTAATTCCCTGAAAACAGAAAGTACTTTTTATTTCGGGGAAAATTTCCTTTGGAAAAAATCCGTTGCTCACGGCAAGCGTGACTAAATATTGAATCAACACGTCGAAACTAAGCAAATACGGGATTCTATCTTCAACCACTTCATCTTTTACAGCTCGTTTTAAGGCAGAAGCTTCCAACAATTCCAAAGCATGAGTGGGCAAAAAATAAATAACCGAAGGCTCGCCGGGACGGTGATTGCTTCGTCCCGCACGTTGCAGGAATTTTGCAACTCCTTTCGGTGAGCCTATTTGAATTACCGTTTCCACAGGAGCAAAATCAACGCCTAAATCTAAACTTGAAGTGGCAACTACCGCCAATAATGACTCATTGCGGATAGCTTGTTCTACCCAAAGCCTCGTGTCCTTTGCAATGCTACCGTGATGCATCGCGATTTCACCAGCAAATTCGGGATGTTTTTCCAGTAATTTCTGAAACCAAATTTCGCACTGTCCGCGTGTATTTGTAAAAATAATAGTGGTTTTACTAGCTTTGATTATTGGAACAATTTCTTCTAAAAGATGCAGACCTAAATGTCCTCGCCACGGAAAAGTTTCCATTTTTTTAGGAATAATAGAGCGCACTTCAATTTTCGATTTTTGTTCCGATTTAATCAAAACTGACCCTTCGACTCCGCTCAGGGTGACATTTCGATTTACCCCCAAAAGTACGTCCATCGCTTCTTCAAGATTTCCTATAGTTGCCGAAATTCCCCAAATCCGAAGTTTTGGAGAAACGGTTTTTAAGCGGGAAAGTGCCAATTCCATTTGTACGCCGCGTTTACTTCCTAAAAGCTCGTGCCATTCGTCAACCACAATTGCAGTCAAGCTTTTGAAGGTTTTGTCATAATCTTTGGAAGCCAAAAGGAGCATCAGACTTTCGGGTGTAGTTATCAGCAAATCGGGCATTTGCCGTTTTTGCTTTGCACGATCGCTTTGCGAAGTATCGCCGGTTCGTATTCCCACGGTTAACCCCGTTCCCAAATCATCTGCAAAACGCTGTGCTGACTGTTGTATTTCTATGGAAAGCGCGCGTAATGGTGTTATCCAAATAGCTTTAATTCCTTTTGTATGTTTCGTTTTATAATTCGGGTTTTCCTTTAAATATTGAAGCACGATTGGAACCCACAGCGCGTAGGTTTTTCCACTTCCGGTTGGTGCGTTTAGTAGTCCGTGTTTGCCGTCGAGAAAGGCTTTCCAAGTTTTTTGTTGGAAGGGGAAGGCAGTCCAATTTTTGGATTCGAACCAAGAGGCAGCTATATCTGTAATGTGAGTATTATTCAATTTATTTTTTTGAGTTTATTGAAAATTAGGCCTTAACCACCCCGTCAGCAAAGCTGACACCCCTCCTTTAAAAGGAGGGGAACCTTACCTTCACCAAATTAAAAAAGCGAAGGTTTTTTTAGAGCTCCTTCCCTTTTAAAGGGAAGGTGGACAGCTTTGCTGGACGGAAGGGTTACGTGTTATTTTTAAAATGGTCCTTTATATCCTTCAACACCGAAGGCAATAAATCAAAAACCATTTTATTTTCAAAACGAATAACTGTAAATCCTAAATTTTCCAAATCTTTCTCTCGCTTTCTATCATATTCATCCGCGGTATTGTTTAAATGTACTTGCCCGTCAAGTTCCACAATCAATTTTTCTGAAGGACAGTAAAAGTCTACGATATAATGTTTAATACTGTGCTGCCTTCTAAATTTTCTACCTTCCAACTTTGAGCCTTTTAAAAAATTCCAAAGAAACGCCTCCGCGGAATTTGAATTGTTGCGGAGTGATTTCCTGTACACTTCCATTTCCTTTAGGTTGTGTATTTGTTTTTTCATAAATTAAATTTAATCAAAATTCTGCTATAACCACCCCGTCAGCAAAGCTGACACCCCTCCTTGAAAAAAGGACCACCCCGCCCTTCGGGCACCCCTCCTTGAAAAAAGGACCACCCCGCCCTTCGGGCACCCCTCCTTGAAAAAAGGAGGGGAACAGGTTACTTCGGAATTAGCGCTTTTAAATCATCCAAAGTATTCGCCTCTTCAATTGGTTTATCTTTTCGCCAACTTAAAATTCTTGGAAAACGTGTAGCAATTCCGCTTTTGTGACGACTGCTTTCAGCGATTCCTTCGAACGCGATTTCGAAAACGTGTTGCGGGGTTACGCTTCGCACTGGTCCGAATCGTTCTAAAGTATTTCGTTTAATCCACGCATCTACTTGTCTAAATTCAGCATCCGTCAAACCAGAATAGGCTTTTGCAAAAGTGACCAATTCGCCCTGTTCCCAAAGTGCGAAAGTGTAATCTGTGTAAAGATTGGCGCGTCTTCCATGGCCTCGCATTGCGTACGTTAAAACCGCATCAATGGTGAATGGATCGATTTTCCATTTCCACCAATCTCCTTTTTTTCTACCAACCAAATACGGAGAATCCTTTCTTTTCAACATCAAGCCCTCGCTGCGTTTTTCACGGGAAAGGTCGCGTTCGGCGGCGGCTTCTTCCCAAGTTTCAAAATTCATTGTTTCGCTTAAATAGATTCCTGTTTCTTCGGAATTAATTTTTTGAATTAATGAATCCAAAATCTCTCTTCTTTCTGAAAAAGGTTTTTGCCGAATATCCTCGCCTTGCCATTCCAGTAAATCGTATGCATTCAGAATTACCGGAGTTTTTTTCAAAAGCGCTTTTGAAATGTTCTTTCTTCCAATCCTCGTTTGAAGCGCATTGAAGTTGCCAATTTCTCCTTCGCCGAAAGGCAAAATCTCTCCATCGATTACAGTTCCATTAGGAATCTCAGAAAGAAAACGTTGGAACTCGGGATATTTATCAGTCACCAATTCTTCGCCGCGCGACCACACGAAAACCTCATCGTTTCGAATAATTACTTGGCTGCGAATTCCGTCCCATTTATGCTCAAAACTCCAATCTGAAATGGGTCCCAAATCTTCTTGAAAATTATCCTCAACGGCATACGCCAAATAAAATGGATAGGGTTTGCTGAGGTAATCTTCCTCATTATGTTCGAGAATCAGTTTTTTATAAGTGGTTTTCTCGGGCGTCCAATCGCCCATCAATTTATAGGCGAGAATGTCCTCGTCAATTCCCGTGGCTTTGGAAAGGGCGCGCGTCATCAACTTTTGACTTACTCCAATTCTAAAACTTCCCGTGAGAATTTTATTGAAAACGAAACGCTCAAAATAATTTAGCGCCAACCAATTGTCGTGCAGATATTTCTTTTTTTCTTCTTCAGGCAGCGTTCGCAGTTCAATAATTTCTGAAACAAATTCTGAAAGTGATTTCTCGGAATGTTCTTCGGAGGTTGGTAAAATAAGTGCAATTGTTTCCGCCAAATCGCCGACAATATGATAGCTTTCCTCAAAAAGCCAAAGCGGAATTCCACTGATTTCTGTTGCCCAAAGTCGAAGAAGTGTTGTGTTTACAGGTCGTTTCGGTCTTCGATGAGAAAGAATGGCGATGGTCCACAACTTATCTTCATCGTTAGCATTTTGAAAATACGCAGTGAGCGCTGCTACCTTTTCATTGGTTTTGTTGGTGCTGTCGAGCTTTTTTATGAGTTGGGCGAAATCTTTCATAAGCCCCCTTGCCCCCAAAGGGGGAATTTATTGTATGTTGAAATTTCAATCCTCATTTTCAATTTTCTGGTTGCTGAGCGAAGCCGAAGTATCAATTTCTGCACTTTCTTCTTCGTATTGGGTTTTTTCGGTTCGGGCATCGTAGCCTAATTCTTCCCTTAAATAGCGTGAAAAAATATCAGTATAACCGTGGGTGGCGATTACTTTTTCGCAGCCCGTAGCGTCAATTGCCGAAAGCAAACCTTCCCAATCGGCGTGGTCGCTCAAAACAAACCCGCGGTCGATTGCTCTTCTTCTTCGCGCGCCACGAAACGTCATCCAACCGCTGGCGGAAGCTGTTACGTAAGGCACAAACCTTCGGATCCAAGTGCTGCCGTGGGCGCTGGGCGGGGCAACTATTATGTTTCCTTTTATTTCTTCTTTTGAAGTATCTCTTGTAATCAAAGTAGTTTCAGGTAAACTGTACAACGGACGAACCACTTCTGTCATATTTTCAACCGCGCCGTGGGTATAAATTTTTCCGATGGAAGTATCTAAATGTTTCAATATTCGCTGCGCTTTTCCCAAACTGTAGCCAAAGAGAATCGAGGTTCTGCCATCGGCAATATTACTGGCCCACCATTCGTTTATATCTTTAAAAACTTCAGCTTGCGGTTCCCATTTAAAAGCGGGCAAACCGAATGTGCATTCCGTGATAAAGGTGTGGCATTTTACGGGTTCGTAAACTTCAGCCAAACCATCATCTTCGGTTTTGAAATCACCCGTGAAAACCCAAACTTCTCCTTTATACTCTACCCGAACCTGTGCTGAGGCAATAATATGCCCAGCGGGATGCAAGGAAAATTTCACTCCATTTATCTTGAATGTTTCATTCCAAGCTTTTCCGGTTACCGAAATTTCGCCCAAACGATGTTTGATTATAGGTACATTATTGGCGTGGGTAATATATTGTTTATGGCCCCAACGACTATGGTCTGCATGGCCATGTGTTATGATACATTTATCAACCGGCCGCCAAGCATCGATGTAAACGCCCGCTTTTTCGCAGTAAATTCCTTTTTCGTTAAAGACCAGCAATGGTTGATTCATGTATTTCTTTCAGAAGCAGTTTAAAAATAAGAAAAGGTAACTTCGCTACGCTCGTAATTAAGAAAAGTTTAGGGTGAATTACTTTTAAAAGGCTGTACAGAAAAAACATGAACAGATTGCTTCGCTTTGCTCGCAATTCGTTTTATATTTGTAGCATAAAACCAAATTATGTCATTTACAGATTTATTCGAAAGTGGGGAGCATTCCCGAAATTTAGGGCATTTTGCTTCTATTGCAAATATTGCTTCAGTTCATGGTGAAATAGGGGCAGAAGAGGAAAAAATGTTGAAACGCTTTGCCCGCAAACTTGACATTGACGAATCTGTATATTTAGAAGTGCTTAAAAATCCAGGCAAGTATCCAATCAACCCTCCTAATGATGCCGAAAGACGATTAGAACGTATTCACGATCTTTTTCAAATGATTTTTGTCGATCACGAAATTGACGACCACGAACGTTTTTTGATTGAAAGATATGCGATTGGTCTTGGCTACGACCTTGCAACAGCGCAACATTTAATTAAAAGATCTATTGAAATTTATAGTGGCGGACTTGATTTGGAAGATTACAGATATCTTTTAAACAAAAAATAAAAGCCCCCCAACCCCCGAAGGGGGAATTCCACTCTTATAAAAAACTAAAGCTCCTTTCGGAGCTTTTTTTATCGGGCTTGAGTAAGAGTTACCCCTTCGGGGGTTAGGGGGCTTGTTTCATAAATTCTTCAGCCTTTTCAACCATTTTAGTGCTTCCGCAGAAAAAGGGCACACGTTGGTGCAAACTTGTGGGTTGAATTTTTAAAATACTTTCAAAACCATTACTCGCTTTTCCGCCCGCCTGTTCGGCAATCATCGCCATTGGGTTGCATTCGTAAAGAAGACGAAGTTTTCCATTCGGATCTTTAGAAGTGTTTGGGTAGATGTAAATTCCACCTTTTATCATATTTCGATGAAAATCAGAAACCAAAGAACCTATGTATCGCGAAGTGTACGGACGGTCTTCTTCCTCTTTTTGGCAGTATTTTATATAATCTTTCACGCCCTGCGGAAAGTGAACATAGTTACCTTCATTTACAGAATAAATATTTCCGTTCTCTGGAAAGTGCATGTTTGGGTGTGAAAGATAATATGTTCCAATAGCAGGATTCAAGGTAAAACCATTTACTCCGTGGCCTGTTGTGTAAACAATCATGGTTGAAGTACCATAAACAATATATCCAGCTGCAACCTGATTGATGCCCGGCTGAAGAAAATCTTCAATGGTGACGGGAGTTCCGGAAGGTGTAATTCTTCTATAAATTGAAAAGATGGTCCCGACGGAAACATTTACATCAATGTTTGAAGAACCGTCTAAAGGATCTATCAAAACCACATATTTGTTATCGTTCTTTTCGTTTCTGCCTTTTATTGTAATGAAATTGTCTTCTTCTTCACTGGCAATTCCGCAAACAATTTCACGATTGGTAAGTGTATTAATAAAAACTTCATTTGCAAAAACATCCAGCTTTTGCTGGTCTTCACCCTGTATATTTGTATCACCGGCTGCGCCCAAAATATCAACCAATCCCGCTTTGTTCACTTTATGGTTTACTACTTTTGCCGCCAAACGGATAGAATTAATTAGCCGCGAAAGTTCTCCCGAAGAGTACTTGAATTCACTTTGGTTTTCAATTATAAACTCGCCGAGGGATTGATTTATTTTTGCCATGAGGTTGAAGTGGTTCCTGAATTTGAAGCAAATATCGGGATTTTTAAGAAATTGAACCGATATTTGTGAAGGGAAAACGAAACTGAAAACGAAATCGAAATCAAATCGAAGTTGAAGTTGAAGTTGAAGTTGAAGTTGAAGTTGAAAATAAAAATTACTATGAAAGTACGCAAAGCAACTAAGGAAGACATGCCGCAAGTTCTAGAACTTATAAAAGAACTTGCCATTTTTGAAAATGAACCCAATGCGGTTGAAGTTACCGTAACAGATTTGCAGAATGAAGGTTTTGGTGAAAATCCGCTCTTTACTTGTTTTGTTGCAGAACTGGACGCTTCGGCTTCGCTCAGCGACCAAAATTCGGATGAAATTGTTGGTGCTGCGTTGATTTATTATCGTTTTTCAACGTGGAAGGGACGCACGCTTCATTTAGAAGATTTAATTGTAAATGAAACCCATCGCGGCAAAGGAATTGGCGAGGCGCTATACAAACAGGTGATGCAGTTTGCTTATGACCGTGGATTAAAACGCGTTGCTTGGGATGTATTGGATTGGAACAAAGGAGCAATAAAATTTTACGAACGCAGTGGCGCAAATATTATGAAAGATTGGCGCGTAGTGCATATGGATGAAAAAGGACTAAAAAATTATATCAAAAAATAAATTGAGCCACGAATACACGTATAATTATTTATTCGTGTATTCGTGGCTCACAATGCTTGATTATGAAAATTTTCAAATTTGGTGGGGCATCCACAAAAGATGCCGAAAACGTAAAAAATGTTGTTTCAGTAATTAACCAAACTGGCGAAAAAGATTTGGTAGTTGTGGTTTCTGCAATGGGAAAGATTACAAATGCGCTGGAAGAAGTGGTAAATGATTATTTCGATGATAATGGAAATATAAAAGATTCTTTACGAATCGTTTACGATTTTCATTTTGAAATATTGAAGGGCCTCTTTCAGTCTAGTTCACATTCTTCTTTTGGTGAACTGGACAAAAGTTTTAAAGAGCTCAAGCATTTTTTGGAAACCAATAAATCTAAAAATCACGCTTTCGTTTACGACCAGGTGGTTTCTTATGGCGAAATTATTTCGTCAACAATCATTTCAGCCTATTTTTCAGAAATTGGTATAAAAAATACTTGGCTAGATGTGCGCCAATGCATAAAGACCGATGCCAACTACCGCGATGCAAATGTAGATTGGGAAAAAACGCAACAGAGGATTTTAGAAAGAGTAAGTGCGCAAGGAATTACCGTAACCCAAGGTTTTTTGGGTGCTGAAAACACTAATAATTTTACAACCACTTTGGGGCGGGAAGGGAGTGATTATACTGCCGCAATCTTCGCTTATTGTTTAAATGCCGAAAATGTTACTATTTGGAAAGATGTGCCTGGAGTTTTAAATGCAGATCCGCGTTATTTTACTAAGACGCAGCTTTACAACAATATTTCATACAGAGAAGCGATAGAACTTGCGTTTTACGGCGCATCGGTAATTCACCCAAAAACATTGCAACCCTTGCAGCGTAAAGAAATTCCGCTATTTGTAAAATCTTTTTTGAATCCAACGGCTCCTGGAACCTGCGTGGGCAAAGGCGTGTTGCTTGACCCATTTACATCTTCTTTTATTCTGAAAAAAGATCAAGTTTTGATTTCGCTCTCTTCGCTTGATTTTTCATTTATGATGGAAAACAATATAGGCGACGTATTTAAACTGCTTCACGAATACAAAATGAAGGTCAATCTTATTCAAAATTCTGCAATCAGTTTTTCAGTTTGTGTAGATAATAGATTTGGAAATTTAGAGCCTTTGCTTGCAAAACTTCGAGAAAACTTTAGTGTTAAGTGGAATGAAAACGTTTCATTATACACTATTCGCCATTTTAAAACCGCTGAGGTAAAGGCACTTGCTGAAAACAAAAACGTGCTTTTAAAACAGGAAAGCAAGGAGACTGTACAGTTGGTAATAAAGGAATAGTATCATTTGCTTTCCTTATATTTGCGGCATACAACCAACCTAAATATTTCATGGGATTAGTCAATGCAAAGGAAGTTGCAAAAGCAATAAACGTCGATAAATTCGGCTTTCTTGGTACTTTCATGGGCTGGTCGTTAATGAAAATTTTGAACATTACTACTCTCAACAAAATCTACAACAAAAACAAGCATCTGCATGATTTAGAATTTATAAATGCCCTTATTGAAGATTTTGAAATAAAATTTGAAATTCCCGAAGAAGATTTACGTCGTATCCCTAAAACAGGTGCTTTCATAACTATTTCAAACCATCCGCTTGGTGGAATTGACGGTATTTTATTACTGAAATTATTGTTGGAGCATCGCCCAGATTTCAAAATTGTTGCCAATTTCCTTTTGCACCGAATTGAACCCCTGAAACCTTACGTGATGCCCGTAAATCCTTTCGAGGATAGGAAAGACGTAAAATCAAGCATAAGCGGTTTTAAATCTTCGCTAAAGCATTTGCAGGAAGATCATCCTTTGGGTATTTTCCCCGCGGGAGAGGTTTCCACTTACAGAGACGGAAAACTTTTGGTTGACAAACCTTGGGAAGAAGCAGCGATGAAATTGGTGAAAAAGGCTGAAGTGCCCATAGTTCCAATATATTTTCACGCAAAAAACAGCAAGTTGTTTTACCGCTTGGCGAAGATGAGTGACAAGCTCCGAACTGCAAAACTGCCTTCAGAATTACTTACACAAAAAGAACGCCTTATAAAAGTGAGAATAGGAAATCCTATTTCGGTAGAAGACCAAAAGGAGCACGAGTCATTAGCTATGTTTACGGAATTTCTTCGGAAGAAAACGTATATGCTTTCCAATGCTTTTCAGAAGAAAAAATTATTGGATAGCATTCCAAAAACATTAAAATTTCCAAAGCCACCAAAGAAAATTGCTGGGCCTATACCGTTGAAAGCAATGGAAGCGGAAATTGAAAAGCTTCGCGAAAACGATAAGCGACTTCTTATAAGTAAAAATTACGAGGTGTTTTTGGCCGAGGCAAATTCAATTCCATACATTTTACAGGAAATTGGGCGACTTCGCGAAATTACCTTCCGGGAAGTGGGCGAAGGCACCAACAACAGCACCGACCTCGATAAATTTGATAGCTATTATCACCATATGTTTCTTTGGGACAACGATGCAAAGAAAATGGCAGGCGCTTATAGAATGGGCCTTGGTTCAGAAATTTTTCAGCGCTTTGGAATTGATGGTTTTTACTTGCAGGACCTTTTCCGTTTTGAGCCCGAACTTTACGAAATGATGAGCAAATCCATCGAGATGGGACGTGCTTTTATTATTAAAGAATACCAACTGCGACCAATGCCTCTATTCTTGCTTTGGAAAGGAATTGTACACACAACACTTCGCTACCCGGAGCATCGGTATTTAATTGGTGGGGTGAGTATCAGCAATAAATTTTCGGAATTCTCTAAAGGTTTGATGATAGAGTTTATGAAATCCAACTATTACGATCCGTATGTTGCGCAATACATAAACCCGAAAAAAGAATACAAGGTAAAACTGAAAGACGCTGACAAAGATTTCATCTTTGACGAAAGCGAGGCCGACCTCAACAAATTCGACAAAATAATTGACGAAGTAGAGCCTGGCAGTCTTCGTTTGCCAGTACTCATCAAAAAATATATTAAACAGAACGCAAAGGTTGTAGCCTTCAACGTAGATCCGCTCTTCAACAATGCCGTGGATGGGTTGATGTACATTCGTATTGCAGATTTGCCCGAAAGCACTGTAAAACCTGTGATGGAAGAATTTCAGGCTGAGCTTGAGAAAAAGTATTCAGACAAGAACGTTGAAAACGCCGATCTAGACACTCCAAATGAAAAAGTGAACCCAGATTAATTCATTTTAAAAACTGTTCCATTATGGCCGCTACAAATATTGATGAAGTTATAGCGCGATTGGACAGTATTGTTGAAACAGAATGCGCAAACAATTCGTGTATGGCGTATTTCCCTATTCTTTACCGAAAAGTTACCATTCGCATCAAAGAAGGTATTGTAAATCAAGAGTTTGAAAATAACCAGCGAATGGAGAAACTGGATGTGATTTTCGCGAACAGATATATTGATGCTTATGACCGTTCCGCATTTAATAAACCATTTACTAAAAGCTGGAAGAATGCTTTTGAAGCAGCAAAAACTGGGAAGTTGTTGATTATGCAACATCTGCTTTTAGGCATAAACGCACATATAAATCTAGACTTAGGAATTGCCGTTGCAGAAACCGTTGGAGACGATGGCGAATTGATGGATTTTGAAAACGATTTCAATAAAATCAATGCTATTTTGGGTTCGATGATCGCAAATGTGGAAGCTAAGATAATTTCAGTTTCACCCTTATTTGGATTACTTGATAAAATTGGAAAGGGCCGCGAGGACAAATTAGTTAGTTTCAGTATAAATATTGCAAGGGACGGTGCTTGGCTCTTTGCAAATCAATATCATATTTCACCCAATAAAGTAAACGAGTTAAATAGCCGAGATGCTGTTATAGCTATACTTGCCGAAAAATTAATAACCCAAAAAAGTTGGCTGCTGAAATATTTGGTGAAAACAATTTATATCTTTGAAAAGAAAGATGTGCCGCAAATAGTTGCCGTGCTTAAAAGTTAAAAAAAAGCCTTTGAAAAAATTCAAAGGCCTTTTTGTTTTTAGAACCATCCTTTTTTTCCTACTTGATAGGTTTGGTAGAATTCCTCATCGCTTTTTGTGAGGTAAATTATTCCTTCTATAAGCGGAATAATACCACCGATACCGCAGGTGACAATCGTTATAACTATTTGTATGATTCCTTCTTGAGTATATCCAAGAATAAATTTATGAATTCCCAAAGAACCGATGACAATAGCTAAAATTCCAGCAAGAATTTTTTTATTTTCTTGTCCGTGGGTTGTTTGATTCCAACCTTCTCTAAATTCATTGGCACTATTTCTAGCCTCTTGTTCAAAAGAATTATCCGTATTTTTTTTTGTGCTATCGTAGCCTGAGTTTTGTTGTTCTTCCATTGTATAATATGTTGGTTTTTAAGTTGTATTAAATGTATAAAAATTTAGACGAATGAATTGTCCACCGCTTGCCAAAGTTCAATTTTATTTCCTTCGGGGTCGAGGATCCAGCCAAATTTTCCGTAATCATAAGACTCCATATCTCCTACAATCGTTACACCTTCTTCTTTTAAAAGTTTCATTAATTCTTCTTGGTTTTCAACACGATAGTTAATCATGAATTCCTTTTCGCTCGGTGAAAAATATTCGGTATCAGATTTAAACGGGCTCCATTGCGTAGCACAATTTTTGCCATTTTCGTCCTGCCAATTGAAAGTACACCCGTAATCATCCGTATTAAATCCCAAATGGTTTTTGTACCATTCCCTAGTTTTACCGGGATCTTTTGTTTTGAAGAAAATGCCACCAATACCTGTTACTCTATTTTTCATTGTATTGATTTTTGAAATTTTTAATTATTTTTTCAGCAATCACTTTTGCAAGTTTTTCTTTGCTTTCCAAAGTCCATCCAGCAATGTGCGGACTTAAAATCACATTGTTCATCGCAAACAATTCCTTCAAGGATTTTGGAAGATTATCAGAATCAAAAAGTGTTTCAAAGGAAAGTTTTTCAAACTCCATAACGTCCAATCCAGCTCCCAAAATTTTGCCTGATTTTAAGGCAGAAACTAAATCATCTGTGACCACACTTTTACCGCGGGCAGTATTAATTAGCCAAAATGGCTTTGAAAATCCAGCTATAAATTCAGCGTTTACCATTTTATCGGTATTTGGGGTCCAAGGTGTGTGAAGGCTCAAAACATCTACTTTTTGCTGAAGTTCTTTTAAAGTAACTTGTTTGGCATTTTCATCACCCACATTTTCTTTTATGTCATAACAAATAACTTCACAATCAAAACCTTTTAGTTTTTTGGCGAACGCTTTACCCATATTACCATAACCGATTATTCCAACGGTTTTTCCGTCTAGTTCTATCCCGCGGTTGGGCTCACGATTCCAAAGGCCGCTTTTAACCTCTCTGTCGGCTTTATTTAAATTGTTGAATAGCGAAAGAAGCATTCCCAAGGCATGTTCACCTACGGCGTTTCTATTGCCTTCGGGCGCAGCTACTAATTTGATTTCAAGTTTTTCAGCATAATCTGTATCGATGCTTTCCAAACCAGCGCCTACACGGGCTATGAATTTCAGGTTTTTTGCAACATCTAGAAATTGTTTGTCAATATTGAAACGGCTTCGGATAACAATACCATCGTAAGTTGAAATGATTTCTTCCACTTCAGATTTAGAAGATTTATAGTTTTCTTTATTTGAAAACCCAGCTTCCTCTAACATTTTCAACAATAAAGGATGGTTGCTATCGAGGTGAAGGATTTTCATTTTTTAGATTTTGAGATATTCGGCAACGGTCTTTTCCGATGTTACATTTCCAGTATGTTTTGTGGAAAGTTTTTCAAAAAGAAGCACGTGAACTTCTTCTCCATTTTGGGTTTTTGGACAATGCTCTACACCTTTGGGAACTACAATTATTTCACCTTCTTTTACAATTTCAACTTTATCCCCGCCTCCTCCATTGGCTTCGGTGGGCGAAGTGCGGAAATGCATTTCCAAAGTACCTTTTTGCACAAAAAACAGCTCGTCTTCTTCCTCGTGTTTGTGCCAAACAAATTCATCTTTCAACTTTGCCAAAAGTACTTGCATATTGTCCACAACTGCAATTTGATGCGGATGCCACTGTTCTTTGAAAGTTAAAAACTTATTTTTGAGATTGATGGTTTTCATAACTATTCGTGCGAATTTGGATTTGCCTGCGGATATGGAATCATTTCCTTTTGCGAAAGATTTATTATTTTATAATAATTCTTTTTCCCGCTGAACCAATATTCCACCACTGCTTGATTATTTTCCAATTCAAAAGGGAATGTTTTAGATGGCGTGTTTTGAGCTTCTTTTATTGGATCGGAATCCATGATTATGTCGCGTTGCTGCTCATTTTTGAGATAACCAACAAATTGTTTCGGCTCGTTTACATTCCCTTTTGCTTCAAGAATTTGCTTTTTGAAATAAATATTCTGAATAACAACATTGGGGTCAATTTCACTGAATGTAATGTGCACATTTGTACCAGAGCCACCTTCCTTTACACCGGCAACCCAGTTTTGGTAATATGCTTCGGCAATTTTAAATGGTGGATTTTGTTCAAAGGACATTTTCGAGCCAACCGTTGTAGCCCCGCCACAATTGGAAAAACTCAGAATCAGAATAGGCAATGTCAAAATAATAGCTATTGTTTTCATCTTTTTTATCATTCTCGAAATTTACGAATAATATGGAACAATAAACCTGACAGGTTAGATTGCTTCGTGCCTCGCAATGACACTGTCAGGTTTGAATATAATTACAATTTAAAACCGAGACCCAAAAATACCGCAATCCCATCTGCAGCATCAACATTCAAGGTAATATTTCTGGCATTGAAATAAGGCAACAGTAGTTTTAAATACAGTTTATCGCCAATTCTGTAATGCGCTCCGGGACCAATGTTGTAAATCGTTAATGCACTGTTTTCAATACAACCCTGCGTTTGGTCCTCAAATCCAAAACCATAGCCGGCTTGGGCAAAAACGTTCAATTTTTCTTTATTTATAAAGTAATAATGTATGGAGGGAACAAAACCATAGGAATGAATTGTAACACCGCTGTTATTCTTTATTAAAGTATTGTTTGAAGTGAAAAAGCTTCCAGACAGGGAAACTTTATTTGAAACGAAAAATTCAAAACTAGCAAGTCCCAAAGCCCCAAAATCGTCTTCATTGTAGGTGGTTGTTGGATAGGGTGAGAGCACCACCGAAAGGATCATTTCCGCCTTCTGGTTTTGGGCTAGAACGCTAAAGGAAAGAATAAAAGCAATTATAAAGAAGAAGTTTCTCATTTGTTCAAAATTTCAATGAAGATAAATAAATTTTGAACCAAAAAAAAAGCCTTCCGCAAAACGAAAGGCTTTTAAAATAAAATCTATAAATGTTATCCCGCCAACGCTTCTGCACCTCCAACAATCTCAAGGATTTCATTGGTAATTGAAGCTTGACGCGCTTTGTTGTATTTTAATTTCAGATCATCGCGAAGCTCGGTTGCATTATCTGTTGCTTTATGCATCGCAGTCATACGTGCGCCGTGTTCACTTGCCACACTATCGCGGAGTGCCTTAAATAATTGTGTCTTTAAGCTTTTCGGAATTAGCGCCTCAATAATTTCTTCTTTTGAAGGTTCGAAAATGTAGAATGTCTCGGTAGTTTTTGCTTCTTGGCCATCAATTAATTTTGGAGGCAAAATTGGCAAAAACTGCTCTGTCATTACTACTTGCGTAGCGGCGTTTTTGAAATTGTTATAAACAACAATAATTTTGTCATATTTCCCTTCAGAAAAAAGAAGCATCAGTTTTTCTGCGATTTCTGAAGTATTTTCAAAAGAAAGATCATCAAAAATAGCATTGTTATTTTCGAGAATAGTTCCACTCTTTTTCAGAATATCATTACCCTTTTTCCCAAGGGTCATAAAATCTACCTGTTTGCCTGCGTAGGTATTTGCAGCCAAATTGCGAGCTTGTTTTATAATATTACTATTGAAAGCTCCCGCCAAACCACGGTTACTGGTAATGGCAACCACCAAAATTTTGTTTGCTTCGCGTTGTTCAGAATACTTACTTCCAGCATCTTCATCCAGCGTAGCACTTAGATTTTGTAAAAGTTCGGTAAGTTTTTCAGAATAGGGACGCATTGCGGTAATGGCATCCTGCGCCTTTTTCAACTTAGCAGCAGAAACCATTTTCATGGCACTGGTAATCTGCATCGTTGAACTGACGGACGATATTCTGTTTCTAATTTCCTTTAAATTGGCCATACTTCTTTAGAATTGAGAAATGAGTATTGAGTATTGAGAATACATCTCAATACTCAATACTAAAATCTAACTACTTTTTATATTTCGCTGAAAGATCTGCTGCCACAGCCGTCATCACATCAATTGCGTCATCGGTAAGTTTACCTGCCTTCAAATCGTTAAGTGTATCTCTGTGCTTTACGTTTAGCATTTCTAGGTAATCTCTTTCAAATTCCTTAATCTTATCTACAGGAACGTTACGCATTAGGTTTTTAGAACCTGCATAGATAACTGCAATTTGATCTTCAACCGTGTACGGATCGTTTTCAGATTGTTTTAATATCTCTACGTTACGTCTTCCTTTTTCAATTACATTCAAAGTTGCAGCATCGAGATCTGAACCGAATTTTGAAAAGGCTTCCAATTCACGGAAAGCTGCTTGATCCAGTTTCAAGGTACCTGCTACTTTTTTCATCGATTTAATCTGTGCGTTTCCACCCACGCGCGATACCGAAATACCTACGTTAATTGCTGGACGAACACCCGCGTTGAACAAATCTCCATCCAAGAAAATCTGACCATCTGTAATCGAAATTACGTTTGTTGGAATATAAGCCGAAACGTCGCCCGCCTGTGTCTCAATAATAGGAAGTGCAGTTAACGAACCTCCTCCTTTTACCATTCCTTTTAAAGATTCAGGAATATTGTTCATTTCTCTTGCAATATCATCATCATCAATAATCTTTGCCGCACGCTCCAATAAACGGGAGTGAAGATAAAATACATCTCCAGGATATGCCTCACGCCCTGGTGGACGACGCAAAAGAAGCGAAATTTCACGATATGCTACCGCCTGTTTAGAAAGATCATCAAAAACAATTAACGCCGGACGACCTGTGTCACGGAAAAATTCACCAATAGCTGCCCCAGCAAACGGAGCGTAAACCTGCATAGGCGCAGGATCTGAGGCGTTTGCAGCAACAATGGTTGTATAGGCCATTGCACCTTTTTCTTCCAAAACGTTAGCAATGTTCGCAACAGTTGAAGCTTTTTGCCCAATCGCCACATAGATACAATATACAGGCTCACCCGCATCGTAAAATTCTTTTTGATTCAAAATGGTATCGATACAAACGGTAGATTTACCTGTTTGACGGTCACCAATTACAAGTTCACGTTGGCCACGGCCCACGGGAATCATTGCATCGATAGATTTAATACCTGTTTGAAGTGGCTCGGTTACTGGCTGACGATAAATAACTCCGGGTGCTTTACGCTCCAAAGGCATTTCATAAGTTTCACCTGTAATAGGACCTTTACCATCTATAGGCTGGCCCAATGTGTTTACCACACGGCCAACAATACCTTCACCTACTTCAAGCGAAGCGATACGTTGGGTGCGTTTTACGGTTGAACCTTCTTTAATACCTTTTGAAGGTCCTAAAAGCACGATACCTACGTTATCCTCCTCAAGGTTCAATACAATACCTTCAAGACCGCTATCGAAGGCTACCAATTCGCCGTACTGGGCGTTTGAAAGTCCGTATGCACGAACAATACCGTCACCCACGGTTAAAACAGTTCCTACTTCATCCAGGGAAGCAGTTGCTTCAAAGCCTGTAAGTTGTTGCTTTAATATTGCTGATACTTCAGCTGGTTTTACTTCTGCCATTTTGATTTTAGATTTTAGACGTTAGATTTCAGAATTCATCCAAAACTTCCCATCATACTATAACTTGACTTATTATTTGTAGTCCGTAGCTTACGCGAAGGACTATATTGATTTACTGAATTCTCTTTTTAAATTTCCTAATTGGTTCGCGATGCTCGCATTGTATTGAATATCGCCAGAACGAAGGATAAAACCACCAATTATTGCTGGGTCAACTTCGTTGGTAAGCGTTACTTTTTGGCTTCCTGTCAATTCCTTTACTTTGGCCATTACTTTGTCTTCTAATTCTGAAGTAAGTGGTACAGCCGTAATTACAGTGGCTACTTTTACGCCTTGGTCGTCATTGTAAAGATCGATATAGCTTTTTGCTACATTTCCCAACAACGAAGTACGTTTATTAGCTACCAAAATTCTGATTAGCGAATGCGTAGTATTTGATTGTTCACTAAAAATCTTTAACAAAGCCTCTTTTTTATCATTGGCTTTTATTACCGGACTTTGAAGCACTGATTGCAATTCGCGGCTGTCTTCAATAGTTTTGTAAACAGATTGCATATCGCCAAACAAAACAGCTTCTGTGTTGTCTTCGTTTGCCTTCTGCAAAATTGCTTTTGCGTATCGTATCGCTGCTCTGCTCATCGAAAATTAGTTTAGTTTGGCGTCTCCCAACATTTCATTTACGAGCTTCATTTGCTTATCGCTGTCAGAAAGTTCGTGTTTCACTACTTTCTCTGCAATTTCCAAAGAAAGGCTTGCTACTTGTTGTTTCAATTCTGCAATTGCCGACTTCTTTTCACTTTCAATAGCAGCTTGCGCGTTGGCGACGATTTTGTCTCCTTCCTCTTTTGCTTCTTCTTTGGCGTCTGCAATCATTTTTGTTTTTATCTCGCGTGCTTCTTTCATCATTGCTTCGCGCTCTGCACGGGCTTCCTGCAGTAATTTTTCATTGTCTGCCTGAAGGTTTTGCATTTCAAGTTTCGCCTTTTCTGCAGCATCCAATGCCCCTTGGATACCTTCTTCTCTTTCATTCAAAGAATTCAAGATAGGTTTCCATGCAAATTTTACCATTAAGAAAATAAGCACTATTAAAATGACTGTTTGCATTATAAACAGTCCTGGAGAAAAATCATTTATTAATTGATCCATAATTATGAATATTACCCTGAGGGAAAAGTTTTTTTATTATTCGTTTTCTTAAAAAAAATTCACTTCCTGCAACCAACCGTTACAGGAAAGTGAATTTTGGCTGTTTTTTTGGATTACTTTCCTAAGAAAAGAGCACCAAAAGCTAAACCTTCTAAAAGCGCCGCAATGATAATCATCGCAGTTTGGATCTTACCAGTAGCTTCTGGTTGACGAGCAATACCTTCCATTGCAGCACCACCAATTTTACCTAGACCAATACCTGCACCGATTACGATTAAACCTGCACCTACTAAATTTGGAACATAAGTTACCATTTCTTCCATAATAAAAATGTATATAAATAATTAAACAAAAATTCTACTTAAATAAAATCTGCACGAACGTCTTCAGCATCGGATAACTCGTGTGTGCCATCAGAATCGTGTTCATGATCGTGCTCTGCTACAGCCATTCCAATAAATAATGCTGAAAGCATTGTGAAAATATATGCTTGTAAGAAAGCTACCAAAAGCTCTATTACAGTTATGAATAATGCTAAAACAAAAGATAAAGTTGTTGAACCAAAAACTGTCATTTCAGACTTTAAGGTTATCATAATTGCTACAAGGCTCATTACTATAATGTGACCTGCAGAAATGTTTGCGAATAGTCGAACCAACAAAGAGAAAGGTTTAATTACAAACGCACCAAGCAACTCTATTAAAGCCAAAACTGGACGAATTAAAATTGGTACACCGGGCATCCATATCATGTGGATCCAATAATCCCTATTTCCGCTAACGGTATAAATAATAAGGGTGAAAATAGCAAGAGCAGCTGTAACTGCTATCTGGCCAGTTACGTTAAATCCAAGAGGAGTTAAGCCCAAAATATTCAAGAACCATATAAAGAAAAACACGGTCATTAAATATCCTGTAAATTTTCTATATTTTTTTTCGCCTATATTCGGTTTTGCAATTTCGTCTCTAACATATATAACTAGTGGCTCCAAAACACGACCAAAACCTTTTGGGATACTTCTTTTTTTATATTGTCTTGCCAATGATGAGAACCACCATAGCATTAAAAGTCCTATCACTAAAATTCCAAAAACACTTTTTGAAATAGAAAGATCCAATGGTCTTGAAGCATTTACCGGGTGTTTATCTGCATCAAATGCCACCTCAGAGGCGCCATTTTCCAGTTCATAAATCTTACTGTGGTAGTTTACAAAGCGACTGCCATTCTTTTCTACAACAACTTTTCCCTCCGTATCGTGATGAAACTCAGAAGACATAAAAGTTGTGATTCCATCTCTTCCATATAAAATAACCGGAAGCGGAAAACCAACATGAACACGCTCGCCAGCGTCATTTGTATAAGACACCAAATGAAAATCATGTGCGTCTTTGATGTGATGTTGAATGTACTCTTTAATTTCGTTTTCGGTATTTATTCTCTCATCGCCCTGAGAAGCATTGTCACTGCCCTCGTTAGCAAAACCATTGAGCGTCAATAAGAAACTAAATAGGAGTCCGAAAAATTTAATAGAATAAAATGATATTTTCATTGTTTCTTTTGAAAAAATAATACCCGTTTAATTTGGGCGCAAAAATAATGAATTTCTAACTAAAATACCCACAACAAATGCATATTTATATTTTAGTTATTTCTATTCAGAATTTTTACGATAATTACAACTTCCAAAAAGAGAAAAATAAAGATTGGAATTAACAACGAAAGACTGTCTAACTTAGACAGCACAAGGCTTGAAATAAGTATACTGCTAAAGAACGCAGAAAATAAAATTACTTTCAAAACCATGGCGCCCAAATATAAAAACCCCAATTGGTCACGATATTTTTGAGATTTTTGAGAAATTATTTCAAATGAAGCACAAAGAATTAAGGTAGTGATGCCTTGAAATAGGTAAATTTTCCAAAGTTTAAAGGGGTGTGTAATTTCAAAATAATTTAAGATAGTGCTGTGAAGGGTATAACCTATTACTAAAACTAAACAACAAAGTATTGCGTAGCGGAATATTTTTTTTTGAAGCATCTACTTATTAATTTTATTTACGCCCTTTATAACGCTATAAATAGAAATAAAGATAGCTAGAATGGTAATTGTAGGTTCTAAAAAAGATTTATTGAAGATGGTATCTAACCATTTTCCCATTAAGTTTCCGAGAAAAATTATAAGTCCCATTTGTATGCCTATGCCCGAGAGTGCAACCCACTTATTACCTCCATTCTTTTTTTCGTCATTCATAACTAAAGAAGAAGTGTTATTCAGATTCTGGGTGTTCTACGGCTGCTTTCTTAATCCGCTGCTGTCGATCAAAAGGATGCACTTTGGAATTATCTGAAGTAGATTGAGTTTCGGCAGTTGTGGTTTTTGGTTTTCCATCCTGCATAACGCAAGAGGCATTCATAGTAGCTCCTGGCTCAACAGCCAACTTACCTACAGTAACGTCTCCTTCTATTATCGCTGTGGATCTTAAAGACAACGTTCCAGAAACTTGAAGATTGCCTTCAAATCTGCCTTCAATATCTGCATTTTCACAAGTAAGTGTTCCTATTATAACACCTGTTTTTCCCAAAACTACTTTGGATGGTGTTTTTACATTGCCTTCAACAGTACCATCAATCCTAAAAAAACCAGTTGAGGAAACATCACCTTTTAGCTTGGTGCCTTCGTTGATTCTATTTTGGGCAGAGCCTGGTTCGGCTGCAATTCGCTTTTCTTTTTTGTCTGAAAACATAGCAGTTGGTTTAAAGGTTACTATTCTGTTATTCGGTTATTATGAGCTGTTACTTAATTATATCTTTCATTAAATAATCATCCAAGTTTTTATGGATCTGAACAATTTTATAATTTGGTGTTGCGATCTCGAAGAAAGGATGCTTTATTTTATATTCTTTCTTTTCTTTCAATATATCACCAAAATCAATGGCTCCCATTTTAGTATTCAATCCATGAACAATTACAAGTTTGGTCTGTGGGTCGTAGAAATCAATAGAGGTCACCATATTTGTATAGCGGTAATCTTCAATAGCCTTATCAAGTTTTTCTTTTAGTTGTTGTGCTGCTTCTGCTTCTTCATTGCTGAATTTATACACAAGTTTCCAACTATTTGTTTCTTCTTCTGGAACAAAATCTTTTACGGCAAGAAGCGGTAATGTATTGCTGTAAATTAGTTGCGCCTGCTTACCTTCTTCGCTGCTGGGATAATTTAGGGAAACGAAATTCAACGCTTTTTTATATGCTTCAAAGCCTTGCTGGCGACCGATGGCGGTGGCTTTAAGTAATTCAAATTTTGGAACAATATCATTCCCATTATAGACCATTATAAAATTGTCAGACTTTTCAATAACATCCGCATATTTTGCAGCTTCAAACTCTTTATATAGTTGTTTGTACTTAAACTCTGGGCTGGATTCGTCCGTGGGCAATTGAGAATTTGGATTACGGAGTATTTCGGCGTAACGTGTCTCAGCGTGATTGGTCAATACATCATTTTTGTATCTATCTGCAGCCGAGGGATCTTCCAAGATTTCATAAATCTTAACCAAATTGTATTTTGCAGGAACTACCAATCGCTCTTCGGGATTGTAGGTGAGTAGTTTTTCAAGTCTGTTTATGGCAAGATTGTATTCTTTGAATTTTTCTTTATAAATTAACCCTAATTGGTAATAGGCAAAGTTTCTGTCCTTCGCCAAACTGTCAATTACTTTTTGCTCCGTTGGAATCTTTGCAATATATGTTTGCGGCTTGTAAAGTTCATTTTCTGCGATGGGTGCAATAGCAACAACCTCATCATCCTCTTGAATTAAAGAAGTTCTTTTACTTGAAAGTCTCCAGTAGTCTTCCAACTTTCTGTCTCCCCAAATTTTTCTGAATTCTCCTTTACCATAAGCTACGGTAGAAGTATTGTAGAAATAGAAGGTGCTTCCCTTATTTGGCCCTGAAGCAGTTTTGCCTTTTTCATAAAATTCTTTGTTTGCAATTTTAGCTTCAATTTTAATGGCTTCCAAGGAATCCTTTATTGCCTGCTCTTTCAAACGCGAAGTATAATCTGTGAAAAATGCAAGCTGTTCAGATTCGCTCATATTCGTCAGTTTTAGAATACTGTCGTTTGTTGTTGCAATGTCTTCGTATTTTATAACATCGTCAAGATTTTCACGTTTTTTCTTCATCCGGCGCCACTGGCGGCTGTTTTCTTGAAGAAATGTGAGCGTGCTATCGTAATAGGCGCCCGCATTTTTATACTCTGCGGCGTCAAAATTGATTAATGCTAGTGTTTGGTAATTAACGGACTGCAATATTCTGTCCTGCTTGAAAGCTTTAATAGACTTATTATAGTATTTAACCGCAGTTTCCGTGCTATCGCTGTTGTAGTAATAATCTCCAAATTGATTGTAGATTTTATCTAAGAACGGACGGTTTTCACGATTTTTTTCTAGGTCTTGCAACAGTTCCAAAAATGCTGTGCGATCTCCCTTTTCATAATCAAAGTTTTTTCCCTTTTCCAAATACGCATTGATTAAATAGGCTCTGGAGGTTTTGCGGTTCATTTCAATCACCTCATCAAAAGCGATGTTGGCGCTGTCCTTTTCATTCAAACGGTTGTAAAGCTGCCCTTTTATAAATGTGTATCTACCCTTCAGCTCTTTATCTTTTATGTTTTCGGTAGCAATTTTAATATACTCAAGTGCGGGTTGTAAAGAATCTAAATTGATAAAAGCCTGTGTCATCATAGCAGCTCCCTCAGCCATTTCTTCATCTTCAAGTTCGGCTTGATCAAACATTTTTTTGAGGGTTTCTATTGCGTATTCCTCATTTTTTAAACGAATGTTGGTTTTTGCTTTCCAAACCTTGGCAACGTTAATGTTGTTGCTGGTTGGATATCGATCCAAAATAAAATTAAACGCGTCCAATGCAGGAATAAAGCGACCGTCATAATAGCGTGCTTTCCCCAATAACATATAAGCTTCGTCAGTTTGTGGGTTGTATTCTTTCCCGTCTATATACATGGAATGTTTCTGGATTGCCTTTGCGGCTTTTTCCTCGGCGCGATTAAAACCTCCGCCGCCACTTTTATTGGCTCCGGGAGCTTTTATTTCTGCTTCCTCAATATCAATGCGCTCTACCGGAAGTATTTCCCAAAAATTATCGCGAAATCCGTAAGCCAGTTGTTCCTTGGCATCCGTAAAAGCCACATCGCCATTGTACAACGTGTTATATTCCGTGGTAAGAGCGTGAACGTTACGGTTTAAAAAGGTGTTTTTTTTACGGGAACAGGCTGCCATAAAAACAACAGCCAGAATAAATAAAGTAATTTTATATGTGCCTTTCATCTATATTTTATATTCTATTATTGAAAGATGGAATTCGCCGTTCCACATTTTTGTATTTTATGAAAAGATAAGTTCTGGCTCATTTCAAAATGCTTTCAGTTTATATGATATTGTAACTTAAAAGGTTCTAGTTTAGTATGTAGAATCACTAAAGAGCGGTAAAAATACATTTCTTTTTAATATCTGCTGGAATATTCATTGAAAAATTGAACTAGAGTCAATTGTTTAAGGAATCTCAGGAGTCAAATAAAAAGATCCCGATATTCATCGGGATAGTTGACTGTCTATTTTTTATTCGTTGCAAAAAGCAACTTTAAAAAATAGAGTTTTACTATTTTTGCAAAAAAAAAATTCACGATTATGAGCGAATTCCATACGCTTGCCGTTTCCGAAGTAAATAAAGAAACTCCAAACTCCGTTTCCATCACTTTTGATGTACCCGAAAAACTAAAAACTGAGTTCGCTTTCAAGGCGGGACAATATATTACCATCAAACATCAAAAGGATGGAAAAGAGCTACGCAGAGCGTATTCCATTTGTTCTTCGCCCAAAAGCGGAATGCTGAAGATAGCTGTAAAAAAAGTGGCTAAAGGAGAATTTTCAGTATTTGCGAATAATGGACTGAAAGCTGGCGACCTGCTACAAGTGATGCCACCAACGGGGAAATTTATTCTAGAACCAAATTTAAAAAGCTATGTAGCCTTTGCCGCCGGAAGCGGAATAACTCCGGTACTGTCATTGATAAAAAGCACTTTGGAAGAAATGCCCCAAAGCAGTTTCTTATTAATTTATGGCAATCAAAACGTTGAAGAAACCATGTTTTACAGTGAAATTTTGGAGCTTCAAAAACAGTTTCCCGATCGTTTTGCTGCGGAATTTATTTTCAGTAGAAAGGAAGAAGAAAATTCAAAATTTGGAAGAATTGACCGCTCCATCGTTAACTTTTTTCTGAAAAATAAATATAAAGAGACTACTTACGAAGCATTCTATTTATGCGGCCCCGAGGAAATGATTGATGAAGTTTCCGCAACCCTGAAATCCAACGGAATCAATTCAAAGCAAATTCACCACGAACTTTTTTCAACTGCCGAAAAAGGGCTTTTGGTTGAAATGCACGATGGTTTTACAAGCGTTACTGTAACACTAGATGACGAAGAGGAAACTTTCCAAATGCCGCAGACCAAATCTATACTTGAAGCGGCGCTGGATGAAGGTTTAGATCCGCCCTATTCCTGTCAAGGTGGTATTTGTAGTACTTGCATCGCGCGTTTGAAAGAAGGAAAAGCAGAAATGCGCAAAAACCAAATTCTCACCGAAGCTGAAATTGCAGACGGTTTGATACTTACTTGCCAAGCGCATCCAACAACTGCTAAAGTGGTTGTGGATTATGATGATGTTTAAATCCCCCTAACCCCCGAAGGGGGTATTCTCAACCGTTTATAAATAGGCCCCAAGGTTTTAAAAACCTTGGGGCCTTTGATATTAAATTAAGCTTTTACGATAAAACTTCCTTGATTTTCAAAATTACAATTTCTACAGAAATGGTTTTCATAGCATCTTCATATCCTTTCGGAAAGTTATTTCCATAAATAGAAGTAGGAATTAGTGGATATTTTTTATGATCGGCAAGAAGTTGATTAGTGTCAGGCTGGTTGAAGGGCACAAAACCCGCATACGGATGTGTTACGCCCCAAAGTGTAACTACTGGTACGCCGTACATTGCCGCCAAATGGCCATTACCACTATCCATAGAAAGCATTAAATCTAAGTTTGAAATTAATGCGAGTTCCTCTTCAAAAGTGAGTTTAGCAGCAACGTTAGTAACGTTTGCAAAAGGATTTTCTAGTTTCTGAAGTTGCGCCATTTCTTTCTTTCCGCCACCGAAAAGGAAAATTCTGTATTTGTCGGTTTCGTCTAATTTGCGGATTAGTTCAGCCATTAAATCCAACGGGTACATTTTACTTTCATACGCCGCGAATGGGGCGATGCCAATCAGTTTTTTTTGTTCAATTCCTAAAAGTCCGTTTAGTTTTGGAGTCAATCTTTTTTTTGGTGGCGCAGCGTATTTTTCTAAATCTATTGGAAAACCGAGCTTTTCAAAAACATCGGCATAGCGCTGATGTGTTGTTTTTAATTGTGAAATATTTTTTCCTTTGGAGGAAATCAATACTCTTTTTTCTGTTCTGCCTTTATTTATTCTTGCGGTTTTAAATCCCTTAAATTTTAAATATTTCGTAATAATTTTAGAACGTAGCACGTTGTGAAGATCTGCCACAGCATCAATGCCATGTTCCTGAGCTTCCTTTGCAAGTTTTATTAATCCGAGGCGTTTGTGCTTTCCGTAAACATCTGCTTCCAAAAAATTGAGGTTGGCAATTCCTTCAAAAAAAGGTTTGAAAAAAGAACGGGAAATTACGGTAATTTTCAAATCGGGATAGGTTTGCGCCAAAACACGAATTACCGGAACGGTCATAGCCACGTCGCCCATTGCAGAAAGGCGGATTACCAATATGTGGGTGGCTTTGGGCATCTTGATATTCCCCCATTTGGGGTTATGGGGCTTTATTACCGCGAAGCACAGGATTCAACTCATCGTCATTATACATTTTCATCTGCTTGTAGACTTTCATATATTTTCTGCCATGGGCAATATCGTCCAGCAATTGATTGATTGCAGTGCTCAAATCTACACGTTGTTCCAGCAAAATATTCAGTTTTGCTTTACAGGCTATTTGGTGTTCTTGACTTGCTTCAATGCGGTTTGCTTCTTCATTCATATGGTACACCTTCAACGCTAAAATTGACAGTCTATCAATTCCCCAAGCTGGGCTTTCCGTATTAATTGTAGCATCGTCTTTTACATTTGCTCCCTCAAATTTTTCGAGGAAATAACTATCAATGTACTCAACCATATCTGTGCGGTCTTGGTTTGAAGCATCTATTTGCCGCTTTAATTTTAGAGCACCAACAGGATCTATATTCGGATCGCGGATAATATCTTCATAATGCCATTGCACAGTGTCTATCCAGCATTTACGGTACAACAAGTGTTCTATTAAATCGCTGTCCTTATTGTATGGATTTCTAAACGGCTGATCCACGGTATTTACCTCGTGGTATTTGTTTATTACTTCTGCGAAGATTTTGTTTGCTTTGTCTGAGAACATATTTTTTATTTTGTGTCTTCGGCTCCGCTCAGACACCGACAGTTATTATCGGGTCATTGAGCGGAGCCGAAATGATTATTTTTCTAAAATGTGCAAATATTCAAAAGTTTCTGAAGCTTTGTGGTTTCTGTTTTCGGTTTTGTCTGCTTTAAAACGTTGGTATTTTTTTGTTTTCAACGTGTATTTTCCGAAGCGTTCCATTACCGTTTGCACTTCTTTTTGGCTCATTAATCCTTCGTTATTATAACTTAGAAAAATGTATTTGAAGTGTGCATTTTCAATCAATTCCTCAAAACTTTTAAGTACTTCGCCGGTTTTGCACCAATCGCTTTTATAGTAATCGCGAAGGCCGGTTTTTCCCTTAGGTACAAAGGTATCATATTTTGCAATAGTATTCAGCAAATGATAATTTGCGCCGTATTGACGGGCGTTGTATGGTGGGTCTAAATACAGAATATCGCCTTCAATCTTCTTTATAAGTGCATTGCTGTCCTGCTGAAAAACTTCATGGGTGTTTCCTGTTTGCTGAAAAACGGCAGGTTTGATAACCAATTTTTTTGCTGCCGAAGTTTTTATATGTTTTAAGTACGCGCCATAAACGGAAGCGGTATTCGCCACTTTATCCGCGCTTTCCAGCAAGGAAGCTAATAGAAAATAATATTGGTCTTCCGTAATTTTTGAAGTTTTTTTCCATGCTTCAATTTGGGTACGAACGGCATCAATCTTCTGTCCGTTTTCTGAAGTGAAATAGTTTCTTCCCGCCTTTCCGGCTTCGGAATAATTCTGAAATATGAAACCTTTTTTTCCGTTGATAGAATTCAATTCATTTAAGAAATCTTCGAATTCTAAGGCAGTATTATTGCCGATGTAATTTCGGTTCAGCACGAAACTGTAATATTCTACGTCGTTGGCAATTACTTGTTTTACGTGAGTTTTGAAGTTTCTGCCCACAATTCCAGTTCCTGCAAAAAGATCGCAGAATATTTTTTGTGAAAGATCATTTCCGCAGATTTCGGTAACTGTTTCAAAAATGAAGCTGGAGAGTTTATGTTTAGAGCCTATATAGTTCAATTTTTGTCTGCTTTTAAGTCTTCGGAAGTGTATTTAAAAACATTTCTGGAGTAAGGATTGCGAGCTTGCTTTTTTTAAAATCTTTGCCATTTCGGGTTAAAATAATTTTTATCTCTTCTGAGCTTTGAGCAGCAAAGTTTTGAAGTGCATCTTCAAAATCCTTAAATTCTGAATGGATTGCCGAAAGTACAGTTTGTTTATCCATGGAAAGCACATCAATTATAGTTAGCAATTGTTTCAACTTTTCAATTACCATTTTGTGTGTGGCTTGTTTTCTTAAAATATAGTATAGATTACTTATAATTACTGGGGTTATATATGCTTTCAATTTTTGGTTTTCACAAAGTGATAATACTTGAAAAGCTTCCGAAGAAAAGGGTTTTCTATCAAACAAAAAGTCTAAAAGCACATCACTATCCAATAAAACACTATCCATTTTTCAAGTGTTTTTCTGCGATGGCGTTCTCCAATTCTTTTTTATAGTCAAAATTTTCAGGTTCTTGAAAACTACCCAATAAAGACGCTGCAATTGAACCGTGAACTTTATAATCTGGCTGATTGCTTGCGGTGATTGTTTTAAAATAATTCTCCACAAGATCTGATAGACTTCTGCCTTTTCCTTTTGCATAAGCCTTTGCTTTTTCAATGACTTCTTGCTCTATAGTAAGGGTTAGTTTGGTGTTCATTGGTGCTTGATTTATAAATTATTTCAAAAATAATAAAATTCAAACACACGTGCAATAAATATTTATTAATACGTGTTTTTGTTCTGAATTATATTCAACGTAAAACCCAAATAACATCACTTAACGTTGTTTGTCCCTCAACAAAAGTAAAGGAATGAAGCTGCTCGCTCTTAAAACCCGCAACATATTTTTCAATAGCTATTTTAAGCATTGAAATTTCGGCCTTCAGTTTCCAGTGTTCCTCGTTTTTATCATAAACAACAATGAAAAGACGGTTTTTGAAATGATGCCGTTTCTGCGTGCTTTGGTTTCTGTAAAGCCATTCAATTAATTCAGCTTTGTGGTTTTGGGCGTACTCAAAAGTCTTTTGAAATTGCTTCGGAAAGACCGATGTTTTATGGTCAAAAGGTATTCCATGGAGATAGAAATCTTTTTCAGAATCTTTAGTTTCAGATACAGGTTCAATGCCTTCTATTTCTGTGAAAATCTGTTCCACGGCTTGCGCGCTCCAGAAATTGTACCATCGGTTTGCGGCGTACTGAAAGATTTCATGCTTTTCAAAAGCATGCGTTTCCGCTAGAAGGGCAATTTTCTGAATGAGGCTTTCCCAATTGGGCGTTTGGTAAATAAAGTTTGTGTGGTTGTCCCAAGCGTCGTTCTGTTTCCGAAACCATTTATAGGAATATTGGTGTCTTTGCTTCAGTTCGTTTTCAATATTTTGCAAATTCAAAGTCATACTAACAAAAATACAAAAGGCAGCAGCACGACTATCCAAAGCATAGTTTCTTTAAACCAAAACTCTGTAGGATCTTTTTCGCGATAGATTTCCGTGTTCGAACTTTCAATATAATTGGCACTAATAATTGCAACGGGAGCCAAAATAAAAAGTACCTCAGCACCCGTTTTTTCGGAAGCTCCCAGGGTGATAAACAAAGCAGTAATACTTACATAAAGCAACAGAAGGTGGCTTGATTTTTCCTTTAAGGGCAGTGCAGATATTTTCAGGATTCTGTGAACTGAAGTCCAAATATACAATGCCAGAATAATTGTTACCGGCACTAAAATAGAAGCCGAGTTATAAGCAGAAAAATCAAAACTTACATCATCTTTCCAATTCAAGAACCAAGAAAAACCATCGCTAGTAACTAATTGATAGGCGGTATTAATAATTATAACTGCAAAAAAACCCGTAAAGGGAACCAACATTTGTTTGTAATTTGAGTTGGGTTTTTGCACGATTGCAATCCAAAGCGGGATAAAAAATAGAAGACTCCAAAAATGAAATAAGGAGGCTACGCTAATCCAAAGACTAGCATCAAAGATTTTCCTTTCGGAATTTTTATCGCTTTGCAAACTCATTATTCTCCGAAGTGCCAGAAGAAGAAAAATATTCGCCAAAAGCATTGTATGCTGAAGAAAAGCTACAGGCAACATTACCAAAAAGCAAGTAAAAAAAAGAATTGCGTAAGTATTGTTTTTGGTCAAATGGTTTTTTCGGATTATAAAATCTAAAAGCAACATACTCAAGACGCTAATAATTATAAAAGCCAAATGGAGCACTAGAAGGGACGGAGTTATAAAAATTTCACTGTGTGAAATTGCACCCAATAAATACCCCGCAATTATAAAAACACCAAGAAGCAAATAATTTATGGGGTTAGATTTTCCAAAAAAGCTTGTCAGCATACGGTGTAATTTTATATTTTTGCTTTCTAAATATTAAAGATATGACTTGGAAAGGTTTTTGGGAAGGAATCGCTTCTCTTTTTGAAAATGTTCTTTTTATCCCTTATGATGCTTTGAGGGAGATTGATAGTTGGTGGCTTGCAAACATTTTCTCTTGGGTATTTTTGCTTATTGGGGCTGCTGCTTTTATTTATTGGCTGAGCAAGCTGAAAAATTTCAACGAAAGCACGGAAAGCACTTATACTTTCGACGAAAATCCTTGATTTTCTAAAGGTCGAAACCTATATCATTACGATACTGCATCCTGTCAAAAGATAGTTTTTCTATATTTTGATAGGATTTTTTTAGTGCCTTTTTGAAATCATAATCCAAAGAAGTCACCGCCAAGACACGCCCACCGTTAGTAAGAATTTTACCGTTTTCAGCTTTTGTTCCTGCATGAAAAACAATGGACCCTTCCACATTGTCCAAACCTGAAATCTCTTTTCCTTTCTCATAACTTTCGGGATAGCCGCCAGAAACGAGCATTATTGTTGTAGCGGCTCTTTCATCAATTTCAATAGTGAAATCGTCGAGTTTTTGATGATAGGTAGCTTCAAATAAATCTACCAAATCTGTTGTGATACGTGGAAGGACAACCTCGGTTTCAGGATCGCCCATACGCACATTGTACTCTATAACATAAGGTTCGCCTTTCACTTTTATCAAGCCAATAAAAACAAACCCTTTGTAATCAATTTTTTCTTCGGAAAGACCGTTCACCGTGGGTTTAACAATTCGTTCCTCGATTTTTTTCATCAGAACTTCATCTGCAAAAGGTACTGGCGATACGGCACCCATTCCGCCCGTATTCAATCCTTTATCGCCTTCGCCGATGCGCTTATAGTCTTTTGCTGTGGGAAGTATTTTGTAGTTTTTACCATCAGTCAAAACAAAAACGCTGAGCTCTATTCCGTCCAGAAATTCTTCAATTACTACTTTAGAGCTTGCTTCACCAAACTTACTGTGGGTAAGCATATTTTCAAGTTCCTCTTTGGCTTCATTTAAATCGTTTAAAATTAAAACCCCCTTTCCGGCAGCCAATCCGTCAGCTTTTAAAACGTATGGAGGATTCAGCCTATCTAAAAATACTTTTCCAGCATCTAAAGATTCCACAGTAAAAGTTTCATATGCGGCGGTAGGGATGTTGTGCTGCATCATAAACTCCTTTGCGCGCTGTTTGCTGCCTTCCAGCAATGCACCGCGTTTTGACGGCCCTATGAGCATCACATTTTTCAATTCCGGAGTTTCGGCAAAATAATCTGCTATTCCCTGTACCAATGGATCTTCGGGACCAACAATCACCATTTCAATAGTATTTTCAACAACACATTTTTTCACTGCTTCAAAATCTGTTACCTTTAATTCAACATTTGTTGCGATGGTTGCAGTACCGGCATTTCCGGGTGCTACAAAAAGTTTATTACAGCGTTTGCTCTGTAAAATTTTATAGGCAAAAGTATGTTCGCGACCGCCAGAGCCAAGGATGAGAATATTCATATTTGAAATGTTTTGTTTCGGTGTCAAAAATAATTCATTTTAATGCCAAAACAAGGTAATAAAAAATAAAAGGTCGTGCTCCTCAACGGGATTTCTCCAACTGGCAATTTCCGAAAGTTTAAAATGAAAACTTTCGGAAATTGAGTTTCAGTAAATTTGTACCTTGAACCGCTAATTAATTTGAAGCGAATTAATCTTTCAGAAAAATTTGTTTTCGATATTAAAATAATAGGCTTTTGAGACTTTTCGATATTTCCCTTTTTCTGAAACGGTTTCCTATTAAAAGGGCCAAAGACGAATTGCTTCACATTTCTGCAATTAATGAAGCAGATTACGAAGCATTTTTAAATGCGAAAAAGGCGGAGATTGTAAATTATCACTTAAAGTACAATAATTTTTATCAAAGTAAAGTAAGTGAGGGTTCTACAAATTGGGAATCACTTCCTATTTTGAAAAAAACAGATTATCAAATTCCGCTAAAAGAGCGGCTTTCAATAGATTTTTCGGAAAAGGATGTTTACATAAACAAAACATCGGGTTCCAGTGGTAACCCCATCCGTTTTGCAAAAGATAAATATAGCCACGCTATAACGTGGGCGTATCATATAGAACGATTTGGCTGGTACGGAATAGATTTTAATAGCTCCCTGCAGGCGCGTTATTACGGAATTCCGTTAGATACCATTGAAAATAAAACGGTGCAGCTAAAAGATTTTTTGGCCAAACGGTACCGATTTTCAATAAACGATCTTTCTGAAAAAGCATTGGGTGAAATGTTGGAGGTTTACAAACAAAAACCCTTTGATTATATAAACGGCTACACTAGCAGTATTGTGCTTTTCGCAAAATATTTGAAAGAAAAAAGTATCATTTTAAAAACTGTTTGTCCCACTTTAAAAGTTTGTATTATAACTTCCGAAATGCTTTTTGAAGATGATAAAGTTCTGCTTGAAAAACAGCTGGGCGTCCCAGTGGTTAATGAATACGGCTGCTCTGAAGCTGGTGTTATTGCATTTTCAAATCCTGATGGGGAATGGGAAGTTGATTCCAAAACACTTTTTGTGGAAATTTTGGACGAAGACGGTAAACCGCTCCCATTGGGTGAAGAAGGACGGATTATTGTTACATCCCTTCACAACAAAGCACATCCATTTATACGTTATGAAATTGGCGATTACGGAGCTTTTAGCGAAAAAAGCACTTTCAAAAAACCGATTCTAAAAAAACTGACCGGCAGAACCAATGATTTTGCAATACTTCCCAGCGGAAAGAAAGCAGCCGGAATGACCTTTTATGTTATCACAAAAAAAATAATGGAAGAGAGTGGAAACATAAAAGAGTTTAAAGTGGTTCAAACAAAGATTGATACTTTTAAAATTAATTATGTAAGTGAAGAGCCATTAACTCAGGAAAAGAAGAGCTTTATTGCAAAAACACTTGAGCAATTTTTGGAGTCCGGATTAACTTTTATATTTCATAGGAAAGAGCAATTGGATAGAAGCGAAAGTGGTAAACTGAAGCAGTTTGTTTCTTTGGTAAAATCGTAATTTCTGGATAGGTGCAAAAAAAAATTCTTCTTATAACAAATTATTTTCCACCTGAAAAAGGCGCTGCAGCAAACCGTCTGCAAAGTATTGCCATTGGTCTGGGAAAAGCTGGCTATTCAGTAACGGTAGTGTGCCCTTTGCCCAATTACCCCAACGGAAAAATCTTTGAAGGCTATAAAGGAATATTCTCTTTTTCGGAGAATGTTTCATTCGGGAGAATAGAGCGATTGTGGGTTTGGCCCAGCAATTCTACAAACAAATTTGTGCGGCTACTGTCCATGTTGTCATTTTCAATTAGCTTAGCTTTGTTCTTTATATTTAACAAAACTCCAAAAAAGATTTTTATTCAATATTCACCTGTATTCATAGGTTTTACAGCCGTTTGTTTGGGGCGTTTATTTTCAAAAAAAATCATTCTAAATGTTTCAGATCTTTGGCCTTCGGCAGGATTAGAGATGGGGATTTTAAATAGAGGTGTCTATTATTCCCTCTTGTTGAAAATGGAACGCTATTGTTATCGGAGCGCAGATTTGGTTGTGGGCCAGTCTAATGAGATTCTTCAACATATTTCGAATTATGAGAAACACAAACCAAGTTTTTTATATCGAAACGTTCCAAATATCGCAACACCTGTAATCACAGAACTATCTACTTCTGAAGAAATTAAAATAGTTTACGCAGGTTTATTGGGGGTGGCGCAGGGTATTTTTGAAATCTGCCAACAAGTTATATTTCCAAGGAACGTAAGTCTTCACATCTATGGCGCCGGACCCGAAGCTGAAAAACTTCAAAATTTACAAAAGCAGAACGTGTTTTTTTATGGTGAGTTGGACCGGGAGAAATTACATACAGCGTTGCAAAATTATAACATTGCCTTCATTCCATTGATAAAACGAATTTATGGTTCGGTTCCATCAAAAATCTTTGAATATACACGTTTGGGGCTGCCTGTACTTTATTTTGCAGGTGGAGAAGGTGGCCATATTGTTAAGAAAGAATCGCTAGGATGGGTTTTGCCCGTAAATAATTTTAAAGCACTACAAGGATTTATAGACACAGTTTCTGAAGAGGAATTAAAGCGATTTCCAAAAAAAACGGTTCAAGAGAACTCCATTTCTGCTTTTAATTTCAGTGAGCAGTTTGAAGCATTCATCAATTCAATTGAAAGTGTTTAGTATGCTTTCTCCTCGCCGCGAAGCGCGTTAAATACAGTTTGGAACACAATTTTAATATCGAGGAAGAGACTCCAGTTTTCCAGATAAAAAATGTCGTATTTAACTCTGCTTATAATATGGTTATCATCTTCTACCTCGCCACGAAAACCACTTACCTGAGCCAATCCAGTAATCCCTGGTTTGATGAAATGGCGCACCATAAATTTATCTATTCGTTCCGCATACATATGTGTGTGGCTTACCATATGCGGACGTGGCCCCACAACGGACATATCTCCCTTTAAAACATTTATAAACTGTGGCAATTCATCAATACTGGTTTTTCGGATTATTCTTCCTACCCTGGTAACGCGAATATCTCCTTTTGAAATTTGATGAAGATGCGCCATGGGGTTTGGCTTCATTGATCTAAACTTATAGCAATAAAATTCTTGGTAGTCCAAACCATTGCGTTTTTGTTTAAAGAAAACAGGACCCTTGGACTCCAATTTTATCAAGATACCAAGAAGTGGCGTGAGCCAAGACAAAATGCCTATAATAATCATCAACGACAGTACAATGTCAAAACTTCGCTTTAAAAACTTGTTGAAAGGTTCATCCATTGGTATTTTGCGCATGGAAAGTATTGGCAGTACACCGTAATAGGTAAAGTCCAGTTTCTTACTATAAATCTCTTTGTTGTCGGGTAGGAATTTCAGGATTTTTAGGTTGTTATCCGCGAAATCCATGAGCTTGATCAAATCCTTATTGCCAATTTCGGCTACAGAAGAATATACTTCATCTATTTCTTCTTGTAAGATATAGTCCATGCATTCCTGTATGGTTACACTATTTGGCCCTTTTAAGTCGAAGGTTTTGTACAATTTGTACCCATACACCGGATTAGTCGTAAAAAACTTGCGCAACAGATCCGTCTTTTGGTTCAGGCCGATAATAACCACTTTCCGAACATTTCCACCTAAGTGTAATCTGTATTTTTTCAATAGGTAATAAATGCCGAATTTTACAATGGCAATGCACAGCAACACCAAAAGAATGTAATTGAATATAGTAGATGCGGAGGTTTCTAAATTATTATAAAAGCCAAAAAAGGAGAAAACAATCAAAACAAAAACTACACCTTGTTTGCCAATCAACGACATAATTTTGGAAATGTGGGTGAAACGATAAATTTCATAAAACCCCGAACGTAGCGAGAGCAGTAACCAAGCAACGGTTAAATAAATAATGTAATTGAAAAACGGAAAAGGTTTGGCAAAAAATTCAAAAGCAAAATAATAGACAAAGAAGAGATCTATTCCATAGGAAATAGGCCGCAACAATCCTGAATATCTTCCGCTTTTAAACATTCTTACTTATCTGTTGTGTTTTGAGAAATCTTTATGTTCACTTTTAAAAAGCTCTTCTTTTGATAGGTTCTTAAAGTATTCAAATGTCTTTTTCATACCTTCTTCCCTAGATACTTTAGGTTCCCATCCCAATATTTCCCTTGCTTTGGTAATATCTGGTTCACGTTGCATTGGGTCGTCCTGCGGCAATGGCTTAAATATTATTTTCTGCTCTGTGCCTGTTAATTTAATAATTTCCTCCGCAAAATCAAGAATAGTTATTTCCTCTGGATTGCCAATATTTACGGGCAGAGCATAATCGCTCATCAATAAACGGTACAAGCCCTCAATCTCATCATCAACATAACAAAAGGACCGTGTTTGCGAACCATCGCCAAAGACTGTTAGATCTTCACCCCGAAGTGACTGACCGATAAAAGCAGGAATAACACGACCATCGTTAAGACGCATACGTGGGCCGTAAGTATTAAAGATACGGGCAATGCGGGTTTCGAGCCCGTGGAATCTGTGATAGGCCATCGTGATGGATTCCTGAAAGCGCTTTGCCTCATCATAAACCCCCCGGGGACCTATTGTGTTTACGTTTCCGTAATATTCTTCGGTTTGTGGATGAACCTGTGGATCTCCATAAACTTCAGAAGTAGAGGCAATCAGGATTCTTGCATTTTTTTCTCGTGCCAAACCAAGAAGATTGTGCGTTCCCAAAGAACCAACTTTTAGGGTTTGGATTGGTATTTTTAAATAATCTATTGGGCTTGCTGGTGAAGCGAAATGAAGTATGTAGTCTACTTTTCCGGGAACGTGCACAAATTTGGTGACGTCGTGATGGTAGAACTCAAATTCGGGCAGTTTAAAAAGATGTTGAATATTCTTAAGATCGCCTGTAATCAGATTGTCCATCGCAATAACGTGGAAATCTTCGGCAATAAATTTATCGCAAAGGTGCGAGCCTAAAAATCCAGCCGCACCGGTAATTAAAACGCGTTTCTTCATAAGTTCACTGGCTTTCTTCCAACAGAAACATAAGTAAATCCTTCTGTTTCCATATCATTCACATTGTATAGATTTCTTCCGTCAAAAACAACTGGATTTTTCAAGAGTTCTTTTAATTTGCCGTAATCTGGAGTCCGGAAAATGCTCCATTCCGTGCAGATTACAAGCGCATCAGCACCTTCAAGTGCGGCGTACATTGATTGGGAATAATTTAATTTATCTCCAAATCTTTTTTTGATATTTGGCATTGCCTCGGGATCAAAAACTTGAAGTTTTGTGCCTTTTTGAAGTAAGGCTTCCATAATATCGATAGATGGGGCTTCACGAATATCGTCTGTTTCAGGCTTAAAGGCCAATCCCCAAATAGCGATTGTTTTTCCCTTTAAATCATTTTTGAAATAATTGTCAATTTTCGGAAGTAAAACTGTTTTTTGGGCCGAATTGATTTCAATTACAGAATTCAAAATCTTGAAATCGTAGTTTACATTCTTGCCAGCTTTCTGAAGTGCTTTCACGTCTTTAGGGAAGCAAGAGCCTCCATAACCAATTCCTGGGAAAAGGAAACGCTTACCTATACGACTGTCTGTACCAATTCCTGCGCGAACCATATCTACATCTGCGCCAACTTTTTCGCAATAGTTTGCTATCTCGTTCATAAAAGTAATTTTGGTTGCTAAGAACGCATTTGCCGCGTATTTAGTAAGCTCGGCAGATTTTTCGTCCATTACTATAATTGGATTGCCGGAGCGCACAAAAGGGCTGTATAGTCTTTTCATTAGCTCGGTTGCTTTTTCACTGCTCGAGCCAATAATTATACGCTCAGGTTTCAAAAAATCGTCCACAGCAAAACCTTCGCGAAGAAACTCTGGGTTTGAGACCACATCAAAATCACAGGAAGCATTTTTGGCGATTACGCTGTGTACTTTTTCTGAAGTACCCACTGGTACGGTACTTTTATCTACTATTACTTTATAATTTTTTATTTTAATCCCAATCTCTTCGGAAACATTCAATACATAGGAAAGGTCTGCAGATCCATCTTCATCCTCTGGGGTGGGGAGCGCTAAAAAAATAATTTCGCCGTGCTCTAAACCTTCTTCCAATGAAGTTGTAAATCTTAAACGATTTGCTTTAATGTTTCTTTCAAAAAGAACGTCCAAATGTGGCTCATAGATTGGCACCACACCGTTTCGCATTTTTTCTACCTTAGCCTTATCAATGTCTACACAAACTACTTCATTTCCTGTTTCTGCCAAACAGGTTCCTGTTACTAAGCCTACGTAGCCTGTTCCTATTACTGAAATTTTCATATTCGTCTCCCGCTTTTCGTTGTCCCTTCATCTCCCGTTCTGGGAACTTTATTCAGGATAACTGCGGCGGTATTTTTTTTAAATTAACGATTGCAAAAGTACAATTTGCAATTCTTTTTATATCTATTTTAAACTGTTGTTTTCCGCTGGTTTGGCACTTGTTATTAGTACAATCAAAATGAACCCTACATAATAAGCTCCAATCTGTCTGTGAAATAAATTTTCAACCATACAATACATCAGCAATATTGCTAACATAGCGGTGGGGAAAAATTGTTTTCGGTTTGTAATAAAGCTGACAACTACAAAAGCCAAAAAAATAAAAAGTGCAATAAAGCCCGCACTTAAATAGAAATCTAAAAACTGGTTGTGGGTATTATAACGTTTGGAAACAAATTTTTCACTTTTCTCTATATCGGAAATTTGAGTTTTATAACAAGCAACCAATTCATCTTTAGTAGCGTCAAACCCAATTCCTGTTAGAGTAAAGCCATCTTCATTAATTATGGTTTGTGCGCAATTCCATACCACTGCCCTTAATTCATAAGTCATTGAGTTTTCAATAAAGGCCGGAGGGTTTTTGAGATTTTCTTTTTGACTGGATTGAATGCTTTGTTCGTTTCTAATAACAAAAAACAGTCCCACGACCGCAGTTATTGCGAATGCGGCAATTAAAATTTTCCAAATTTTCCGTTGACCATAAAACTGTTTAATCAACAATAAAATGAACAACGAAACGACGGCAATTTTTGAAGCGATTAAAATTATAAAGAGCGCATTAATTAGAATGTTTGCTAAATAATAATTGTTATTTGGATGGTATTTTTTCTGAATTCCTTGAAAGGAAATCAAAATACTGAAGGTGCAGAGCAGCCCCAAGTACAGTCTATCTATCAACAGTGATTCTATAACCTGTGGAGAGTCGCCAAGAGCAAAACCTCCCGTGGCATCGGTTATAAGTACAAAATTATAGACCGAAAAAAGGATAGCTGCTAGGGATGAAAATATAATGGCACCGTTAATTTTCTTTGCATCTGCCACTGGTATGTAAAGTATGGCGAGACCAGCGGCAATCATTATTTTTTTAATGATATTGAAATCCTCTAAGAGTCTTCCGCTACTGAACGAATCAATCAATAGATATGCAAAAAGGATCAAAAATATGGCGATGGGTAGTGATTTCAGTTTTTTGAAATCTTCTTTTTTTACAATAAAAGGAAAGGCGACTACTAAAATTGCCATTAGTATGTTTGGCAACGCCCTTATGTAATTGTCAAAAGGAATAATGAGGTAGAGCAGCAAAAAAGCATAGGGGTATATGGCGGAGAGCAGTATCCTCATGATAAAATGGAAGTCTGATAAATTTTAGGGGAAGATAAAAAACTATTGTTAAAAAACCCTCTTTTGATCAAGTAGATATTACCCATGTGATCTGTCTGGTTAAACTAAATTGATTGTCCTAATTGGACTGTTTTATATTTGTAGGAAAAAAGGGGGTTTTTCTTACGTTTTAATGAACCATCTATGGCTTATCCGTGGCTTATCTATGGAGTATCTGCGACTGGCCTTTTTATGACAAGACAAGTACAAGACAATTATTGTATTGTTTGCAATCGGGCAGCTAAGTTTCGGTTAAAAACTAAAGTAGTTTATTTAGAAAATCTTTCTTTAAGAACTAAAAAGATAAATTTTGAATTTCCCACCAAATAGCGTTTCCACATGCGTTTTGGCTCTTGGGCAAAGCGATAGAACCATTCCAGCCCGGCGTTTTGCATCCAAGAAGGCGCTCGTTTTGTTTTTCCGGCTACCACATCAAAACTGCCGCCTACGCCCATAATTAGGTTTACGTTTTTAAGGAGGTCGCGGTATTTGTAAAGAAAATTTTCTTTAATGGGGGAAGAGATTGCCACGAAAAGCATTTGCGTTCCGCTGTCTGCAATCTGTTGGGCAATTTCTTTCTCTTCGGAAGGGTTAAAATAACCATTGCGATAACCAGCTATAATATCGGGACTGTAGATTTCAGAGTATTTCTCGACAACGTTTTTAACCACTTCTTCTTTTGCTCCGAAAAGAAAGATTTTATTGTGGTTTTTATGTGCCATTTCCACAAGGCTGGCCATTAAGTCTATTCCGGCAACGCGTTCCTTAAGTGGTTTTCCTAAAAAGCGTGAAGCCCAAACAACTGATTGGCCGTCAGCATTGATAATATGGCATTGGTTTACAACATGGCGCAGCTCAATATCCTTTTGCATAGCCACAACTTTTCCTGCATTCACCACTACGTGATGGAGCTGCTCACCAGTCTTTATTTTTTCCTGTACCAAAGCAAGGGTTTCTTGCATGGAGAGGTTGTCTATGGTGGTGTTTAGGATTTGGATTCTATTCATTTATAGTTTTCTTTTGAGCAAAAGTACTATCATCAATCAGCCTCTCTTTTAATATTAATAAATAAATGGCCACAGAAGCATTTTCGAAAAAATTTCCAGCCAAAAATACTACAATTACTAAGATAAATAGAAAATATAAAACGCTTTTGGTCAGAGCAAAAGTTACGTAAATTCTACAAAAATAATATAAGTACAAAATTCCTCCAAGAATACCCCAAAATAAAAATACATCTATAAATCCCATTTGCGAACGTAATGAAAGATCTGGTATTCCACCAAAAAGATAATTCGGCCACTTCCAATTATTCTGTATAAAAGGTATTGTTGTATTAAATAAAAGATCGTCACGGAAGGAGAGAACCGAAGAGATTAGACCTTGCTGCTCTCTTATTTTGTTGAAAGTGCCATACTGGAAGAAAAATAAATAAATAAAAATGAAACCCAATAGCGCCAAAGTAAGGAAGAATATTTGCTTTTGAATTCTTTTTAGATTGGCATAATAAAAAATGAAAACAAACAAAGTTCCTAATATTGAGATATAAAGAAGTTTTGTTCCAATTAGAATACATGAAAACAATATTAGGAAGCTCCTCCAATTTTTAAAAAATAAAGATTTGTATTTTAATAGGAGATAAAAAAGAGTAAGTGTATAAACATAAGAAGCCGTTGAGGAGCTTATAATCAAACCATTATATCCAAATCTCCCACCTCTGTAAGAGTCGAATAAATGAATATCGAACAGAAATCCCATTATTATTAAAACTGAATTTATTATTAAAATTAATTCAAAAATTGAAAAAAATAGCTGTCTACTTCTACCAGATTGTTTATATATATGAAAATAAGTAAATAGGAGTATGGGGAAAATGAATTTTGTAAAACTCAATAAAATGTTTGTCGTAAACCCCTGATCAATAAATAATTGACCAACGCAAAAAACAACTCCCAACGATACTATACGCAATAAGTTTTGATAGGGCCTTATACACATAATAATAAAAAAGGTAATTGCCAAAAATTTGATAGCTGCTGGAATTAGAGATTTTCCATCTGAGTATACAATACAATATTTACTGTAAGCTTCGGAAAAAAAGAAAAGCAGAAAAAGGATGCCTGCCAGGTGTGACTCAAAAAAAACATTTATTTTTTTAATTTGCATCGGACCTTATTTTTTGAATTTTTGTCCAAATTGTAAAAAAGAAGCATACTCCCAAACATAGCAACAAATGTAATTGCAGCGTTATTTTTCAAGTAACTTTCAAAACAGCCAACTGAAATAATGGCAAAGATCAAAAATGCATATTCTAAATCCTTGGCTTTTATTGCTATCCACAAATTTGAAAGTAGATAAAAAAGAAGGATGAAAAGCCCAACTATTCCAAATTCTACTGCAAATGACATATAAATATTATGGGCATCGTACCTATTTTTATAGGATATGAGCAAACCATCTTTTTTATAACCAGCTGCCAAAATATCTTTCTCAGAATGGGTGCCGTGTCCAAAAATTGGTTTTTCAGAAATAGTTTTCAGCACAGTCGCCCAACGTGCAATTCGCGAATCTGCAACAACATTTTTATTGTTATAACTTGTGTCCACTTGATCACTAAGCTCCCAAGCAAGTTCGTCTGTAAAGCGTGATACTATAAAAGTTTTTGAAATTAAGTTAAAACTCAAGAAAATACCACAAACACTTACTATTGTCAGTATCAACAATTGTTTATAGTATCTTTTCCGAAAAAACAATATTGCACTATATAATATTGCACCAATTACAGCCACGGAAAAAAGAAAATAAACCATTCTTGAATTCAAAAATAGAATGCCTGCGGAAAGAATAACAATTCCAATAATCTTTAAATAATAATTTATTTGTCCTCTTCCAAAAAAATCTCTTATCAATATTACTAATGCTATAACAAAATAAACACCAAGATAGGTGGGATGTATTTCAAGGGAAGATGTAAAATAATTATAGGTATAATAGTAATTAAATATTTCGTCATCAAATTTTAAAAATGGCCTTGTGGCAAAATAATTTAGAAAGTTGTTAATAAGTAAAATAATGATAGATAGGATTGAGCCCAAAATAAGTCCTCCATACAAACTTTTTCTAATTTTTGTTAGTTCTTGATTGTTAAACCAGGAGAAAATTAATGGACAGAGTAAAAACGATATATTTCTTCCTATAATATCAATTCCTTTAAAAATAGGGAAAGAAAAAAATAGTCCGAAAATGTATAATAGAACGATTGGAATAAGTGAGAAGTAGAGTGCTCTAATTTTTATTGAATGAAAACGTTTTTCGGTAATTACAAGATAAGTTGACACCACAAAGAATAGCACCAAGAAAACGTTACTTATACCAATATGGATGGGTAGGAAAAAAGCCATTGAAAAACAAACGATGTTTTTAATAAGACTAAGTTTGTTTTTCATTTTTTACAATATCGATAATTTATATCCTTGATTTTATCAACTTGGCAGGCACTCCTCCCATTATAGAGAAGGGCTCCACGTTTTTAGTTACAATTGCACCAGCACCAATAATTGAACCTTCGCCAATTTTAATTCCAGGCATAATTACAACATTTCTGCCTATCCAAACATTGTCCGCAATAAACGGTGGGTTTGGCAGGGTATCACCTTGTAACACAATTGGAATTTCTGTGTTTTCATGAAGGTGTGATGTGCTTAATATTGAAACATTTGGAGCTATTAGAACATTATTACCTATAGTAGCCTTCTGAATAAAAACATTTTCATTTATACGGCAATTATAGCCTATAGAAATACCAATGCCATTTGAAAGATATACATTATGTTCAATTTTACTGTTTTTGTCATAGGGCATCAGTTTCAATATCCTAGAAACGTACCACACACGAATAGCACTTGTAAAAGAAAGAAACCGCGAATGCGGTAAATGACAAATCAATAAATAATAAATACCAAGTGTCAATTTTTTGTACATAATTTTTCCAGGTTTTTATGTAAGTTGTCCATAACTATCTTACTTTCATAATCTTTTGCTGTGCGGTATGCAGCATTGCGCATTTGATCCTTGTCAACACCTGAAAGATCCAGAAAATTCATTATGTTTTCCGCCAACGCGCCCGCATCTCCCGGTGAAAATAAGAAACCATTTACCGTGTGGCTTATATATGTTTTTAATCCTGCAATGTTACTGCCAATTACGGGAACCTTGCAAGCCATTGCCTCTAAACCAACTAGACCCAAGCTTTCAGACTTCTGCGTAGGAAAAACCATTATGTCCAATTCATTGTACAAGTGTACCAATTTATCTTGTTTAATGAGACCTAAAAAGGACACATTATCTGTTAGATTTAAATCGATGATTTTTTTTTGCATAGCCTGCTGCTCCAATCCTTGACCAGCAATTTTAGAAATAAAACCCACATTTGCGTTCTTTAAAACTGCCAGCGCATCTAGAAAAATATCCCACCCTTTTCCGGCATCTATTCTAGAAATCATCCCAATAATTGGTATCGTATTTTCTGCCCTGGGAACAGGATAAAATTTTTCAATATCTACGCCGGCTGATGGAGACACTAATATTCGCTTTGCTCTTAGGAAAGGATAATTGGCTACTACCAATTGTTTAAAATATGAAGATGGTACAACAATCAAGTCAGCCTTTTTTAGAACGAACCTATTGAGCCTATCTATTTTTTTTCCCTTGGAGCTTATTACATCATCCCCGTGTACATTTATTACGAGCGGTTTCTTTTTGCCAAAAATTAAAAGAAGGAAGGCCATGATCGGAGAATTATGAGTAATTACATGAACATAAACACAATTATAATTTTTGAAAATATAGTTGTAGGCAATAGAGAGATAATATTTTAAATAGGTAAATAATTTTTGAATTCTGTGAAAACGTTTCCCCTCAATCACGGAAACGGCGGCAAAATCTACACCTCTATTCTCAAGTTCTTCTCTGAAATTTTTCACAAAAACGCCAAACAGTGGATCTGTTTTGGAAGGATACATATTTGATATTAGGAATATTTTCATCTGTCGATAGTATTTAATTCTTCATTACTTACATCTTTTTTAAAATACATTAAAGCGAAAAGTAATCCCATAAAAACCGCTATCATAGCTGAACTATATATATGCCCAGCTGTGGCTGATATACCAAATAATACGAAAATCATTAACAGAACAAATTTTGAATAAGTATAATTACGGTTTGTCGAAAAACGAAAAGCTTGAATTAAAAGAAAAAGCGTAATAGCAAATAGATAAATTAAGCCAAAAATACCCAGTGAAAATAATATATCAGCCATATCGATTTCAACTATTTGGCCATTATTTAAAGATTCATAATTTGTTTGTCCAATTCCAATAATTTTTTCTAATAAGCTGTACTCTTCAATATAATTTTTATGTGCGTTTTCGAAAAAAACATTCCTGTTTGATAATATAAACGTCAAAAAATCAGATTTTTTATAAAAATAGTCCAGTCTAATATAAAGCTGTGTATCTTGAATATAAAACCAGGCAAAATATAGTGCTGCGGGGATTATTGCAAAAAAAGATATAAAGAAAAATAATATTTTTTTTAAACTGATTCTAAATGATGGGCGCTTTAACGGTATCAACAAAAAAATTACCAATACTCCAATTGACCCTGTTTTTGAACCTACTGTTAACCCCGCGAAAAACGTTAGACCCCAAAATAAAAAATATTTCAGATTTTCTCCTCTTCTCCATAAATCATAAGCAATTATGGCACTTAATATAACCAGGAGTGCAGAAATTTCATTTCCCGCATATATAAATCCCTTACTTCCAATATTCCCGTATTCATACATGGGATACCCCAACCCCACATACTTAAGAAACACGTTTCCTATTAATATAATGTAAGAAAACTGAATAAGTTTTAAAAGAATTTTTATACCGTGTTCTCCCTCCCTCTTTATATAATCAACAAAAAAGAGAAATGCAAAAAGTGGGGCTAAGTATTTAGAGATTTTAATTATATCGGAAAAAAGAAAAGTAACATCCCCTTGCTTAATAATTTGATAGACAGTAGGAAGTATAAGAATTAAAACGAAGAAAACCGAAATAAAAAGTGATTTAGGACGAAATAAAAACCGAAACAGTAGAAGTACAATAATAATAAATTTATAGAATTGGCCAATACTTATTGGCAAATTAATTCCTTTCTGCATTACGAAGCCGTGCAATGTATCGACCGGTAAGAGCCAAAACATTAGAAAAATTATAAGCTTGTCAAGATATTTTATTTTGAACATAATTCATCTTATGCAAACAACAATTCAATAAAAAATTAAATGTTGCTTATTGAGATTTCAAAATTACTAATTTAGAGAAAGGAATTGACGTATTAAATTGCTGTTTCTAAACGATTTTCGACATATGAAAATAGAATCTGCCATATTCTGAATAATTGTAAACATTTAAAAATATTCTAGCCAATAATAAACGCTCAACATCAAGAATATTTGTTTTTCTCGATTATATCCTTCTATATGTTGATTGATAATAGCTTTAACTTCCTTTTCATCAAGAATATTGGTAAAAGCGCTCGACCCCAAAAGTAGCTCCGTTATAACTTTATGATGTTTTTTAAACCAAAAATTTGTAGGGGATTGAAATGCCATCTTTTTTCTATTTATTATTTCTAGAGGTAAAATCTCTTTTGCAAACTTTTTATGAATGATTTTGGATTTGCCAATTTTTATACGTTGATCGATAGGTAAGGATTCTATAAAATTAACCAATTCTAAATCCAGCATTGGGACTCTACATTCCAAAGAAAAATTCATCGAAATTTTATCTGTATAAAGCAAAAGATCATCTGCAAGATTCATTCGGGTGTCCAGCGCCATCATTCGCTCTACAGAATATTTTTTTTGTTTAAGGTCTAGCAGATTGTAAAAATACTCAATTAATCCACTTGCTTTGCTATTACCAACTTTAAGAAGCCTTCCTATTTCATCATTCGAGAAAAGTGACGAAACGTTCAAGAAACGTTTAATATCCTCTGGCTCCCCAAGTGATTTTGATGCTCTTAATATTTTCTCGCTTTTAATACCTGTATACGGAATTATCTTCTTTGAAAGATTAATTAATCCACGAGGAATTCTTTGAGAAATAAGTTCTCCTTGATATTTTTGATAACCTCCCAAAGGTTCGTCGGCACCTTGCCCTGTAAGAACCACTTTTACATGGCTTGAAGCCATCTGTGCCAGAAAATACATGGGGATGGATGAAGTTGTAGCCAAAGGTTCTTCAATTATGCGTGTAGTTTCTTTAATGATAGATAAAAAATCAGTAAAGTTTATCTTTTTAGAATAATGTTCAAGACCTAATATCTCGGCTGTTTTTTCGGCCTGTTCTATTTCATCTTCTTCATAATCGCCTTCAAATCCAATTGTAAATGCCTTAAGTTTTTTTTTAGAATTTTTTTGCGCCAATGCGGCAATAACGGCGCTATCAATTCCTCCACTTAACAATATACCTACTTCAACATCAGCCATTAATTGTCTTTTTACAGCTTCATCCAAATATTTGCCATACATTTCAACTATGGGATATCCTATTGGAATATTTTGTTTCTTCTGGGGTTTAACAAAGTATTTCTCAATAATATCGAAATGTGGATTTTCCAAATCTACTGAAATATAATGCCCAGGTTTAATTTTATTTATTTGAGCATATAACGTTAATGGAGAAGGTAAGTAACGAAGTTTAAGAAGTGTGGCTAGATTATCCTCGTCTATAGATAATGTTTGATTTTCAATATTTTTAATCGTTCTTATTTCAGAAGAGAAAACTAAACTTTCACCTCGAACCAAATAGTATAAAGGCTTTACGCCAAAAATATCACGGGCCAAAAAAATTTTTCTCGCAGAAATATCCAGAAAAGAGAAACCGAATATACCATTGAAATCCTTAACAGCGTCTATTCCGAATTTTTTTAAATAATACAACACTGTTTCAGTGTCTGAATGACCTTTAAATTCAGTTTCCAGCAATTTTTCTCTCAATTGCATATGGTTGTATATTTCACCATTAAAAATAATGGCATAATTACCGCAAGAAGACATCATAGGTTGCTTTCCAGCTTCTGAAAGATCAACAATGGCCAAGCGAGTCATCCCTAACAGAACTTTGTGAGTGCCAACTTCAAATTTCTTAACACCAAGGGAATCTGGACCTCGATGATTTATTAGAGTAAGTGTACTTTCATCAAAATGTTTGTTTACTGCACCAAGAATTCCGCACATAGAATTTTTCTTTTTTAATCAATTTGTGTTGACTTTCTTATTGTTCTTTCTGAAATAATCATTACACCAAATAGAACTACTAAATTTGAAATAATGTCCGTAAATACAGCACCCATTAAATCGAATTTCGGCACTAATATAACTATACTAAGAACGTTTGCAATACCGGCAATTAACATAATCCAAAATCTCGATTTTTGTTTATCTATTTTAACCAATAGCATTTCGTAATTTCCATAGAGGAAGCGAACGAAACATACGATTATAACAATAATAAATGCATTATTAATGTTTTCCGTAAAATTTAACTTTCCAAGAGTCTCTAATAAAAATTCTCTGAAAAAATATAGAAGAGCTGTTACAATAATGGCTCCTACAATAGTATATTTCTGATATTTTCTAAATTCTATAATAACAGATTTACCGTAATAATTTTTAAGATGGTGTAACAATACTTGTGAAAATGTTACTGACAGTAAATATATTGGTGCAATTATAATAAACATTTTTCTATAAGCTGCGTAACGTTCTTCTATTAAAAAATAGAAGAGAACAAACATACCAAGTTGAGAATAAGATGCACCCATAATTTCTTGAAGACCGAAATACATTCTGGCTTTTATCAAGTTTGGAAGATTTTGAAATGATTGCTTTAGGTTTTGAAATATTTTTCTAACATTTATATACTTGCTAAAAAGAAAAAGATAAAGTGTAACACAAAGATTAATAAATATCAGTAAAACTAAAATGAGAGTAACATCAGTTATTTTATTCTGAAAAAAGAAATTGTAACCAATAAAAATTAAAATCAATATGAATGATAGGAAGGATGCCTTGATTTCCTCCAGAAATTTACCCAAGCTTTTAAAATAAAAATACAATATGGTATTGAGTGCATAAAGAAATCCTAAAATTAAACCGTAGAAAAGAACGTGGTAATATTCAATTTTAAAGGGAAGCAAACATACATATAAGAACAAAGCCACAAGCGAAAATGAAATTAGTATGGCTAAAGAATCTGCAAGTATTAGATTTTTATTTTTTGGGGAGACAAATCCTATTAAATATACTGGGCTTCCAAATGGTAAAATTGGGATTAGAATATTTGATAGTGCTATTGCATAGGCAAAAATACCAAAATTGACATCTGAAAGTACGGTTATCAATATTAAATTGAAAAACCAGCGAGAGCCAAATTGCAGCCCTTGTGAAATATTATTGAAAAATAAATTCTTTAAAAAAACGCTTGACATCCAAGAAGGTTTGCAGAGATGCAAAAATAGTCTTTTAAATTTTTAAAGCATATATCTTAAATATGATTTAAAAAATCATTTTACTTATTCAGATGTTCTGAAACTATAATATATATTTTTGAGTATTTTAGCCAAATATTTAATATCACTCTATGTCCATAACAAATTTTATAGCTAAAAAACTTATAAATTACAAGTCTGAAAAATCCTTTGCATTCAAAATGAGAAAAAAACGTTCAGCGCGTATAATTAAAATGATAAATGACTGTTATGCTGAATATGGAAAAGTAAATATCATCGATATAGGTGGAACCAAAACTTATTGGAAAATAATTCCAACAGATTTTTTAATTTCAAAAAATGTGCATATTACTGCTGTAAATCTTCCGGATACCACAGCAATGTTTGAGGATGATGAGCTTTTTACCTTTATAGATGGCGATGGATGTAATCTAGTTGGAATACACGACAAATCATTTCATATTTCACACTCAAATTCTGTTATAGAACACGTGGGGGATACTTGGGAGCGAAAAGTACAGTTTGCTGAAGAAACTAAACGGGTAGCGGAAAAATATTATTTACAGACGCCCAATTATTGGTTTCCAGTTGAACCACATTTTTTGACACCATTTTTTCAATGGTTTCCAAAATCTATACGTATAAAACTGGTGCAGAACTTCAAATTGGGCTGGTATGAGAAAAAAACGGATTATGAAGATGCCAAAACAGCTGTGGAAGGTTGTGATCTGCTTTCAAGAAAAGAGTTGAAAAAACTCTTTCCTGAGGCTAAAATTTATGATGAAAAAATTGCGTTGATGACCAAGTCTTTAATATTAGTAAAGGATTAGAAAAAACATTCTTAAAATATCTTTCCTTATAACCTGAGGTTTTTCAAATTAAGTACATTTCCTTTAACCCCATTATAACCCTTCCTATCTGTTAAAAACAGCCTTATGCTGTCTAACTTTTGATAAGGCAGAAAAACTTTTTCAATTACATATTTATATTTCCCTACCTTCTTCATTGTAGGTTCCATAAACCACCACTTTGAGAATGGCGCAAGCGTGTCGCCTTCAGGAAAAAAAACAATGCCAAGCCTATACTTTTCCACTGTGTCATTTACTGCATTGTCATACATTTTTAAGACAAAAGTATAATTGGAGTCTTGCTCTTTGAAAAAAGCAATTTTTTCTATTCCATAACCATCTATAAAACCTCTGTTTATAAATCTTACCTTTTTGTAATGTAGTAAGCCCGTATTAAGATTTTCCTGTAATGTACGGTTCTCACAAGAAGTAGCAAAAAACAATATAGTGACAAATATGGCCATCCTAGAAAAAACGGTTTTCATAGCACTTTTAGTTTTTCATTAATTTTGGGATTGATTTCTTACCCCACAAAAATCCAAAATTTTTATATTTCCATCTATCTCCATTGCCATAAATTCTTTGTGGGCAACGAGAAAAACAATAATATCGGTCTTTTCTCTCACATCATTTAGTGACGTTAAATTGTATTTTGGGTATTTGTTTAAATTTGGCTCAATGAATAAAACATTGAATCCATCTTTTTGCAATTGTTCAGCAACATGAAGGGCAGGTGACTCGCGTAAATCATCAATATTAGGTTTAAAGGCAAGGCCCATGCAAGAAATGACGGCACCTCTTCCATTATCAATCTTAAATTGGAGGGCGGCATTTTTCACTTTTTCAATAACCCATTCTGTTTTATAATTATTGATTTCGCGCGCAGAACGGATTATTTTAGATTCTTCTGGAAATTCCGAAACTATAAACCAAGGATCCACGGCTATACAGTGGCCGCCAACACCTGTTCCTGGCTGAAGAATGTTTACGCGTGGGTGCTTGTTTGCCAAACGAATCAATTTCCACACATCTATGTTTGCTTTATCACAAATCATTGAGAGTTCATTGGCAAAAGCTATCTGCACATCGCGTGATGAGTTTTCCACCAATTTGCACATTTCAGCGGTTTGTGAATTTGTTTTGTGAAGTTCACCTTTAACGAAATGTTTATAAAACCAAACTGCCTTTTCCGTAGAAGCCTCGTCAATTCCACCTATTACACGATCGTTTTGTTCCAATTCGTAGATTACGTTACCAGGTAACACACGTTCTGGGCAATATGCAATATAGATTTCACCTTTTAGGTCGGGGCGTTCCTTAAAAATTATTTCTTGAATTTTATGGGTTGTTCCAACTGGGCTAGTAGATTCCAAAATAACCAATGCTCCTTTTTGAAGGGTAGTAATAATACTTTTAACCGCGCTTTCAACAAAAGAGAGGTCTGGCATATGGTTTTCCTTAAAGGGTGTTGGAACAGCGATCAAATAAACATCTGCCGCTATCGGCTTTGTTGAAGCCTGGAGATAGCCTTGCTTCACCACATGATGAACTAAGCCATCAAGATCTGGTTCTACTATGTGGATTTTGCCTTCGTTTATTGTATTTACTACACGATGCGAAATATCTACACCTGTAACATTTAATTTTTTACTCGCTATCAGTGCTGCGGTGGGAAGGCCAATATAACCAAGCCCCATCATAACCACTGTGGGTTTGTTTTCCATTTTATAATTTTTCGATAAAATTTACGATTCTTTCTGTTGCTTTTCCATCACCATAAGGATTATGCAACATACTCATACCGTTATAGTATTCTGAATTGTTCAGTAATTTTTCAGTTTCTTCACTAATTTTATTTGAATCGGTTCCCACTAAAATTACCGTACCTTCATTAACAGCCTCAGGACGCTCCGTAGTGGTTCTAGTAACCAAAACAGGCTTGCCTAAACTCGGAGCCTCTTCTTGAATTCCGCCACTATCCGTAATGATTAAATATGATTTTTCCATTAACCAAATAAACGCAGGATACGCTAACGGGGACACTAAATGTATATTTTCAATTCCGCCAAGTAATTCGTTTACTGGTCCAACTACATTTGGATTTAAATGGACAGGGTAAATTATCTGCACGTCTAGGTGATTTTGTGCTATTGTCTTCAGAGCGTCGCAAATATTTATAAGTCCCTCGCCATGGTTTTCCCTTCTATGTCCAGTTACAAGAATGATCCTTTTTTGAAAGTCTAGGAAAGTTTTTAAATTCTCAATTTCCCCATCCTTAAAGTTTTCAGAATTTACTTTTTCAATTCCATAAAGAAGGGCATCAATCACTGTATTTCCAGTTACAAGGATATTTTCCTCATGGATATTTTCAGCCAAAAGATTTTCTTTGGAAAGAATGGTAGGTGCAAAATGATAATCAGCAATTTTTCCAGTAAGCTGTCTATTGAATTCTTCTGGAAAAGGATATTGCCTGTTAAATGTACGCAGTCCAGCTTCAACATGACATATTTTTGCGCCACTGTAAAAAGCTGCAATGCCCACTGCCATTGAAGTTGTTGTGTCCCCATGAACATATACATAATCAGGCTTTAGCTCATCTAAAACCGGTTTCATGCTCTCAATTATTGTTGCAGTTAATGAGTAAAGATTTTGATTTGGTTTCATTAAGTCCAAATCGAAATCGGGAATTATTTCAAAGAAATCCAATACTTGATCTAGCATTTCACGATGCTGGGCGGTCACACAAACCTTGGTTTCAAAATTATGATTCCCCAAAAACTTGAGAACCAAAGGAGCCATTTTTATAGCCTCGGGTCTCGTTCCAAAAACGATTAAAATTTTTATTTTCATTAAGTTTTCTTTGCAACAAATATTTTATTCCATACAATTCCAAAAAAGGCTATTAATGAGAATGTCCATATCTATTGAGCTTTTTGAATATATATATAATAAAAAATACAAGTGAAAAAAGAAAAACAAAAATTAAAGGATATTTGATTTTATTCGAAATTGAGAAGAATTTTTTTGATTCCAAATTGTAATCACCGCTAACTTTCTTTATGGGTAATTTAAAATCGATTTCTTCTGTTTTAAGCTGAACAAGATTTTCTACCAATTGTCTTTTTCTATCTATTAAATTAAATAAATCTGTGGTATTGTTTATGAAGACATTCGAAGCAATATTATTTATCCTTGAATTTGCTCTCAACAAAGAATCTATTTGAGATATCATATTATAATGCTCTTGTATCTCGAATTTGTTATTTTCTACATATACATCCTGATATTTTCTAAAATGTTCATTATTATTTAAAAAGATAAGTAAATCCTCAATTATTTTTTCAGATGATTCTTTACCAGTGGTTGAAACATCCATTCTGTGATATTTATAATATTTACTCGTAGAAAGATCCTCTGTATACTCTGAAAAATCCTGCTTTTCGGCTATTAACCGCAAGACATCATAATTTCTATAAGATTTTGATACAAAATTATATATATCAACAATAGGCTCTAATTTAATACTGTTTAATTTACGGAAATTGGTATCCAATACATTTTGAAGATAAAGTGTATCCCCACTAGCAATCTTGTTGTTGATGACCTCCACTTTATCATATAAATAATCAACACTTTCAAAATTTGGAATAACAATAATTTCATTATTGTAAGTCGTCACAGAGTTGGAATCCTTATAATAACCATAGGCAAAGCCAACTAATACGAGAACAAGAATAATAATGTAGAACTTTCTGAAAAATGCCAGGATAAGAAAAAGTCCTCTAATAATACTTTTAAAAAAATCGTTAGATTTCTTAAAAAGATACCCTAAATCAATTTCTTCTGAACTCTGCTGTGCCATAATAACTGTTTTATAAATTAATGACTGTCTTTTCTAATACAGATTGTAAGCTTTCTCGCCAATCTATATATTTTAATTTTAACTTATTCTGTGCCTTTGTGTTATCCAACACACTATATTCTGGCCTTGCGGCAAAAGTACGGTAATGGTTGGTTTTTGCAAGATTTGTATCTTTTAATTTTTTGGTTTGCCGGAGTATCTCTTCGGCAAAGCCAAACCAAGTGGTTTCACCGCTGTTGCTGTAATGATAAACGCCGTAATCTTTTGAATCTTGTGCAATTACCTGTAATAGTGCTCTGGCCAAATCATTTGCATTTGTAGGAGTTCCCGTTTGCTCAGTGGTAATGGTTAACGGTTTTCCCTCTTCGGCGTATTTCAAGATAGTTTTTAAAAAATTATGCCCGTATTGGGAATAGAGCCAAGAAGTGCGAAATATGAAGAATTTATTACTGATTTTTTGAATATAGTTTTCTCCTTTAAGCTTTGAAGCCCCATAAACATTAATTGGGTTTGTTAAATCGGTTTCCAAATAAGGAGATTTTTTTGTTCCGTCAAAAACGTAGTCAGTGGAAATATGAAACAGAACAACGTCGTTTTCCTTGCAGGTTTCAGCCAAATTCTTCACTGCTTCTGAATTGATAGCAAATGCTTTATCACTTTCGCTTTCCGCTTTTTCAACGTTGGTATATGCAGCAGTATTAATACAATGTGAAAAATGGTTTTTTCTAAAGAAATCCTTTAAAGAGTTCGCCTCTTGAATGTCAAGTTTTTCTTTTGGAACAAAGACAAATTCAAGGTCGGGAAATTCGGCTGCTGCATCATTTATGCATCTTCCCAATTGTCCGTTTGCGCCTGTTACCAGTATTTTCTTCATGAAACAGCTTCCTCAAAAGTGGGAAGTTCCAAATCTTTTTCTGAAATAATAAATTCTTCCTCTGGAAGATGCCAATCCAACCCTAAGGTTGCGTCATTATAAATGATTCCGCTTTCGGAAGCTTTATCATAATAATTATCGCATTTGTACGAAAAAATCGATTGTTGCGAAAGTGTAATAAATCCATGCGCAAAACCTCGTGGCACAAAAAGTTGAAGATGCTCAACATCATCTAAAACAATTGAGAAAGATTTTCCAAAAGTTTCGGAATTTTTCCGAATATCAATCACGACGTCCATAACACTTCCTCTAACAACGCGAACCAACTTGGCCTGCGCCATTTCACCATTTTGAAAATGAAGTCCGCGCAACGTACCTTTTGATGATACAGATTGGTTGTCCTGTACAAAATCAACTTTCAATCCTGTAGTTTTCTCAAATACATTTTGATTGTAGGTTTCATAAAAAAGCCCACGTTCGTCCTTAAAAACGTTCGGTTTTAGTATAAAGCAATCTTTTAAAATAGTTTTTTGTAGTTCCAAGTTTAGTCTAGTTGAAGTAAATGTTTTCCATAGCCGCTTTTCAGCAAAGGTTCGGCCAAAGCTACTAATTGTTCTTTTGAAATATAGCCCATTTCATAAGCCGCTTCTTCAATGGCGCCAATTTTTAAGCCTTGTCTTTCTTCAATAACCTCAACAAATTGTGCTGCTTGCATCAAGGAAGCAAAGGTGCCGGTATCTAGCCAAGCCGTGCCTTTATCGAGTATGCTCACGTTGAGCTTTCCTTTTTTTAAATACACATTGTTTATATCGGTTATTTCCAGCTCACCGCGTTCACTGGGTTTTATATTTGTGGCTATTTCCACGACACTGTTGTCGTAAAAATAAATTCCAGGAACGGCATAATTTGATTTTGGATTTTTTGGTTTTTCCTCTATGGAGAGAGCTTTCCCATTCTTATCAAAGTCCACAACGCCATAGCGTTCAGGATCCAAGACGTGATATGCGTATATTACGCCACCATCGGGATTGTTGTTTGATTGTAATAACTCTTTCAAGCCAGAGCCATAAAAAATATTGTCGCCTAGTATTAATGCAACCTTTTCATTTCCAATGAATTCCTTTCCAATAATAAAAGCTTCTGCTAGTCCGTTGGGGTGTGCTTGCTCTGCATATTCGAAGTTGCAGCCAAGCTTTTTACCATCACCTAAAAGTTGTTTAAAAAGTGGGAGATCCTGTGGTGTGGAAATAATTAAAATATCCTTAATGCCAGCATACATAAGTGTTGACAGCGGATAATAAATCATCGGTTTGTCATAAACGGGCATTAATTGCTTGCTTACTGCTAAAGTGATAGGGTGCAATCGTGTGCCTGAGCCTCCTGCTAAAATTATTCCTTTCATGCGTTGTTGTTTTACCATGAATTCACGAATACTTATGCATAAATATTCGTGAATTCGTGGCTTAAATTATAATCTATCTCTATTTTCCAAATACCAAGCAATGGTTTTCTGAATGCCAGTTTCGAAATTCTCCTTCGCTTTCCAGCTCAATTCTTCTTCTATTTTTGAAGCGTCAATGGCGTATCTAAAATCGTGTCCAGGACGGTCTTTCACAAAAGTTATTTGCTCTTTATAAGAAGTTTTCTTCGGAAGCATTTCGTCCAGAAATTCACAGATAACATTTGCAATATAAAGATTTTCACGCTCATTGCGACCTCCTATATTATAGGTCTCGCCTAGTTTTCCATCTTCCAAAGCCAAATAAATACCGCTACAATGGTCCATTACATAGAGCCAATCCCGAACGTTTTTTCCATCGCCATAAATTGGGATAGCTTCCCCCGAAATTGCTTTCCGAATAATGGTTGGGATCAATTTTTCTTTATGCTGATTGGGTCCGTAATTATTGGAACAGTTTGTTGTTACAACCGGCATACCGTATGTATGAAAATAACTGCGCACAATAAAATCTGAAGACGCTTTTGAAGCACTGTACGGACTGTTGGGTGCATAAGGCGTTTCTTCCGTAAAAAGACCCGTTTCGCCCAAGGTGCCATAAACTTCATCAGTAGAAATATGCAGAAAACGCGCGTTTTTGAATTCAGTTTTTATATCATTCGGGCCACTCATCCAAGTTTTATAGGCACTTTGAAGCAAATTGAAGGTGCCAACGATATTTGTGTGTATAAATTCTGATGGGCCAGAAATAGAATTATCCACATGGCTTTCGGCGGCAAAGTGAACTACTTTTTGAAATTGATATTTTTTAAATAAATTTTGAATGAATTCCACATCACAAATATCTCCTTTTATAAAGGTGATTTTGTCTGAAACAGCTTCCAAATTCTTTAGATTTCCGGCATAGGTAAGCTTGTCCAGCACGAAAATTTCGTCTTCCCAATTTTCAAGGACGTATTCCACATAATTGGAGCCAATGAATCCTGCGCCTCCGGTAATCAGTACTTTATCACTCATTAAAATTAATTTTTAGAAGTGTCTAAAATCTGTTTTAACATCTTTTCGGTAATTAAATAGGTAGGTTTTACACCTGTTGTGCCCAATCCACCCGAGGCCAAAGTGCTTCCTGTTTCCAATGGATTATCTGATGCGTAATAAGCATAACGAACCTTAACTTTCGGACTAATACTTCGGCGTATTTTTGATGCTGCCTGAATTGCCTTTTGGTAGTGAGCACCTTCCATCTCAAGCCCAATAACGTTCCAGGTGGAATTGTGGAAAAACTTAAGCACATCGCGATTTTGGAGTGAGGTTCCCAAAACTGAAATCATTGTTCCGGTGTAGACATTTACATCATCATCTTTAAAATGTGACTTATCCAACTTATTTTTAAATGGGTAATTATCTGCTGTGCCTTCAAAAACGTGGGCTGACGGAATCATAATATCGCCCTTTCCACCTTCTAAAATTCCAGCTTTTCCCATTATAGAAACAGAAACTACATTCAATAAATAGCGGTTTTTATCATTATCTACAAAAGGTTTCAAAAGCTCGTCCATAGTTTCGTATGCCTGTTCGCCAAAGGCGTAATCCATTACAACAATTACAGGTTTTTTTGAGTCTTCAAGCTCTTTTAGTCCTTCGGTGTATTCACTCTGCTTAATTTTGGCGGTATCGATTATTTGCACATCAATATTAGTTCCGCTCTGGTCCTCAATGAAAATCATTCCTTCCGCCAAAGCGGTTTTTGTTACTTTTTCACGCAGTTTTAAGTTCATAGGACTGCTTAGGGCTTCAAAAACCTCCATCGGTTTTTTCTTGGAAAACTCAGTAGGTAATGCTTTTGGGCCATAAAGGCTATTCATTACACTGTGCATATTTGCACTTATAATATGTACTGGACGTTCCAATAAACCTTTTTCCTGTAAAGTTTGTTTTATGTTAAAAGCCCAAAGTTCTCCGTGGATGTGATGGCCTAAACGTTCGCGCAGCACTGGACTGAAGGTAATTATACGCTGATTGTCTTCAATAATTTCATCGATAGCCAGTTTTCCCAAAAAGTAGATAATATTGAAGAAGCGGTTCTCGTTCTTTTCACTTGCGAAAAATGGATACACATTTTTTACTTCCTGAAAAGTTCTTCCAAGGAAATTCGCAGTGTGCGTTAAGGCTACTTCTTTTTCTTCCTGCGTAAGCTTGCCTTTTTTAAGTACTGCTTGTTCCAGTTTTTTCCAATCGCGGATCACTTCGCCATTCTCGTTGATGAGCACCTGCTTCATAATCTTATGCGATTCGATGAAGAGGAAGGTTAAGTGTGTAAGTATATCATAGATTTCTGAACGTCCGCGGGTGATTTCAATATTCATCTGTTCCGAATCTATGCGGTAACAGTTTCTGCGGCGTTTCAATGGAATTATTGGTTCGAAATGTGAGTTTTTGTAGCCTTCATCGCTGGTTAAGTTGATAAACCTGCATTCCTCTATTCCATACGGCAAACGGTCCATTACGTAAAGCAAGCCTTGCAATTCAATTTTGTCTTCTTTTATGGAGCCATAAATTTCAGGACGAAGCATTAGTAACGATTCGCGCAGTGTTTCTCCAGAAACTCCCATAGGCTTGTAAAACCCACGATTAAAAAGATGGCGCATGGTTATATACAATCGCTCAATAGCTTGTGTACTTTCCTGCGCGCGAGTACGGGTATGTGAATTCAATTTATTCATTGGGTGCAAAGATAACACTAATTTTGAGGCTGCATTTGTATTAAAGCGTCAGCGATTTTGCGGTCATTAGCAAGACGTGGCACTTTGTTTTGCCCACCCAACTTGCCTTGAGATTTCATATAATGCTGAAAACTATCTCTTTTAAGGGTAGTGATTTTTAGTGGCTGCAATACTTTTCCTTTAATTAAATCGAAGTAATACGAGTTTTGTTGCTGCATTTCAGCATCGAGTAAAATAGCTACTTGCTGAAGGCTATCTGGAATATTATCGAATTCTACAAGCCATTCGTGATATGGCAGATTTTCTTCGGAAGGAATAATATGCGGCGCAACCGTGAATTCAGTAATGGAAAAATTGAATTTTGCCATCGCTTTGTTCATCGCTTCCTCTACCTCTTTACCAATTACGTGTTCGCCAAAAGCAGAAATAAAATGCTTTATTCTTCCCGAAACCATGACGCGGTATGGTTTGGTTGAAGTAAACTGCACGGTATCGCCCAAATTGTAAGCCCAAAGCCCCGCATTTGTTGAAATTATCATTACATAGTTTATATCAGTTTTTACTTCGCCAATAGTTAGCCGTTTTGGGTTTTCATCAAAAAAAGTTGAAGCTTCAATGAATTCATAAAAAATTCCCGAATTCAAAAGCAATAACATTCCCTTTTCCTTTTGACTGTCCTGGAAGGCGAAAAACCCTTCACTAGCGGGAAACAGCTCGATGCTGTCAACTTTTCTTCCTATTAAATTTTCAAATTTGGCGCGATAGGGTTCATAGTTGACTCCGCCGTAAATAAAAAGGTTGAAATTTTTGAAAAGATCACCAACCTTCTTTCCGGTATTTTTTTGAAGTTTTTCAAAATACATCTGAACCCACGAGGGAATGCCACTGATTACGGTCATATCTTCGTTTTTGGTTTCTTCAACAATGGCATCTACTTTGGTTTCCCAATCGTCGATGCAATTGGTTTCTAAACTTGGCAAACGGTTTTTTTGAAGATAGGCAGGCACGAAATGTGCTACAATTCCCGAAAGTCTGCCCACTTTTATACCGTTCTTTTCCTGCATTTCTGGGCTTCCCTGTAGAAAAATCATTTTGCCATCTACAAAATCTGCTTTTCCGGTTTCATTGATATAGCACAGAATTGCATTTCGGGCGGCTTCAATATGATGGGGCATAGATTCCTTGGTTAGCGGAATGTATTTAGCACCTGAGGTGGTACCTGAAGTCTTAGCAAAATAGAGCGGTTTTCCGTGCCACAGCACGTTTTCTTCTCCAGAAACCACACGGTCAACGTAAGGTTTCAAATCTTCGTAATCGCGAACTGGAACGTGTTTTGTAAATTCTTCGAAGGAATTAATCTTTTCAAAATTATGGTCCTTTCCAAAAGCAGTATTCTTTGCGTTGGAAATTAGTTTTTCAAAAACTTTTTGTTGTGTTTCAACAGGATTTGTGGCCCATTTTTTAATTCGGAGTACGACAATTTTAGAGAAAATTTTAGCGGAAACGGACTTTAGTGACATAAGCAATTAATCAAAATCAATAAAACTTGTTGGGTTTACGGGAAAGCCATCTCGCCACAATTCAAAATGAAGGTGTGGGCCTGTGGTGAGTTCGCCCGTATTACCTACGGTACCAATTACTTCTCCGGCTTTTACAGTTTCGCCCTGTTCTTTGGTGAGCATTGCGTTGTGTTTATAAACTGAAATTAAGTTGTTATCATGTTTCAAAATAATAACGTAACCAGTGGCGACCGTCCATTCCGCAAAAATAACTGTGCCGTCTGCTACTGCCTTTACTGGCGAATCTTTTATGGTTACCACGTCCACCGCATAGTGCTTTGCTTGTGAATCATAGTTTTCAGTGATGGTGCCTTTTACCGGTGCAAAAAGTGCGTATTGCTGAACTTTGGGCGCAATAAGTGGGTTATATTTATCTTCCTTTGCAACAGCTTGACGCAAAAGGGAATCTTTTCTTGAAGTTCGTATTAAAACGGAAGGATCTGTTTTAGCAATCTCAATAAGAGAATCTTTGTTGAAATTCACGGTTTTAACATCGCCTGTAAGTACTTTTTTGATTGAGGTGAGGTATTGCTCATTTACATAGAGAATCTTTTGAAGTGAATCTGTTTTGTACGCCAATTGTGTGGCTTTCTTTTTTAAGGCGGTTGAGGAATAGCCAGGAATATACTCCCGAAGAGGCGTAAATGCGATGATAAACGTAGTTGTTAAAATGAGAAACAAAGCAAAAAGAATACTGAAAACAAAAACATTTAACCTATTTAGCTTAAACGAAAAACGCTCTTCAAAGGTTTCTTCGTTTAAAATTACCAATCGGTATTTGTGCAGAAGCTTCTTTTTGAACTTTTTGGCTCTTTTTTCTTTTTGGGTCATAATCTGCAATTGCTTTTTGCAAATATAAAATAAACTAAAGCGCTATATGCTAAAGTTAACCTCAAAACGTTGTATCTAAACATTTCTTGTTACCTTTGCTTAATTAAATATTCAAAATTATGATTGCATTATTTATTCCTTTAGGTGTTATTGGCCCTTGGCAAATTATATTGATTGTAGTGATCGTTTTATTGCTTTTCGGCGGAAAGAAAATCCCGGAGCTTATGCGCGGTTTGGGTAGCGGACTTAAAGAATTTAAGGATGCGTCTAAAGAAGAACCAGCGGATAAAAAGATTGACGATAACAAATAAAAAACTTGTTTTTATTTCAAAAAAAGAGCCTTTCAGCATTAAACTGAAAGGCTCTTTTTTTGAAATACTTTCCTGAAATCTATTCTATTTTGGCGGAATTCAATATTGATTCCAACTCAAATTGAAGATCTCTTTTGGCTACTGCAGGAGCATACGTAAAACCTTCTATTATCAAATAGCGATTGTTTTTTTCGTCCCGCACGGCATAGTTTACGAAGGGGCCTCCCATCCAGTCGTCTTTTACTTCCCAAGTTCCCTTAGTTTCATAAGCAAATTTTCCATCAATTTTTGTTTTGAAAAGATACGGGGCGTATGCATCTTCAGTAATAAACTGGCCGTCATCTTCCACCGGTAATAGTCTGCTCCCAATTGAATCGCGAATTTTAATAATATCTCCAACCGCTGTACTGTCGCTTGTAATCATCGATAATGGCACTTCATATACCAGAATATTTGTTGTACCATCCTTTAAATCCTTCCGCATCCAGAAAAAACTGTCGGTGGCCTTTGCTATTCTATAAGCACTCGGAATTTGCATACTAACGCCCATTACTTTTTTAAGCGAATCGGTTTTCATGAGGGAAATAGCAGTTCTTCGTTGGCGTTCCTTTATTTCGGAAGCGTGAAAAGAATCTATGATTTGTGCAGCATTTTTATTTATAAGTTCTACCAATTTTTCTTCGGAAGAAGCTTTTATTATTGCCCCAGCTTGAGGTTTGGCATATTCATCAGTAGCCACGGTAACCTTGTCTTCTTCACTTAAAACCACATATAAAAAAAGCCTGTTACTACGGGCAAAACCCGTAAAAGCGTCCGGTGGCATTTGGCTCATTGAAAAAAGTGGTTCGTCTTGCGGAAGACCATCTGTGGGCGCTGCGAAGTTATTTCGGATGGCTTCACCCACCACACCGTTCCAAAGATCGTTGGGTGTAATTATTTGAAGGGCATTAATGTTTCCTACAGAATTGGGAACAAGCGATTTGTCCCTTTTACCGTTTTCATTGCAAGAAGATAATGCAACAAGAAGCAACAGCAATACAATATTGATTAGTTCCATCCGACGATTATACCTGTTTTTATTGACAGATGGAACATCTTTATATAATGTTTGGAATATATAAGAAGAATTTATTAGTGGATGTTTCATTTAAAGGATATTTTTTGGAACTATCCTTTTAGAATTTTCAGTTTAGTTCCAGGCTTTAAGTTAGTACCACTAATATCGTTCCATTTTTTGATATTTTGGACTGAAACTCCAGGAAATTTTTGTGAAATGCTCCACAATGAATCACCGTTGCGGACGGTGTAAGTCTTTTCGGAAGAATTACTGGTCTGCACAGGAGCGTTACTAGCTATATCCTGAGTGCTTTTTTTCGGGTAAATGATTAAGTTCTGACCTACTTTAACAGTGTTGCTACGCATCCCATTCCAACTTCTTACTTCGCTTACGCCCACACCGTATCGTTCCGCAATTCTGCCGAGGTAATCGCCTCTTTTTACACGGTAGCGTATTTTTTCAGGTTGCTCAAACAATTCAGGCAATGCTTTCTCGGTTTCGTCCTGCTCTTCTTGTGCAAATGTATATATAGCATCTTCGTTATTTACAAAGGCTCCAACAGCCGTTAGAGGAAGCCTAAGCACGTAGTTTTCATTCTTTACTACAGGTATAATACCCAGTTTGTACGATGGATTAAGGAACTCAAGCTCTTCTCTGTCAAGATTGGTAAGTTTTGCAACTTGATCTAAAGTAATTTGTTGTTTAACACGGATGGTGTCTGTGGCTACAAAAGGAATTCTTGCGGCTTGCTTTTTAAAGCCGTGCTCCTGTGCATATTCAAAAATATACATTGTAGCCAAAAATGCTGGCACATAGCCTGCAGTTTCACGCGGAAGATAATCTCGAAGCTTCCAATAATCGGTTTTTCCACCGGAACGACGAATTGCTTTTGAAACATTTCCAGGGCCAGAATTATAAGCAGCAAGTGCCAAATCCCAATCGTTGAAGCTAGTGTTTAAACTCTTTAAGTATTTACAGGCGGCTTCTGTTGCAAGATATGGATCTGAACGCTCATCAACATAAGAGCTAACATCCAATCCGAACATTTTGCCAGTAGGAAACATAAACTGCCATAGTCCTGTGGCACCAACCCTTGACTGGGCTCGAGGATTTAAGGCAGATTCAATAACAGCTAGATATTTTAATTCTAAAGGCAAGTTGTGCTTGTCTAGTTCTTGTTCAAACAAAGGGAAATAATATTCACTTAGTCCCATTAAACGCTCCAACCCTCTACGACGATTCTTAAGATATTGCTTAATTACACTTTCTAAGGAAGGATTGTATTCTACTTTAAATGGTGTTCGGGCATCTAGTTCCTTTAGACGTTGCTTTAATAATTCTGTGGGGAGTTCATCGTAATCTACGGGATCAAAATCTTGGTTTGCTACGCTGTTGTATATATCTTCAAAAAGATCAGATTTGTAGAGTTCTTTTAGCCAGAGACTATCCTTTTTACGGGCTAGGGCCATATCTTTCAAGTTAAAAACTGTGCTATCCTTAAAGGAGGTAGCCACCACTGTTGAGGGTAATTCCTCAGCAATTTTTGAAACTTTAATGGAATCAACAATCTGAATTTTTTTTGTGTTCAGCTTCTTGCTCTGCTTTTTGCCTTGTTGGGCAAAACTCATACTGCAGGCTAGCAGCAGCATAAGGGGAAGGATTTTGTTTAGTTTCATCAGCTATTGATTGCGTTTGGGGATTTTGGCAAATTCGCCTGATTGTTACACTATTAAAAAAAGGCTTCATTTTAGGTTCCTAAAAAATGAAACGTTTTTTTCAATAAAAAATTTTATCAAAAATAATTATTTTGCGAAATTAAGCAAATTTTATACTCAAAAGTCTAATATTGTGATATTTAACTTTTATTCTAATAAAGCTTTAATGCCGGGCAGTGTCTTGCCTTCGAGCATTTCTAACATTGCCCCACCTCCGGTGGATACATAACTAACCTTATCTGCAAGTTTAAATTTCTGGACAGCCGCCACAGAGTCTCCACCTCCAACTAACGAGAAAGCACCGTTTTCAGTTGCTTTAGCGATGTTTTTTCCTAAGATTTTGGTTCCTTCTGCAAATTTTTCCATTTCAAACACGCCCACCGGACCATTCCACAAAATAGTTTTTGATTCGGCAAGTACATCCGCGAAAATTTCATTTGTTCTTGGGCCCACATCGAGTCCCATCCAGCCGTCGGGAATATTGTTCACCGGGGAGATTTGTGTGTTAGCAGTTTCTGCAAAACTATCAGCAATAATCGCATCAACCGGCAAATGAACTGCCACACCCTTATTTTTTGCTATTTCCAAAATTTCCAGCGCCAAATTCTGCTTATCGTCTTCAACCAAAGAATCTCCTATTTTACCTCCTTGAGCTTTTATAAAAGTAAAAGCCATCCCACCGCCAATAATTAAATGATCAATCTTGTCTAGAATGTTTTCAATTATAGTGATTTTTGAAGAAACCTTAGCTCCACCAATTATAGCAGTTACAGGCTTTTCGTTTTTTTCCAATACTTTTTTTACGTTTTCTATTTCCGAAGCCAACAATAAACCGAAGCATTTGTTTTTTGGAAAAAATTCAGCGATGATTGCCGTGGAAGCGTGCGCACGGTGAGCGGTTCCAAAGGCGTCATTTACGTATACACCACCAAATTTTGAAAGTTTTTCGGCGAAAGCGCGATCGCCTTTTGTTTCTTCTTCATAATAACGCAGGTTTTCGAGTAAAAGAATTTCTCCATTTTTTAAATCAGCCACGGCTTTTTCAACAACTGGGCCAATGCAATCAGCAACAAATTTTACTTGAACACCCAATATATTTGATAGCGCTTTTACAATATGCTGAAGTGAAAATTCAGCTTCCCTATTTTTCGGTCTTCCTAGATGTGACATTAAAACACAACTTCCGCCATCTTCCAAAATTTTTAAAATGGTAGGTTTTGCTGCACGTATTCGCGTATCGTCTGTTACCTTAAAATCATCATCCAACGGTACATTAAAATCAACCCGAATTAATGCCTTCTTCCCTTTAAAATCTATATCGTTAACAGTTTTCATCTTTTCCATTTTTATGATGCAAATATAGGTTTTTTGATGTTTATTGAACGTTTGGATAGTTTGATATTAATGTAGAATATAATTTGAATTTGAATATATTTCAATCTGAAATTAGTTTCTAAAAATGATTAGATTTGCCGATGGATTTTTCTGAAGTAATAGGTCAACAACACATAAAATCGCATCTTTCAAAAACAATTGAAAATGGCAGAATTCCTCATGCACAGCTATTTTCCGGTGTTAACGGAAGCGGTTTATTGCCTATGGCCATTGCGTTCGCTTCCGAACTACTTTGCAGTAAATATGAAAAAGAAAGTGCCGAATATATTTCATGTAAAAATAGAGTTTCAAAACTGGCACATCCGGATTTACATTTTGTTTACCCTGTTAACACCAGTGAAATAGCTTCAAAGAACGCAATTTCTGACAATTATGCTGAGGGCTGGCGCAAATTTGTTTTAAATAATCCGTATGCATCGCTTTTCGAATGGTTGCAGAGCATTGGCATTGAAAAGAAACAGGGAAACATCAGTAAGTATGAAGCTGAGAATATTTCTAAAAAACTATCTCTAAAAGCCTTCGAAGGTGGTTATAAGGTTATGATTATTTGGATGGCAGACAATATGAATACTGAATGTGCTAACAAAATTTTAAAGTTAGTAGAAGAACCCTCTGACAAAACAGTTCTTTTGCTTTTAACGGAAAAGGAAGAGCAAATTATCACAACCATTCAATCACGTTGCCAAAAACTAACTTTTCCACTCCTTTCGGAAGCCGATATTTCTGAAAGCTTGAAGAAAAGAATCCAAGTAAAAGAGAACATAGCTTTGCTAACTGCTCGTAGATCGCGCGGCAATTATAACAGAGCGTTACAGCTACTTAAAGATACCGGAGAAGATGAGATTTTTGAGAAATGGTTTATAAGTTGGGTGAGGACTGCTTTTAGGGCGAAAGGAAACAAGGGCGCCATCAACAATCTTTTAGATTGGAGCGACGAACTAGCCGGACAGGGCCGTGAAATGCAAAAGAAATTTCTATCTTATTGCATCGAAGTTTTTAGGCAAGCGCTACTAAAAAATTACAGTGCTGACAATCTTTTGTTTTTTGAGGCAAAGGACAAAACTTTCTCGTTGCCAAAATTTGCACCTTTCGTGCATCAAAATAACATTTTTGAAATCAATTCTGCTCTGGAGGATGCTTCTTACCACATTGAAAGAAATGGAAATTCAAAAATTATTTTTACTGATCTTTCTATTAAATTAACTCGCTTAATACATAAACCAGAGCTTGTATAGAGTGCGCCTATTATATTTTTATTTTAATAGAATACTTCTATTTTAATAAGCAGCTTATCGCTTCTTTTTCCAAATTATCTTTTTAGAACCTTAGTTGTAGTCCGTTTTAAGTTGAAAATTGCTCAAAACAGCTTAAATAGCCTTATTTCTTCTTTTGAAACAGTAAATGTGCGAAGAATACTCTTTTGTACTATTCGCTTTTAAATTTGACAGAAAGCCTATCCAAAAAGCTTTTAATGAAAATTTATTACCCGTTTTATATTTTTCTGAAAGTAAACTCACATAAAACGAATCAAAAATCATTGGCTCTATGTTTTGTAGTTGAAAATTTTCAGAAAAAAGTTGTTCAATGGATTTTTTTGAAAAATGCCAAAGATGCCTTGGGACATCATAAGCTGCCCAAAATTTTCCGTAGTGCTTTGCATCAAAACTTTTAAAATTTGGAACTGCAATAATTAAAGTGCCATTTGGCTTTACTAAGCTCGATAATTCCGAGATTGTTTCTTCGAGATTTGGGACGTGTTCCAAAACGTGCCAAAGCGTAACAACGTCAAATTCGTTTCCTTTAAAATTATTCAAAGAAGGATTAAGTTGAATTCCTTTTTCCAAAGCCAATTTCGCAGCATTTTCATTCGGTTCCGTTCCTTGAACTTGCCATCCTTTTTCTTTGGCAACTTTTAAAAAATCTCCTGTTCCGGCACCTACATCCAATAAGGAACCTTTTCCATTATTTTGATGAAATATCAATTTAGCTTTTTTCTGAAGCGACCATTTTTTTACTAATTGATATAAGCTTGAAAATAAACCGCTCTTTTTATCTGTATGTGAAATGTAATCCTGGCTTTCGTAATATTTGGAAAGTTCTTCAATTTTTGGAGATGGAGATGTTTTTAGCAAATCCGATTCTTCATGATACACCAAATTAAAAGTTTCACCCGAAACCAAATGATCCTTAGTTGACAAATATTTTCTTCCTGCCTTTTGCAATTTGAAATGGTAATTAAAAATGAGGATTAAACTAACGTTCCACGTGAAACAATTTTCCTAACGACCCATGTAGACTAGTAGAACAGATACATCATTTGGTGAAACTCCGCTTATTCGCGATGCCTGCGAAATGGTGGCAGGTTTAATTTTAGTAAGCTTTTCCCTAGCTTCGTAAGAAAGTGATTTCAATTTTGAATAATCAAATGAAGCAGGAATCTTTAGACCTTCTAATCTGTTTAATTTATCTGCGTTGTTTTTTTCTTTTTCGATATAGCCAGAATATTTTACTTGAACCTCTGCTTGTTGAATCATTTCAACATCCAGATAATTCTCTTCAATAAAATTTTCAACTGCAGTAATGGTTCTCATATCGTCCATAGTTACTTCGGGACGCGCAAAGAATTTAAACATTTTATCGCTCTGCTGAACCAACGCAGATTCCCTTGATTCAAAAATCGGATTAATTTCATCGGTCGAAGCACTTGTATCTTTAAAAAATTGAACGAAACTTTCTGACTTTTCTTTCTTCTCTTCCATCTTGCGCATGCGTTTTTCGCTAGCTAAACCAATCTCAAATGCTTTCGGAGTTAGTCTAAAGTCAGCATTATCCTGACGAAGCAATGTTCTATATTCAGCACGCGAAGTAAACATTCTGTAGGGCTCTTCTGTTCCTTTGGTAATAAGATCGTCTATTAAAACTCCTATGTATGCCTCATTTCGCTGTAGAACAAAAGATTCTTTTTCATGGACTTTCAAATGTGCGTTTATCCCAGCCATTAGACCTTGTGAGGCTGCCTCTTCATAACCAGTTGTACCATTAATTTGTCCCGCAAAATACAAGCCAGACACCAACTTTGTTTCAAGTGTGTGTTTTAATTGAGTAGGTGGAAAATAGTCATACTCGATAGCGTATCCTGGACGGAAGAATTTTACGTTTTCAAAACCAGCTACTTGCCTTAATGCTTTAAACTGAATATCCTCGGGCAGCGAAGTAGAAAAACCATTTATATAGTATTCAACAGTGTCCCACCCTTCAGGCTCAACAAAAAGTTGATGCCTATCCTTATCAGCAAAGCGATTTATTTTATCTTCGATAGAAGGACAATATCTTGGCCCCAAACTTTGAATAGCTCCATTAAACATAGGAGACCTATCAAAACCTTCACGTAAAATATCATGAACATCCAAACTTGTATAGCTCATATGGCAAGACCGCTGATTTTTTAGAGGAGATGTTTCATCTGAATACGAAAACTTTTCAGGAATAGCGTCGCCCGGTTGTTCTATCATTTTTGAAAAATCCAAAGAACGTCCATCTACTCTCGGCGGAGTTCCTGTCTTCATTCTCCCAGCTTCAAAACCTAAATCTAATAAATCTTGGGTAATTCCAGTTGATGCTTTTTCACCTGCACGGCCTCCTCCAAATTGTTTCTCACCTATATGTATTAATCCATTTAAAAATGTACCATTTGTCAAAACCACACTTTTCCCTCTTATTTCTAAACCAAGCGATGTTCTAACTCCTTTAATGTTTCCGTTTTCAACAATTATCCCTGAAATCATTTCTTGGTAGAAATCCAAGTTTGGAGTTTGTTCAAGTTTAAGTCTCCAAGTTTCGGCAAAACGCATTCGGTCACTTTGCACCCTCGGGCTCCACATTGCAGGTCCCTTTGATTTATTGAGCATTTTAAACTGAATTGCGGTTTTATCGGAAATTATACCGCTATACCCACCCATTGCATCTATTTCACGAACAATTTGCCCCTTTGCAATTCCACCCATTGCGGGATTACAACTCATTTGGGCAATGGTTTGTAAATTCATTGTCACCAATAAGGTATTTGAACCCATATTGGCTGCTGCCGCCGCCGCCTCAGAACCTGCGTGACCAGCACCAACTACAATTACATCATACTCTTTTGGAAACATATTCTTCTTTAATTGTTCCACGTGGAACATTATATAGTGTCTATTTTTTTAGGAGCGCAAAATTACAATAATTATCTAATTTTAAGGCAAGTAAAACATACAACTTAGCAATCACATTTGTGATAGAGAATGTAAAGCTGAACTTTCTTTCTCGCGCATAAGTTTTTCTTCTACATCCGTCTTATCCTTGTAGCCACAAAAATGGAATATTCCGTGAATAATTACTCGATGAAGTTCGTTATGAAAATGAGTTTTAAAATCTGTCGCGTTATCCATAACACGTTCAATTGAAATATAAACCTCTCCATTTATTTCCTTCCCTAAGCAATAGTCAAAACTTAAAATATCTGTAAGGGTGTCATGATCCAGAAACTCGACATTCAGTTTATGCAAATATTCATCATCACAAAAAATATAAATAATATTACCTACTTCGTAACCTTCAGAAATTATAACCTCAGAAATCCATTTCTTAATTTCAGCTTTGTTTTCAAGTTGAAAATCTGTTTCAGAATAAAACTCAATCATTGGTCTCTTTAAAATATTCTTGCACTTTATTTTTATAATCTTGGCGCAAAGGTAAGGCCTCACGATTCAAAATTTCGGTTGAATTAAAGTATTCTTTTATGTCCTCTGGTGCAGGTTGGCTATCATTTCGGAAGTCCTTTTTATTGGTTTGGGATTCTCTTCTGTTTTCTTGTCCTTGTTCAAGGTCTGCTTTGTCAAGTTTCAATAATTCGTATTTAAGGTTGAGCATTTGTTGAAGTGTGTTTTGATTGAAGCCTTTATCTAGCAATTGCTGTTCTATTCCTTCCATCTTTTTTAATAAATCACCACCATTACCTTTTAAACCTTCCTTGCTTAATCTGTCTTGAAGTTGTTGACGCAAGTCTTGTTGTTGTTTATATATTTCGAATAGTTCGCCATTCATGTCCTCGCTATTCCCTTTTCCATCTTTATTTTCGCCATTTTCATTACCATTCTGTCCATCTTTACCGTCTTTGCCATTTTTACCTTTTCCATCACCGCTTCCATCACCTTCACCTTCACCTTCGCCCTCGCCTTCACCTTTAGAACCTTTCTTGCCTTTATTCATACCCTCCTTCATTTTTTCGCTAAGACTTTCTTGCTTCTTAATTATATCTGGAAGCTGGAAACCACTGCCACTGCCCGAGCCTGGGCTGGGCTTGCCTTTTCCAGAACCAGAGCCCATAGACATGGACATCTGCATTTGCATGTTGCTAAGAATTTCGCTCAAAAGAACCGCCAAATCATTCGCTCCTGTAACTGTATATTGCTGGTTTCCAATTCCTTGCCGCGTTTGATTCTCAGCTAGACGTTCTAAAGACTTATCAATGTTATATTGAATTTCAGTAAGAGAGGTATTTATTTGCGTACCAATTAGGGGCTGACGAAGCGATAGCGCAAATATACTGTCGTCTATATGCTCAAAATTGGTTTTAAGATCATTTTGAACATTCAGTTTCTTGCCAAAAACTGGATTTCCATATTCAATTTTTTTGAAAACCTCCATCAAATCTTCTTGCTGAAAAGAAAACACAACCAAGTTGTCCACAATCTGGCGAAGCATTTTTACATCCTCTTCAATGGACTCCATTTGTCCAGATTGCATCTGCATCTTCATTGCCTTCCCCATCTGCTTCATCTTTTCGCCTGCCTTTTTTTGGTTCTTACCAGCTTCGCCTGGTTTTTGCTTTTCTAATTTATCTGTGGCTTTATCCTGTTCTTCGTCAATCTGTTGCTCTGTTGGTTTATCCTCAGGAATATCTATAGGCTTTTTTAAGCCTTTATTTTCCTTTTGCAGTTCGTCCATTTGCTTTTTGTATTCTTCAAACTTTTTGTTTAGTTCTTCTTGTGCCTCTTTAGTATTTTCCTCTGCAGACTTTTCAGAAAGTTCCTCTTGCTCTTCACCTAGCTCATAAAGCTCTTCGGCTAACTTTTCCGCTTTCTTTTCAACGTAATATCTTTTTGTTAATTCAAGTAATTGCTCCAAGTTCTTTTCTTGGTTTTTATTCTGTTTTGAAAGCTTTTCAAGTTTATCGGTCAATTCTTCTTTTTGAATTTTGTCTTGAAGTTTTTCAAGTTCTTCCAATAATTTTTCATTCTCCTTTAATCGTTCTTCATTTTCGTCCAAACGTTTTTCAAGTTCCTCCTTAAAAGGATCCTTTTCCTCATTTTCAGGTTGAAAGTTTTGAAGTTCTTCTTTTAGCTCTTTCGAAAAATTCTTCATCATTTCCTCTTGCTGCTTTTGGCGCTTCAGAAAATTATCTAATTTCTTTTTATCGTTATAATTAAGTTCGTTCTTCTCTTTTTGAGTTTGCGAAAGCTCTTCTAAAGTTTGTTTTTGATCCTTAAATTCTTCCAAAGATTTGTCCAATCCCTTTATCGCGTTTTGTTGGTTTTGAAGTTGTTGGTCTTCCAATTCACTTTTCGTAAGTTTTCTGAAAGAATACATTCCAGATTTTGATGATTTATAGTTGTGAATGGCATCGTTATCAAAAACCTCAAAATAATATTCATAAGAAATGCCTTCTTCCAAAGAAAGGTTTCCCGGGAAAGTATAAGTAAATTGATCAAAATTTGTCTTGTTAAGCGGCAAGCCTTGTGTTTTAGTCTGTTTTTCATCGCTTTCGGGAAAGTAAACCAATCGAAGTTTTGTAAGCCCGTAATCATCAGAAATCTGTCCCAAAAAGAAAACCCGCTGACTGTTGGTGCTATCTTGTTTTGATTGCACATCAATTTCAGGAAACTGGTCTTTCACTACATTTAACGTGAATGACAGATTTTCGTAATCCTTCAGTTTTTCGTTGGAAGTGGTGATTGCATAATCCAACTTACTATAAATTCCTTTTTCGAAATTGAAGTTTTCATCTTTGGAAGCAAAGGAAAAAGTAGTGTCTGCAGTTTTCAGAGTTACTTCGTTTGTATTCTTAGTGGCAACGTTCCATTTCACCCTCGTTCCTTCTGGAATAGTTGCGTTTCCGGTACTTTTTAAGATTTCATCTCTCTTCCCGGTATATGAAGGATAATCCAGAACCATTTCAAAATTGAGCAATGACGGGGTTTTTATGACATCCAATGTGTATTCACGCGAATTCACTTTGTTTGCGTTTAAAGAAAAATCAATAGACTCAACCGGTTGCTGAAACGTATATTCAAAAAACCCGGGTGCGGTCTGCTGCATATAATAGGTTTCGCCGCTAAAATTAATGCTTGCATTTTCAGGAATTGCAGTTCCCTGGGTTCTAATTTTTAAAGTGAAGGGTTTGTTTTCAACGGCATTTAAATCTTCATTCATTAAAATAAATGAAAACGGAGCTGGCGGTTCAAAAGCAGTGTCGTACTGAACTACACGTTTATAACTACTTGAAAAAACATCAATTCCGCCTAAAACGCTAAACGCTAAAAACACAAAAACTGGAATGGCAGCGTATTTTAAATATTTGGCATTCTTATTAAAATTTACTGCACTTTTGAAAGGAACGGGTTGTAATTCAATTGCTTTTTGATCGATGCTTGCGGCAAGTAGTTCACTTTCACGTTGATTTTGGTTGAGCTGAATTACATTCAACAATTTATCACTCACCTGCGGAAAATGGTTTCCTATTATTTTTGAAGCTTCTTCGTAATCTATTCCTTTTTGAAGTTTGAAAAGTTTCGCAAGCGGAAAAGCAATAAAACGAACAAATAAGGCTAATTCAACTATAATAAAAGTCCAAAACAGAATTCTTCTTCCCAATGGGTTGAGCCACAAAAAATATTCAACAAGCAGTGTAATCAATAAGTAAAGCAGCCCTATGGCGAAAAAAAGAATAGCTCCTTTTATAAGCTCATTGGTATAGTATTTCTTAATAAATTCCTCCAGTTTTTGCTGGATGGTGCTAAAGGTGCTCATAGTTGTATTTTCCTGTATATAAAACTTCTAAAATACGATAATATTTTGTTCCGCACACGCCGCAAATATTGCTCCAAAAAAATAAAAACCGCATCGCGCAATAACTTTAAAATGCCGCTGCAGAATTGTACCTTTGCCGATTAGAAAAAGTCTTCCGCATTCGCGGGAATAAAAATAAATTCTTATGTCTCAAAAAGTTCGGGTTCGTTTTGCCCCAAGTCCAACAGGGCCTTTACATATTGGTGGTGTTCGCACTGCTTTGTTCAATTATCTATTTGCGAAAAAGCACGGTGGCGATTTTCTGCTACGAATTGAAGATACCGACCAAAACCGTTATGTGGAAGGCGCCGAGGCATATATTATTGAAGCTTTGAATTGGCTTAACATTCCCTATGATGAAGGCCCAGGAAAGGAAAAAGATTGTGGTCCATACCGTCAAAGTGAGCGCAAAGACCTTTACAAGCAATACGCAGATGCTCTTATTGAGTCAGGGAATGCATACTATGCTTTTGATACAGCTGAAAAACTTGACTCACACCGAAAAGACCACGAAGAAAAGGGAAAAACTTTTATATATAATTGGCACAATCGTTTAAAATTGAAAAATTCACTGACTTTTTCTTCGGAAGAAACGCAGCAGAAAATAGCCAATGGTGAAGAATATGTAATTCGTTTCAAATCTCCGGAAGACGAAACACTTTATTTGAATGATATAATTCGTGGTGGAATGCAAGTGGAGACAAGCGTTTTGGACGATAAAGTTTTATTCAAAAGTGACGGAATGCCAACCTACCATTTGGCAAATATTGTGGATGATCATTTAATGGAAATAACCCACGTTATCCGTGGTGAGGAATGGCTGCCTTCTTTGGCGCTGCATATTCTGTTATATCGCGCTTTTGGTTGGCACGCGCCTCAATTCGCACATTTGCCATTAATTTTAAAACCAACCGGTAACGGTAAACTAAGCAAGCGGGATGGCGATAAAATGGGCTTCCCTGTATTTCCCCTACAATGGAAAACTGCTGAAGGTGATGAATTTTCAGGCTATCGCGAAGATGGTTATTTGCCCGAAGCCGTTGTAAATATGTTGGCATTTTTAGGCTGGAACCCAGGAACCGAACAGGAAATTTTCAGTTTGCAGGAATTAGTTGCAGCTTTTGAACTGGAACGAGTTCATAAAGCAGGTGCAAAGTTCGATCCCGAAAAAACAAAATGGTTTCAACATCAATATTTACAAGAGGTTGATGACGCAAGGCTCTCGGAAGAATTTAAAAAATTTCTTATTGATAGAAGCATCTCGACTGCGCTGGATGTGCCATTGATTGTTTCACTTTTAAAAGAACGTGCAACTTTCGTAAGTGATATTTGGGAAGAGGGAAGTTTCTTTTTTGAAGCGCCCAAAACTTACGATGCAAAAGCTGTGGAAAAAGCATTCAAACCTGAAACACCCGAATTGTTGCAAAAAGTAGTTTCACTTTTAAATTCTTCGGAAGACTTCTCAGCAGAAAATCTTTCGGAAAAAGTGAAAGGGTGGATTACTTCAGAAAATATAGGGTTTGGAAAAGTAATGATGCCGCTGCGATTAGCATTGGTGGGTGAGATGAAAGGTCCGGAAGTTTTTGATATTCTTTCAATTTTAGGAAAAGAAGAAAGTATTTCCCGCATTGAAAAAGCAATTGATTTTATTGGTTAAAAGTAAATCACTCCAGCAACAATAATAGTGGAGCTGTTGCCTTTAAAGTTGTCGTTTTCCAAATCTTTACTGTTCAATCCGCCCAGAATATTTGTAACGCCATATTGGTACTGCGCACTTATTCGGAAATGTTCCAATCCCGCGGTAAGACCGCCCGCAAGCCGTACATTGAATCTGGAAATTTCTTGGATATCTTTTGCAGTAAGCTTTTTATACCCAGTTAAAATATAACCTTCAAATTTACTATCGTCCAGCTTCATTTTGCCGTTTAAGTCGAAAACAGGGCCAAACTCAAAGCTTAAATGTTTTACGATAATGTTATAACTACCTAAAAAATTAAGCTGTACCCCTTGAATGGTATAGCCAATATTTTGAGTCTTTGTGCCAAATGATTCCCTACCTTCAACGCCAACTGTGGCACTTTGAAAACTGAGTCCATAAATTAAGTCGAAATTATTTCTAAAAGCTCCACGTGTAGTAAATCCAGCCGTGAAGCCCTCTCGTTGCTCCGTTACCAAATCATCGGTATGAATATCAAAAAATGTAATTCCACCTTGTAATCCAAAAAAATTATAGCCTTCATAGTTGCGCTGGGCAAAGGTTTGTTGGAAGACAAAAAGAAAAAAGGTAGCAAAAATTAAATTTTTTAGATTCATAATTGGGGATATTTTAAGGTCGTGAAAATAGGTTTTATTTTTTGTATCTTCAACTACAAATAATCATTTAAATATATAAGAGTATGGGTTATGTTTTTATTGTGCCAATTTTACTAATAGGCCTTTTTATTTTACTGTCTGGATTTTTTACAGTGAAGCAACAAACAGCTGCTGTAGTAGAGCGCTTTGGAAAATTTCATAGTATACGGCATTCAGGTTTGCAATTAAAAATTCCGTTAATTGATCGGATTGCGGGCCGTATAAATTTGAAAATCCAACAGTTAGATGTAATTGTTGAAACGAAAACGAAGGATGATGTTTTTGTTAGATTGAAAATTTCAGTACAATTTCAAGTTTTAGAGCAAAAGGTTTATGATGCCTTCTACAAATTGGAAAATCCTCACGATCAAATAACATCTTATGTTTTTGACGTAGTGCGCGCAGAGGTGCCAAAAATGAAACTCGATGATGTTTTTGAAAGAAAGGATGATGTGGCAATAGCTGTAAAAGCAGAATTGAACGAAGCGATGAGCACTTATGGTTACGATATTATTAAAACCTTAGTCACGGATATTGATCCCGATATACAGGTAAAAGCTGCGATGAACCGAATAAACGCTGCTGAACGCGAAAAAGTAGCCGCCGAATTTGAAGCAGAAGCAGAAAGAATTAAAATTGTGGCTAAAGCCCGTGCAGAAGCGGAAAGCAAGCGCCTGCAGGGGCAAGGTATAGCAGATCAACGCCGTGAAATTGCTCGTGGGCTGGAGGAAAGTGTTGATGTTTTAAACAATGTGGGAATAAATTCACAGGAGGCATCTGCCCTTATTGTGGTAACGCAACATTACGATACATTGCAGTCTATTGGCGAAGCAACCAATACAAATCTTATTCTTTTGCCAAACTCACCACAGGCAGGTAGCGAAATGCTCAACAATATGATTGCCTCCTTTGTGGCTAGTAATCAAATTGGCGAGGAGATGAAGAAAAAGAATATCGAAAAGGGAATCATTCTAAAAAAGAAACCCAAACGTGAAGCTCCACCCCGAAAAGAGGAAGGTGATGATCTAAATTATTAAATAGAGAAAGTAATAAAAAACCAACGCCCTTCAAAATTTGAAGGGCGTTGGTTTTTTTACGTTCTAAGTATTTTTACTCAACTTTCGTAATCTTCGTTCTTAACCTTTTTTATACCTATTAATTTATCTACCATTTTGTAAACAAAGGCTTTTTTAAGAATAGAGCCTATGGTATTTGCAACCAGATTAATGGGGGAAAACACTTCACTAATCGTATTTCTGCCTTCATTTAAACCAAGTTTAACTTCTTCAAGATCTATCTGCGCTTTAAGTCGAAGGTATTTCAAATCTCTATCTATTTCTTCAAAAGTAGTGTATTTCTTCATAAATATTAATTTGAAATTTTCTCTTCCTTGCTTTCTTCTTCTAGCAGCGTTTCTTGGTATTCATTAATCTCTTGCTCTACTGCAACTTTTGGTTCTAAATCTTCTGCATCATACAAAAGACCTGAAAATTGGTGAAGAAGTTTACGTTCCATAATTTTCCGTCCAAATATGTACATGAAAATTAGAATAACTCCATAAAAGGCTCCAATCAATAGAAAGCCAACATACACATATTCAAAGAAAGTTCCAAGCCAAAAGGCGGCTCCTACTGAAAGAAATAGCATCACAAAAAGAGAAAGGCTGCCATAGACCAATAGGTTCACTAAAGATACGGCACCTTTCATAGCAGATTTAAACAGGCGGAGTTTGTAATACTCCGCCATGCTTACACTGTAATCTTCTATTCTATCGGTTACCTTATGTAGGCTTTCTTTTAGGCTGCTAAATGCCATATTACGAAATTACTTTTTTGGCCTTCGCTTTAGCCTCATCAATAGTGGAGTCCATTTGAAGTTTGGCGTTCTGTCTTCTTAAAGCTTCCAATTTATCTTCCATTGCAACTAAAATATCATCTGCCTTATAGCTTGCAGATGAAAGTGTCTCGTTAAGTTTTTGTTCAAAATTTAACTTGGCAAGATGCGCCCGGTCACTAAGCGTACCGCTTGTTTCCTTTATCTGCTTGTTCAATTTTTTCTGAGCTCTTTTTGCTTCTTTGCTCAACTTATCTCTTGTATTCGAACCTTTGTCCGGTGCATAAAGAATTCCCAATCCAGCTCCGATAGCTGCTCCGGTTAATAATGCGATAAGTGTTTGTCCTGTATTTGATGCCATTATTCTTTGTTTTATTAGTTAATAATTTCAAAGGTAGGCAACGGTCTTCCTATTTGTTGTTAACAACCGGTTAATAGTTATTTTTAAATCTATAATTTTATCTTAAAATGAAACAACTATAGCCAATTTCTCTTAAAAATAGAAACAATCTTAACGATAAATGTTAATTATTCGGCCAACTTACTCCAAGAGTCGCGCAGTGGAACGGTGCGGTTGAAGATTAATTTTTGTGAAGTGGAATCTTTATCGACCACAAAATAACCCAAACGTTGAAACTGAAACTTGTCTTCTATTTTTGAATCTTTTACGCTCGGCTCTGCGTATCCAGTAATTACCTGCAAAGAATCTGGATTGATGAATTCCATAAAATCCTTTTCTTTATTGGTATCTGGAGAAGCTTCAGTGAAAAGACGATCGTAAAGACGTACTTCAACGGGCAAAGCGTGTTCAGCAGAAACCCAGTGAAGTGTTCCCTTTACTTTACGCAAAGAAGCTTCGGAGCCACTTCCGCTTTTGCTATCGGGATCATAGCTACAATGAATTTCAGTAATATTTCCGTCGGCATCTTTTACAACGCTTTCACCTTTTATGATGTATGCGTTCTTTAAACGAACTTCTTTCCCTATAGTTAAACGGAAAAATTTACGGTTTGCTTCTTCAAGAAAATCATCTCTCTCAATTAAGAGTTCTTTCGTAAAAGGAACTTCGCGATAGCCTGCGCTTTCATCTTCCTGATTATTTTCGGCCTCCAACATTTCGGTTTTTCCTTCGGGATAATTGTCAATTATCAATTTCACAGGATCTAAAACCACCATGATTCGCGGTGCAATTTTGTTTAGATCTTCGCGAACGTTGAATTCTAAATGTGAAACATCAATCAAATTCTCACGTTTTCCAACACCAATACTGTCAGCAAAGTTTTTTATGGAATCTGGCGTGTAACCTCTTCGGCGTAGACCAGAAATTGTAGGCATTCTTGGATCATCCCATCCATTAACTACACCAGCAGATACCAATTGGGCAAGTTTTCTTTTACTAACTACAGTATGGCTTAGGTTTCTGCGGGCGAATTCGCGCTGTTTTGGGCGTAATTTTTCAGAATCGTATACTTGGTCAAGAAACCAATCGTACAGCTCTCTGTGAGGCAGAAATTCAAGTGTACAGAAGGAATGCGATACTTGTTCTATGTAATCGCTTTCACCGTGGGTCCAATCGTACATTGGGAAGATTTTCCAATCGGTTCCGGTACGGTGGTGATTTTTGTTGATGGTTCGGTACATAACAGGATCACGCATCAACATATTTGGCGATTCCATATTTACTTTTGCACGAAGCACGTGTTCTCCTTCCTTGGTTTCGCCATTTTTCATTTTTTCAAGCAAATCCAAGTTTTCTTCTACAGAACGATTTCTGAACGGGCTTGGCTTTCCTGGAGTATTCGGCGTTCCTTTTTGTTCCGCAATAGCTTCCGAAGTTTGTGAATCTACATAGGCTTTTCCATTTTTTATAAGTTGAACTGCCCAATCATACAACTGCTGAAAATAATCTGAAGCATAACATTCCGTAGCCCATTCATAACCCAACCAAGAAATGTCGCGCTTTATGGCATCTACAAATTCCTGTTCTTCCTTTGCTGGGTTTGTGTCGTCAAAACGAAGGTTTACCGGGGCATTGTATCTTTCCCCCAAACCAAAATTTAAACAAATAGAGGACGCATGGCCAATATGAAGGTAGCCATTAGGCTCTGGTGGAAAACGGAAACATAATTGGTCCTTTTTATACCCTTTGGTAAGATCTTCTTCAATTATGTGTTCAATAAAATTAAGCGGCGCAGCTTCGTTATTCATATAATATTTTTTTTAAGAAGAACAAAGGTAACCAATTAACTGAAAAATAAGTTTACCAAAAGTAGGTTTCATCCTTAGGGGTATGGAGAGCACGCAACTGGAAAAATATCGATTATATTTACCAAAAATATTATATGGGTACCATTCGCTTAAAAAATATAAAGATCTATGCATTTCATGGCTGTTTAGTTGAGGAAGGCCAGATAGGTTCTGATTATTTGGTTAATCTTTCAGTAAAAGCCGATTTGAAAAACGCTTCTAATACTGATGAGCTTGCAGATACCGTAGATTATGTTTTGTTGCAAAAAATTGTTCGGGAAGAAATGGCGTTGCGTGCTAAACTTTTAGAGCAGGTAGCAAAACGGATTATTGATTCAATACTTCTAAAAGTTGAAATGGTAAATGAAGTGAAAGTTACCGTTGCCAAAAGGAATCCGCCCATTGGTGGGGATGTGGCTGAAGTGAGCGTTACCCTGAAAAGGAAAAGGTAAATTAGTTTTTTAATAGGATTTTTAAGTTTAATTTTTTTACATTTGCATCCTTAATAAGGCATCGTGGCCGAGTGGCTAGGCACAGCTCTGCAAAAGCTGCTACAGCGGTTCGAATCCGCTCGATGCCTCAAAGAAACCCCAGCTTATAGTTGGGGTTTTTTATTGAGGTTCTTCAATTGGAGGGATTGGCCTTTCCACCGGCTGCTGCTGACCTGGTATTTTTTCGAGCTGAGCTTCTACGCCTTTCGGAAAAATGCCTTGAATAAGTAATAAAATCCCAAACCCTAATATCAAAATACTGACCCATTTCTTAGTTTTAAAAATGAAACGCGGCGTCATTTTATTCTTCAATCTTTTTGCTAAAAGTATTTTCGAAAGGTCAGTCAGAAAGAAAGTGGCAAGAACGGTAGCTATAAAAAGAAGAATACCATTATCTGAACTTGTAAGAGCATTTGCCATTATTAATGTACCTATCCATCCGGCCAAGACACCGAAGTTTACGAAATTTAAAAGAAAACCTTTTAAAAATAATCCGCCGAGGTTTTTTTTTACTTTTACGGCATAGTGCTCCCGTACAAATTTGAAAATTGATTTATTGGTACGGATGTATGAAATAATTCCGTAGGCAATAAGAATGGCACCTCCGAAGATAAGAAGGCCTGGATCATGCTTTACTTTTTCAAGAATTCTACTTGTACTGAAAAAAGCAATCAATATAAAAATTACATCTGCGAATAGTGCCCCAAGATCAAAAAAGATAGCGGCTTTGATTCCCTTGGTAATAGCAGTTTCAATAAGTGTAAAAAACACTGGACCGACTGCGAATGCCAATAAAAATCCGTAGAACGCTGCGTATAGTAAACCGTCAAACATAGTAGGGTAAAAATACAAATTACTTTTGCCCAATTACCGTAAAATTTTAATTTTTACCTTCTACTATTTTTATTTTTCCGCCAGCAAATTTCTTTTTCTTCACATCTTTAGGGTTACCGTGAATGGTAACATAACCTCCTGCAGTAACTTTTGCTTCTACTTTTTCGATAGCATAAATTGTGGCGGATCCACCAGCGGTTACATTAACATAGGTTTCATCTGAAATAAGATCTTTAGCCTCATAAATTCCCCCAGAATTTATTTTTATGTCTTGCTTTTTTGTAGTCCCTGCAGTCTCAATAACACCGCCAGAAACCGCTTTAATATTTAAATTATCAGTTGCTACTTCCACTTTTATCTTCCCGCCTTCTTGGGTTCTTAGTTCCAAAGAGGGAACTGATATTGTCTTGTCTGCATAAATTTCAGAACCTTCGTTTGCATCAATAATTGAAATATTCTTTGAGTAGACGGTTACAGTAGTTGCATTGCCATCGAAACGTTCTTCCAGTTCCATCCTAATTTTCAATACCCCATCATCATTTATTATTTTTACAAATTCCGTATTCTCTCCTTCAACAACTACTTTATTTTCGTTCGCTAAAAAAAGTTTTACGGTAATAAGATCGTAAACTTTCAATTCGCTGAAATCACCAACTTCTGTTGTTTCCTGCGAAAATGAAAAGGCTGAGATAAAAAGTATTGCTATAAAAATTAGTTTTTTCATCTGTATAGAATTTTAGATAAAGCGGAAGTCGGAATGCACAAAATATCCATTATGCGTTGATTTGACATTTACATATTGCCATTTCATACGTCTAAAACTTTAGTTATTTTAATCTTTTTGGTGACCGATCATTGTAAAATCTAAATGTTTTTTAACTAAATCAGCATTCTTCACCTTTACATAAATTTCATCACCAAGTTGATAGACTTTCTTGGTTCGCTGGCCTATTACTGCGTATTCATCTTTATCAAATTCGTAGCGATCGTCATTCAAATCCTGTAAACGGATCATTCCTTCACATTTATTCGACATAATTTCTACATAGATTCCCCATTCGGTTACACCAGATATTACACCCAAAAATTCTTCGTCTTGATGATCCTGCATATACTTTACTTGCATATACTTTATACTATCGCGCTCTGCATTAGTAGCTAAACTTTCCATATCGCTACTATGTCCACATTTTTCTTCGTATTCTTCTTCCTTGGCAGATTTTCCATTGTCTAGATAGTGCTGCAAGAGGCGATGTACCATTACATCGGGATAACGACGAATTGGTGAAGTGAAATGTGTATAATAATCAAACGCCAAACCATAATGGCCGATGTTGTGTGTGGTGTACATTGCTTTGCTCATACTACGTATGGCAAGGGTATCTATCAGGTTTTGTTCTTTTTTACCATGAACATCCTTTAAAAGTTTGTTCATTGAAGTTGCCGTGGAATGACGGTCTTTAGTATTCAATTTGTAACCAAAGCGCTTGATTATATTTTCCAAAGCGGCAATCTTTTCATCATCCGGTTCATCGTGAACACGGTAAACGAAAGTCTTTTTCGGTTGTTGTTTTCCAATGAATTCAGCAACACTCCGGTTTGCCAAAAGCATGAATTCCTCGATCATTTTATTTGCGTCTTTGCTTTCTTTAAAATAGACGCCTTCAGGATTACTTTTTTCATCGAGAATAAATTTTACTTCCACTTTATCGAAAGAAATAGCGCCAGCTCGCATACGTTTAGTTCGTAATGTTTTCGCTAAACGATCCATTTCTAAAATAGCATCCGCAATTTCTGGTTTAACAGTGTATTCCTTATCTGTAATTGAAATATTAGAAGGCATTATATGTGTTTCCTCTTTAGGATTCTCAATAACGTGCTGTGCTTCTTCATAAGCAAAACGTGCATCGCTATAGGTTACTGTTTTTCCAAACCACTGTTTTACTACTTCTGCTTTTTGATTCATTTCGAAGACTGCGGAAAAAGTGTATTTTTCTTCGTTTGGACGAAGCGAACAAGCGTTATTTGAAAGAATTTCCGGAAGCATCGGCACTACTCTATCTACCAAATAGACCGAGGTTGCGCGTTCGTAGGCTTCATCATCAAGCTCGTTTCCGGGAGTTAGGTAATGTGAAACATCTGCAATATGGATTCCTATTTCATAGTTTCCGTTCTCCATTTTTTCAAAAGAAAGGGCATCATCAAAATCTTTTGCATCTTTTGGATCTATTGTAAATGTTAGCGCTTTTCGCATATCGCGGCGCTTTTTAATTTCTGAAGTTTTTATAGAAGTATCAATTTTATTAGCATAGTCTTCCACTTCTTGCGGAAATTCATACGGAAGACCGTATTGTGCCAGAATGGAATGTATTTCAGTATTATGTTCACCCGGCATTCCAAGTACTTTGATAACGCTTCCGAAAGGAGAATCTGCTTTTTCTGGCCAGTCTTCCATGGCTACCAATACTTTTTCTCCGTTTTTGGCACCGTTTATTTTATTCTTCGGAACAAAAATATCTGTGTACATTTTATAATCGGTAACGTCAACAAATGCAAAGTTTTCCTGCACTTGTATGGTACCTACAAATTCAGTTCGTTTTCTTTCTATAATTTTTGTTATTTCACCTTCGGTCTTCCCACCTTTTTTTCTTTTGAAAACATAAACTTCAACAATATCGCCGTTCAAAGCTTTGTTTAGATTCTTGCTACTCACATAAATGTCATCCTCTAAATCCTCGACAATAATATAACCTTGGCCACGGCCTGCTATATCTACTTTTCCTGTATAATAATTTTGTGAAGGGGTAAGAATATATTTGCCACGTTCAATTTCTTGAATAGTTCCTTTTCCCTGCAGATCCTTAAGTTTTTTCACTATTTGGTTCCTGCTGCTGGGGTCGTCCAGTTGTAATTTTGCGGCAATTTGTTTGTAGTTGAAAGCTTGTGAATGATCTTTCCGAAGAATGTTCAGTATAGTTTGGGAAAGATTTTCAATTTTATTGGTATTCTTTTTTCTTTTATTTTTTGGCATAGTTATTTTTGTAATTGCGTAAATGTACTACTTCTTAAAGAATGATGTGTTCACATTAGTAAAGTTTTAGTACCTTAGAATGAGTAGTTTCAACTTCGCTCAACCACCGTAAAATAACAATGAAACATTTTAAAACCATAGCTATTTTTTCTTATCCTGCAGAATATGCGGTGCTTCAGCTTTTGTTTGACCAAGAGGAAATTCGTTACTTTTTTCAGAATGAAACAATGATAAGTGTTTTTCCATTCTACTCCAACGCTATTGGCGGGATTAGGCTTCAAGTACATATTGAGGATGTAGAGCAGGCTATAGAAATCATAAAAAATCTAGATCATCCTTCTAATTTAAAAATTGTTTGACCAGTTTCAAAACAAATCATTTTCTCAATTTTATTGTTATCAACATATAATTATACATCATTTGGTTTTTTATAAATTTTTAAAAGAAAAATGGTGATGATTATAGGGTGTTAATATGTACAATAACTTTTTGAGGATATGTGTTGAAATAAATTTATTGCCTTTTAATAAGAGGTTGTTAACATATATTTAAGATTTAAAGGCCTTGAAAATAATGAAATAGCATGAGTAATGAACAACTGTGAATAACGTCTTTTCACATTTCAAAGCTAACAAGTTTTTTACGAGACATTGTTTGAAAGGCGAAAATTTTTAGTAACAACTAGCAAGTAAAAAAAGACTTAAATTTTTGGTTTCCTGAAAATTTAAAACCTATTGTAAATAATCTTTACACTCGCAATATTACTTGTCCTAATTCCGTGAACAAATATCAACAATGTTGTTAACTATATAATGACCTGACCGTTAAGAAATCGTTATCAATTGATTTTCAAGCTTTACTCAATACTAACGTCTGTATAATTATACTTTTAATTCTACTTATATAAAAAGACGATGTTTTATCTTTGAAAAAAAATAAAATCATGAAAATTTCCATTGGCAACGATCACGCGGGTACTGAGTATAAATTTGAAATCGTTTCTTATTTAGAAAAAGAAGGTCATACTGTTATTAACCATGGAACCGATAGTGAGTCAAGTGTTGATTATCCAGATTTTGTTCATCCGGTTGCAAACGATGTTGAAAACCAAAAAGTAGATTTTGGAATTATAATCTGCGGTAGCGGAAACGGCGCAAATATGACTGCAAATAAACACCAAAAGGTACGTTCCGCACTATGCTGGACCAAAGAAATTACTGAACTTGCCCGCCAACACAACAATGCGAACATTCTGAGTATTCCAGCACGTTTCACAAGTAAAGCACAGGCTGTTGAAATGGTAAAAACTTTTCTTAAAACTGAATTTGAAGGTGGCCGCCATCAATATCGCGTTGAAAAAATAGCTTGTTCATAATTTTTTAAGATGGCTCACAACCACGTACATTCCCATAACCATTCACAACCTGATTTGAAAGGAAGAAAGCTTTTGCTTTCCATTCTTTTGAATATAGGTATCACCGTTGCACAGGCAATGGGTGGTGTGATTTCTGGGAGTTTGTCGTTACTTTCAGATGCGCTCCACAATTTTAGTGATGTACTTTCATTGGTGGTGAGTTATATTGCTGATAGATATTCAAAAAAAGATGCTTCTGTTGAAAAAACTTTCGGTTACAAGCGTGCCGAAATAATTGCTGCTTTTGTGAATTCTGCCACTTTAATTGTGGTTGCAATTTATCTTATTTACGAAGCTATTTTGCGTTTTTTCAATCCACAGGCCATTGAAAGTGGTATGGTTATTTGGCTGGCGATCTTGGGAATTTTCTTCAACGGTTTTAGTGTTTTATTGCTTTTTAAAGATTCAAAAAGCAACATGAATATGCGCTCTGCATATCTTCATTTAATTACTGATATGGCTGCATCTGTGGCTGTTTTAATTGGTGGATTGTTGATGAAATATTACCAATGGTTTTGGGTAGATAGCCTGTTGACTGTTTTAATAGCACTTTATTTACTGGTTATGGGTTACAGTTTACTGAAAAGTTCTTTTAAGGTTTTGATGCTTTTTACGCCAGATGATATAAGTTTGGAGGTAATTAACGATGCACTATGTAAAATTCCCGAAATAAAGAACGTACACCATATGCACATTTGGCAGCTTAACGAACAGGAAACCCATCTGGAGGCTCATGTAGATTTTTATGAAGACGTAACCCTTTCACAATTTGATACCGTGTTAACAAAGGTTGAAGAATTACTTTTTCATGACTTCGGAATAAACCACGTAACTATTCAACCCGAACACCAAAAGGACGATCCAAAAGATATTATTGTTCAAGATTGATTAGTAAGATGTAAGACCGCTTTGCTGAAAGATATAAGACATAAGACTAAATTTTTAATGTTTTAAAAATCAGCTTATCATTATACATTCTGAATTATTTATTTGAAAAAACTATGGAAATTGAAGTAAAGAATTTTGAGGAATTAAGTTCGAAAGAACTTTATAAAGCCTTGCAATTGCGAAGCGAAGTATTTGTAGTGGAGCAGGATTGCGTATATCAGGATATTGATGGAAAGGATGAGCGCGCGCTACACGTTATGGGCTGGGAAAATGATATTTTAGTTGCTTATACGCGCTGCTTTCAAGCGGGGGATTATTTTGATGAAGCATCCATAGGAAGGATTTTAGTACGGGAAAACTACCGAAAACTTGGTTATGGCCACGAAATTACCAAAGCTTCCATTGAGGCAGTTAAAACAAAATATAAAGCCGATACCATAAAGATATCGGCTCAAATATATTTAGTTATTTTCTACGAAAGCCATGGATTTAAAACTTTTGGCGACCGTTACTTAGAGGATGGTATTCCTCACATTGCGATGGTTAGAGCTTAATAAGATTTTTTTCCAAATTAAGGTCTTTCAGCATTTCATCTGTAAATTTATAATGACCACGACGGGTAATTATTTTAAAGCGTTGATTTCTCATTCGCGTCAAAGTATCTAAAAACTGCCACTTTGATTTTAGTAATCGTGGTTTTTCAGATTTTAGACTGATTTCGAAATAATGCTTTATTCCAGCACGTTCTGCTACTATGTCTGGAGTAATTACAACATCACTATCTTTTTTGTAATAGGATTTTGGAGTTTCATAACCTTCCACATCAGCCTGAATGTGTTCAAAACCCCGGTTCTCTAAATAGGCCACAGATTCCTTAAGAATCTCCTTATTTTCGTCTCTTTCTGATTGTACCATAAGTGCTAAAATACAATATCATTGATAAACAGGCGGTTAAGGTTTTGTTAACTGTCAAATTTCTTCCTGTAACGAACTGTTTTATTGAAGGGTAAATGGAGTTGGTTCAAAATGTTTTCATCATTTATATGATCGGCAATGTCCAATCCATATTTTATTTTTGAAGTATCTGCGTACACAAACGTCCCGAACAAACGATCCCAAATGGAAAACATATTTCCGAAATTACTGTCCGTCCACGGCATTTGATAATGGTGGTGAAATTTGTGCATATTCGGAGTGACAATTACATAGCTTAGCGCTTTGTCTAATTGCTTCGGAAGGGAAATATTAGCGTGGGTGAAATAGGTGAATAGCACGCTCAAAATTCTATAAAAAAGATAGAAAGCAATCGGCATTCCCATAATTACTACCGCAATTAACGCAAAGGTTTCCCGAATGATAAAATCGAAAGGATGGTGACGGGTTCCTGTGGTTACATCCACATTTTTATCTGAATGGTGCACGGTGTGCAGCCGCCACATCCACTGTACTTTATGAAGCAGATAATGCACAAAATACTGCGCAATTAAATCTAAAACTAGAATGGAAAGCAGTAATTCCAGCCAAATAGGTACATTAATGAGCGGAAGCAAACCAAAGTTTGAATCGCTTAACCAAAGAAATATTCCCACAGTTGCAATTCCGAAAACTACGTTTATCAACATCACAAAAACCAGCAGAATTAGATTGGTTTTTGCGTGCCGCCATTTGTTGTATTTGGCAAAAACGAGCTTGTAATACCCTTCAAAAATCCAGAAAATGCTGAGCACAAAAAAAATCCATCCAGCTTTCATCCAAACCGGCATTGTTTCGAAGAAGGTTAGGAAGTATTGCATTGGTTTAAGTATCAGATTTCTTAATCTAAATTATAACGTTTCTTAAACATTTTTTCAAAGTTATTTTTATCTTCAATATTATTTTTATAACCTAATTTCATCTCTTCAATAATTTCATTTTGTAATTCTCTGGTAAAGTCTGAAAATTCCCAACTTTGCGGAAAACTTTTAAAAGATAAATAATGTAACTTATCACTTTGAGTGATGGTATTTTCAGCTATAGAAGTATAAACAGTTATAAAAACCCCTATTTTATCTTTTAATAGAGCTTTAGGTAAATATGAATTATTTAAAACAAAAAGTCTAGCAAGTTTATTTCTTAATGTAATTTCGTTTGTAATTTCAAGTAATTCTTTTATTTGTATAATATATTTTTCTTTTATGTCATCCTTTACATCTTCGTTTAAAACGCGTTGTTTAAATAGATAAGCATTTGCAAAATATTGATAATTACCATATAAAATATGGATTATTTCAAGCATTTCTTCTAATTTCTCAATTCGTAATTGCCTTTTGTTAAGATTTCGGTTTTGAAAGAAAGATAAAATTGAAATTACTATAGCCGCAAATGAAAAAGCAATTATAATAATATCAAGAAATTTTATTTCCATTTTAATTTTATTTAAAAAGAATATAGGGCTTAATAAAAATTTACTTCAAAATCTTCCGATATCTGCCAGCATCATTCAAAACCGATACCGCCTCCAAAATCTCCGGATTGTGCTCAATTTGATAATTATACAATCCTTCACGATAAAAGTAACGCTTCAAAATTTCATCCATCAATAACGATTCTATTTCTACTTTTTTATCAACAATAGCTTTGTCTTTGGTAGTGTCAATTGCTGCCATAAGTTGGTTGTAACTGGCGGAAATATCTTTGCTCATATCCTCATCTTCAGAAATTTTTAAACCTTCGGCAAACTTTTTTTCTGTCTCGGTTTCGTATTCAAAATTGTTGTCTTTCAAAAACTTGATAAAATCCTGAAAATCTGCTTCCCCGAATTTAAAGTTTTTCCAATCTGCCATTTGGTGGCTGTAGTAGTATTTTGTGGCGTAGTCAAAAATAGCGTTGTCTTTCAGCAAAGCTGTTGTAATTGGGCTGTAAACTGCAGACTCCAATTGCACGTCTGGAAGAATTCCACCACCGTCATAAACCGTTCTTCCGCCTTTGGTTTTGAAAGCGTTGTATTCCTTTGCATCTTTCCGGACGGCATCTCCGTTTTCATCGCGGTGCCAATAATCCAAGGCTTGAATACAACGGCCGCTGGGAGTGTAATAGCGCGAAATGGTAACTTTAAGTTGCGTTCCGTAAGTCAACTTTTTTGGGCGTTGAACTAGTCCTTTCCCGAAACTTCGGGCGCCCACAATTACTGCACGATCCAAATCCTGTAAGCCGCCGGAAACAATTTCGCTGGCTGAGGCACTTCTTCCGTTTACCAGAACTACTAGTGGAATTTCTTTATCAACGGGGTCGCTTTTGGTCTTATAGGTTTGGTTGTATTTTTCAATGACCGATTTTGTAGTCGTAATTACTTCGCCTTTATCAACAAAAAGATTTACCACATTTATGGCCTCATTCAGCAATCCGCCTGGATTTCCACGTAAATCTAAAATTAGTTTTTTGGCTCCCTGCGACTTCAAATCAACTAGGGCAGCTTTGGTTTCGATAGTGGTTTTGCTGTTGAATTGCGAAAGCACGATGTAGCCAATATCATTATTAATTAATTTATAAAAAGGAACCGCTTTAAGCTCCACCGCTCCGCGAGTGATTGTAACGGTTTCTGTTTTCCCCTGTCTTTTGAAGGTTACATCAACTGTTGAGCCAGGTGCGCCTTTTAAAAGATTGCCTGCTTCATCCTCCAAATTAGCGATGGTTACGTTTCCTATCTGTATTATTTCGTCGCCGGCTTTTAATCCAGCTTTATCGGCTGGATAATCTTTATAAGGTTCAACAATAATTATTTTGTCTTTTTCGCTTCGGGCCGAGGCTCCAATTCCTGTATAAATACCAGAATTGTTGATTTTAGCATCCTCAACTTGCTGTTCATTCCAGTAAACGGTGTATGGATCCAAATCTTCCAACATTCCTTTTATGGCTTTGTCCATAAGCGTTGCGGGCGTTACTTCATCAACGTAATTCATATTCAATTCCTTGAAAAGAGTGGTGAATATTTCAATCTGTTTTGCAATTTCGAAGAAATCACTTTTGAAACTTACTGTGGTAAAAAATATACCAATGGCGATGATGGGAATTAAGATTCTTTTTTTCATATTCTTTTAAGTTATTGAGCTATTGGTTACTGAGTTATTAAGGGTTAAGACTTAATAAATCAGTAAATGAATAACTTTTTTAATTTCTTTTTTTCCTATTCTTCAAAAATATACGAAGAACAAAAACTGTAATTAGTGCAACGAGGAATAATGGCCAAAGGTATAAAATGCCCAAGAAAAACACTGAGATTCCGTTCCATCCTCCTTGAAATGCATTTTTCATTTTTTGCCCATAGGATTGGGTAATGCCGGTTTCTGCGGTGGTTTTATAGAATTCAATATTTACAGTGCTCATTGAAACCTGACTTTGAAGATACTGCAAACGGCCCTGCTTTGCTTCAATTTCTTCGCGAATGTTTGAAAGTTCGCGTTCAATTTCCAGCATTTCCTTTACGTTATTTGCTTTTTTAAGCAATTCAAGATAACGTTCTTCAAGTATGCGTTTTGCTTTTAAACGCGCTTCCAAATCCACAAATTCTTCGGAAACGTCCTCTCTAGAAATATTGCGTTGGTCGAAATAATCAACACCTTCGGAAATACCGTCAATAAACGGTTGAAAATTTTCAGTAGGAATCCGAACAGTTAGATTTTTATAAATACGGTTGTAGTCTTTCCCGCTATTATCGCTCTGCACCAAACCTTTATATTGCGAAGCAAGCCGAAGTATTTTCTTGTGGGTTGCTTCCACATCCTTGGTTTCAAAAGCCAAACGGGCGGTTTTGATGATTTTTTGTTCCTGTTCCTCTGGAGTGGCTTCTGGAATAAGATATTGTCTAATTCCTGTTTCTTCGGCAACTTCCATTTCTTCCACTGAAGAATCTGCCAAGTATTTTTTGTCTCTCTCGCCGTTGGAACATCCCAAAACATACAATAAAAGTAAAGCGCTAACTATTTTCATCGTGTAATTTTTTAAGCAGAACAACTATTGCCTTTTCCAGTTCGGCGTACTGCGGTTTGACTTTTCCTAAAAAAAGAAATAGCATTACAAAGTTCTTGCCGTGAATTTCATCAAGCAATTCTTTTTGAAGACGGTATGCTTCACGGAGCTGTCTTTTTACACGGCTTCTGTCTACGGCAGATTTAAAATTTCTTTTTGGAACTGCAAATGCAGCGCGGTGGGTTTCTATGTTTTCTTTGGGAAGAAAAAATACTTTTAAAGGAAATTTGGAATATGTTTTTCCTTCCAGGAACAACTTTTCGATTGTTTTGGAACTTTTTAGTTTTTCGGCTTTGGGAAATTTTTGGTTCATATTATTTGGTAGGCGCGCGATTCATCGCGCGCTCTTTTTCGATTCATCACGCGCTTTTTTTCGATTCATCGCGCGCCATTTCGTTTCATCCTGTCAAAATCAGAAACAGTATTGAAACTTTGGATTCCTGAGATAAATTTAACAAAATGGCTTATATTTATTTTAAAAATAAACCTGTTTAAATGAAACACAAAGATGGTTCTTTTAGATTGAAGGAATGGAACTATTCTAATGTAGGGTTATATTTTATAACCATTTGCACTATAAATAAAGAATATTTATTTGGGAAAATTGAAAACGGTAAAATGTTTTTGAATGAAATAGGAACCGTGGCCGAAACAAATTGGCAGGATATCGATAAACAATTTCGAAATATTAAAATTGCAGATTTTGTGATTATGCCCAATCATTTGCACGGAATTTTGATAATTGATGGTTTGTACAGTGGGGATACCAATGATGGTAATGAGCACGCGATTGATGATAATGTGTGCCCGATTGATGATAATGTGCGCGCGATAAATCGCGCGCCTACGAAAACGGGTGGAATAACTGGTAGCAACAACCCAATGTTGTATCAAAATATTTCCACCGCTGTTCGTTGGTTTAAGGGTAAAACTACATTTGATTGTAGAAAAGTTAATCCCAAATTTTGTTGGCAACCAAGATTTTATGACCACGTTATACGAAATCAACAATCATTTATAAAAATTCAGGACCATATAGCAAACAACCCAAAAATGTGGGAGAGGGATAGAAACAATGATTCGGGATTAAGTATGTAGGCGCGCGATGAATCGCGCGCCTATTGGGTTCGATATTATTTAGCTTCCCAAAGATTATTCTCAGGATTTATATCTGCCATTCTTCGCGTGGCATCAATCATCATATTTTTTATTTTTTTTCCGCTTTTTATTTCAAAAGTATAGGTTGGATATGCCCAGGCCCAATCTTCCAAAACAATGCGTTTTAGATCAGTAAATGGATTTGGTTTTTCACCCCACGTCATTCGCAAAGGAATATAAAATAACTCTTGCGTATCATCTTCATACGTAACGTAAAGGTCTATTGGCATTGGCATTAAACCAATTCTTTCCAAAGTCACCTTTGTGTTTTCTTCTTCATTTTCAACAGTTTTAATTCCGTAATCTATGGTGTTTGTGGTCTGTGTCCAATCCATTAAATACCAATCCAATTCAAAACCCGAAACCTTTTCCGCAGTGCGAATAAAATCATTTGGCGTAGGGTGTTTAAATTTAAAATCTGAATAATAACGCTTCAAAGTTTTTGATAGATTTTCTGGCCCGATAACGTATCCCAATTGCGTTAAAAATACAGAACCCTTACTGTAAGCATTTACTCCATAGGCACGGTTGCTTGCGTATCTGTCTGCGTGCGTAGAAAGAGGTTGCTCCGCTCCGCTTGTTGCCATATATAAATAACTTCGGTATGAACCGGCATGTGGATTTGGCTTGTCTTCCTTCATAACATAATTCATAGCTTCATCTGAAATGTATGAAGTAAATCCTTCATCCATCCATTCGTGTTTGCTTTCATTGGTAGCCAAAACAAACTGAAACCATGAATGTGCTAGTTCATGAGCAGTCACGCCCACTAAACTTCCAAACTCACGACCGCCGGTTATCATAGTACTCATTGCATATTCCATTCCGCCGTCGCCACCTTGTATCACAGAGTATTGCTCATATGGATATTCCCCTATTTGCTCATTAAAAAAGGCCATCAATTCGGCAGTTTTGGGTTGTAGATTTTTCCAGTTTTCTGCAATTTCAGGGTTGTCTTTGTAGAAAAAATGAAGCGTCACTCCATTTGGTCCTGGATAAGTATCGTGAATATAGTCATCATCTGCAGCCCAAGCAAAATCGTGCACATCTGGCGCCAAAAAGTGCCAAGTGTATTTGCCTTTTACTGGCTTCATCCACTTTTGTCCGGGAATTGTGTAGCCATGGCCAACTTCTGCTGGGTTTTGAAGATAGCCTGTTCCGCCAATTGTGTAATCTGCATCTATAGTTATGGTCACGTCAAAATCCCCCCATACGCCGTGAAATTCACGAGCAATGTAAGGATCGGCATGCCATCCTTCAAAATCATATTCAGCTAGTTTTGGGTACCATTGCGTCATAGTTAGGGCAACGCCTTCAGAACTTTCTCTACCCGACCGCCGAATCTGTGATGGCACTTGGGCATCCCATTCCATACTGAAAACAGTGCTTTCACCTGGCAAAATGGGTTTGTTCAGCATTACTTCCATCACCGTGCCTTTAATTGTGTACTTGGCGGTTGTATTATCTTGGGTGAACATTGTGGGTTTTATGTAACCAATTTCAGAAGGTAATAATTTCGAAATTCTGTCCATCACACGGCTATCGGGATCTGCAATGGAGCGCGAACGCACGTCCATTTCGCTTCCCGGTTGAAAAGCGTTGAAGTAAAGATGATAGAAAACCTTGTTTAAAGTATCGGGAGAATTGTTCGTGTATTTCAACTCCTGCGTTCCTTTGTACTGAAAAGTTTTCACGTCCATTTGAACGTTCATTTTATAATCAACTTCCTGTTGCCAATAGCTGTTGTTATTCTGCGCAAAGGCAGAAAAGAATACTGCTGTTAAAAAAAATCCGTTTAAAATATGCTTCATTATTGAGACATTTTATCAGCCATAATTAGGGCGTTATACATATTTACCATTTTTCCTGATTTTGAAATATTTGAGAATGATTCTGTGTTGGAAGTTTCGCCACCCAAAACAACTTTTGTATTTGTTGAAAGACCGCTATCCATCAAAATCTGCTTTACTTGTTTTGCAGAAAGGTTTGGATAATAAGAACGAACCATTGCGGCAACGCCAGCAACTTCAGGTGCGGCCATTGAGGTTCCCTGTAAATATTCATAGGTATTTAAAGGTGTGGTTGCCCAAATTTTAACACCCGGTGCAAAAACATCTACGTTTGTTTTTCCATAGTTTGAAAAGTTTGCAACCAATTCACTCCCATAGTCAAAGTTAAGCGCGCCTACGGTCAAGAATGAATCTGCCATTTCAGAACCGTTGTCAATTTGGTCGTTTGGATAAACGTTTACAGTGTCCAAATCAAAGCCATCGTTTCCTGCGGCATTCACAATTAATACATCTTTTGAGGCTGCGTATTTAATAGCATCATAAACCCAATCTGCTTGTGGAGAGTAATATTTTCCGAAGCTAGTATTCAACACTTTTGCGCCATTATCTACTGCATAACGAATGGCCAAGGCAATGTCTTTATCGTACTCATCGCCATCTGGTACGGCGCGTACGGCCATAATTTTCACATTTTTTGCAACACCATCCATCCCGATACCGTTGTTGCGCTCTGCTGCAATAATTCCAGCAACGTGTGTTCCGTGTTTTACGTTTTCTCTCGTCGGGTCTGGACCGGCCACGTTATTGTCGCCGTAAATATTGTCTGTAATATCATCTGGATTGTCGCCCAATATACCGCGGAAATCTTTCGTCATATTGAAATTGTTTTCCAATCTTCCATTGAAATATTCAATACCGCCTTCCAATTCTTTGATAACTTCCGGCACTGAGTCGGCAAAATTCATCATTTGACTGAGCATAGCTATTTGCTGCTGCTCTTCAGGAGAAGGATTTTTGATATTTGCCAAATCTTCCTTGGTGTAATTTTCTTTTCCAAGCTTTTTAACCATTGCTTGGTGCGTTGGCTTCAATTGTGAAAGGATTTGGTTGTAACGTCCTTTATTTGCGTTTATATCAGTAGATTCTTTTTCATATTCGGCCATTGCTTTTTGATAGAGCGCAAATTCTTTTCTATCTGCAGCACTTATTGAAGACTCACTTTTACCATCATATTTAGGTTTCAATTTTCTGATGATACGGACGTATTCCATGTTTTCACCTACAATATCTCCTAAGAAATTCCATCCGTGTATATCGTCAATAAAACCATTTTTATCATCATCGATGCCGTTGCCTGCAATTTCGCCGGGGTTGGTCCAAATTACATTTTTAAGGTCCTCGTGATCAATATCAACGCCGCTGTCAATAACACCAACGATTACCGTTTCGCCTTTGCGCTTTTTTATTATTTCGCTGTATGCTTTGTTCACGCTCATTCCTGGAACGGTATCTTTTACCAAATCCATCGCTGGCCAATTTTTAAGTTGGGCATCTGTGAGTGGAGCATTTTTTAATGGGTTAATATCAATATTTTGAATTGGGGTGGCTACAATTGCAGCGCCACCGCAACTTGCCAAAACAGTTGACATTGCAACTGAAAAAAGGGTAATCTTAAAAATGTTCATCTTTGAAATAAGTGTTAATTAAAAAATTCGTTAAGTGAAAAGGTTTCGTTTAGACGAACACCTTTATCAGTGTTTTTTACAGTAATAATCGGGTTGTGTGCGTCGTGCTCTAAAAAAAGATAGAAGTTATTGTCTGCAGCTTTGTTCAGAAATTTCTCCTTTTCGGGAAGCGTTAACAAGGGGCGTGTGTCATAACCCATGACAAACGGAAGTGGTAAATGGCCAGCCGTAGGAAGCAAATCTGCCATAAAGACTAGTGTTTTTCCTTTATAATTTATATGAGGAATCATTTGTTTGTCGGTATGTCCGTCAACATAGAGAATTCCGAAGTCAAGCTCGATGGCTTCTGCAAAATCTGAACTTGGCTGATTAACAAACTTCAACTGCCCGCTTTCCTGCATGGGCATAATATTTTCCTTTAAAAAAGATGCTTGTTCCCTTCTATTCGGCTCCGTAGCCCACTGCCAGTGTTCTTTATTGCTCCAGTAAGTTGCATTTTTAAAAGCTGGCTCATACCCTGTTCGGTCTTTGTTCCATTGCACACTTCCGCCGCAATGGTCAAAGTGAAGATGCGTCATAAAAACATCGGTAATATCATTTCTGTGAAAACCGTATTTTTTAAGAGAATCATCAATATTATAGTTTCCCCAGCGGTAGTAATAACCAAAGAACTTATCGCTTTGTTTATCGCCCATTCCAGTATCAATCAACGTTAACCGATTTCCATTTTCAATAAGAAGACAGCGCGCTGCAATGTCGATCATATTGTTTTCGTCTGCCGGATTGGTTCTGTTCCAAAGTGGTTTAGGCACAACGCCAAACATGGCGCCGCCATCTAGTTTAAAATTTCCGGCTTCAATAGGGAATAATTGCATAATTATAGGGAATGAGCCGCAAATTAATAAAAGCGTTACACTCACAAAGGCGAAGTATAAATTAATTATACTATTTTTAACAAATTATTATTTTTACTTGGAAGCGAAAAGTTTTTAATTTGCCAAAACCCCGACTGAATGTTAGAACTTGCAGGAATTATTATTTTAGGAATTTTGGCCCAATGGGTCGCATGGAAATTTAAGATACCTGCTATTTTACCACTAATTTTGATTGGCCTTTTTGTAGGGCCAATTTCCACTCTTATTTCTGAAGACGGAACTAAGTGGATACAGCCAATATATGAAAACGGGAAAGGACTATTTCCGGGAGATAATCTCTTCTATTTTGTCTCCCTAGCTATTGGGATTATTCTTTTTGAGGGTGGTTTGACGCTTAGGCGTGGTGAAATTTCTAAGGTTGGCCCTGTCATCGTAAAGCTTATTAGTTTGGGCTCGATCATCACCTTTTTTGGTGCAGGTGTTGCAGCCTATTACGTTTTCGGTTTAAGTTGGAAAATTTCTTTTCTCTTTGCGGCTTTAATAATTGTTACGGGCCCAACGGTAATAACTCCTATTTTAAGAAATATTCCGTTGAAAAAGGATGTTTCGGCAGTGCTGAAATGGGAAGGTATTTTAATTGACCCCATTGGTGCTTTGGTTGCTGTATTGGTTTTTGAATTTATAAGTGTAGAAGGCGACAGCGGCTATACCAAGCAGGCTATTCTAGAGTTTGGGAAGATTATTTTAATAGGTTTTGCTTTCGGGATTTCTGGCGGATATGCTCTGTATTTCGCAATTAAAAAAAGATTGATACCCCATTACCTTCTTAATGTTGTTTCATTATCGGTAGTGTTGTTAATCTTTGTGGAAAGTGATCTTTTCGCGCACGAGTCTGGCTTACTTTCCGTAGTAGTTATGGGAATGTTTTTGGGCAATAGTGATCTACCAAGCTTAAAGGAATTGCTTTATTTCAAAGAATCTTTGAGCGTTCTATTAATTTCAATTTTATTTATTCTTTTGGCAGCCAATATAAGCTTAGATGATTTATTATTAGTTTATAATTGGAAAACCGCAATATTAATGGCCATCGTAATTTTTGTTTTAAGGCCCTTGGGTGTCTTTCTCAGCACCTATAAATCTTCGCTCGCCACAAATGAGAAATTATTTATAAGTTGGGTTGGCCCCAGAGGTATTGTTGCAGCTGGTATTGCCTCGCTATTTGGCACAAAGCTGGTCTTAAAAGGTGAGCCCGGAGCAGAATATATTACACCTTTAGTATTTGCAGTGGTATTGGTAACGGTTTTGCTGAATGCAACAACGGCCAGGGCATTTGCATCGATGGTTGGGGTATTTCTAAATAAATCTGAAGGTATTTTAATAGTGGGTGCGTCAAAAGTTTCAAGACTTATAGCTTCCTATCTTCAAAAAAGCGGCAGACACGTTGTGATGCTGGACTCAAATAGGTTGAACGTAAATAAAGCTAAGGAACTTGGGCTTGATGCCATAACCGCAAATATTTATTCAGACGATCTTTCTGATAATATTGAACTAAATGACGTTGGTTACTTACTTGCAATGACGGGCAGTGACGAAATAAACAAACAAGCCATTAGCCGCTTTGGAAAGTTATTTGGAGAAAATGGAACATTTAGATTAATGACTTCAGAAGAAATGAAGAATCGTCATAAAATTTCAGCTAAAGAATTATTTTCATATACGCACGATTACACACGTTTTACCCGCGTGGCTCAGGATTTTCCATCTATTCAGGAAATTCCTATTGCAAGCCAGAGTCAATTTTTACGTGTTCTTGGAATAACAAATGAAAACGAAAACGCAATTCCACTTTTCCTAAAACGTCCCGATGGATTTTTAGATTTAATAACTGCTCCTTCAGAACTGGAAGTAGAGGAAGGCAGCAGCTTGATTTATTTGGGTAAACCAATGGACTTTGAAGATGTTGCAAACGCCACCAGAACTGAAAATGAAGCGCAGGCGCAAAAATAAGTTTGAAATAAAACCGTTTTCCTAGAAATCTTTTTAATGAAAAAAGTTCCCTTTATTATAGCAATTATTTGCACGCTGTCTATCTTTTCCTGTAAAAAGGATGATGGCATCAGTTGTACCAACTGTTCTTCGCCTGAAACAGCTAGTTTTCAAGTTTGCGAGGAACGCAATGGAAATGCATCTGTCAACGGACAAAATACTGGGACGCCCTATGATACCTATATCCAAGGGCTTCAAGATGCTGGTGCAAGTTGTGGCAACTAAATCGAAATGAAGATTAATCGTTCAATTTAAGCACCGCCATAAACGCTTCCTGCGGAATTTCAACATTTCCTACTTGGCGCATACGTTTTTTACCTTTTTTCTGCTTTTCCAAAAGTTTACGCTTACGCGAAATATCGCCCCCGTAACATTTTGCGGTAACGTCTTTTCGAAGTGCTTTTACGGTTTCACGAGCAATAATTTTTGCACCAATGGCCGCCTGAATCGGAATATCAAACTGTTGCCTCGGAATAAGTTGGCGGAGCTTTTCGCAGATTTTCTTACCAATTTCAAAAGCATTATCACGGTGCAGCAAGGCCGAAAGAGCATCTACAATATTTCCGTTTAATAGTACATCTACTTTTACAAGGTGCGACATTCGCATTCCAATAGGCGAATAATCAAAAGACGCATATCCTTTTGAAACGGTTTTCAATCTATCATAAAAGTCGAAAACAATTTCTGCCAATGGCATATCAAAAGATAGTTCAACCCTTTCGGTAGTTAAGTATGTTTGATTAGTGATTTCGCCTCTTTTTTCAATACAAAGCGACATTACGGAACCTACATAGTCTGATTTTGTAATAATAGTAGCTTTAATATACGGCTCTTCAACACGGTTTATTTTTGATGGATCTGGAAGATCTGAAGGGTTGTTTACTAAAATTGGAACTTCAGGCTCTTTATTGCTAAAGGCGTGGTAGGAAACGTTTGGAACGGTTGTTATCACCGTCATATCAAACTCTCTTTCAAGTCTTTCCTGAATAATTTCAAGATGAAGCATTCCCAAAAACCCGCAACGAAAACCGAAACCGAGTGCCATGGAACTTTCCGGAGCAAAAACCAACGAAGCATCGTTCAATTGCAATTTTTCCATTGAGTTTCGAAGCTCTTCGTACTCTTCGGTATCAACAGGATAGATTCCTGCAAAAACCATCGGCTTCACATCTTCAAAGCCTTCAATCATATTTACTGTTGGGCTTTTGGAATCGGTAATGGTGTCACCTACTTTTACTTCTTTTGCCTCCTTTATACCAGTAATTAAATAACCAACATCGCCAGTTTTTACTACGTCTTTTGGCTGTTGTTTTAATTTCAAAGTTCCCACTTCATCTGCATAATAGCTTTTTCCGGTAGCCATAAACATGATGTGCTGCCCTTTTCGTATTTCGCCATTGAGAACTCTAAAATACGTTTCAACACCACGGAAAGGATTGTAAACAGAGTCAAAAATCAAGGCTTGCAACGACTCCTCCGGATTACCTTTTGGCGGCGGAATGCGCTCAATAATAGCACTTAAAATCTCGTCAATACCAACGCCTGTTTTTGCGCTTGCAGGAATTACCTCTTCCGCTTTGCAACCTAAAAGATCAACAATATCGTCTGTTACTTCTTCTATGTTTGCCGAAGGAAGATCTACCTTGTTCAGTACGGGAATGATTTCCAGGTCGTTTTCAAGCGCTAAATATAGGTTTGAAATAGTCTGTGCCTGTATGCTCTGTGCGGCATCCACAATAAGTAACGCACCTTCGCAGGCGGCGATAGAACGAGATACTTCGTATGAAAAATCTACGTGGCCAGGAGTATCTATAAGATTGAGAATGTATTTTTCTCCTTTGTAAGTATATTCCATTTGGATGGCATGACTTTTTATTGTTATGCCACGCTCGCGTTCCAAGTCCATGGTATCAAGCAATTGGGCCTGTTTTTCGCGGTCGGTTACGGTACCAGTGGCATCTAAAAGTCTATCTGCCAAGGTGCTTTTTCCGTGGTCAATGTGGGCGATAATGCAAAAATTGCGAATGTTCTTCATAAAAATTCCTTCTCGTGCTATAAGTTGCAAATATAGATTAAAAGAGTGATTATATATATTATGATTAAAACACTTGAAATATTGCCTCCATGATGTTTTTGTTTAATAAATTTTTAACATATTTGTAGAACGTTAGTTGTATTTCGACTGACATTATTAATTTTCTCCCCAGATAAAACCATAGTAATGGGTGTCGCCCCGGATATCTACTTATGTTATGAATAGGTTGTTTATGCTTTTATGTTGCCTTCAAGCTAGTGTTTTGATGGCGCAGGATTTTTCGGTTTCTGGTAAGGTAACCGATGAAGGGAATTCCCCATTGTCTTTTGTTAATGTGCTTGTTTACGAAGTGGATACGGAAACCCCTTTAAAAGGTACTACTACCAATGAAGACGGTTCTTTTATTCTGAAAGGTTTACCGGCCGCAACCTATACCTTGATATTCAGCTATATCGGTTTTGAAGACTTTTTACGAACCATTGAACTTTCTTCAAATAAAAATTTGGGCAATATTGCTTTAAAAGAAAATCAAGAAATGCTTGACGAAACGGTGGTTACCGCAAAACTGCCGACCATTAGAAAAACAGCTGGCAAACTTGTTTTTGAGGTTGAGAATACCTCTCTTTCCGTTGGCAGTACGATGGATCTTCTTAAGAAAACACCTGGTGTTGCCGTTATTGGTGAAAATATTCAGGTGAAGTTTTCTTCGCCAGTAATTTATATAAACGGTAAAAGGGTTTATCTCTCTTCTTCTGAAATTTTATCGTTGCTCGAAAATACAGATGCAGCAAATATAAAATCCATTGAGGTTATTACAAATCCTTCTTCTAAATACGATGCAGAGTCGGGAACGGTTCTGAATATTATTACTTCAAAAGCTATTTCCGTAGGTTACAAAGGTTCGGTGAACGCAACTTATGAGCAAGCAATATTTCCGAAGTATAATTTTGGAACCTCCCATTTTTATAAGAACAAATGGCTAAACGTTTACGCCAGTTATTCCTATGCAAATAAAAAGCTATACAAGGAAGACGAAAATAACATTCGCTTTTTTCAGCCAGATGAAGTTTCTACAAAATCAATTTGGGAAACCTATTTTAACCGCACAACTGAATTTTACAACCACAATGGGAACGTGGTGCTGGACTTTACCTTGGATGCTAAAAATACAATCAGCCTTACTTCAAATGTTTCGCTTACACCAAAAGTGGATTATGAAAATCACGGCCATTCATTAATTTATAATCCACAACGGCAGTTGGACTCCACGATTACTACTTTAAGTTATGTGGGTTATGAAAAACAGAATCTCACCATTGCCTTGGACTACAACCGCGTTTTAAATGATAAAGGTGCTACCCTAAGCACTTCTGCAAATTATATTTATTACGATAATGACCAAAATCAAAGTGTTAGCTCTGATTATTTATTGCCAAACGGAGATTTTTTGAGAAACAATAGTTTTTCTACAGACTCAAAACAAAACAGCCAAATCTTCACCGGACAAGCTGATGTTTCTTCCGAATTATGGGGAGGCACTTTTGACGCAGGAGTTAAATTCAGCAGTATTGATACCAAAAGCAAGTTAGATTTTTTCAATACTGTGAACAATAACTCTACTTTCAACAATGCGCTCTCTGATAATTTTAACTACAAAGAAAATATATACGCAGAGTATATAAACTTTGAAAAGGAATGGGAAAAATGGAGCATGACGGCTGGTCTTCGTGGAGAGTACACAGATATTGACGCCATTTCTCGTTCTTTGGGTGAAGTGAATATCCAACAGTATTTTGAATTATTTCCTTCCGCTTCTGTAAATTACACCATTAATGATGACAATAGTATTGGCATTAGCTACAATCAAAGCATTCACCGTCCCCGATATGAGAGTCTCAATCCGTTTAAATACTTTATAACCGAAAATAATTTTAGTGGCGGAAACCCCAATTTAATTCCGGCTATTGATGATAAAATAACGCTAAGCTATTCTCATAAAAATAAACTGTTTTTTAACCTCTACTATCAAAACACAAAGAATGCGTTGAGCAATTTAACATTCCAGGATAATGAGAATAGCACATTGCGGAGAGTTGAATCTAACTTGATTAAAAGCTATCAATATAGTTTTGATATACTTTATTATGATTCGCTCTTCAATTGGTGGTGGTTTCAGATTTCCACTTCTACTTTTTACTTGGCAGACAAATTCAATGCTTTTGAAAGCGTGCAGCAGAGCTATAAAAACGATACTTATGGACAATATATCCAAACTGCTAGTAATTTCACGCTTTCGAAAGATCGTTCATTTACAGCCGATTTAACCACGGTTTATTTCTCTAATATTGTTTCAGGTTCTGTTTATTATGAAAATAGATTTTTGTTGAATATTTCATTTAGAAAAGAATTTTGGGACAAGCAGGCAAGTATTTCTGCAGGCGTGGAAGATCTTTTAAACACTTATAATGTGCCTGTTTCAACGAAATACTACAATCAGGATAACCATTATTTCGCAAAACCCGAAAGTCCACTTTTCAAAGTTGGTTTAAAGTACAATTTTGGAAACGCTAGGCTTCGAGACAACAATAAAGAATTAAATCTAGAGGAAAGTGAAAGGTTATAATATTTTAAAAATAAATACCGACGAAGGCGATAGGCTAGAAGCCAAGTAAATTCTTTTCTTCAATAAAAATCTTTTAAAATTTCATATTACTGATATTTACTACTTTTGCAATTCCAAAACAAAAGAATTGCCAAAAATAGGAAACATACAACTGCCAGACTTTCCATTGCTGCTTGCACCGATGGAAGACGTAAGCGACCCACCATTCCGCGCACTTTGCAAAGCGCAGGGTGCTGATGTGGTTTTTACTGAATTCATCTCTTCTGAAGGGCTTATTCGCGATGCCGCAAAAAGCGTAATGAAACTAGATATTTATGAAAAAGAACGCCCCGTGGGCATTCAGATTTTTGGAGCCGTTTTGGAGTCTATGCTACGCAGTGTTGAAATAGTTGAAGCTAGCGGCCCAGATATTATTGACATAAATTTTGGCTGTCCAGTAAAAAAAGTAGTTTCAAAAGGCGCTGGAGCGGGAATTTTAAAAGATATTGATTTAATGGTAAGCCTTACCGAAGCAATGGTAAAACATACCAAACTTCCCATTACCGTAAAAACCCGTTTGGGCTGGGACCACGATTCTATAAAAATTGTCGAGGTTGCCGAACGCTTGCAGGATGTAGGCTGCCAAGCATTGTCCATTCACGGACGCACTCGTGCACAAATGTATAAAGGCGATGCCGATTGGAAACCTATCGCTGAAGTAAAAAACAATCCAAGAATGCACATTCCCATCTTTGGAAATGGCGATGTTGATACCCCCGAAAAGGCGATGGAAATGCGTGATAAATACGGTCTTGACGGCGCAATGATTGGCCGCGCCAGCATTGGTTATCCGTGGTTTTTTAAGGAAGTAAAACATTATTTTAAAACAGGTGAACATTTACCGCCACCAACAATGTTGGAGCGTGTTGATGCTGCCAAACGCCACCTGCAGATGGCAATAGACTGGAAAGGTGAAACCCTTGGCGTTTTTGAAACCCGCCGCCATTATACCAACTATTTTAAAGGAATTCCAAACTTTAAGGATTACCGAATGAAAATGGTTACAAGCGATGATGCTGCTTCAGTCTTTGAAGCTTTTGATGAGGTTTTGGAAGTGTTTGGAGATTATGAGTTTGCTTAAGTACAAAGAACGTTGCCTTAGTATTCGGATTATGGGTTGTTTAGTTTTTTGCCGATAAAAAACCTTCCTCGAAAAGAGGAAGGTAGGTTATTAGAATTATTGCAATCATTTTATTTTTGAATGGTAATATACCACGGTTTTTCAATATAATTTTCTGGATCATTGAAACGTTGTAGCAGCGAATCATTTTTAAATATATCGAAATAACGGAAATCAGGATATCTAGAGCTGTCTCTGCTACGAAGCGTATCAATTTCGGTAATGCCCTGATACCGCAGTAAAAGCAATGTGTTGGATACCCATTCTGTTCCAGATTCCGGTTCATTACTACCTCCTCCAGAACTAACACCTATCTCAAAAGGACCAAATAAAGTTTTTTCGAAAGAATCCAAATTGATAGGCAATTGAAACCAATCACCGTTATAAACCAGTTGTCCTTCTTCATTAAGATACCCTCCTTTTGCTTCAATCTCCCCCTCGTTAAACGAGGTGCCATCAGATTTTTGTAGATCCAAATAAACATTGTATGTAAGAAGGTCGCCACCACTAGGTTTGTTTTCTTCTTTGTTGCATGCTAAGATCATTATAATAGAAAATATAGATAATATATAAATTGCTTTCATAACGTTAATTTTTAATGATTAATTTTTTAATAAAAGTTTCTGTTGTCCCTTCCAATTTTACATAATAAATACCATCTGGATAATTTTTGACATCTATTGAAAAAGAATCTTCAATTATTTTAGTTTTTAAATAAAATGATTGCCCCAAAGAATTAAAAATATGTATGTTATATTGTTCATTACTCGGTGGCACAATAGTAATGGTTGTGTTCGCAGGGTTGGGATATAACACCATATCTGCGATCTTCTCGAGAGGTTTAAATCCATTTTTTTCCACTGGCTTATCATCGTTAGCGAAACACTGCTGTTCGGGCGGCGGCGGATCACCGTGAACAATTATTTTTTGGGCATATAGCGCGTTAGAACAAACATTTGTTATTTGTAAATTAAGAATTGTTTGGTTCGATGGATGTAATGTCAGTTGGACTTGTACTTGATTGGTATATTGACCAGAAATTATTGTGCCATTTGTAACGCTCCAAATATAGTTGGCGTTTGAAAGGTTTGGAGCTGTATATGTATAAGTGAAATATGGACAGGCTTGGTCGTAGCCATCAATCTCAATATCTCCTAGATTTAAGATAGACTTCTTAGCAGTCTTTGAACCACAACTTGGCGTAACACGTATTACACCACCATACCCACTCACTGCTTCAATAGTTATGCTATTTGTTCCTTGGCCGCTCAAAATATTCATATTATAGGGTACTTCCCAAGTATAGCTGGACACACCAGGCAAGGAATTAACCGAAAAAGTAGCGTTTTGATTGCTACAAACAGTATTGGGACCAGAAATATTAAAAGTTGGATAATTGATTCCTATACCGCCAATATAGCCATACATTTTACCCACTTGTAATGGGGAAAAATAACTTCGACAATTAAATGTTGAATAACTCATAATATTTGCCGACACAGGCGTCCAAGTATCGCCCCAATTATCTTGCCCTCCAACATATGGATTATAAGTACAACTTGAAGGATATAGATAGGAGAAAGGAATCCTATTCTCTCTCCTAATTCCGGGATCAGCTTCTGTATCACAAAGTTGATCTCCATTTTCCTCACATTTCCTATTGTCAAGAGTTCCTATGCAGAAAAGACCTTGTCTTTTGGAGCGATCTACTGCTTCTTGATAGCAATTTCCTGCACTTTCATTGTAGTCTTGATTTGATTGACGAGCATTGTCATGGGTATGCCTTAAACCTAAATTATGCCCAATCTCATGTCCTAAAACACTTCCTACCGTAGCAACTGAAAAACCAATAGTTTCAACAGCACAGGAATATGGGGTTGTTTGCCATGGCAAATAAGCCTTTCCGCCCCAAATTTCATTTGGTGGAGGAGCAGAACTTATAACAAAATGGACGTTAATCGCACCAGGGGTTTTATTATTTGCCGTGTAGGTACTGAAATATTGATCACCGAAATTGGTATAATTACTGTTGTTAATGATACTAATATCACAGAGCAGGTAAAACCGTATATTGGTGTTGGCAGTATAAAGTGTATTAAGTTGGTCAACAACATCATACACGTCACTTTGATAAATGTTACCGGTACCGTTGTTATTTCTATAAATCCAAGCTTTAATGGGAATTTCATAATAAGTACTAACCCCTTTAAGCATTTCAGAATTCATAAGGGGCATAGTCTCCATACTATCTAATTTATCCAAATAGTCTTTGTCAATGTTTACATTGTTCTCTATTAACAAATCAACTATCTTTTGATTGGAGCCATAAAATTTATCCAATTTGTATTCTTCAGAGCCTATTACAGTTCCACATCCAAGGGAAGTTTCTCGATGATTTTGGCCTAACAGGGCAAGAGAAATTAATAATAAAAAAGATAGCAACAATCTTTTTAGAAACTGCGGGGGGGGGGTAAAATTTTTACTCATAACTTTAAAATTTAAAGATTAAACCTATTTTCTTGGGGAGTTATGATTTATAAAAATATCATTTTAATCGCTGTAAACCAAAATAATGGGTTAGAAATCTAAGATTTTATTCGTTTTACGATGTTTTTTATAATAAATACTTAAATTTAAAAACCTGGGCGTCTTGAAACCCGTCGTCATTACACAAACTATTTTAAGGGAATCCCAAACTTCAAGGAATACCGAATGAAAATGGTTACAAGCGACGATTCAGTCTCGGTTTTTGAAGCTTTTGATGAGGTATTGGAGCTGTTTGGCGATTATGAATTTGCTTAAACCAACAACTTCTCCCGAACTCTACTCGAAGCAATTTTTGAAGCGATGATTCCTAAAACCGTTATCGTTGCAAAAACAATTATAACATTTAAGACTTCCATTTTTACGGGATAAGGCAGGGTGCTGGTTATAGATACAAATTCAAACTTTAGTTGTGCCATCACAGCAACAACTCCCAATAAAATTCCAATTAGACCACCAAGCACGGTCATTAACGTTCCTTGCAAGAAAAAGATTCTGCGTATTTCAGGCAACGAAGCGCCCAAATTATAAAGTGTTTTTATATTCTTCCGTTTATCAAGAACCATCATAATTATAGAGCCAACTACATTGAAGAGTGCAATTATCAATACTAAAGTGAAGATTAAATAAACAGCAATATTTTCGGTATTCAGCATTTTGTAGAGTGCATCGTTTTGCTGGATTCGGTTTTTTATTACAATCCCTTCTGGAAAAAGCTTTTCTATTTCACTGCGCACTTTTTCTTCGGAAGCGGTTGGAGACAATTTCATTTCAATAGAAGAAATTTTCGCACTGTCCAAAGAAAGTAGGTTTCTGGCAAAATCCAGATCTGTGAAAACATATTTTGTATCCAAATCCTCATTTACTTGATACACTCCAGAAACCACCACGTTTTCTTTGGTGAAAGCATCTGAAGGATCCAACGCGTTAAGTTGACCCGTTCCAGGTTTTGGAACGTAAATTTCTAAAGGTTCACCGTAATCGCGAACCCCCATTGATAATTTTGCAATTGTGGAAAGACCCACTACCACCTCGTTTTGCTGGGGCACCAGCCAATCGCCGTAATACATAATACTGTCCAATTGGGTCACATTTCCGTAGCGGGAATCCACACCTTTTATGTAGGCAATGTGGTTTTTCCCTTTGTAATGAAGAAAAACGCGCTCCTCAATTATTTCTGAAATAGATTCAATGCCTTCAATATTTTTCAATTGGTTTTTTTGCTGTTCAGAAACTGTTATGGTTTTTCCGCTTTTCGGAAGAATTTTAAGGTCGCTATCAAAAACATTGGTAAACTGAAGGCTGAAATCTTTTAAACCTGAAAATCCTGAAAGCACTATAAATAGTGACATAGCCCCAACTACAACACCAGTTGCCGCAATACCAGTAATAATATTTATAGCATTATTGCTACTTTTTGAAAACAAGTAGCGCTTGGCGATATAGAGCGAAAAATTCAATTTATGATTTTTTTCGTTTCGGAAGTAAATCTGGATTTTTCAATGGGTTTTCATCGCCTTTTACGGCTTTGTCAATCTTTTCAATGTATTCCAAAGAATCATCGTTATAAAAAGAAAGATCGGGCATTTTCCGAAGTTGATTCCTTGTTAATTGCGCAATTTGATGTTTTATTTTTGGCTTTAATTTATTGAGTTCCTGTACTATTGCTTCTGCTTTATCTACCGGAAAAACGCTTACATAAACCTTTGAAATGGAAAGATCTGTAGTTACGGTAACTTTACTTACTGAAATAATAATGCCCATCTGCCCGGCTTCGCGAAGCATATTTTGAAGCACATTTGCCAAGTCGTTCTGCAAAACGCCAGCTATTTTTTTTTGTCTATTGGTTTCTTCCATACTGCAAAAATAGAATATAAAAGCATACGGTATGTTAATGAAGCCCGAAGCTTGTTGAAATTCAATGGAATTAAGTTTGTATTTTTGGTTGAAATATAAATTTTGAATGGAAAAAATAGAACATATTGGTATTGCGGTAAAGAACATTTCTGAAGCCAATAAAATTTATGAAACTTTACTGGGCAGCGCGCCCTATAAAAGTGAAAAAGTAGCGAGTGAAGGTGTGCAAACGTCTTTTTTTCGAACCGGAGAAAGTAAAATTGAGTTATTGGAGGCAACAAATCCAGAGAGTCCAATTGCAAAATTTATTGAAAAACGAGGGGAGGGAATTCACCACATTGCTTTTGCCGTGAGTGACATTGAAGCAGAGATACAACGACTTAAAAAAGAAGGCTTTAAATTACTAAATGATGTGCCAAAAAAAGGTGCAGATAATAAACTTGTTGCTTTCCTTCACCCAAAATCCTGCAACGGAGTATTGATAGAGCTTTGCCAAGAAATTGAGAATAAGTAAAAATAGTTTTGCTGTATTTGTAAAGTGTTTTACATTTGCAAACTATTTATTTTTTCAAAACTCTAAAGTTTGTAGACAAAAAAATAAGTTGATATTTGAAATATTGAAAATAAAAACGGTCCCATAGCTCAGCTGGTTAGAGCACCTGACTCATAATCAGGGGGTCCATGGTTCGAGCCCATGTGGGACCACTTTTTAATACCGATACGTTCTTTATAACTGAGACTTTTGTTGAATCTAAAAGATAGTGGCGAGAAGTTTACACTGAGCGAAGTCGAAGTGAGCCCATGCGGTGTACTGAGTTTATCGAAGTATGGGACCACTTTTTAATACCGATACGTTCTTTATAACTGAGACTTTTGTTGAATCTAAAAGATAGTGGCGAGAAGTTTACACTGAGCATTTCGACTGCGCTCAATATAAACTAAGTCGAAGTGAGCCCATGCGGTGTACTGAGTTTATCGAAGTATGGGATCACTTTTATATAGCTAGGAATAAGCCTATAAAACCCGATTAAAAGATAATTTTTCAGGTTAAAACGAGTTATTAAGCATTCAATAACTCATTTTTTTATTTTAGGATAAAAAAAATTATTACTTTAGGCGCATAAATACGATCCCAAATCGTTATTGAACAACCATGGTTTTACTTATCTATAATCTATTTATGTTTGTTGCCCAAGCTACTTCTGGTGGTGAGGGACCACCGCCGCCGTCCCAAAATCGTCCACCTCAGTTGCCTATTGATGATAACATTTGGATTTTGATTGCAGTTGGTGTTCTTTTCGGGATTTATATTATTTACAGAAGAAACCGATCTACAAGTAAGGCTGCATAAGATTTTTTACATATTTCCCTATAATATCAAATTCTAAATTTACTTCGCTTCCTTCTTTAATTGTTTTAAAATTTGTATTCTCAAAGGTGTAGGGGATAATCGCGACACTAAATTTTCCTTTTTTAGAATCAACCACCGTAAGGCTTACCCCATTTACAGTAATTGAGCCTTTTTCAACAGTATTGAATTCTGAGTTATTATACTCAAAAGTGAAAATCCAGCTTCCATTTGCATCTTCAACTTTTTCACAAATGGCTGTTCCATCTACGTGACCCTGTACCATATGTCCGTCAAGCCTATCACCAAGTTTCATAGCTCTTTCCAGATTCACCAAAGAGCCTTTTGTGAGCGTTTTTAGGTTGGACTTATCCAAAGTTTCTTTAATAGCAGTAACCACGTATGCATCTTCCGTTATTTCAATGACAGTTAAACACACGCCATTGTGAGAGACACTTTGGTCTATTTTTAGTGCTGCTGCCAATGGGCTTCTTACTTCTATATGAAGATTTTCGGCTTCTTGGGTAAGGTGGTTTATTTCGCCAACGGTTTCAATAATTCCTGTAAACATGTTTCAATTTAATCATTTAACTTTTTGTACATTTTGAAAAGATTTCTCCAATTTTGCCCCAAACCCTTCCGCGTGCCGCCAAAGCTTTAGCGCAGGAGCAAAGGGATAATTGGAGAAATCTTCTTTCCATCCTTTAGGACTGGAAGAAAAGAAAGAAGATTTCGGGTTAATTATGGAGTATTTTAATCAAAATGCACAATGGGTTAGTTACATTTGTATTGCAAAAATAACAATTAAAAAATGAGCAGAGAGGATAAAATAGTGGTCGGTATTTCCATTGGCGATATTAACGGGATTGGAAGCGAAATAATTCTGAAAACGTTTGAGGATTCGCGCATGCTGGAATTTTGTACGCCTGTTATTTTTGCCTCGGTTAAGCTGATGTCTTTCTTCAAAAAACATTTTGAAACAGATATTAATTTCCACGGAATTGATAAAATAGAAGATCTTATTCCGAAGAAAATCAACGTGCTGAATGTTTGGAAAGAACATGTGGATATCGCTTTTGGTGAAGAAACTCCAACTGGGGGCGAATATGCCATAAAATCCTTAAAGGCGGCTGTTGAAGCTTTAAAGAATAAAAAGATAGACGCTTTGGTTACTGCCCCCATCAACAAATCAAACATCCAATCTGAAAGTTTCAATTTCCCAGGCCATACAGATTATTTGGCGCAAGAGTTGGAAGGCGAAAGCTTGATGCTTTTAGTTTCTGAAAATTTACGCGTTGGTCTCTTAACGGATCACGTTGCAGTAAAAGATGTTGTAAAAAACATTACTCGTGAACGTATTGACAAGAAAATAAACACGATTTATCATACATTAATTGAAGACTTCGGAATTGAAATGCCGAAAATCGCAGTTTTGGGCATCAATCCACATACGGGAGATAATGGTGTAATTGGCGATGAAGACGACACACTTTTGCGTCCGGCGCTGGATAATATCCGCAAAAATGGAAAAATGGTTTTCGGTCCTTATGCGGCAGACAGCTTTTTTGGCTCCGGCAATTATAAAAATTTTGACGCCATTATCGCTTCCTATCACGATCAAGGTTTGATACCTTTCAAAACCCTTGCTTTTGGGAAAGGTGTAAACTTCACCGCTGGGCTTAACCGCATTCGTACCTCGCCAGACCACGGAACCGCTTTTGACTTGGCTGGAAAAAATTCTGCCAATTATGAATCCTTTCGCGAAGCGGTTTTCAGCGCAATTTCAATTTTTGAAACCCGCGAAGAGTATCAGGAAATTTCAAAAAATCCGCTTCAAACAAACCGTAAAAGAGGCTTCTCAAAAAAGAAATAAAAAAACTAATTGCTATTCAAATATTTTTTTATCTTTGCACCCGCCTTATCCGTAAGGTTAAGGTCTTAAATAGGTGTGAAAATGAAGGATTTGAAAGAGTTTACCATCCCTTTCGTAGGGCTGAAATTAGGCAAACACCAGTTTAACTTTGAATTAAAAAAAGCGTTCTTTGAGCATTTTGAGTATGACGAATTTAATGACGCTGCCATTAATCTCGATGTACTGCTGGAAAAAATGAGCACGTTATTAGAGTTCACATTAACATTTAATGGAACTGTAAACGTTGCTTGCGACACAACAAATGAACCCTTTGATCAAGAGATCTCTGGAACCTATCATTTTGTGGTAAATTTTGGTGAGGAATACAATGACGAAAATGAAGATTTACTCATTTTGCCCCACGGAAGTTACGAAGTGAACATCCAGCAATATATTTATGAATCCATTGTGCTGGCTATGCCTTCACGAAGAATTCATCCCGGGGTAAAAGACGGTACATTAAAAAGTGATATACTCGAAAAACTTGAAGAGCTAAGTCCGAAAGCGATAGATGAAGAAGAAACGCCCGAAGACGAAAATACTGATCCCCGATGGGATTCATTAAAAAAACTATTAACGGATAAATAATAAATAGCAATGGCACATCCTAAGAGAAAAATCTCGAAAACAAGAAGAGATAAGAGAAGAACGCATTACAAAGCTACTGCCCCTACAATTGCAATAGACCCAACAACTGGTGAGTCCCATCTTTTCCATAGAGCTCATTGGCATGAGGGAAAAATGTATTACCGTGGTCAAGTTGTTATTGATGCAACTGAGCAGGTAGAAGCATAATCGCCTTTATTTTGATTTAAAACTCTCACAGCAACGTGAGGGTTTTTTTGTTTTTTTACTTTGCAAAAAGTCAAAAACAACTTAATTAGTGCCGAATTTCAAGTAAAATTTAGTAATTTTCACTCTTTTTAAAAGATTTTTGGTCTTTTTTGTGAATTCTAATTCAGCTTTATGAATACTATCACGGCAGCTATCACCGCTGTAGGGAGCTACGTGCCAGATTACGTTCTCTCCAACGAAATTCTGGAAACAATGGTAGATACCAACGACGAGTGGATTACCAGTAGAACCGGAATTAAGGAAAGGAGGATATTGAGAGATAAAGACAAAGGCACCTCCTATCTTGCTATCCAAGCAGCAAAAGACCTTCTTCAAAAAAGCAATACAGACCCAGCTGAAATTGATTTGGTTATCATGGCAACGGCAACGCCAGATATGCCAGTAGCAGCAACAGGCGTTTACGTGGCTACACAAATAGGAGCGGTAAACGCTTTTTCATATGATTTGGTTGCAGCCTGTTCCAGTTTTCTCTTTGGAATGTCAACAGCAGCCCGTTATATTGAATCCGGAAAATATAAAAAAGTACTTCTTATTGGCGCAGATAAAATGTCGTCAATTATTGATTATACAGATAGAACAACCTGCATCATTTTTGGTGATGGAGGCGGCGCTGTTTTATTTGAACCCAATACGGAAGGATTGGGAGTGATGGATGAATATTTGCGCACCGATGGAGTGGGAAGACCTTTTCTGAAAATTGATGCGGGCGGATCATTACTTCCGGCATCAATTGAAACTGTTACAAATAAGCAACATTTCGTTTTTCAGGAAGGAAAAACAGTTTTCAAATTTGCAGTTTCAAATTTGGCAGATGTTTGCGAAAAAGTAATGAAAAAAAACGATCTTTCAAGTGAAGACATAGATTGGCTAGTGCCACACCAAGCCAATAAACGAATTATTGATGCTGCTGCTTCGCGAATGAAACTTCCCCAGGAAAAAGTAATGATGAACATTCACAAATATGGCAATACTACCTCCGCAACTTTGCCGCTTTGCTTGGCTGATTATGAAAAACAATTAAAAAAAGGAGATAACTTAATATTTGCTTCCTTTGGTGGAGGCTTTACTTGGGGTGCCGTTTACGTAAAATGGGCCTACGATTCAAAATAATTATTTTAACCAACTCGAAAGACTAACACGTGTAATATGGATTTAAAAGACATTCAAAACTTAATCAAGTTTGTGGCAAAAAGTGGTGCCAGCGAAGTAAAACTTGAAACTGACGACATAAAGATTACAATAAAAACAGGATCTGAAGAAAGCAGAGGTGAGACAACCTACATTCAGCAAATACCTGCTATGTCGCAACCTCAAATGCAAATGCAGCCACAATCTGCTGCAGCGCCTCAACAAAACGATACTTCATCCCAAGATGCTGCTGAGGCCGCAGACTCTAAACTTATAACTATCAAGTCACCAATAATTGGCACTTTTTACAGAAAACCTTCTCCAGATAAACCCGTTTTTATTGAAGTGGGAAGCAATATCAAAGAAGGCGATGTGCTTTGTGTGATTGAGGCAATGAAACTTTTCAACGAAATAGAAAGTGAAGTTTCAGGGAAAATTGTAAAAGTTTTGGTAGACGATTCTTCTCCGGTAGAATTTGACCAACCCTTATTTTTAGTAGATCCATCTTAATATAAACCCCAAATTTCAAATCCCAAATTCCAAACCTTTGGAATTTGTTTTTTGTTTTTTGTTATTTTAGAAACGTTATGTTTAAAAAAATATTGATTGCAAATAGGGGCGAAATAGCATTGCGAATTATCCGCACCTGTAAAGAGATGGGTATTAAAACGGTCGCCGTTTATTCTACCGCCGATGCGGAAAGCCTGCACGTTCGTTTTGCTGACGAAGCAGTTTGCATCGGGCCACCGCCAAGTAATTTGAGCTACCTAAAAATGTCAAACATAATTGCCGCTGCAGAAATTACTAATGCAGACGCAATTCACCCAGGCTACGGATTTCTTTCGGAAAACGCAAAGTTTTCAAGAATCTGTCAGGAGCACGGTATAAAATTCATTGGTGCCTCTCCCGAAATGATTGAGCGCATGGGCGATAAAGCCTCCGCAAAAGCTACTATGAAAGCGGCTGGAGTTCCAACAGTTCCCGGAAGTGAAGGAATTATAGAATCTTTCGAAAAATGTGAGAAACTAGCCGAAGAAGTTGGTTATCCCATAATGCTGAAAGCCACTGCTGGCGGGGGTGGAAAAGGAATGCGTGCGGTTTATAAAAAAGAAGAACTTAAAAAAGCTTGGGAAAGCGCTCGCCAAGAAGCTTCCGCAGCTTTTGGAAATGACGCTATGTATATGGAAAAACTCATTGAAGAGCCACGCCATATCGAAATCCAAATTGTGGGCGATAGCACGGGTAGAGCTTGCCACTTAAGTGAACGCGACTGCTCCATTCAGCGTCGCCACCAAAAGCTTACTGAGGAAACTCCAAGCCCTTTTATGACGAAAAAACTTCGTACCGATATGGGTAATGCGGCCGTAAAAGCTGCAGAATATATTAAATATGAAGGCGCCGGAACCATAGAATTTTTGGTGGACAAACACCGTAATTTCTATTTTATGGAAATGAATACCCGAATTCAAGTAGAGCATCCCATCACCGAACAAGTAATTGATTATGATCTTATTCGTGAACAAATCTTGGTTGCTGCCGGAGTGCCTATTTCTGGAAAGAATTACACACCACAGTTGCACGCCATAGAATGCAGGATAAACGCAGAAGATCCTTATAACGACTTTCGCCCATCGCCAGGTAAAATTACCGTTTTACACGCACCGGGAGGTCACGGCGTGCGTTTAGACACTCACGTTTATGCTGGCTATACAATTGTGCCGAATTATGATTCAATGATTGCAAAGCTTATTACAACTGCACAAACGCGTGAAGAAGCCATCAGCAAGATGAAACGTGCTTTGGATGAATTCGTGATTGAAGGAATAAAAACTACAATACCATTCCACCGTCAATTGATGGATGAACCAGATTATGTGGCCGGAAATTACACTACTGCCTTTATGAATACCTTTAAAATGAACGAACCCGAAGAGGAATAAATAAAGTAAATAATACGCAGTGGCAGTATGTAGTGCCTGACTGCAACTGAATACTGTAAACTTTTTAAGAGCATCAAATTCCAAAAAACTATCTTTGGAATTTGATGCTCTTTAATTTCAATTTTCTTTTAATATGAATCTCTCATTTTGGGAACATAAAACTTGGCTTTCAAACATTGATTTCGCAATTATCGGTAGTGGAATCGTAGGTTTGAGTTGTGCTTTGGAACTTCGGGAAAAGCATCCGAAAAGTAAAATTGTAGTGTTTGAGCGCGGTATGCTTCCCAGCGGCGCTAGTACCAAAAATGCTGGATTTGCTTGCTTCGGAAGTATTTCAGAAATATTGGAAGATTTAAATAATCATTCGGAAGAAGAAGTAATCCAACTTGTGAAAAGTAGGGTTGATGGCTTAAAACTACTCCGAAACATTTTGGGAGACAAACAACTTGATTACAAGGAATACGGTGGTTACGAACTTTTCACAGAAAAAGATGCTGCCCTTTTTGAAACCTGCAAAACAAATATTTCCTTTGTAAATGAATTGCTGAAACCTATCTTTAATGACGCTATTTTTTCAGAAAAAGAAAATCATTTCGGCTTTAAAAATATTCAGCCAAACTTGATTTATAGCGCGTTTGAAGGCCAAATTGATACCGGAAAAATGATGCTCGGTTTAATTAAAAAAGCTTCGGAAGAAAACATTTTAATATTGAATGCTTCGGAAATCACAAACATTTCAGATAATGGCGAAAGTGTTTCACTTCAACTAAATTCATCAAAAGACATTTCAGTAAAAAAAGTTTTTATTGCTACCAATGGTTTCGCAAAGCAATTTTTAGAAGAAGATATTAAACCAGCGAGAGCGCAAGTTTTGATAACTGAACCTATTAAAAATCTTCAAATAAAAGGAACCTTTCACTTGGATAAGGGCTATTATTATTTCAGAAATATTGAAAATAGAATCCTTTTGGGTGGCGGGCGAAACCTGAATTTTAAAGCTGAAGAAACTACCCAGATGGAATTGACAGAATTGGTTCAAAACAAGTTGGAGCAATTACTTAAAACCGTAATTTTACCAACTCAATCTTTTGAAATAGAAGCTCGCTGGAGTGGTATTATGGGAGTGGGAAATCAAAAAAAACCAATCTTGAAAGCAGTGTCCAAAAACGTTTTTTGTGGTGTGCGATTGGGCGGAATGGGAGTTGCCATAGGCAGTTCCATTGGTAAAGAATTAGCTTGTTTGTATGATTAAAAAACTATTCAAATTTATTTTTAAATTTTTCCTTTGGTTCATCGGGCTTACAGTTCTTTGGGTATTGCTATACAAATTCGTTCCAGTTCCGTACACGCCATTGATGGCAATTCGCTCCATTGAGGGTAATAAAGATTACGAAACCCGCCACGATTGGGTGCCAATTGAAGAAATTTCTCCGTATTTACAACTAGCTGTTATTTGTGCCGAAGACCAAACATTCTTAAGTCACAGCGGTTTTGATCGTGAAGCCATAGAAAAAGCATTAAAAAACAACGAAAAAGGAAAAAAGCTTCGTGGCGGTAGTACCATTTCGCAGCAGACAGCTAAAAACGCTTTTTTGTGGCCTGGCCGCACTTGGTTTAGAAAGGGGTTGGAAGCATACTTTACGTTACTGATTGAAACCCTTTGGAGCAAAGAGCGCATTTTGGAAGTATATCTAAACAGCATTGAAATGGGCAATGGCGTTTTTGGCGCTGAAGCAGCTTCGCAATATTGGTTTAAAAAATCTGCAAAAAATCTTCGTACTGAAAATGCGGCTGCAATTGCTGCAATTTTGCCCAGTCCACAGCGCTACAGAGCAAATCCGCCCGGTAATTACGTTGCCCGAAGAACGCAATGGATCGTTCGGCAAATGCTTTATTATGGACCATTTATATTGGAAAAACAGGAGCCAAAGGAGGATAAAAAGAAAACCAAAAAGAAAAAATGATCGCAGTAGAACTTAAAACCGAATTGCTGCAACACTGTCAAAAACAGGTTGACAATCGTTATTCGAAAATTAAACAAACCATTGTTGACATTGAAGAATCTTTGCTGGAAGAATCTAAAAGCAGCAGTGGCGATAAACATGAAACTGGTCGTGCAATGCTACAAATAGACCGTGAAAACGCTGGGAAACAATTACAGGAAATTGAAAAGGTTGTACAGATTCTTAAAAAGATTGACGTAAAAGCCACCTCAGATTATGCACGTTTGGGGAGTTTGGTCTATACGGATAAGTATACCTATTTTATCAGTATTTCTATAGGTACGGTTGCAATTGGTAAAACAGATTATCTCTGTGTTGCTCTAAATTCTCCAGTGGGAATGCTTATTTCTGGGAAAAATAAAGGAGACGAATTTAACCTTAACGGAAGTGTTTATAAAATTACGAGTGTGAAGTAAAAACAAGTTTTCAAAACTGGGTTTCGCGCAAAAGTTTTGGCATTTTAGCACTCATTGTTAATAACCATTTTAGTTGTTCTCGTACCAAATGTGCTTCTTCAATTTTTGAGTGGAAACCTTCCGATTGCGATGCTTTTTCTTCTTCAGAAAAAATTATGCTCTTTCCAAAAGTTGCATCAAAAAGATCTTCGGAATGTGATACAGGCTCATTTTCTTGTGAAGTATTTTCAGAAGGATTTTGTTCAATTTCTTCCTTTAAAATTCCTTCCGCTTCTGAAAGGTTCTGAATTATGCTTTCAGAAACCTTATTGAAGTTTTTTGAAGCAGGGGTGGTTGGATTGTTTAAAATGTAAGTGCTCAGGGAAGCCATAGAGGATAAGAAAGTATGGTTAAGCACGGTTATTTCGTAAACCTTATCCAAGCTTTTCTGTTTTGATTTTGGCTCCTGTGTCATCCGTTGGAAGGCAGCGCTGAGATCAGACATTTCCAAAAAAGCTTTTTTACGGGCCACTTTATACTCCGAAGGAACATTTCCTTTTTTGTTGTAGAAATTTATAATTTCTTCCAAATAAATTCTATTCGCCTTAATGGTTTCCAATAATGTTTTTTGCATTCCCTGAATTTCCCATGCTGGCCAAAGAATTAGGTTTCCCAGGGTTGCCAATCCAGCGCCAATCAATGTATCCATCACGCGATATTGAATTACGTTGAAAATATCTGGCCGCATTAGCGCATAAATAAATACCACACTCAGCGTAATAAAAGTTGCCGCCGCCTTATAGTTACGCTGTACCATTGAAAAAGCGATTACCAGTGAGCCGATAGCCAAAATACCGTAAACCGTAGTATTTTGAGTTAACAGAACAATACCTACAGCCAAGGCACCGCCAATAAGAGTTCCGATAGTTCTTTCTTTGGAACGTGTTTTTGTAAGCCCAAAAGTGGGACGCATAATTACAATTAATGTGAGCAGAATCCAGTATGGATTTTGGACCGAAAACAGTATACCCACGCCATAACCAATCATAGTCATTACAGCAAGCCGCAGCGAGTGTTTAAAAATTGGTGAGCGTAAATTGAAGTTTTCAGTTAGGACTTCAAAATCGTAATTCTGTTTTGTTAAAAATCTTCGTGAATCTTCTTTTTTAAGCAATGAAAGCTCACGTTGTGCAGGGTTTTTTAGAAGCCATTCTATTTTTTCGATTTTTTTTATTTGCTCTTTTTGATACTTGAAAAGATTTTTGAGCAGCAATAAATTTTCATCAAAGGTTTCATTTGAAGCCGATGCATATTTGGAGATATCGTTTTTAATCTTTTTGTGAAACTCTTCAATTTTAGTGTTATCCCGAAGCCTTTTAGGAGTGGAAATATTTGCGGCAATTACATTCAGCCTGCTACTCATCGCAAAAAGTAAACCTTGAAAATCTGCCAGTTGCGCTGGTTTCTTTTCAAAAAACGCATCAGTTTTTGTATAGTTTACTGGGTTTGCCATTGCCAGTTCCAGCATATCTACCAATTGTACAAAAATGAGCAGTCGCTTGCCTTCATAATCACTTTTTCCAGAACCCGTTCGGCTTGCAATCAAAATATCCCGCAACGTTTCGTGAATGTTGGTTAAGTCAGTCTGCAGGTTCAACAGTTTTTTTAAAAGCTCTGTGCGGTCTGTTGTTTCGGCAACCAATTCTCCCCGCGTTTTTAAATAATCTGCTGTTAGTTTGAGTGTTTTTGAAAGATAATATTCTGTGGGCGCCTTTGGAAAAATAAAATGCCAAAGCAGCGCAACTGAAGCATACCAAAGCCCACCGATACCAATAAGCAGCATTCTTTCATAAGGCTCCATCCCACTGCCCGAAACATTTGAAAAACTAAGCACCAAAGCAAAAAGGCCCGAAAAACTAATAAGGGAAGCGCGAAAGCCATAAATAGAAATATAGGAAATGGCAAACATTAAAATTCCCAAAATGGGAAAGAGCAACCATAGTGAAAGGTGCAAATAACCACCAATCAAACTTACAAGCATTGCTAATAAAGTGGCGAATAAAATTCCTGTAGTTTTATGGCGAATACTCCCGCTTACATCACTTGGCGATGCAAGCAAAGCCCCAACAGTAATAGTAATACCAATTTGTAGCGCATCCAGTTTTACTCCCGCAATTATAGGAAGTGTTAGTGCAATTCCCAGCAATATGGCTTTGGAAAAATCGGTACTTTTAAAGAACTCAGAAAGGTCTTTTAAAGAAGAAAAAAGTATGTTTTTTGATGATTTCAAAAGTAATTGGTTTCAGAACTTGCAAAGGTATTACGCTTAAAAGCTAAGTTCGTTAATCTTATCAGAAATGTAAGTCTGTTATACTTTTATTAAATAAACAAAGGTGTTATGGCAGTTGTCTTTTTAAGCTTTAATTTTATGAAACCGAAATAAAAAAACAGCACCGATGAACAAAGTAATTTTATTGAAAAACCGTCCAAAAGGAAGACCATCACCGCAAGATTTTGAGTTTACCGAAGAAGAAAAATCACAAATCAAAGAAGGCGAAATATTACTGAAAACCAAATACGTATCCGTAGATCCCTATCTGCGCGGAAGGATGCGCGACGAGAAATCTTATATAGCCCCTTTTGAAGTTGGCAAACCTTTGGAATCTGGTATTATCGCAGAAGTTGTTGAATCTAATAATAAGAATTTCGAGAAAGGCGATTTTGTAAATGGAATGCTTCAGTGGAAACAGTTTCAAACCTCGAACGGGAATGGATTAAATAAAGTTGATAGCAAAAAAGCGCCGCTGAAAGCCTATTTGGGCGTTTTGGGATTAACAGGGATGACAGCATATTTAGGTTTAGAAAAAATTGGTAAACTTGAAAAAGGCGAAACACTTTTAGTTTCTGGAGCTGCGGGCGCCGTGGGTAGCGTTGTTGGCCAGATAGGAAAAATAAAAGGATGCAGAGTTGTGGGAATTGCGGGCAGTGAAGAAAAAATTGACCGAATTCAAGAGAAGTTTGGTTTTGACGATGCAATCAATTATAAAACCACAAAAGAAATGAAAAAGGCGATTGCCGAAGCCTGTCCCGATGGTGTGGATGTTTATTATGACAATGTAGGTGGCGAAATTCTTGATGCTGCTCTTCAAAATATGAATAAATACGGACGCATAATAAACTGCGGCGCTATTTCACTTTATAATAAAACCGAAACACCAACTGGGCCGCGTGTTGAAACAACACTCATTAAAAATAGTATTTTAATGCAAGGGTTTACGGTACGTGATTTTGTAAAAGATTTTGGTCCCGCCCAAAAACAATTAGCAGCGTGGATGGAGCAGGATAAACTTAACTATATGGAAACCGTGGTTGAAGGTTTTGAAAATATTCCACAAGCGTTTATTGACTTGTTTGATGGGAAGAATAAAGGGAAAATGATAGTTATGGTTTAGTATTATTCTGAAATTTTCAGATAACTAATATTTCCTTTTCTCAGTGGAAATGGGTTGTTGAAAAATATTATTTTGCCATTATAATCTGCTTCAGCTAAAAAATGAGTTCCTTTAAAATAGCACTTTTTCACGGTAACTTCTAGTTTTGTTTTCTCTTCGGAAATTTCAAGTTGGTGTGGAAAAACGATGATTTCTGCCGAAGCCTTTTCGGAAGAAAAGAGTTTTTCCGGAAGTAGATTTGCTTCTCCAAAAAACCCCGCCTGATATTCAGTTGAAACATTTTTGTAAATAAATTCTGGCGTTCCGTACATTTCTTCGGTGCCGTTTTTCAGCATTAAAATTTTATCTGAAAATGCTAAAGCCTCTTCACTGTCGTGGGTCGCGGTGATGCAACTGATATTTTTTTCTTTCAAATAACTGAAAATTTTCCGCTGTAATTTACTTTTTAGAAAGGTGTCAATATTACTAAAAGGCTCATCCAGCAAAAGGATTTCAGGTTCGTTTGCCAAAGCTTTCGCCAAAGCTACGCGCTGTTTTTGTCCGCCGCTTAAGTTTTTTACTAGTGTGTTTTTGAAGGTTTCCAATTCAACGACTTTCAAAAGTTCGTCAATACGTTTTTCATCCTTTTCTTCATCCAACCGCGAAAGATGTGAACCCAAGTTTTCGGCAACGGTGGTGAAAGGCATAATTTTGAATTCTTGCGCTACAAGCTTTATAAATGGTTCGCCGGGAATGAGCGTTTTGGTTGGGCCGAGAAGTTTTTTTTCGTTGTAATGAATCGTCCCGTTTTCTAAATGGAGCAAACCGTAAACAAGATGTAAAAGTGTAGATTTTCCGCAGCCGCTTTCCCCGAGAATGCTGAGATGTTCGCCAGGTTTCAGCGTGAAATGAATGTCTTTTAAAATGGTCCTTTCGGAATAGGAAAAGGAATCGATTTCAACTTTTAGCATCACAAGATATTATTTTGCCAAAATTCCTTCGCTTTCCAAAACTGGAATTTCAACTATATTTTCTTCAGAAATACTGTTCGGTTCAAAAATGAATTTGCGTTCAAAGAGTTTATTTTCAGCAAAAAAAGTGACCAAATATTCATTCGTAAAACCCAAAACTTCTGTTGGAATGAACTCTACTTTCGCTGAAGATTTTGGTTTCAAATTTCCCAAACCGTGACGTAATGTGGAAGTTTTTTTATCGTCACTTTTACCGCGAGATAGCACTAAAACAGTATCAATTTCGTCCTCGCGATTGTTCACCAAATAAACGTTCCAAAGTTGTTGAGTAAAATCTTTGTCCCATTCCTTTACGGCAATAATATGCACGCTTTCGGCTTTGGGGATTTCAATATCTTTTCGCATAACTAATCGTCAATTTTCCACATAATCCAAACTACCAAAAGCGCTATTGCCGCAACGCCAAGCAAAATTGCGCCCAGCACAATCTTTATGGCTGCGATTATAAAAGTAAAATACGCCACAATAAGTGCAACGATGACTAACAAGGCAATAACGAGGTATTTTTTCATAGTAATTTTATTTGGAATTAAGTCTTGTATCTTATGCGAAACGGTCTTATATCTTTTTTAGAGTACACTTTTAAATTGTTCCAAAAATCGAACATCGTTTTCGCTGAACATTCTTATATCGGGAATTTGGTGCAAAAGCATCGCGATACGATCTATGCCAACGCCAAAGGCAAAGCCTGAATATTCTTCGGGATCTATGCCGCAGTTTTTAAGTACGTTGGGATCAACCATTCCGCAACCGCCAATTTCTAGCCAGCCTGTTCCTTTGGTGATTCTATGATCTGCTTCGGTTTCTAATCCCCAATAAACGTCAACTTCAGCGCTTGGTTCCGTGAAAGGAAAATAGGACGGACGAAGACGGATTTTAGATTTCCCAAACATTTCAGTAGTGAAATATTGTAACGTTTGCTTTAAATCTGCGAAGCTTACGCCTTTGTCCACATACAAACCTTCCACTTGGTGGAAAAAGCAGTGTGAGCGTGCGGAAATGGCTTCATTTCTATAAACACGACCCGGTGAAATGGTACGAATAGGTGGTTTGTTATTTTCCATATACCGAACCTGTACCGAAGATGTGTGCGTGCGCAACAAAACGTCTGGATTGGTCTGGACGAAAAACGTATCCTGCATATCGCGGGCAGGGTGATATTCGGGCAGGTTTAGTGCTGTAAAATTATGCCAGTCATCCTCGATTTCGGGCCCTTCGGAAACGTTGAAACCGATGCGCAAAAAGATGTCGATAATTTTGTTTTTTACAATAGAAATAGGATGACGCGAACCCAACGGAATCACTTCGCCCGGACGGGAAAGATCGCCGTAAACGCCTTTTGTTTCTGTGCTGTTCTCCAATGCCTCTTTCAGCGAATCTACTTTTTCCTGCGCGGTGTTTTTAAGGGTGTTTATAACCTGCCCAAACTCCTTTTTCTGCTCGTTCGGCACATTTTTAAACTCGGCAAAAAAGTCGTTTAAAAGTCCTTTTTTACCCAGATATTTTATACGGAAGTTTTCTATTTCTTCTTTATTGGTTGAAGAAAAGGCTTGTACTTCGGCTATGTGTTTTTTTATTATTTCTATCATTTTAAATCTTTTTTTGCCACGAATTCACTAATGATTTTTTGTAGTGTAACACGCGTATAAGCGCAATTATGTTTTTGATTTTTTTTAATTAATCGATTAAATAATCACCTCCTTCTCCACAAAATACTGCACAATAGCCTCCTTCATCAATACACTTTGTTCACCGGCTTTTAATGGCGGTAATTGTTCTAAAACGTGATAATGCGGCCAGCCTTCTTCGTCTACGTAATCAAACTGGTAATATCCATAAGGTTCTAAAACTCGGCAGATGGCAATGTGCATTAGGTTGAGTTTTTCGTCTTTTTTAAATTTTCGATGTAATTGACCCAATTCCTGCAAACCGATTAAATAGATAATTGCGTCCAAATCTAAAATCTCGCCATCGGCAAAGCGGTTGCTTAGTAGTTTAACTACTGCTTCCCATTGCATCTTCAATTGTTCGTCGCGTGCCATTTTTCATATATAAATTAGGCTGCAAAGATACATTTTACAATTCTGAATTGTGAATTCAAAATTCAGAATTTGGAAAATGGTATATTTATGAAAAATTTCAGGATATGAACACTATCGACATTGTTATAGGCATCATTTTTATCATCGCTTTTTTTGTGGGGTTTAGCAAAGGTTTGCTTCGATCACTCGCTTCATTAATTGGGATTGTGGTTGGCGTTTATTGCGCGATGTTTTTTTCGGGCTATGTGGGCGATTATCTTATCCGTTGGTTTGATTGGAGCACAGATATTACCACCATTATGGCGTTCGTTATAACTTTTTTATTGATAATGATTCTGTTCAGTATTTTGGGAAAGCTTTTAACAAAAGTTGCCGATTTTGCGATGCTGGGTATTTTCAATAAGCTTTTCGGCGGAATTTTTAATGTGCTGAAATTCGCCTTTTTAATAAGTGTGGTTTTTATGTTCGTAAACGCTTCAAAAGACTATAGAATTCTTACTGAAGAAAAACGCGATTCATCCATACTTTATGGGCCAGTAGCATCTATTGCGCCAGCAGTGTTGCCCACAATAATGAAGGAAGTTGATAATTTAAATATCAATGATTCTGAAATTACTCCTGAAGAAAGCCCCGGCGAAACGGAGCTTCCTATAGAGTAAGATTAGTTTATATCACGTTTTTTATGTTACCACGTGCATATTTAACCGCTTCTTTAAAGTCGGTAAAAATTAATTCTTTCGGAACCAAATCTGGAATAATATCTATCTTTTCCATCATAACACGTGGTTGTGCCTGAAGGCCTTCAAATATTGGCTTAATACCTCTTTGTGAAATTTCCATCAACACTTCTTCCATAGCATAAAGTCCGGATTGATCTATATACGGTGTTTTCCCCATTCGTATAATTACGTGGGTTGCAGTATCTGGAATTTCCTTTGCCAGTTGTTGAAAATCTGATGTGTAACCAAAAAACAGTGGTCCTTCCAAACGTTTGATAAAGACTTCTTCTTTCAGTTTTTCAGGAAAATTCAGCTCGTCGCTCCAAGCCATCATAAGTTCATCAGCATTTTTCAATGGAACAACTTTTGATTGGTCGGCGGTAAGATCTCCAATTTTCTTCATAAAAATAATGGAAGCCAATACAAGTCCTATTCCCACAGCATAAACGAGGTTCCAAAATACGGAAAGCAATAACACCACAATCATAATGGTTACCTCAGCCTTTTGCATTTTAGGGATTGCTTTTAAACCTTTATAATCCATAACGCCAATACCTACAGTTATCAAAATTCCTGCAAGTACAGCCGCTGGAATTTGTGATGCTATTGGGCCCAATGCCAATAATATAACTAACAATAGAACTGCGGCAATCATACCAGAAAGTTTGGTTGTTCCTCCAGATTTTATGTTTACGACAGTACGGATAGTTGCGCCCGCTCCTGGGATTCCACCAAAAATTGCCGCAACACTGTTTCCTATTCCTTGTCCCATCAGTTCTTGGTTTGGATTGTGTTTGGTTTTCGTCATATTGTCCGCAACTACAGAAGTTAACAATGAGTCAATACTTCCTAAAAACGCAAGCGTTAACGCTGTAAATACATAAGGGGAAATTTGCCCAAATTGAAATTGACTGAACATCTCCAAGTTCGGAATCGGGAAACCACCGGGAATTTGATCAATAGGTTGGTAATCTAGTTTCAAAAAATAAGCACCTACGGAAACCACAAGCAGTGCCACCAATGTACTGGGCACTTTTGTTGTAATTTTTTTGAAACCGTAAATAATAAAAATGGTAAGCGAAGCAAGAATGAATTCCAACCAATCAATATTTGCAATTGCTCTGGGCAACGCTATAATAGCCCCGGCTACGCCAGAGTTTTCAGCCTTTGCGAGTGTTTTGGATTCCTGAAGAATATCTTCTTCTGAAATTTGTTCAGATCTGCTTATGGTTTCTTTAAAATCTTGTAAAACCAAGATGCCTTCTCCAGCTTCGTCTTGGAGGATTTTGTTCATAATTACTTCTTCAGCCTGGGGATTGAAGGTTTCAATATAAGCAGTGTCTTCTTCAGTGTAATAACCCAAGACGGGCAATAACTGAGTGATTAAAATGATAACACCAATTGCAGTCATAAAACCAGAAACCACGGGATATGGAATATACTTTATGTACTTTCCTACGCCTGTTATTCCCAATAGAACCTGCATTAGGCCTGCCATTAGAAAGACAAGTAAAATATAAGGAAGGGCTTTCTCTAGATCTCCATTGTTTGTCGCAATAATTCCGGCAACCAGAACCATAGACACCGCCGTCATAGGAGCTGTGGGCCCGGAAATTTGGGTGTTGGTTCCCCCAAAAAGTGATGCGAAAAAACCTATGAAAATAGCGCCGTATAAGCCCGCATCGGGCCCAAGACCTGATTGAACACCAAATGCAAGTGCCAATGGTAGGGCAACAATTCCTGCCGTAATCCCACCAAATAGGTTACCCCTAAAATTTGAAAATATATTTTTAGTCATAAGTATTTATTTAAGATTAGTGTAATTGAGCTCAAAACCAAATTTTAGTTAGGCTTAAAAATTGAGTTGATACACTTTGTCCAGTTCGGAGTCGTTACTCACATTTACATCAAGGTCTTTAATCAAGCCCGATTCAAGACCGTAAACCCACCCGTGCAGGTAGAGTTCTTGCTTATTGTGCCAAGCGTTTTGAACAATAGAGGTTTTGGCAAGATCAAAAACCTGTTCTTTCACATTCAATTCCACGAAACGGTTGAATCTTTCTTTTTCATCAGCCACACCATCAAGTTCATCTTTATGGAGCCTGTAAACATCTTTAATGTGTCTTAGCCAATTGTCGATCAATCCAATAGATTCATTCTGCATTGCGGCTTTTACACCTCCACAGCCATAGTGCCCACAAACAATTACATGTTTCACTTTTAGGGCGTTAACAGCATAATCCAGAACACTTAGCATATTCATATCTGTATGCACAACCATATTAGCAATGTTGCGCTGTACAAATACCTCACCCGGTTGGGCGCCAATAATTTCGTTCGCCGGTACGCGGCTGTCAGCACAGCCAATCCAAAGCACTGGCGGGCTTTGGCCTTTTGCGAGATTTGTAAAATAGTTAGGGTCAAGTTCTAATTTTTCTTCTACCCACTTTTTGTTGTTTTCTATAAGCGTATCGTATAATTTCATTGGTGCTTCTTTTAGCGTTTAATTGTGAATTGTCTCCAAAGCCAATAGAATTGACATATATTTCCAGTTGAATAGGCAACGGAAATATTTTTTGAAGAAATAATTAGGAATGTTGGGGAAATATTAAGCGATTCGAGGCGGCGGCGAAACCACGTCTATAAAGACTTTGGAATAGTCGTCAATATGAAAAATATCTTTATTTTTTTGTTTTTTCAGAAATTTCAGAAATTTATAATTGGATTGGGTTTTTTCAATAAAGAAAACAAAAGACTTGGGCATTTTGTTTGAATTCTCTTCCTCGTTCATTGAAAAAAAAGTAATAACATCAGCTTGATTACCAGAAATACTAATAATAGCAGGCGTTATAAGAAAACTTGTAAATACTAGCAACAATAAAATACTGGTTATCCTCAACTTATTTTTTTTGGAGAAATTCAAAATTAGCAGATTGAACTTAAATTCCTGTTAAGTAAATATTAAAACTATAGTTGTTTTAAATCTGAAGCAGGTATCCAACCGTCTTTTCCGTCTGCTAAAGTGATGCGAAACCAGTTTCCATCCTGCGCTAAAATCTGAACTTTCGTTCCTTCGTGCAATACAAAAGCTACGTTGCTTCCCATAGTTGGTTCGGTTTTTACTTCTATTTCACTCGCAAAAATAACGGCGGGTTGGTTTTTTGTGTAATCGCCGTAGGTAAAAAAAGCCATCGTAAGCGAAGCGATCATAAACAAACCTGCAAACATAGAACCGACGAACAATAATCGTTTTCTTTTTTCGGAATAGGAAAAATAATAAAGAAGAAAAAGTGCTACAAAAAGAAACGAAATCACAACTGAAAAAATGGCCCAGCCATTAAAGGTAAATAACCCGGCAACATTTTTGTACCATTTTGAAAAAACCGTCTGCGGCAATGTTTCAATAGAATCAATACGTGCGTTTTCGGCAAAGGAGAGGTTGTTTTTTATGTCATCATCGTTTGGGACGAGCTGAAGCGCTTTTTCGTAATAATAAACGCTTGGGCCAATGTGGTTCAGTTTATACTGCGCATTTCCTAAATTGAAATACAGCTCTGCAGAATGTTCGCCTTTGTCCAAAATCTGCATCCAAGCATTGATGGCCTGTTGGTATTTTCCGTTTTTGTAGAGTTCTTTTCCTTGGTTAAAAAGTGTTTCATTTTGACCAACACTTGTGAAGGAAATAAGTAAAATAAATAAGTACAGCAGCTTTTTCATCGTCTTCAGTTTTACTGTATTTGTTTATCTATGTTTGAAATCACTTCCAACGCTTTGTTGTAATCTTGTTGCACAGATACTTCGGAAGAGGAAGCATAGCGTGCAAATTCGCAACTTTTCAGCAAGTCAATGAAATTTTCAACCATTGGATTTTCCACGTTTCGTTCCAACAACATTTTTGAAATGAGGCTTTTTTCCATTTCGGAAGTTTCAATATTCAGTTTCGCTTTTAAGTAATTGTGAAGCGCGCGCTCTAAAGATTCATAAAATGTAACTGGATTTGATGTATTCCGCTTTGCTTCGGAAAGGTATTTTTTGGCAAGTTTGTTTGCACGGCGTAGTTTGTTTCCTTCCACGTCATTTAAACGTGCTTTGCGTTTTTTACCTGCGAGAATAAACAGTGGAATCAACAAAAACGGCCCGCCCAAAAGCGACCAAAATAACGGAGATTTAAAAAATTCTTCCTGTGAGATGGATTCCAAATTGGCATCCAGTTTTATGTATTTGAAATTATCTTTGGAAAGAACAACCTGCTTTTTCGAATCGTTGGAATTGGTACTCTCGGTTGCCGAACTTATTGGCCCATTTTTAACTTCAATAGTGAATTCTTTTGAAGAAATTGTTCTATACTTTTCAGTCTTCGGATCAAAGAAAGAAAAGGTTATTGGATTTACGGGATATGTTCCTTTAAATTGAGGCACAATAGTATAGGAATCGGTTATGGAACCTTGCATTCCGGCAATAGTTGTATTTACACTTTCGCTGTGTTCAGGCTCATAAACTTCCAAGGTGTTCGGAAGTTTAACAGTTGGGGCGGTGAATAATTTCAAATTTCCCTTTCCCGAAACTTTTACGTCAAGTTGCAAAGATTCGTTCGCGTTTAGGGCGGTTTTATTTGTAGAAACTTCAAAGGTAAAATCGCCAACGGCGCCGTTAAAGCCATCGGGTCTTCCTTCCAAAGGTAGAGGTTTCACATTAATTGCACGCTTTCCAGCAGAAATGGTTTTATTAACACGCTCCATCACTCGTCGCCCAAAAATATCGCGGCGGTTTCCTTGAACGTCAATTGGAATATCTAGCGTGAGCGGCTCTATTTCCAATTCTCCAGTTTTTTGTGGATAGAGAACGGTAGTTCTTAAAACAACGAAACGATAATCTTCGCCATTGTATTTTCCTTCGGAAACTTTAAAATTGTTTTGATTGTCAATATTTTGGCTCCAGAAGTCGGCGTATTTTGGAGTGTCAATTTCTCGCCATTGACTGGTAATACTCACATCGTGCGAAACATATAATTTGTAAGTAACGGTAATCGCTTCGTTAAGAAATGGACTGGCATTTGAGATTTCTGCCACCAAATGCACGTTTTCGCTTGCTACATATTCTGCATTATTACCATCTTTTGGAACCTCTACGGCGGCGGTAATTTCTACCTCAACTGGAAGCGTTTTATAGGTTTCCCCTTCTACTTCAATAGTAGCTTGGGCAATGGTAACTTTTCCACGTGTCTGTGGAGATAAGAAGTAAGAATAGGTTTTTGAAAAGCTCCTTTTACCATTTATCCAAGAATTACTGATAGATTGATTTGGGCCGCCAACAACACGGAAACCATCAAAATTTGGCGGTCTAAAATTGTCGCCGTCTTGGTTCATTTCAAAATCTATTCGCAAACGCTCGTTTATTCCAAGCTTTTTCTTGCTCACTTTTGCGTCAAACTGAACCTGGGCCGTTGCAACAATGCTGCACAACACAAAACCTAAAAGGAATAAAAAATTCTTCGTCTTCATAATCTACCAATCTTTATCAGATCTCACTTTTGCACCTTTTTGCTTTTCGGCATTTATTTTATCCTGTACCTTTTTCTCTTCGTTGTTCATCGCTTCCAAAAGGCTTTTTACTTGTTGGGGTGAAAGCTGCCCAGGAACGGGCTGTTGCTGTTGCGGCTTGTCGCCTTCCTCTTCTTTTGGTTTACTTTGGTCTTTATCTTTATCGCCTTCTTTTTTATCTTCTTTTTGGTCGCCCTTATCTTTATCTTCTTTCTCGTCGCCTTTGTCGCCTTCTTTATTTTTATCGTCTTTGTTTTCTTGATCTTTTTTGTCTTCGTTCTGATCCTTGTTTTTGTCGTCTTTGTCTTCTGGCGGAGGCGGATTTTTATCCAACATATCTTTAGCCAAAGCTAAATTATAACGTGTTTCATCGTCATTCGGGTTGTTGCGAAGTGCGTTTTTATAAGATTCCACGGCTTCGGTATACTTTTTTTCATTCATAAAAGTATTGCCCAAATTATGAAAGGCTTTGTGTTTTTCGGCTTTGCTAGTTGCAGTTTGGGCAGCTTGTTTAAAACGAAGCATTGCCTCGGCATTTTTATCTTTTCCGTAGTAAGCGGTTCCCAGATTGTATTTTGCGGTTTCGCTTTTTGGATTTAATGAAATGGCTCGCCGGTAATCAGCTTCCGCGGAAGCAAATTCTTCTTTCTGAAGAGAGTGTTGGGCTTCACTCAAAAAATTCTGGGAAGCCTTAAGTTCCTTTTTCTGTTCTTTGGTTTGTGGTTGTGCAAATGAATTCAATGAAAACAGAAGCATACAAAGAACCAACGAAATGTTCCATATCGCACGTTTCTGAAAGAATGTTTTAGCTCCAAAAATCATTTTAAATCTTTTCCTTTTCATTAAACAAATTCAATTTTTTCAACCAGGCTGTTTTTCGTTCTAAGAAGAACACATCCAATACAAGCAAAAACAATGCCCCAGCCAAAAACCACTGGAACTGATCTTTAAAATCTGTGAATTGCTTGGCCTCAAATTCCTTTTTGTCCATTCCATTCAGAATGGTTTTTACTCGGTCAACCACCACTTTGGTATTAGAGCCGTCAATATACTCACCATTAGCGGTTTTCGCAATCTCTTTAAGAGTTTCTTCACCTAATCTTGTGATAACTTGCTCGTTATTTTGATCGCGTTTATAATATTGTAGCACTCCGTTTTCTTTAATAGGAATTGGGCCGCCTTCCACAGTTCCCACACCTATAGTGAAAATACGGATACCTTTTTCCGCAGCTTCTTCGGCTATTTCCAAAATATTACCTTCGTGGTCTTCACCATCGCTTATTAAGAATAGAACGCGATTGGTTTGATCTTCATCGTCATAAAAAGTTTGCGCCATTTCAATTGCTTGGGTAATGGCAGTTCCTTGTGAGGAAACCATACCTGTGTTCATTCCGCTTAAAAATAGCTTTGCAGAAGAAAAATCTGAAGTAATTGGAACCTGCGGAAAAGCGCTTCCGGCATAACCAATTATACCAATTCTATCGCCTGCAAGACCATTGATTATTTGGGTGATGAGCTGTTTTGATTTTTCCAAACGGTTTGGCGCTATGTCTTCCGCCAACATACTTTTTGAAACGTCCAATGCGAAAACAATATCAACGCCCTCACGTTTTACGGTCTCAAGCTTTGTTCCAATTTTTGGGTTTACCAATGCAAAACTTAAACAGGCAATGGCTAAACAAAGCACTAAAACTTTTAAAACAGATTTGAAAAGTGAGCGGTTTGGACTCAATTTCTTTAAAAGTTCTTTATCAACAAACCGTTTTTGAACTGTTTTTTTCCAAACTAAAAGCAACAGAAAAACCACCACTATCACCGGAATGGCGAAGAGAATGTAGAAGTATGTGGGCTGTTCTAATTGGTACATTTTTATTCTTTATTGCTATTTTTTATTAGATGGGTTTTCATGTTCATTCTTTCAACAGAAAATGATTTACTTTTTTCATTTGCAAAATCTATCATCAGTAAAAGTTTATTCGATAATTCTTCTATTTCAAAATTCAATTCAACTTCTAATTCTTCTGATTTTTGAATTGTCTGAAATAATAATTCAATTAATTTCTCAATATGTACTTCGTGAAAACTTTCCACTCTATCCATCAATTTTGAATTATCGGCCGCAGCAATTTCATTTAGCGATAAACCAAAATATTCTTTTATTTGTTCATTCGTTTCAAAAACTACTGATTCAAAATTATTGATATCTGCTGAAACTGTTTTGTCAATCAATTTCATTAAAGCCATTGTCAATTTTTGGATTTCGCGCTTTATGTAATCTTTTTCCTGTTGCAAAATTTCAAATATTATTTATAAAAATCCTTTAAATATTGTATTTCGCAACAAAAATTCAAACGCAATTAATACCAATGCGAAAATTGCCCACGGGCGAAACATTTCGTTATAGTTTGTGTATTTGAATTCTTCGATATCTGTTTTTTCAAGCTTGTTTATTTCTCCGTAAATCTCTTCCAATTTTGTATTTGTCGTCGCACGGAAATATTGTCCGCCAGTTTTAACCGCAATTTCTTTCAACAAAGCTTCGTCAATTTCAACTTGCACGTTTCCATATTGAAAACCGCCGTCGGGACGAATACCAATGGGCGACATTGCCATTCCATTGCTTCCCAAACCGATAGTGTAAACCTTAATGCCAAATTCCACTGCAAGCTCGCTGGCTATTTTTGGATCGATGAAACCTGTATTGTTGACCCCGTCCGTAAGCAAAATAATCACTTTGCTCTTTGCGCGACTGTCCTTTAAACGGTTTACGGCTGTTGCCAGTCCGGAACCAATTGCAGTTCCGCCTTCAATTGTTGTGTTGTAGCTTATATTTTTTAATGAAGAAAGTACAATGGTTTTGTCGCTCGTTAACGGCGTGCGGGTGTAACTTTCCCCGGCGTATTCCACGAGACCAATTCTGTCATTCGGGCGACCGTTGATGAATCTTGCAGCCACTGTTTTAAGTGCTTCCAAACGGTTTGGTTTTAAATCGCGCGCTAGCATACTTGCCGAAACGTCTATTGCCATTACAATATCAATTCCGCGGGTGGTTTTTGTTTTTGTAGTTTCGTCGACAGTTCGTGGGCGTGCCATTGCAATTATTATTGCTGAAAGTGCTAAAAGGCGAAGTGCGAAAAGTAATGGTTTCAACCGCGCCAACCAGTTTTTCCCAGATTTGAAACCGCTGATACTTGAAATTTTTAGGGAAGCCGTTTGCTCTTTTCGCTTCCATAAATACCAAAGCACGAGCACCGGAAGTATAAGGAACAACCAGAAAATCTGCGGATTTACAAATTCGAAATTACTGCCCATCTTTCTCTGCTATTTCAAGCTCTATGGAAGCTTCAATTCGTTTTAATATTTCTTCGGCGTACTTACCGTCATTTTGATAAACTATCAATACTTCCTGCAAACCATTTTGCTGTGCAAAAAGTAAAAGTTCATAGGTGCTTTTCTGCTTCAATACTTTATTTTCGGAAACCTGTACGTTAAATTCGCCGTAAGCTTTTATACCTTTTATGCCTTTTTCTGTTTCAAAATCGTCGCGTTTTACAATCATATTTTTGGCGCCACTTTGTTCTAAATCGTCCAAAACAGCATCCAGCGCAGTATCTAAAGCAATATCTTGTTTTTGGCTAAACTGCATAGTTGAAACCATAATGTAAAGCGGGGAATTCATTTCGCCATAGGTAAAAAAGTCTTTTCCTATTACAGCACTGTTATCTGCGTTTGTAACGGGTGCTTCTGCTCTTATGAGTACTTCGGGCGTTTCTAAAATAACTGCCGGATTTCCATATTCACTCTTAATCCAACGGCCTTCGGCGAGTTCGCGAAGGTCATTTCCTAAAACTTTATCTTTTAAATTATCGAATCCTGTTGCAGCTCCGAAGATAACTCCGGCCAAAACAATGGCCGCAAATACACCCGAAATTCCTAAAATCCATTTTCGGCGTTTGCGTCTTTTAGCTAGTTTTTCAAGGTATTCCTGATTTTCCAAAAGCTCTTCCTCAGTTGGTTCGGGAACGGCTTCGTGGGTTTCATTGATGATTTCCTCAATGGTTTTTCGGTCAACCTCTGCTTGCCCGGACTCTTGGTTCATTTTTGCAAATTTCACCAAATCTGCACGTTTAAAAATTGAATCCAGCTTGCGGATTGTTTCCAAATCGAAATCGAAACTGCCTGCGTCTTTGTGCATCATTAAACGCGTGATAAGCTCATCGCTCGTGCTTTCCAAAGCTGCTTCGTCTACTTCGCGGTCCAGATAGCGTTTTACAATTTCAGTTAAACTGCTGTAATATTCCTTGCTTTTATTTTCTTTTAAAAGTTGGGTGTTGTCCAAATTTTTCAAAGCAAAGATGGCTTCTTCGTAGGGCGGCAATTGTTTTGCAGCGGCGTCTTTTCGTTTTTTTCTTCGGAATAAATAAATGGCAATTCCAATAATTAGAAGAATGGGCACGAGCCAATACAATAGCAACAACCAATCAAACGGCGGACCTTTCACTTCCACCGCAGCTTTTATATTGAACATTTTTTGCTTGGTAGTATCAACAACAACATCTTTTACTTCAACATTAATGGAATCTGTTAAAAATGGTTTGTTGTTTATAAAAATGCGCTGCGGCGGAATTGTGTATTTGCCGCTGTCAAACTGCGTCAACCCATATTTTTTGATGAGGCGATATTTGTCACCTTCAAAGGTTGTATCGGTTTTGTAAGATTCAATCATTTCCAAAGGCGCAAAAGTTTGCTCTTCGGGAAAAACCACTACATCGGTAGAGTCTGCTTGTACGTTTATAGTGTAAAGAATTTCCTCGCCAATTTTAATTTTTGTGGAATCGATGGAGGAGGTTACTTGTGAAAAAGAGACAAAAGAGCAAAGAAGAAAGAGAAAAGAGAAAATAAAATAAAGATTCGGTTGAAAACCTAAAGGTTTCAAAATTCTATATATTATGATATGGATTATAATTTTTTTCAATTTCTATTTTTCATTTTGTTTTCGAGAAATAAGTAAATTCCGTAGGCGCGCGATTAGTCGCGCGCCTACCTGCGTTTAAAATAACCTAACAATTTTTTCACATAACTTTCATCTACCCTACAACTCAATGCGCCTGCGCCACTTTTTGTGAATGATTCAGTAAAATAATCCACACGTTCGCGGTGGTAGCTGTAATATTGGTTGCGAACGCTTTTTGAGCCTGTGTTTACTAAAAGCAGTTCGCCAGTTTCTTGATCTTGCATTTCAACCATTCCGAGGTTTGGAATAGTTTCTTCGGCTTTATCATATATTCTAATTCCTGTTACATCGTGTTTTTTTGCTGCAATCTTCAACGTATCTCGGTAACTGTCGGCAATAAAATCTGAAAGCACAAAAACGATGGCTTTCTTTTTCATAACGCTGCTTAAAAATTTCAGCGCATTTGCAATGTCAGTCTTGTTGCTTTTTGGTTTGAATTCAATAAGTTCACGGATTATACGGAGTACGTGCGATTTCCCTTTTTTCGGTGGAATGTATAATTCAATTTCATCTGAAAAAAGAATCAATCCCGTTTTATCATTGTTTTGCATAGCCGAAAAAGAAAGGGTTGCAGCTATTTCAGTAATTATTTCATTTTTGAACTGCTCCTGCGTTCCAAAATATTCTGAACCGCTAATATCTACCATCAACATCAAAGTAAGCTCGCGTTCTTCCTCAAAAACTTTTATAAATGGCTCGTTGTAGCGGGCGGTAACGTTCCAATCAATATTCCGAACATCATCGCCAAACTGATATTGACGCACTTCACTGAACGTCATTCCACGACCTTTAAAAGTACTGTGATACTCGCCACCAAACACGTGATCGCTCAACCGACGCGTTTTGATCTCGATTTTTCGTACTTTTTTAAGAAGTTCTTTGGTATCCATATTTTTTATTTACGATATACGATTTTAGATTTACGATTAATGCTCAAAATGGAATCGTAAATCGGCATTCTAAAATCGTAAATACTATGGGACTTCAATTACATTAACAATCTTATTGATGATATCTTCGGAAGTGATGTTTTCTGCCTCTGCTTCGTAAGTAATTCCAATTCTGTGGCGAAGCACATCGTGCACTACGGCGCGAATATCTTCGGGTACCACATAACCACGACGACGTATAAAGGCATAACATTTAGCAGCAATGGCAAGGTTGATACTTCCACGCGGGGAAGCGCCAAAGTTTATAAGTGGTTTTAAATCTGAAAGACCATAATTTTCTGGCGTTCTTGTGGCGAAGATGATATCGAGAATGTATTTCTCAATCTTTTCATCCATATAAACTTCGCGAACAGCAGCTTGGGCTCTTAAGATTTGCTCAACAGTTGCTACTGGATTAATTTGTTCATAATCGCCTTTTAAGTTTTGGCGGATTATTAATTGTTCCTCAGCAATCTGTGGATATTTTATAACGGTTTTCAGCATAAAACGGTCAACCTGCGCTTCGGGAAGCGGATACGTTCCTTCCTGCTCAATTGGGTTTTGTGTTGCCATTACCAAAAATGGTTTGTCCAGTTTAAAAGTGGTTTCGCCAATGGTTACTTGCTTTTCCTGCATCGCTTCCAAAAGTGCGGATTGTACTTTTGCGGGAGCACGATTAATTTCATCCGCAAGTACAAAATTGGCGAAAATGGGACCTTTTTTGATGCTGAAATCGTTCACCTTCATATTATAAATCATCGTTCCCACAACATCTGCGGGAAGTAAGTCTGGGGTAAACTGTATTCGGCTAAAAGTTCCGTGAACCGCTTTTGCAAGCGTATTGATTGCAAGCGTTTTTGCAAGACCAGGAACACCCTCCAAAAGAATGTGTCCTTGGCCCAAAAGACCGATCATAAGGCGTTCCACCATGTGTTTTTGGCCAACGATTACCTTGTTCATTTCCATTGAAAGAATGTCCACAAAGGCACTTTCCCTTTCAATTTTTTCATTTAATGCCCCAATGTCAAAGGTTGAATTTGTATTTTCCATACTGTATTTAGATTCAATGTAGAATGCTTTTTAAAAAGTGGCTGCAAATTGTGCAATAATTGCTAAAAAGCCTGTTAACAATTGGTTAAAAAAAAAGAGGAAAAGTTTAACTTTTCCTCTTTTATAAATACATGTTTTGTCCTTTTAAGTTTACAAATTAATTTCTCCTATACTTGTAACTTCACCTTGAACAACTATCACATTTTCAATTACCACGGGTGGAATTCCCAAACTTAAATCAGCTTGAACCGTAATGGTATAAGTTCCATCCGGAACACCGCTTAACAAAAATACGCCTAAAGGATTTGCGTATGTTGAAACTTGTGTAGTTCCATTATCTGCTGTTATCATTGTTATAATTCCGGGAGGAACAATAGTTCCTGAAATTGCACCACTTTCAGCCACGGTTGTCGCCCTGATTACTGGTTTAAGGCTATAGCCTCCGTTTCCTTGTGCAACAATGGATTTGTCTACATCAAAATCGAGCATAAATTCATATAAAATCCCTGGTTCAAGAGTTTCATTTACCTGAATTTTTAAACCTGATTGTTGTGCGCTTGGTGTTGCTAAAGGCAACTGCTGACCATCAACTACTATTGTATTTTCGTCTCCCAAGACTAAACGAATTTGGCTAATGCTTCCGGCAGGGATCTCATCGTTAAATAATAACACATTTACCCCTGCGGTTAGTTCTAAAAGATCATAAATGCCAGCATTAATGCCCAGAGTAACATCATCCTGACCTCCATTGTATTTTATAACAACTTCTTCAACATCAATAAAAACAGCGTCATAATCTCCAGGAGCATCTGTTAAACGTAGTGACAATTTTGCCTTGCCATCATTTTTATTGGAATCATCATTGCTACTGCAGGATACAAATCCTATGAATAACAATGCAATTAAACTTAATTTAAATAGGGATTTCATTTTCATAATTTTAGAATTAGTTTCACAAACGTAAGTTCTGATTCAGAGACTGAAATTTTCTTTAACACTTCTTAACTATTTAATTAACGTGAATTTAATCCTCTTAAATTCTTCAGAAATGGTATTTTTAGGAAAAGTTTAATATGAAAAACAAAACAGCATTTATAACAGGAGCAACCTCCGGAATTGGTATGGCAACTGCAAAGCTTTTCGCCAAAAATGGAATAAAATTAATTCTCTGCGGAAGAAGAGAAGAGCGATTAAAAAATATTTCGGAAGAGCTTTCATCCATCACCCAAGTTCACACTTTAGGTTTTGACATTCGCAACAAAGAAGAAGTTTTTTCTGCCGTAAAATCACTTCCAAAGAACTTTTCTGAAATAGACATTTTAATAAACAACGCAGGAAACGCCCACGGAATGGATACAATTCAAGAGGGAAATACAGAAGATTGGGACGCAATGCTGGACATTAATGTGAAAGGTTTGCTGTATGTGAGCAAGGCAATTCTTCCAAAAATGATAGCGCGAAAAAGTGGCCATATTATAAACATTGGCAGCACTGCCGGAAAGGAAGTCTATCCAAAAGGTAACGTTTACTGTGCCAGCAAACACGCCGTCGATGCCATAAACCAAGGAATGCGACTGGATTTAAACGGAAAGGGAATAAAAGTGGGCGCAATAAACCCGGGAATGGTAGAAACTGAATTCAGCGAAGTGCGGTTTAAAGGCGATTCTGAAAGAGCCGAAAAGGTATATCAAGGTTTTACGCCCTTAAAGCCTGAAGATATTGCAGATATTATTTGGTTTGCTGTAACCCGTCCGCCGCACGTTAATATTGCAGATTTGACGGTTATGTGTTTGGATCAGGCTAGTAGTACGATAGTAAATAAAGTTCCAAGTTAAAAGTTACAGGTTGCAGGTTTTTCGTTAAAGACAATATTATGGCTAAAATTGAGAGGTTTGAGGATTTAGAAATTTGGCAATTGGCTAGAGAAATTTGTAAAGATGTTTGAGTTATAATTCAAAACACATCGTTACTAAAAGATTATAAACTTCGAGAACAAATTAATGGTGCATCTGGTTCAATAATGGATAATATTGCTGAAGGTTTTGAAAGAGATGGGAATCGAGAGTTTATTAATTTTTTAAGTATTGCCAAGGCTTCCTGTGGCGAAACGCGCTCTCAATTATATCGTTGCTTTGACAGAAATCATATTGACGAAGAAACCTTCAAAAGAATTTCTGAAAAAGCTATTTTAAACAGTAAAAAAATAAAATCATTTATGATTTACCTAAAAAATTCAGACCGAAAAGGCTCTAAATATGATTGAAAAAAATAACATTTAACCTGCAACCTGCAACCTGCAACCTGCAACCTGCAACCTGCAACCTGCAACCTTTAACTATGATTAACAAAAGACTTCTTATAAAAAACCTACTCGCCCATAACGACGAGAGCAGTTTCTATGATAAAAAGCGAAAAATTGATTTGGGGACCAAAGAAGGAAAGGCAAAATTTCTGAAACACATTTGCGCGCTCAGCAATAGCAATCCTGCGAACAATTCCTTCATTGTTATAGGTGTTGAAGATGAAACTAATGAAATAAATGGTGTAGATTTTTTTGATGATAGTAAAATTCAAAACTTGGTAAATGCTTACCTCACCAATGCTCCTTTGATCATTTATGAAAATGTGGCGTTTCCAAATTTACCATCGGACAAAGTGGTGGGTTTGGTAACCATTCGTCCCAATGGTTTGATTACATCCTTGCGCAAAAACATTTGGAAGTACTGGGGCGGCTCTATTTTTCTTCGTGACGGCAGTATATCAATGCCAAAAGATTTCGACATTGAAATAAAGGATGTAAATTCTGAAATTGTAAAATCTATTGAAAACGCCGCCAAAAATAATATTGAACTTACGCTGGATGGTGTAATGGATTTTATCAGCAACCGGCACAAAGATTTGGAAAGTCACTACAAAGTTTTCAAAGAGCAATTCGTGGTTTGCTGGGCCGGTAACCCCAAAAAATTGAGGGACAGCACGTATTATTCCCGCGTGGATATTGAGTTAATTAACGAACAGGTTCGTCTATTTTATTCGGCTTTAGATGAAGTGAGTATTGAGTTTACCAATGATTATTTCAAAACCGTGGAATATGTACATTTAGGATTGAACGAGCAATTTAAGTATTATCCATTGGAAGAAGTGACGATTCACTTCAAAGAAAACGGTTCTTACAATATGGACTCCAGACTTATTTTTGAGCCGCCGCGGTTCAACAAAAAGACACTTTTTCATATTTACAACTCAAATAATGCCGTGCTGGAAAAATTAAAAAAGAACATTCCGCTGAACGCTTCCGAAGAAAAAGATTTGCGCAATCTTCCTTCAACCTATCTTATTTGTTATTTGAACGATTTTGAGGAAGCCAAGGAAAAATTGCAGGAAGCCAAGGAATTTTTGAGGGATTATGATGCAGAAGCCTATCAACTTTTAAAGGAATCACTGCGTATTTTAAGAAAAGTTAGTTATAATTAAAACATGAAAACAGTTGTAGTTGGTGATATTCATGGAGGTTTTAAAGCATTAAAGCAGTTGCTTGAAACTACAAATCTTCCGAAAGACACAAAATATATTTTTGTAGGCGATTACGTGGATGGTTGGAGCGAATCTGCTGAAGTGGTTTCCTATTTGATTGATTTTTCAGAAATTAATGATTGTATTTTCCTTCGCGGAAATCACGATGAACTGTTATATAAATATCTAAAGTTTGGTGAAAGCAACCCAATGTGGCTAAGCCAAGGCGGAAAAAGCAGTATTAAAAGTTATGCGAAGCTTTCCAAATCAGAAAAGGAAAAAAACGTTAAGTTTTTCGAAAATCTTGAAAATTATTACATAGATTCTGAAAACCGCCTTTTTCTTCATGCGGGCTTTACAAATCAACACGGTCCACAACACGAGTATTATCCAAATTTAGTTTATTGGGACCGAACCCTTTGGGAAATGGTTTGCGCAATGGACGCAGCTATTTCTGAAGAGGACGATAAATACCCAAAGCGACTGAAGCTGTTCAAAGAAATCTATATTGGCCATACGCCCGTAACGCGAGTAGGATTTGAGAAACCAGCAAATTTTGCCAATGTTTGGAATGTAGATACCGGAGCAGCTTTCAAAGGAAAAATCTCGATGCTTGCTGTAGATTCTAAAGAAATTTGGCAAAGCGAACCTGTGCATTTGCTTTATCCAAATGAAAAAGGCAGGAATTAATATTTCTTTATTACAAATTCCACTTTTCACTTGCTATCTTTGCAATCACCTCTAAAAAAATATCATGGCACTCAAAAATATTCGTCTCGAAGTAATGCAAACTGTTGAAAAAGAAATTGACGGTTATATCGATCAATACCTGATTCCTGTTGATGAAATTTGGCAACCAAGTGATCTTTTACCAGATTTTCAAAAGGAAAATTATATGGATCAGGTTCATCAACTTCGTGAGGAGTCAAAAGAATTAGGTTACGATTTTTGGATTGTTTTAGTGGGCGATATGGTTACCGAAGAAGCATTACCAACCTACGAGAGTTGGTTGATGGATATGGAAGGTGTGGACCAGCACGGCAGAAATGGATGGAGCAAATGGATTCGTCATTGGACTGGAGAAGAAAACCGACACGGCGATACGCTCAATAAATACCTCTATTTATCTGGAAGGGTAAATATGAAAGAAGTCGAAAAAACGACACAGCATTTAATTAATGACGGCTTTGAAGTAGGTACCGGCCGCGACCCGTACCGAAACTTTATTTACACTAGTTTTCAGGAACTTGCAACCAATGTGTCGCACAATCGCGTTGGAAAAATAGCGAAACAGAAAGGCAATAAAATGCTTTCAAAAATGTGTAATATTATTGCAGGTGATGAAATGCGCCACCATTTGGCCTACCGTCAATTTGTAAAAACTATCTTTGAATACGATGCTAGCGAAATGATGATTGCCTTTGCAGATATGATGCAGAAAAAAATTATTATGCCTGCGCAAAACCTCCGCCAAAGTGGTGGTAAAATGGCCTCTGCATTTGATGATTTCAGCAACGCAGCTCAACGTTTGGGCGTTTACACAACTTATGATTATATTGATATTTTAGAAAAATTAAATGCCCATTGGGAAATTTCAAAAATTAGTGGCTTAACAGACGAAGCTGAAAAGGCACGTGATTATCTACTAAAACTGCCTTCAAGAATGCTCCGTATTGCGGAAAGGATAAAGATACCACAGGATGCTAACCGCTTTAAATGGGTTGAGCCGAATGGAATAGTATAAAAAGTTAATGGGTTACTAAATTACTTGTTATTAAAAAAACCTCAAAGGTCTCAGAGACCTTTGAGGTTTTTTACGTTACCGTCTCCTCCCCTTTGGGGAGATCGGGAGGGGACTACAAATCAAACTTAATTCCCTGCGCAAGCGGCAATTCAGTAGTATAATTGATTGTATTTGTTTGTCTGCGCATATAGATTTTCCAAGCGTCACTTCCACTTTCGCGTCCGCCGCCAGTTTCTTTTTCGCCACCAAAAGCACCGCCAATTTCGGCACCGCTGGTTCCTATGTTTACGTTTGCAATTCCGCAATCGCTTCCTGCTTGGGAAAGGAAATGTTCTGCCTCGCGTAAATTATTTGTCATAATTGCAGATGAAAGTCCTTGTACAACCCCATTTTGAAGTTCGAGAGCGTTTTCAACACCGCCGCTGTATTTCATCATATATAATACAGGTGCAAAGGTTTCGTGCTGTACGATTTCAAAACTGTTTTTAGCTTCAGCGATTGCTGGTTTTACGTAGCAGCCACTTTCGAAGCCTTCGCCTTCAAGTACTCCGCCTTCCACAATAATGTTTCCACCTTCTTCCACTACTTTTTTAAGTGCGTGTTGGTAGTTTTTCACTGCATCTTTATCAATGACAGGTCCAACGTGATTATTTTCATCCAAAGGATTCCCAATTCGAAGTTGCTTGTAAGCATCAACTACAGCATCTTTTACTTTATCATACATACTTTCGTGAATGATCAATCTTCGGGTCGAGGTGCAACGTTGTCCGGCTGTTCCCACAGCGCCAAATACAGCACCTATAACGGTCATTTTAATATCCGCGTCTGGAGTAACAATGATTGCGTTGTTTCCGCCAAGTTCAAGTAATGATTTTCCTAAGCGTCCTGCAACAGCTTGGGCAACAATTTTACCCATTCTAATAGAGCCAGTTGCTGAAATCAATGGAACTCGCTTGTCGTTGGTCATCATTTCACCAACTTTGTAATCGCCGTTGATTAGGCAAGAAATACCTTCAGGCAAATTATTATCTGCCATAATTTTAGCAGCAATTTTTTGACAAGCAATTCCGCAAAGAGGTGTTTTTTCTGAAGGTTTCCAAACGCAAACATCACCGCAAATCCAAGCTAATGCTGTGTTCCAGGCCCAAACGGCTACTGGGAAGTTAAAGGCTGAAATAATTCCAACCACACCAAGCGGGTGATATTGCTCATACATTCTGTGTCCGGGGCGTTCACTGTGCATCGTCAAGCCGTGAAGTTGGCGCGAAAGACCGACGGCAAAATCGCAGATATCAATCATTTCCTGAACTTCTCCCAAACCCTCTTGGTAGCTTTTTCCCATTTCGTAGGAAACCAATTTTCCCAATGGTTCTTTCAATCTACGCAATTCATCACCAAATTGACGTACAATTTCGCCACGTAGCGGTGCAGGTTTCATTCTCCATTCTTTAAATGCTGAAGTGGCACTTTCCATTACTTTTTCGTAATCTTCTTTTGAAGTTGTGGTTACTTTCGCAATCACTTGTCCATCCACGGGAGAATACGAAGAGAACTCTTCGCCTTCGGAAAACCAGTTTTTTCCAGTGGAAGTTCCTTTGTTTACTTCTTTAATTCCTAATTGTTCCAATGCTTCTTCAATCCCGAAGCTAGTGGTTGTTACTTGCATATAGTTATGATTTTTATTCGAAAATTTATAAAGCGCAAAGGTACACAATGCGCTGTAGAAAGTAAAATGAAACGGTATCTGTTTGGAAAATATGGTGTTAATCTTGTGTGAAACGCGGATCACTTTCCATCACGGTTCCGCATTTATCACAAGAGCGCAGTTCTTTACTTCCGTAGAAATGTTTAAAATGTTTCAGAAAATCTGTTTCAATATTGCTCAAAGGAAAGTAAACTTCATACAATTTATTGTTGCAATTGTCACAAAACCAAAGCAAGCCATCTTTTCCGTCAATGTCAACGCGCTTTCTTTCAATAACCAAACCTATTGAACCGGCACTTCTTCCAGGGGAATGAGGTACTTTTCCGGGATGTAGATACATATCGCCAGGGCCGAGTTCCATCACTTTCTTTTCGCCATTTTCTTGAATAGCAATCTGAATGTTCCCTTCAAGTTGATAGAAAAGTTCCTCGGTTTCGTTGTAGTGGTAATCCTTTCGGGCGTTCGGACCAGCAACAATCATAACGATATAATCGTCAGATTCAACATATAAATTTTTATTGCCCACCGGTGGTTTCAGCAGGTCGCGGTTTTCTAATATCCACTTATTCAGGTTGAAAGGTTTTTTAATAGCCATTGCCGTATTTTTTACTGTTACGTAAAAATACGGCAAAATGGTCTAATAGAAAAGGGATGTGAGGTTACTTTCTATAAAAGAGTTGGGTGAAATAGGAACGGCCTTTGGCACATTTCATAACGCCAAAACCCGTGTGGGTGTAATTGCCTTCAATAATTGCTTTGTGCCCTGGGCTGTTTAACCATGCGCTTACTACAGCTTCGGCAGTTTCATAGCCATAAGCTACGTTTTCGCCAACTACTTCAGCGTCATCGTGATATTTAATGCCTTCAGAGCGATACCCGAAATTATCGTGATTTACTTGTTCTTTATTAATCATATATTCAGTGTGCTTTACAGCAAAAGCAGAAGAATACTGATTGTCTATTATGAGGGCAGAAAGGCCTAATGACAAGCGATGGTCATTTACCAAACTTAAAATTTCAGAAGACATTTGGCTGTCATTTTTTTGAGCTAAAGCCAAATCAATATCATATTTAGCGGCTTCAACTTCAACAGAATCCTCTTTCGAGCAAGAGGTGATGACTAGGCATAGCAATGCCATTGCAAGTAGGTTGCTTTTTAGTAGGTGCATAATTTGGGTAACATCAAATTTGGGGCATGATGTTGAGCCAAATATATAAAAATTATTGAACGAAAATGCTTTTAATCGAAAAAATATAGCACTTAATCGGATATGGGGTTAAAAAATTGAAATTTATTGGTTAATCAAAAATACCTTAGCCGCTGTAAACATTATATTTTTGGCGTATATTGGTGGTAGATTAAACCCAACAATTATGGTTAAAATTTTAACATATTTTACAGTGATTTTTCTGCTTTTCGGATGTAAAAACGAAGAAAAATCTACTTCTGAAGCAACAAAAACTTCAGAAAATCCGATTGAAAAGGAAGAAAACTTCGGAATTGTTATTCATGGAGGCGCTGGAACCATCTTAAAAGAAAATATGAGCGATTCCTTGGAAGCCGCATATAAAGCCAAATTGAAAGAAGCCATTTCCGCAGGCTATGAAATCTTGAAAAATGGCGGCAGTTCTTTAGATGCTGTTACGCATACTATAAATATTATGGAAGATTCTCCGCTGTTCAATGCAGGAAAAGGTGCAGTATTTACGCATGAAGGTTCCAACGAACTTGACGCCTCCATTATGGATGGAAAAACATTGAACGCTGGAGCCATTGCTGGAGTAAAGCACATCAAAAACCCAATAGACTTAGCCAAAGATGTAATGCAGAAAAGTGAACACGTAATGCTTTACGGCGCTGGCGCGGAAGAATTTGCCCAAACATTGGGGTATAAAATGATGGATACTTCCTATTTCTATACCCAAAACAAATATGAGTCGTTACAAAAGGTTTTGGAGAAAGAAAAAATTAGCAATGAAAAGAAAGTTTCTTTTGAAGATCCATTCATCAAAAATTCAAAATTCGGAACTGTTGGTTGTGCCGCATTGGACAAACATGGCAATCTCGCCGCTGGTACTTCAACAGGGGGAATGACCAACAAACGCTGGAACCGCATTGGCGATGCGCCAATTATTGGAGCGGGAACGTATGCGAATAACACAACTTGTGCGGTTTCTTCAACCGGTTGGGGAGAATATTTTATTCGTGCCGTGGTTGCTTATGATATTTCTGCTTTGATGGAATATAAAGGAATGACTTTACAGGAAGCCGCTTCAGAAGTTATTCAGAAAAAAGTACCGGCATTGGGCGGCGATGGTGGCATTGTTGCCATCGATAAAGATGGCAATGTAGCGATGGAGTTCAACACTTCCGGAATGTATCGAGCCACAATGAATTCAAAAGGTGAATTAATTATTAAAATTTACGAAGGCGAGAAATAAGAAATGAATACAGGTTTTGTTAATTCCGTCCCAAATGTTAAATTGTAAAATACGATTTTAAAACGGTTCTGCGTTCCAAATTAACCCACCCAGCCTTAAAACGTATTTAAGTAGATTTTTCAAACAAAACGAATTGGTTTTGCTTTGTGGCCCAATCATTTTGCCTTAATTTTAAATACTTTTTAACCATCGCCTATGAAAACTGCCCTCAAGTTTCTACCCATTTTAATTCTCCTTTTCGTATTTTCCTGCAAAGACAAAGACAAACATTCCGAAACCGATAATCTTTTTAAATTTAAGGAATACATTTCTTACAACACTTACGGAAACCAATCCATCACGACGGATATTCGCGTTGAACTTGCAAAACCTTTGGAACAGTTTGAGCTGACCCAGGAACTTTCTGCAGACGAGTATTTAAAAATTTTTCCAAAAACAGATGGAAAACTGGTTGTTGAAAACGGAAAAACTTTAATCTTCCAACCTTCGGAAAATTTAAAACCGGATACTGAATATACCATTACCGTAAAACTCGATAAATTTTATGAAGACATTTCAAAGGAATTCAAAACCTACACATTCAGTTTTCACACTATTACGCCAAATTTTAAAGTAGATATTGGCAAACTTCAAAGTTACAGTAAGCAATGGCAATATGTGGAAGCATCCGTGGAGGCGTCTGATGTTATTTCTTTGGAAAAAGTGAAGCAACTGGTATCAGCATCTCAGAACGGTAAAAAGCTAAAATTAAAATGGCCTTCGGAAGCAACCGATGCGCGTTATTTTAACTTCAAAATTGACAGCATCAACCGTAAAATAGACGATTCTGAAATTCTAATTAAATGGAACGGAAAATCCATTGGCGCCGAAAACAAAGGTGAAAGCACTTTCACAATTCCGGGACAAAATAATTTTACAATAGTTGACATTAGCAGCACTTTGGCGCCCGCCGCACTTTTGAGCATCAATTTTTCCGATCCTTTAATGGAAAACCAAGACTTTGCTGGTTTGGTAACAATTGAAAACACACAAGATTTGCGCTACGAAGTAAATGGAAATGTGCTAAATGTATATCCGCCAAACCGTGTTGTGGGCGATGTAAAAGTCACCGTTTTCACGGGAATCAAAAACACCGAAGGTTTTGGGTTGAAAAAAGAATTTTCAGAATTGGTTTCTTTTGAACAATTAAAACCAGCCGTTCGGATGATTTCAAAAGGGGTAATTCTTCCGAATTCCGCTTCCACGCCAGTTTATTTTGAAGCGGTAAACCTTTCAAAAGTTGATGTTCGCGTCATTAAAATTTATGAAAACAATGTGTTGCAGTTTCTTCAAAGTTATAATTTGAACGATAACAATACCTATGACATAAAACGTGTTGGAAGAAGAATAGCCAAAAAAACAATAGAACTCAAAAATGGTGATTTGGGAAACAACGGTAGCTGGAAAGCATACGCAATCAACCTTTCGGAATATTTTAAGGCAGATCCCGGCGCCATTTATCAATTGGAACTTAGCTTCAAAAAAGATTACATCACATATGATTGTGCCGAATCTGTTTCAGAAGAAAAAAATATAGATGGGAGCGAAGATGAATATGAAGATGAGTATTACGAAGAAGACCCTTATTACGCAAATGATTCCTCTGAAGATGAGGAAATCCGTGAAGAGCGTTATTGGGACAACGAAATATACCGTTGGCGAAATTACACCTACAATTGGGAGCAGCAGGATAATCCGTGCCATCCCGCATTTTACAACGAAGAACGCGTAGTTACAGCAAATATTTTGGGATCGGATTTGGGCTTGATTGTAAAAAAAGGCAACAACCGTTCCTATCATTTTTTTGCTACAAATCTTATTTCAGCGAAACCTGAAGGCGGGGTACAGGTCAAACTTTTCAACTATCAACAACAGCTGATTGAAACCGTAACCACGGAAGGCGATGGGATGACACTTTATGATGGGACCAAAAATGCCGCTTTCGCAGTTGCCCAAAAAGGAAATAATTTTGCCTACGTAAAATTGGAAGACGGAAATGCCCTTTCAATGAGCAATTTCGACATTTCGGGGAAAGAACTTCAGAAAGGTTTAAAAGGTTACACATATACCGAGCGTGGCGTTTACCGCCCCGGCGACAGCATTCATTTAACTTTTGTGCTGAACGACAACGCAAACCCACTTCCGAAAAACCATCCGGTTACACTTTCAGTGACCGATGCTCGCGGAAAGTTAGTTCAAAGAACCGTCCTAAATAATAATGGAACTGGTTCCTCCCCTTTTTCAAGGGGAGATGCCGAAGGCGGAGGGGTTTCGGGGGTTAGGGGGCTGGGTTCTTTCTATTATTTCCCAATTGCAACCGATGCTTCGGCACCCACTGGAAACTGGAACGCCACAATAACCGTCGGTGGAGCACAATTCAGCCACACTTTAAAAGTGGCAACCATTAAGCCAAATCGTCTAAAAATCAAGCTCGATTTTGAAGATGAGATTCTCGACGCAACAAAACCTGTAAAAGGAACAGCGAGCGCGACGTGGCTTCACGGTTCACCTGCAAGAAGTTTAAAAATTGATATGACGGCCACGCTTCGCGCAAGTAATTCTGCTTTTCCAAAATTTCCAAAGTACAATTTCATTGACCCAATCCGAACTTTTTCAGAAGTGGAAATCCCTGTTTTGGATGCACAACTTTCTTCGGAAGGCAGCACTGCTTTCAGCCAAAATCTGGAAGTTGGAAAAAATGCGCCGGGAATGTTGAAAGCTACCTTTTTAACTAAAGTGTACGAAGGCGGCGGCGATTTTTCAATGGATATTTTTTCAAAAGATTTGGCGCCGTTCTCACATTTTGTGGGTTTGAAATCGCCCGAAGCAGGTCGATACGGCTCCTATTTTACAGATGAAAACACGGTTTTCGATGTAGTTTCTGTTGATGCCCAAGGCAAAGCTGCCGCCAATCGCGAGCTGGAGGTAAAAGTTTTCCAAATTGAATGGCGCTGGTGGTGGAACCGCGGGGAGGATAATCTTTCAACTTATGAAAATTCCACAGTGCATCGTCCCGTAAAAGATTTCACGGTAAAAACCGATGGTAGCGGAAAGGGAAAATTCACCGTAAATATTCCCGAAGAGGAAGGTGGACGCTATTTAATTCGTGTAATCGATAAACAATCTGGCCACGCAACTGGACGCATCACTTATTTCTACAGAAATTGGTGGCAGCGACCCAGCGACGGCGATGCGGAAAGTGCCCGAATGTTGTTTTTTTCAGCAGATAAAGAAAAATATAATGTTGGCGAAGAAGCTTTTATAACATTTCCTTCGGGAAGTGACGGCCACGCCTTGATTAGCGTTGAAAATGGAACCGAAGTTTTAGCAACACATTGGATTGAAACCCGAAAAGGCGAAACCAAAGCAGCGATAAAAATAACAAAGGAAATGGCACCAAATATTTATGTGAATATTTCGCTGCTTCAACCGCACAGCCAAACGAAAAACGATTTACCAATTCGGCTGTACGGCGTTATTCCGCTTTCGGTGGAAGACCCTTCAACGGTGCTTCACCCAAAAATCACGATGCCGAATGTTTTAAAACCTGAAGAAAAATTCACCGTAAAAGTTTCCGAAGAAAAAGGGAAACCAATGACCTATACTTTGGCCGTTGTTGATGAAGGCTTACTGGATTTAACTCGCTTTGCAACACCAGATATCCACGAAGCCTTTTACAGTCGCGAAGCTTTGGGCGTAAAGACTTTTGATATGTTCGATTACGTTATTGGTGCGTATTCCGGCAGTGTCGATAATATTTATGCAATTGGCGGTGGCGATGCAGCTTTGGGCGCAAAAAATAGAAAAGCGGACAGATTTAAACTAGTTGTGAAATATTTAGGTCCGTTTGAACTTGCCGCCGGAAAAACTGCAACTCATAATATTATGATGCCAAATTACATAGGTTCGGTGCGAACGATGGTCATTGCGGGCGATAAAACCAACGGCGCTTACGGCAGTGTCGATAAAACCACACCCGTTCGAACACCTTTGATGGTGCTGGCTTCGCTTCCGCGGAAATTATCGCCGGGTGAAACTGTTACGCTTCCGGTTACCGTTTTTGCGATGGAAAATAAAGTGAAAACCGCCACAATTACTGTGAAAACTGGAGATGCACTGAAACCGAAAAATGGTTCTTCAAAAACTGTCTCTTTCAGCGAACCGGGCGAGCAGATTGTGAATTTTGAATTTGAAGTTTTGCCAACGCCCTTCGACTCCGCTCAGGGCAAGCCTCAATTTCAAACCATTAAAGTAACCGCTTCCGGCAACGGCGAAAAAGCGAGTTACAAAGTAGAAATTGACGTAGAAAATCCGAATCCGATTTCGCAAAAATCTACACAATATACCATTGCTGAAAACGGAACACAAACCATCAATTTTGAGACTTTCGGCGTGCCTGGAAGCAATACCGCGATGCTTGAATTTTCAACTTTGCCACCGATGGATTTCGGAAAACGAATGGAATATTTGATCCATTATCCGTACGGATGTATTGAGCAGACTACTTCTTCGGCGTTTCCGCAACTTTATTTGGCAGATGTTTTCGATATCACTTTTGATAAAAAACAGAAAATTGAGAAAAATATAAAAGCCGCAATTGAACGTTTGGGAAGATTCCAACTTTCCAATGGCGGACTTTCCTATTGGCCCGGAGAGCGCGAAGCTGATGAATGGGCGACCAATTATGTCGGCCATTTTATGCTGGAAGCGAAACAAAAAGGCTATGCACTGCCAATTAGTTTTATGAGCAATTGGTTGCTGTATCAACAAAACACGGCGCGCCAATGGCGAAACAGTTATAAAAGTTACAATACAAGTTTGACGCAGGCTTACAGACTTTATACTTTGGCGTTGGCCGGAAAACCTGAACTTGCAGCGATGAATAGACTTCGCGAAAGTAAAGAGTTGAGTAACGACGCAAAATGGCGACTGGCTGCGGCTTATGCTTTGGCAGGAAAGAAAAACGTGGCAGAGCAAATTGCACAAACTGCGAATATTAATTTTGTGCCACAGAAATATGACGATTATACCTATGGATCGCCGTTCAGAAATAGAGCGATGGCTTTGGAAACATTAGTGCTTTTGGGAGATTCAAAACAACGTGATTTGGCGATTTCCATAGCGAAAGATTTATCTTCCAGGAATTGGTACAGCACACAGGAAACTTCGTATGCATTGATGGCGATGGCGAAAATGGTTGCCAAAAACGGTGGAAAAGCGATGGAACTTACGTTTACGAATGGCGGGAAATCGGTTGAGTTAAAAACCGACCGTGCTATTGCACAGCGAGATCTTTCGTTTGTTATGGGAAGCAATTCCGTTTCGGTAACTAACAAAAAAGGGAATGTGGTTTATGTTACGCTTTCGCAACAGGGGAAACTTCCACTTGGGAAAGAACTTGCGGAGCAGCGCAATCTTTCAATAAAGTCGCAGTATTTAGACGGAGCCGGAAAAGCAATTGATGTCACAAAATTGCGACAAGGAACCGAAATTATTACGAAAGTGAGCGTTACCAATACTTCCGGCGATTGGATAAACAATGTTGCTTTAGCGAAAATCTTCCCAAGTGGTTGGGAAATTGTAAACACAAGTTTCTCAGAATTAGGCGGCGGCGCAAATGGAAATGCGCGTTATACTGATATTCGGGACGATCGAGTGAATTTCTTTTTCGATTTGAATAGAAATGAAACCAAAACGTTTACGGTTAAATTGAATGCTTCCTATTTGGGAACCTATTATTTGCCAGGAACGCAGGTTGAGGCGATGTATGATAATTCATATTATGCGAGGAATAAAGGGATGTGGGTTACTGTGGAGTTATAAGTTATGAGTGCAGAGTTATGCTTGTTGTAATATTTAAGTTACTTCCCTTTTTTCAGGGGAGGTGGCTTTCTAAAACAGCCAAAAGCAGTTTTAGAAAGACGGAAGGGGTAAAATCCCTATATTTACTTTAATAAATCGATTTGAAATGAACATAGCTGAGAGAAAAATAAAATTGGTAGAAAAAATTCTTCATTTAGTAAACGATGAAAACGTTGCACGTTTTGAAGAAATGCTTGAAAATGAATCTTTGAAAGATTCAACTGTTGTTACGCATAGCATTAATGGACGAGAGATTTCGCTTAAGGAGTATCGTGAAAAAAATGAACGTGCCGAAGCTAGTTATGCTGAAGGAAAATATAAAACTTCTGAGCAATTAAAAGAGAAATTTAAATCTAAGTAAAAAAAGTGCGATGGATGAGAAGGTAAAAAACATTCATTGGTCTTTAGAAGCTGATTGCGATTTAGATGAAATTTTCGACTTCTATCTGGAACACTCCCCAGACAAAGCATTCAAAAATATATTAAGTCTAATTTCTGAAACCGAAGAAATTATTTTCACCAAACAATGGCAAGTGGACGAATTTGACCCATCTTGCAGAAGAGTAATCGTGAAAAGAAAATTTCGTGTAATTTATAAAATAATTTATGATATAATTTTGATTACCGCCGTTTATCCAACAAAGAAAAATCCTGAAAATTTCAGAAAATAATCCCTGCAGGTTTGGTAATGGCGAGATGAATAAAATTGTTCCTATCCTAAAAAAAAACAAAATAAAACTAAGCATCCTGCTGATTTTATTTTTGTTTTGGCTCTTCTGCCTCCCCTCGCCACTATTCAATGTTCCAACCGCGACAGTTGCCGAAAGCAACAGCGGTCAAATGCTCGGCGCACGAATTGCGGACGATGGCCAATGGCGATTTCCACAAATGGATTCCGTGCCAGCGCGGTTTGAAAAATGTATTCTTTATTTTGAAGACGAGTATTTTTATTGGCATCCGGGCTTTAATCCGGTTTCCATTTCAAAAGCATTTTGGAACAATATCACCACCAATTCCCGCCGCGGCGGAAGCACGATCACACAACAAGTAATTCGCCTTTCCCGACAAAATAAAGGTCGTACGTATTTTGAAAAACTGATTGAAATTTTTCAAGCTACAAGATTGGAAGCGGGTTTCAGAAAGAAATCGATTCTTAATTTATACGCTTCGTATGCACCTTTTGGTGGAAATGTAGTTGGTCTGGAAACTGCTTCGTGGCGTTATTTCGGAATTCCTGCAAGTGAATTGAGTTGGGGACAATCGGCGGCGTTGGCTGTTCTTCCGAATGCTCCCTCTTTAATTTTTCCTGGAAAAAATGAAGCAATTCTGAAACAAAAAAAAGATGCATTACTGCTGAAACTTTTTCAAAATGAAGTGATTGATGAAACCACCTATCAATTAGCTTTGGATGAAATTCTGCCCGGAAAACCATTGCCGTTACCCGAATTTGCGCCTCACTTGACAGAAAAAATTCGAAAGGAACATCATGGAAAACGGATTGAAACCACGATTGATTTTTCGATTCAGCAAAAGGTAAACAATATCGTAAAAGAACAACATTATAAGTTGGCACAAAACCAAATCCACAATCTTGCCGTTTTGATTTTGGACGTGAATACGCGTGAAGTTTTGGCTTATGTAGGCAATTCGCCCACAACACGCGAACACAATAATTTTGTAGATGTCATCGAAAAACCACGGAGCACAGGCAGTATTTTAAAACCTTTTCTTTTTACGTCGATGCTGGACGCTGGTGAAATTCTTCCGAATACTTTGGTGGCCGATATTCCAACTTCAGTGAATGGTTATACTCCCGAAAATTTTGATAAACAATTCAACGGTGCAGTTCCGGCAAGTGTTGCCCTTTCACGTTCGCTGAATATTCCTGCGGTGCGGATGTTACGCGATTTTGGATTTCAAAGATTCTATAATATTTTGGAGAAAACGAATCAAAAAGCAATTGACAAACCTGCAGATTATTATGGGCTTTCCTTGATTCTCGGCGGTGCGGAAAGCAGTCTTTGGGATATAACGAAAGCGTATGCCGGAATGGCTTCAACCTTAAATTTCTTCAACAATTCTTCCAGCGAATACAGGAAGAATGAATTTGTGGAACCTGTTTATATGAAAAATCACGATGAAATTTCCTTCGGAAAAACCCAGCAAAAACCTTCCGTTTGGAATGCAGGTGCAATTTATGAGGCATTCGAAGCGATGGAAAAAGTAAACCGACCGAGCGGGGAAGAAAACTGGGAATTTTTCACAAGCAGTCAACCGCTGGCATGGAAAACAGGAACCAGTTATGGCTTTAAAGATGCGTGGGCGGTGGGTGTAACGCCTAAATACGCAATCGGGATTTGGGTTGGAAATGCCGATGGAGAAGGCCGCCCAGGCTTGACAGGAATTCAGGCTGCGGCGCCGGTCCTGTTTGATGTTTTAAATGTTTTGCCAATCCCGATAGCTATCGGGAGGTGGTTCAAAATTCCTTATGATGAGTTGGTGGAAGCTGAAATCTGTACCAAAAGCGGCCATCTCGCCGGACTTTTTTGCGACGAAACAAAAACAGAATGGATCCCAAAAAATGGAACAAGGACCGAAGCTTGCCCATATCACCAAACTGTATTTTTGAATGCTTCTGAAAACTATCGCGTTAATTCTTCGTGTTATCCGCTTTCGGAAATGAAACAGAAAAACTGGTTCGCACTGCCGCCGGTGATGGAGTATTATTACGCTTCACTTCATCCCGAATATCAAGTTTTGCCCCCTTTTGCTCCAGACTGTTTACAAGAAGGCGAAAAATTAATGGCTTTTATTTATCCGAAAAGAAACGAGGCCGTTCTGCTTCCAAAGAATTTTGATGAAAATGTAAACGAGGTTATATTTAAACTCGCGCACCGTTCACCGGAAACTACAGTTTTTTGGTATTTGGATTCGGAATATATTGGAAAGACGGAAACCTTTCATGAGTTGGCTGTTTCGCCTAAACCGGGGAAATATATTTTGACTGCAACGGATCAGAACGGTAACGAACTTAGGGAGTCGATTGAGATTAAATCTACTTCCGAAAATCCGTAATATTTATTTAACTAAAGTTTAATACCTCATTAGTTCGGTATTTTCCGAACCAAACGTACATTTGCGGTCTGATAATTAATTCCGCAAATATTTTGATTAAAAGAAAAAAATTAATAGAGAAACTGGGTGTACACATTGAGGGCAAAGAACAGATTGCTCCTTTGGCAGCACGAATTCTTGCAACCTTAATATTAACAGGAAAACAAGGAATAACTTTTGACGCTTTGATCCGTGAACTGGCAGCGAGCAAAAGTACAATTTCTACGCACCTTACTACTTTACAGGCCGCCAATAGAATTACTTATTATACAAAATCTGGCGATCGGAAAAAATATTTCATCATAATTCCAGATGTGATGATTCAATCAATGACTGAAATGCTCAAAAACTGGAAATGTGAGCGGGATCTACATTTTGAAATAATTGAATACAAGCAAGATATAAATAAAACCCTTCCAAATGATTCCGATGAAATTTTCGATTTGGAATTTCATACAGATTATTTGCAATTTCTCGATCAAGCCAGTGCCTCTATTGAGAAACTTAAAAAGAAACTTACCGAAAAACATAAAAACGATTAATTGAATCAACAATGAAAAAGAAAAATTTAATTCATTCTCTCCCCATAGCTTTAGGAATTCTTCTATTCTTTTCATCCTGTGGCGACGATAAAAGTGCACAGCAGGCTCAGGCCGCACAGCAAGCACAAACTTTGCCGGTGGTTACAATTCCCACAAAAACTTTAACCGCTTATACTACCTATCCTGCCAGCATTGAGGGTATCATCAATAGCGAAGTGCGTGCAAAAATTTCAGGATATATTACGGACGTTTTAGTGGATGAAGGCCAAAAAGTTAGTAAAGGCCAAACGCTATTTAGATTAGAAACGCAAACCTTAAATCAAGACGCAGCCGCTGCACGTGCAAATGTGAATGCTGCCCAAGTTGAGGTGGATAAACTGAAACCTTTGGTAGAAAAAAATATCATCAGCAATGTGCAACTTGAAACGGCAAAGGCAAAACTGCAGCAGGCCAAAAGTGGTTACAATAGTATTGCCGCAAATATTGACTATGGAAATATTAAAAGCCCTGTAGATGGCTACGTGGGTTCTATTAATCTTCGGAAAGGCGCATTAGTGAGTCCTACCTCACAAATTCCTATGACTACGGTTGTCGACATCAGTAAAGTATATGCCTATTTTTCTATGAACGAGAAGGAATATCTCGATTTCATGCAGAATGCAGAAGGAAAAGATGTTGAGGAAAAAATAGAAAAGCTTCCCAAAGTAAGATTGCTTTTGGTTAACGGAAGTCTTTATGAAGAAGAAGGAACTATTGAAACAATAAATTCACAGGTTAATGCGCAGACGGGTTCTATTTCCTTCCGCGCTATTTTTGAAAATTCCTCACGATTGTTGACAAGTGGGAACAGCGGTAAAATTCAAATCCCTAAAGTTTATGCAGATGCCGTGGTCGTTCCACAGCAGGCTAGTTATGAGCAACAAGGAAGCATCTATGTTTATAAAGTTGAACAAGACAGCACAGCAGTCTCAACAAAAATCGAAATTTCAGTGGAAGTAGATAACTTATACGTGGTAGAATCCGGTTTACAAAAAGGCGATAGAATTGTAGCTAAAGGCGCTAATAAGCTACGGGGAAACTCTAAGATAAACCCGCAAGAAATGCCTTTTGACAGCATAGCCAAGCCTATCGAAAAAGTCTTTAGATAACCGTTTAAGAAAATATAATCATGCTAAAAACATTTATAGACAGACCCGTACTTTCTACGGTTATCTCGATTATTATAGTAATACTTGGGGTTTTAGGACTATCGAATCTCCCAATCACGCAATATCCAGATATAGCACCGCCCACAATTCAAGTAAGTGCATCCTATCCGGGTGCAAATGCTGAAACCATTCTTGAAAGTGTAATAATACCATTGGAAGAGCAAATAAATGGAGTGGAAGGAATGACCTATTTAACTTCTACGGCTACTAATAACGGAACGGCTTCTATAAGCGTATTTTTTGATCAGGATGTAGATCCTGATATTGCTGCGGTAAACGTTCAAAATCGTGTTGCGCGTGCAAATTCACTATTGCCGCAGGCGGTAATTCAAACCGGGGTTACAACTTCAAAACAACAAACCAGTGCGTTGATGTTTCTTTCATTTTATAGTACCAATAAGGATTATGACGACACTTATCTTCAGAATTATTTAAAAATAAACGTTATTCCCGAACTGCAAAGGGTAAATGGTGTTGGAGATGTAACTGTTTTTGGAGGAAAGGATTATTCCATGCGCATTTGGCTTGACCCACAAAAGCTTGCAGCATATAGTTTGATGCCTTCAGACGTTGTGGCCGCTTTAAAAGAACAGAGTTTAGAAGCTGCCGCTGGAGCTTTGGGTGAGAATAACGGAGAAGCTTTTTCATACACAATAAAATATGCAGGACGTTACAAAACCGAACAACAGTATAGTGATATCGTAATAAAAGCATTGGGTAATGGTGAATTTTTAAGTTTAAGCGATATTGCCAAAATTGAATTGGGTGCACAATCATACGCTGGCGGCTCCGTAACCAATGGGTTTCCCGCAGTGAATATGGGAATTTTTCAAACAAAAGGTTCCAACGCACGGGAAATTATTGATGCGGTAAAAGTTAAATTGGAAAAAGTTAAAGCTGATCTTCCAGAAGGAATTACTTATTACATTCCGTATGACACGAATAACTTTTTGAATGCTTCCATTGAAAAGGTTATAACCACTTTAGTTGAAGCATTCCTTTTGGTATTCTTGGTAGTGTTCATCTTTTTGCAGGATTTCCGTTCTACACTAATTCCTGCTATTGCGGTTCCTGTATCGATTATTGGAACGTTTTTCTTTCTGAATTTATTCGGATACTCCATAAATTTATTGACTCTTTTCGCATTGGTACTTGCTATCGGTATTGTTGTGGATGATGCAATTGTAGTCGTCGAGGCGGTACATTCAAAAATTGATGAGGGCGAAAAAAGCGCAAAGAAAGCCTCGGTCAATGCCATGCACGAAATCTCTGGAGCCATTGTGTCCATTACGCTGGTGATGGCTGCCGTGTTTATTCCAGTAACTTTTATAGAAGGTCCCACCGGGGTTTTTTACGAACAGTTTGGGGTCACGCTTATTGTTGCTATTATCATTTCGGCAGTAAACGCCTTGACCCTAACACCGGCTTTATGTGCACTATTTCTTAAAGGACACGACGAAAAACAAAATAGTAAAAAGCCAGGTTTTATTCAGAAATTCTTTAACGGTTTCAACCGTGGCTTTAAGGCTACGATAAATAAATACGGAAAGTCCGTTCATTATTTATACCGTCACAAATGGATAACGGTTGCCATTTTGCTTTTGGCAGTTGCAGGTATTATGTGGTCTTCTTCGGTAACCAAAACAGGATTTGTACCGGATGAGGACCGAGGAATTATTTTTATGAATATGGAACTTCCCGCAGGATCTTCCATAGACAGAACGCACGAAGTAAACCAATTACTTTATTCCAAAATCAAGGATTTACCAGGTGTTCAAGGAGCATCGGTAATTGATGGCCGAAGTTTGATAAGTGGCGCAGGAAGCAATTACGGTCTTGGATTTATAAGGCTTGATGATTGGGGTGATAGAGAAGCCGATTCTCTTTCTGTAGAATCGATTACTGGAAGTTTATTCGGAATCGCCGCACAGATTCCCGAAGCTCAAATTATATTTTTTTCCCCACCAAGTATTCCAGGTTTTGGAAACTCGGCGGGAGCAGAGTTGAATTTGTTGGATCGTTCCGGCGGAAGTTTTACCGATTTGGATAAAGTAAATCAAGAGTTTATAGCAAAACTTAGTCAACGTCCCGAAATTCAATATGCGCAATCGTCCTTCAATACGCGCTATCCACAATATGAAATGACGCTAAATGTACCTTTGGCAAAAGAATTTGGGGTTTCAGTACAAACTATCTTTACCACATTGCAGGGATATATAGGAAGTATTTTCGCTGCAGATTTTTCCCGTTTCGGAAAACAATACCGCGTTTACGTCCAAGCCTTACCAGAAGATAGGGCAAGCGAGAGCGATTTAAACAGCATTTACGTGCGCACCGAAAGTGGAGAAATGACGCCGATAACGCAATTCGTAACGCTGAAAAGAGTTTACGGACCGCAATCGGTAACGCGTTTCAATCTTTTTAATTCAACCAAACTTACCGCGGCAACGGCTCCGGGCTATAGTTCTGGAGATGTAATTGCAGCCGTGGAAGAAGTAAAACAAAGTCTGCCCAGTAATTTTGACGTGGCCTATTCAGGTTTAACATTGGAAGAAAAAAATGCCGGAAACCAAACCACGACAATTTTTATTCTGTCGTTGGTATTTGTTTATTTCCTACTCGCCGCCCAATATGAAAGTTATTTACTGCCCTTATCGGTAATATTATCATTGCCAGTTGGGGTTTTTGGAGCGTACATTACAACGCAGCTCACAGGATTGCAAAACAATATTTATTTTCAAATTGCGCTCATAATGCTTATAGGTCTGCTCGCAAAAAACGCAATTCTTATTGTTGAATTTGCTGTACAGCGAAGAAAACACGGAGAATCTATTGTGGATGCCGCTATTGATGGAGCAGAAGCCCGATTGCGACCCATTTTGATGACCTCTTTCGCCTTCATTTTAGGATTAACGCCCTTAGTGCTTTCCAGTGGCGTAGGGGCAGCAGGTAACCGTTCCATAGGTACGGGAGCCGTTGGCGGATTGCTGATTGGTACAATTTTCGGGGTTTTCGTGATTCCTATTTTGTTCATCTTTTTCCAATGGCTGCAAGAAAAGATAACAGGCCCACCAACTGATGATGAAACAGAAGATTTAAAGGAATTACCAGCGCACCAAGCTGTTGCCGTTCCTAATAATTCAAATGATGCAATTAGTGGGGATTCTAAAGCCAACAACTAAAAAAATCAAATTTTTTAAACAGATGAAAAAATATAGTATATATAAAATATTGATTTTGGCAAGTCTGCCGTTTTTGTTGGTTTCCTGCTTTGCAGCTAAAAATTACGAACAGCCGGAAGTAGTAAATGAAGCCAATTACAGAACCGATAATCTTCCCCAAGATACATTGACGATGGCAACCGTATCATGGAAAGAATTATTTACAGATGCTGCGCTTCAAAGTTATATTGAAGAAGGATTGAAAAACAATATAGATATCCGTGTGGCCATTCAGCAAATCAGGATTGCCGAAGCCTATGTAAAACAAGGTAAGGCGGGTTATCTTCCCAGTCTAAATGGAAATGCAAAAGTTACCCATCAAGAATTTTCACAGGGTAGTCAATTTGGGGCACAATTTTCTCAACTTACACAATACGAACTTAGCGCAGGACTTTCTTGGGAAGCAGATATCTGGGGAAAAATAAGAAGTAATGAACGCGCTTTTCAAGCTTCCTATCTTCAAAGTGTGGCGGCCCATCAAGCTGTAAAAAGTAGGTTGATCGCTAATATTGCTTCTACTTATTATCGACTTCTTGCTTTGGATGAACAGATTCGTGTTACTGAAGAAACCATCGAAACACGTTCAAAAGGATTGGAAACCACCCAAGCTTTAAAAGAAGCAGGAAACGTTACCGAAGTTGGCGTAAAACAAACCGAAGCACAATTATACACAGCCCAAGTAATTTTAATCGATTTAAAAAACCAAGCCCATTTGCTGGAAAATACGCTGTCCATTTTATTGGGAAATGCACCACAGGCAATTACTCGCGGTAATTTGGAAAATCAAAACATAACGACACCACTAAACACTGGCGTTCCGGCTCAATTGCTTAGAAACCGTCCAGACGTAATGGCAGCTGAATACAGCTTAATGAACGCCTTCGAACTTACAAATGCGGCACGCGCCAGCTTTTATCCTTCATTAACACTTTCGGCAACAGGTGGATTTCAGAATATCGAAATCGATAAGCTCTTTAATGCGAATTCCCTTTTTGCAACATTAATTGGAGGTTTAACGCAGCCTATTTTCAATAAAAGGCAGATAAGAACACAATATGAAGTTTCGCAAGCACAACAGGAACAGGCTTATCTAGATTTTAGGTTTGCCGTAATAAATGCCAGCAAAGAAGTTTCAGATGCACTTTACAGTTACGAAGCCGCTTCAGAAAAAATTGAGGTGCGCCAAAAGGAATTCGAAGCCTATAGTTTGGCAACAGATTATTCTAAACAGCTTTTGGATAATGGCCTAGCCAATTATCTTGAAGTGCTAAATGCTCAGGAAAATGCCTTAAATTCTAGTTTGAATCTTATAAATGCAAAGAACAGCCAACTTCAATCCATCGTAGATCTTTATGAAGCTTTGGGTGGCGGTTGGAGATAATAAATTTTTTTTATTGGATAATTAGTTGATTGGTTGACTGCCCCGGTATTTATTGCTAGGGCAGTTTTTTTTGAAGTTAATAAAAAAGCCACCTAAAAAACCGCAATCACTGCCAACTGCATACTGCTACTTTTTTCAACTCCAGTTTTTAAAAGGGTTTTTACTCAAATTTGAATTGTAATATTTAACGTCTCCCGTAACTTCCTTTCCCAGCCATTCGGGTTTTGAAAAGGGTTCGGTTTCTGAATTAAGTTCTATTTCAGCTATAATTAACCCTTCGTTTTCACCCATAAAATCATCAACTTCAAAAGTGTGGTTATCAATATAAATTTCATAACGCGTTTTTTCAATAATGCCAGGTTCACAAAGGTGAAGTAATTCCTCAGCTTCTAATTGGGAGATTTGTTTTTCCCACTCAAAACGCGAAAGACCGGATTTGTTGGATTTCCCTTTAATGGTTAAAAAACCATCATTTCCCTGAATACGCACGCGCACGGTTCGCTCGGGATGGGTGTTCAAAAAACCTTGAACAATACGTGTGCGCTTGTGGGCTTCATTTTTAAACGCCTCACTTGTGACCAAAAATTTACGTTCTATTTCCTGCATTTTGTGCTATTTGTTTAATTTCCTCAGAAGTAATTTGATGTTTTGAAAATCTTTCTTTCGCCAGAATTAACATTGCTTCCGCTATAGTTTCGGCCTTTATCATTTTGTATTTCTTAGGAATTAAAAACCCGAAAGTCTTCATAAAAAAGGTCGCAACTTTTTCGCCAAAACGATTTTCATCACGGTCGCCTACAATAAGCGAAGGTTGTAGAATATAAGTGTTTTCAATATTCTCCGCTAAAACATCGCGTTGCATTTCGCCTTTGGTTTTGTTGTAAAAAAAGCTGCTGTTTACATCTGCGCCCATTGCTGAAATTACTATAAAATTTTCAATATTGTTCTGCTTCGCAAGTTTTGCGGCGGTAACGGGAATACCGTAATCTATCTTTTTATAGGTTTCTTTGTCGGGGGTTTTTGATTTTGTGGTGCCAATACAGCAGAAAACCACATCGGCCGTAAACGCCTCTATATATTTTTCCAATTGAAACATGTCAATCAAATGCTCTTCGATTTTAGAAGAATATTGCTCTGTAGCACTTCGGGAAAAGAATTTTATTTTTTCAAAAGAAGCATCCTCTATAAGTTTTTGAAGTAAAATACGGCCTGTTAATCCGGTTGCGCCTAATATTATTGCTGTTTTCAACTTTGACAAAGTTTAAGATAGTTAATAAAAAATCTGAATTGATTTTAAAGTTAACTGATATTAATTAAAATTACAGAAACTTTGTCAAAGTTAAGCGTTCAATTATTTATCTTAATAGTTCTAAAAAATAATATTTTGGAAACGGACAGACACTTTCATATTTACAATCGTGCCAACGGAAAGGAACATATTTTCACTTCATCAGAAAATTATGAATTCTTTCTTCGAAAATATAAGAAATATCTTTTTCCAGTTGTCGAAACCTTTTGCTATTGTTTAATGCCAAATCATTTCCACTTTTTAGTTAAAGTAAAATCCCACAAGGAACTTTTGAAAATTGAAAACTATAAAAATTCTAAAAAGCAAAATTTATATGTAAGCAAGCAATTTTCAAATTTATTTAGTTCTTATACACAAGCTTTTAATAAACAGGAATCAAGAAAAGGAAATCTTTTTATGAGACCATTTAAACGAAAAGAAGTTTTGGATGAAATTTATTTTAGAAAATTAATGCATTACATTCATACAAACCCTGTAGAAGCTGGGCTTTGTAACTTTCCAAATCAATGGCAACATTCATCATATAATTCCCTAATTTCAAAGAAGCCTACTTTATTAATGAGGAAAGAGGTTTTGAATTATTTTGATAGTGTTGAAAATTTCGTTTTTGTACATTCTCAAACACCAAGAATATCAGGTATAGAAGAATTCTAAACCTTAACTTTGACAAAGTTTAAAACTTTGTCAAAGCCAGAGACAAGATGCAAGACTCGTTCCCAATCCGCAAAATAATCCACGTAGATATGGACGCTTTTTACGCGTCCGTGGAGCAGCTGGACAACCCCGAATTGCGCGGGAAACCTTTGGCGGTTGGTGGAAGTTCTGCGCGCGGGGTAGTTGCGGCAGCGAGTTATGAGGCAAGAAAATTCGGGGTTCGCAGCGCGATGAGCGGTGCAATGGCTAGAAAACTTTGCCCCGAATTAATTTTTGTGCGCACTAATTTTGACCGTTATAAAGAAGTTTCAACACAAATTCGGAAAATATTTTTTGAATATACAGATTTGGTTGAGCCGCTTTCGCTGGATGAAGCTTATCTGGACGTTACCGAAAATAAAAAAGGCAATCCCAGTGCAACAATGATCGCTGCGGAAATTCGAAAAAAGATAAAGGAAAAGACTGGTTTGAATGCTTCCGCGGGAATTTCGATGAATAAATTTGTTGCAAAAATTGCCAGTGATATTAACAAACCCAACGGACAAAAAACAATTGGTCCGGAGGAAGTAGTCCCATTTTTGGAAACGCTGGATGTAAAGAAATTTTATGGCGTTGGGAAAGTCACAAAGGAGAAAATGTACCGTTTGGGAATTTTTACAGGAAAGGATTTAAAAGGAAAAACCTTTGACTTTTTAGAAGAAAACTTCGGGAAGAGTGGTGGATTTTATTACAAGGTGGTTCGCGGAATTCACAACAGCAAAGTGAAACCTTCGCGAACACAGAAATCATTGGCGGCGGAACATACGTTTTCAGAAAATATTTCTTCTGAAATTTTTATGATGGAACGTCTCGAAGAAATTGCAGCTGAAGTTGAAAAGCGTTTGCAGAAGAGTAAACTAGCTGGAAAAACTGTTACTTTGAAAATAAAATACCGCGATTTCACACTGCAAACCCGCAGTAAAACACTTCCGCTTTTTATCGCTTCAAAAGAATTGATTTTGGATGTGGTTAAAGAATTGTTATTTCAGGAAAAGATGAAGGAATCGGTACGGTTGTTGGGAATTTCAATTTCAAACCTAAACAACGAAACTCCAAAGAAAAAGCAGGCTCCGAAAGAATCAATAGACGTACAATTGAAATTTGAATTTTAGTCCCATCCCCGGCCCTTCCCAAAGGGAAGGGAGTTTAAAGCCCCTCCTTTGGAGGGGTTGGGGAGGACACCGAATCATAAATTTTAATTATGTAAAAAAGCTACTTATCTTTAGCTAATTTAAAACTCCAGATTATGAAGACCGTAGCTTTTTCTATCCTTACCCTTGTAGGTTTTACATTTCTTTTTTCCTGTAAAAACGACGCCAAAAATAACGAAGGAAATCAAACAGTTGTGACTGATTCCATTCCCACAGAAACCGCTCCCGATGCTATGTACGTTACCGCGGTAAGTGGTTTGACCTTGCGCGAATTTCCAAATCTTCAAAGTGCAAAGTTGGCCGTAATGCCACTGGGAACAAAAGTAAAACTTGTGAATTCCGAAGGAAAAACAACGATGAACGTGGGCGGAATTGATGGCGCGATGGATGAGATTGAATACAACAATAAAAAGGGATTTGCATTTAATGGTTTTATGTCGAAATTTTCCCCTCCCGGGGAAGATGCTTCCGCAAAAAACTATTCTGAGGAATTAAAAAAGGATTTCCCAAAGATGAATTATTCCGAAGCAACCGGAGGCACGGCAAGTAAACCCACCAAAACCGAAACTTTGATTTTGCCAACGGATAAATGGCACGAAGCGTTTTTTACAGCGCAGCAACTTTTCAATATTCCAAAGGAATTTGCTTTTCCAAACCCGAAAGGTTCCAATAGCGAAACCCAGCAAAACGGCAATAAAAAGAAAACCGATCTTGTAAGCGAGTTACAGATTTTACGAAATGAAAATGAGCTTCAAAAAATAGTTTACAATTATAAGACCACCGGTTTTGGTTATAATGTTACTATTACCAAAGAAGCGAATGGGATGAAGCTTGAGAAGGTGGAGGTGGCGGATTAGAATGAATAAAATTTTGCCAAGTATAAGTTAGTTTATAGATTAAAATCCAATAAATCCTTAGATGTAATATCTAAGGATTTAGCAATTTCCACTACATTCGTTAGCGAGATATTTACTTTTCCATTTTCAATTCTATTGATAAATTCCCGCGAGAGCGTTAATTTTATTTTTTGGGAAGATATTTAAAACCCTCAAAAAATTCTTCTGGGGTAATACTGAAGTAATCGCACAGTTTTATCAAGGTAGTGAAAGAGATGTCCCGTTTGCCTTGCTCAATCCTCCCCACATGTACATTAGTCTCGTGAAAACACTGGAGCTGGGTCAAGTCTTTTTGTACTCGAAGCTCCTTTGTTCTTTCTGCAAGCCAGCGTAATAAATCGGTATTATTTTCTTTTGCATCCAATGACACGAAGGTCAGTGGTCGAAAAAATCCATACAATTACCGTTCGGTAATTATTTTTGCATATATTTAAGATATTATTAACCCAAATCTTTTTAATTATGAAAAACCTACTTCTTTTTTGTACATATAAATGTACTTTTCATGAACGCACAACAGAATAATGCAGAGTGTGCAACACCCGAACCAACAAGCACAGATCCTTCCGGGGTTTATAGCTATTCCACAGATGAAAATTTTTTTGATGACTGTGAAATTGTAGTATTTAATATTAAGTTCTGGGGGATTAATCATCCTAATGGTATTGATTATTTTCCCAATAGGGCGAACGATGTTTTGCAGGGAGTGGCAAATTTGAACATTCTCTATAACAAGTTTGGTATATATTTTAAATACCGTGGCTATGAAGCAATTGACAGCCCGGCATTGCCAGGTGATCCCGATGGGTATTTTGTACTTCAAAATGCAGGACAATATGGCGCTATGCTCAATTGGGCCGCTGCCAATGGTTATAAGGATGAAAATGCCTTTAATGTTTATGCTTTTGGCTGGGCCAACGGTTTTGGAGGAATTGCGAGTTACAAATCGCTTATTTGCGGTGTTAGTTCTGCGAGCTTGTTAACTCCAATTTTAACACACGAGATTGGCCACAATTTAGACCTTATCCATACCAACTCAGCAGCCGAAAATGCGACTCGTGATCCGAACAATACTTGTTTCAATGCAATCACTGCTGGAGATAGAGTGGTAGATACAGCTGCCAATATTGGTTTTAACCCTACAAATACTGATTCTAATTGTGAATATTCGGGTGCTGAAATAGACAATTGCAATACCCCATATAATATACTCCACGAAGATATAATAAATACCATGGGCAAAAGGGTGAATATTCCCTGTGGTGGGAACCACTATTTTTCAACAGGACAGGGAATACGGATGCGGCAAGCAATTGATGTAGGATATTATAACGCTGCCTTGACTGATGTTGCCTCGTTGTACGAACCTTATGCGGGCGAATATTTTTATAGCAGTACGCAGGGAAGCCCTGCCAATTATGTACCTTTGTTCCAGCCGGGATTCGACTATAAGTTTGTGGAATGCAGTTGCGATTGCCCCCTGCCTTCAGATTATAACGACACCTCTTTTTATTATAACACCAATGCGGTTTTAACCATTAGCAAATATGAGACAGATTTCAGTATCATAACCCACCCCAACCATACTGCCATCTTTATAGATTTGATCTCGCCCTGTATTGCCAATGGTCAATTAACACGAAGATGTTATGACAACTACAATAACAAGCCAGCATGGGGAAGCGTGACTAGATTTAATGATGGTGTTTTAAATTCCAATATTACCATTACACCAAAGGATTCCTTAGGCATAAACCACCCAACTTTAATTAATGAGTTAAACCCCGGTCTTTATAAAGTAGAAAAGAATTATCTTGACGGAGCTACAGATCAGGATATTATTTTTAAGGAAAATTAAAGTTTAATTTTAGAAAGGCTCTAAAAAATAGAGCCTTTCTTTTTATCTATTAAAAGATGAGATATATATTGATTTTTATACCATTATTATTTTTTAATGGATATTCACAGTTTGGTCCGCAACAAATAATTTCTACAGAGGCAGAGCTTCCGGTTCAAGTTTTTACGGCAGATATAGACGGGGATGGAAAATTAGATATTTTATCTGCCGCAAGATTTAAAAATAATATTGCTTGGTATCGAAATATGGACGGTAATGGCACTTTTAGCTCTTTGAACCTAATAGGACTTCTTAGTGAAACAAAAGCAATATACGCGGCGGATCTGGATAATGATGGCGATATTGACGTATTGGGAGTATCTTCTTCCTTAGACCGCGTGGTATGGTACGAAAATTTAGATGGTCTTGGGAATTTCGGTCCAGAAATAGGAATCGCTGGAAATGCCGATGGCGGTTTTTCGGTCATAGCGATCGATTTGGATGGTGATGGCGATAATGATGTTGTTTCGGCATCTGATGGTTCGGGCTTGGCTTGGCACGAAAACCTTGATGGCAGCGGAGATTTTAGCTTTAGAATAATTATAGATGACAACCTGGTCAATTCACGCTCCGTAGTGGCTGCCGATATGGACGGCGATGGAGATCTTGATGTGGTGGGCAACGGGAATGCCCCAGATGTTGCAAAAATATTCTGGTATGAAAACTTAGATGGTTTGGGCAACTTTGGCTCGCGACGTGTTATTCGCGATTTTGCCTCATATTCAAATGGAATCTTTGTCGCTGATGCCGATGGAGATAATGATATGGATGTTTTTTCAGCATCTCCAGGAGACAATGAAGTGGCTTGGTATGAAAACATAGATGGGCTTGGTAATTTCGGGCCAAAAATTGTAATTACAAATACATTAGACAGTGCTTGGACTGTTTATGTGGCAGATCTTGACAATGATGGCGATAATGATGTTTTATCTACCCTTGCCGAAACTTTTGGAGGAGAAGTGGTACGGTTTGAAAATTTAGACGGGCAAGGCACTTATGGAACGAAAAACGTAATAACAACAGAAGTTCAATTTCCCCGCCATGTGTATGCTGCTGATATTGACAACGATGGTGACATTGACGTAATTTCTGCATCCCAAAATGATGATAAAATAGCTTGGTATGAAAACATGACAATTATTGGGATTGATGAGAACCAATTAGATACTGTAAAAATCTACCCCAATCCTACAAATGGTTTGGTCTTTATAGATTCAAAAACTGAAAACATTGTAGGTGCTAGCGTTTTTGATATTTTGGGTAAAAAGGTTCTTCAACAAAACGGGAATATTCAGGAAGTGGATATTACAAACCTTCAAAGCGGCATTTATTTTTTAACAATAACAACCGATAGCGGAGAACTCGTAAAAAAAGTTATAAAAGAATAAAATCCTTATTCTGAAATTAATATTGACAAATTTTAAAACTTTGTCAATGTTAAAAATTCATTTCACCTGCGAAACCCGCAACGTATTTACCATTCCCTTATCCACAATAGGCATAGCCGCGAGATTGATTAAATAGTCGCCTTTGTGCACGTAGCCTTTTTCAAAAGCAATTCTATTTACATCATCCACGGTTTCATCTGTACTTACATATTTATCGTAATAAAATGCTTTTACGCCCCACAACAGATTTAAACGTGCAAGAATTCGTTTGTTACTCGTAAACGCCAAGATAAACGCAGAAGGCCGCCAAGCCGAAATTTGAAAGGCTGTGTACCCACTATTTGTTAACGTACAGATTGCTTGTGCCTCAATTTCATTGGCCATTTGCGCCGCGTGATAACAAATGGATTTTGTAACGTAACGATTCGTTTTAATCTGCGGAGGTTCGTGAGGTACGTGAATCAATTCAGAATTTTCTACACTTTTTAGAATTTTGGTCATTGTTTTTATGACCGCAACGGGATAATTACCAACAGAAGTTTCACCAGAAAGCATTACAGCATCGGCGCCATCCATTACGGAGTTTGCTACGTCATTCACTTCGGCACGGGTTGGTGTTAACGAGGTTATCATCGTTTCCATCATTTGTGTTGCAATAATTACTGGAATGCGCGCACGTTTTGCAGTAAGCACTAATTCCTTCTGAATTAATGGAACTTCCTCAGCGGGAACTTCTACGCCTAAATCGCCACGGGCTACCATCAAACCGTCGCAATAAGCTACTATTTTATCAATGTTTTCAACTGCTTCTGGTTTTTCAATTTTGGCGATGATAGGAATTTTATATTCCGAATGTGCTTCAATAATTGCCTGTAATTCTTTTAAATCTTCTGCGTGGCGTACAAAGGAAAGTGCCATCCAATCTACCTTTTGTTCAATTGCGAAAATGGCATCTGCCTTGTCTTTTGCCGTAAGTGCGGGCAGTGAAATATTGGTATTTGGAAGGTTTACTCCTTTTTTGGAACGCAACGGCCCGCCTTGTATTACCATCACTTTTACTTCGTCCCGTCCATTGGTTTCAAGTACTTCAAAAATTAGTTTACCATCATCCAAAAGAACACGTTCGCCAGGGTTTACATCCCGCGGAAATTTGTCGTAATTCATGTAAACTCGTGTTTTGGTGCCTTCAAATTCTTCACCTGTGCAAAAGGAAAGTTCATCGCCAGGCTGCACAACCACTTCCTCCTTCATCATCCCAACACGAAGTTTCGGTCCCTGAAGGTCGCCAAGGATGGCTACATGGATATCTAATTCTTCGGAAAGATTTCGGATAATTTTAATAGTCTTTTTTACAGTTGCATAATCAGCGTGCGAAAAATTTACCCTAAAAACATCTACACCTTCTAAAATCATATGTCTCAAGATTTCTTTTGAAGAAGTGGATGGGCCAAGCGTGGCAACTATTTTGGTTCTTTTTTGATTTGACATTTAGTCGAAAATTAAATTGTTCTTTGATTTTATATTGTCCATTTCTACGTTATAGGCAGAAATAACTTGTTTTATCTCGTTTATTTCTGAAAGAATTTTTCGCAGCGAAATTGTTCCAAAATCTGAATAAATTTTCAGAAAATAATCTACTTTTTTAAATTCGGGAAGCAGATAATGAACCGTTGCTTTTTCTGAAACCATTTCAGCAAATAAGCCGCCAGAGCTTTGCAATACTGCATTAACCGACTTGCATTTATTTGCCACTAGGTAAAAGTGCGTGTATTTGTACACATCCTCAAAATCATACAACGGAAAAGTTATAAGCAAACCTTCTGTTGAAAAATCTAAATCGGTGTGGCTTCTTTTTAATTTTAGTTTAAGATGTTGATTAATCAAATATCCCAATTTATATGCTTCTTCACTACAATGGATGGCTATGAGCGTGTAAGGCTCTTCAAAATCTTCATCAAAAATTAATTTGTGATTTGCCATATAGATTTTAGATGCTGTGGTTCCTGATTGTTACAATTGGCACTACTGTCACGTGCCTTACAAAAATAGTCAACTTTGAAGGTAATAACTAAAGAACTTAGTTACGAATAGAAAATTTGATAGAAATATAACTTTTGGCTCTAAGGCTTTTCTGAATCAACCTTTATCTTAAGTTTGTAGAAAGCTCTTTTTGCAGCTCTCTCTTCCGCTTTCTTTTTTGAAGTAGCGCGAGCTTTTGCCACAATTTCATCTCCAAGTTTTAGGCGAACGGCGAAATGTTTCAGCTCATCTTTTCCGTTGTCTTCGTAAATTTCAAAATTGAATTGTTTCTTATTCTTTTGACACCATTCAATAAAAAGACTTTTATAACTGATTACTTTTCCTTCCAGCTTTTTAATATCTACATAGGGCTTAATAACCCTTTTTTGAATAAATTTTTCACAGTACTTAAAACCGCGGTCTAGATAAATGGCACCAACCAATGCTTCAAAAACGTTACCGTAAATATTTCCACTAAATTGTTGCGTGGGGATGGTAGTTTTTAAAAATATAATGAGGTTTAAGTCACGGCCAAGTTCATTTAAATGCTCGCGACTTACCACTTTACTCCTCATTTTAGTAAGATAACCCTCGTTGCCGCCAGGTACTTTTTTAAACAAGTGCGCTGCAATTACGGCGCCGAGCATGGCATCACCTAAAAACTCGAGCCGCTCATAGTTTTGTGGTTGACCGCTTATATTTTTTTCATTGGTGGAACGATGTGTGAAAGCGGTTTCGTAAATAGAAAGGTCTTTGGGCTTGAACCCCAATATTTTTTTTAGGGAATTGGTAAATTCCCCGCTTTTGTCTGAACGGGAAGAAAATATGTTTTTAATGGAAGCCATTAATTATTTTAGGCATCAAGTTTTTTAAAGAGCACACAAGCATTGTGCCCGCCAAACCCGAAGGTATTGCTCATGGCAACTTTAATGTCGCGTTTCTGAGCTTTGTTCAAGGTTAGGTTTAAGGAGGGATCTATGTTTTCATCTACCGTAGTATGGTTAATGGTAGGTGGAACAATCCCGTATTTCATTGCCAAAATAGAGGCAATAGCTTCAATAGCACCGGCAGCACCTAAAAGGTGTCCCGTCATAGATTTTGTTGAATTGATGTTGATATCTTTCGCGTGTTCGCCAAAAACCTTCACAATAGCTTTCAATTCAGCAACATCGCCAAGTGGAGTTGAGGTTCCGTGGGTGTTTATAGTATCCACTTCGTCTGGGCTCATATTAGCGTCGCGCAGGGTATTGAGCATAACGCGTTCCACGCCAATACCGTCTGGGTGTGGGGCCGTCATATGGTAGGCATCGCTGCTCATACCACCGCCCACTACTTCGGCATAAATTTTTGCGCCACGCTTTTTAGCGTGTTCGTATTCCTCAAGGATCAACGCTCCAGCTCCTTCGCCTAAAACAAAACCGTCACGGGTCGCGTCAAAAGGACGTGATGCCGTTTCAGGACTTTCGTTGCGAGTTGATAAAGCGTGCATAGCGTTAAAACCTCCCATTCCAGCCATGGTTACAGCAGCTTCGCTTCCACCAGTTACAATAACGTCACAATGCCCCAAACGAATGTAGTTGAGTGCATCTATCATTGCATTGGCTGCTGAGGCACAGGCCGAAACTGTTGTATAGTTTGGCCCCATAAAACCATGCTTTATAGAAATATTTCCGGGCGCAATGTCCGCAATCATTTTTGGAATAAAGAAGGGGTTGAAACGTGGTGTTCCATCCCCTTCTGCAAAGTTTATTACTTCATTTTGAAAAGTTTCCAACCCACCTATTCCGGCTCCCCAAATTACACCAACGCGAAATTTATCGACCTCATTAAGGTTTATTCCGGCGTCCAGTATCGCTTCATCTGAAGATACAAGGGCGTATTGAGCAAAACGGTCCAGTTTTCGGGCTTCTTTCCTATCAAAATGGTCTTCTGCGTTGAAATTCTTCAATTCGCAAGCGAATTTTGTTTTGAACTTTTCAGTATCAAAATAGGTTATGGGTCCACAGCCACTTTTCCCACTAATAAGTGCATCCCAATATTCTTGAATATTGTTACCAATAGGGGTAAGGGCGCCAAGACCTGTAACTACAACTCGCTTTAATTCCATAGAAGAATTCTTATTTTGCTGCTTCTATATAGGAAATTGCTTGACCTACCGTGGCAATGTTTTCAGCTTGGTCGTCCGGAATCTGGATATCAAATTCTTTTTCAAATTCCATGATAAGCTCTACCGTATCTAGGGAGTCTGCTCCTAAGTCGTTGGTGAAGCTTGCTTCGTTTACAACTTCGTTTTCGTCTACACCTAATTTGTCTACGATAATCGCTTTTACTCGTGATGCAATGTCTGACATAATTCTTGATTTTAAATTTTAATTATAAGTGGCAAAAATAAAATATTTTATTTGAAAACACCATTTAATGTTAAAAATGTGCCTTTGATAATTTTCAAAATTTTACTGTGATACAAAATTGGCAAAACCAATTTAAACAATTTTGGGCGAAGTAAAACCCTATTGCCTTACTTTTGTTATTTTATTTATTAATATTTACTTCGGGAAAAACTTTTGGAAACGGGAATGAAGAAGCGGATTGTAATTTTTGCGTCGGGTAGCGGTACCAATACCGAGAACATTATTAAATATTTTCAACGGACCCAATTTGCTGAGGTCGTTCTTGTGCTCTCAAATAAGAAAGATGCAAAAGTTTTGGAAAGGGCAAAAAGCAATAATGTAGGCTCGGTTTCTTTTACTAAAGACGAATTATTTTCAAAAGATGGAGTTTTGAAAATTTTAAAAGAAAGTAAGCCAGATCTTATAATATTGGCAGGTTTTCTTTTGAAGTTTCCTGAAATCATTCTGGAGGAATTTCCAAAAAAGGTAATAAATATACACCCGGCACTACTTCCCAAATATGGTGGAAAAGGTATGTACGGCAATTTTGTGCACGAAGCGGTAGTGAAAAATAAGGAAGTTGAAACTGGCATTACCGTTCACTACGTGAATGAAAATTATGATGAAGGCGCGATTATTTCACAGAAAAAAGTGAAGCTTTCAAAAACTGAAACACCTAAAACTGTCGCTGAAAAAATCCATACTTTAGAATACGAATGGTTTCCAAAAATAATTGAAGAAGTTTTAAAATATCCCGGCAATTTTCTTCCCCAACCCTAAAGGGAGGAAAATTATCTAAATTTTTTATTTCGAAAAAGCGCACCCTTTAGGGTTGGGGCAATGCTTTTTCACTATAGACTATGGCTAAAAAGCAAAAATTTTACGTGGTTTGGTTCGGAAATCCCGCTGGAATCTTTGGCAGTTGGGAAGAATGCAAGCGTTCAATTCAAGGAGTAAAAGGCGCACAATACAAAAGCTTCGAAACTTTTGACGAAGCTAAAAAAGCATACAATAAAGAATATGCTGATTATAAAGGAAAGACAATTAAGAATACACTTTCAAAAGAACAGCTTCAAAAAATAGGGGAGCCAAATCTTTATTCAATTGCCGTTGATGCTGCTTCCAGTGGCAACCCCGGAAAAATGGAATATCGCGGGGTGGATACACAAACGCACAAACAACTTTTTCATCAAGGGCCATTTCAGCAGGGAACCAATAATATTGGAGAGTTTTTAGCACTTGTGCACGGCTTGGCATTCCTGAAAAAAAATGATAGCGACCGTATCATTTACACCGATTCACGCATTGCGATGGGTTGGTTAAAAAAGAAAAAATGCAATACGAAACTGAAGCAATCTACAAAAAACAAAACAGTTTTTGAGTTGGTTGAAAGAGCCGAAAACTGGCTCAAAACAAATAAATACGAAACGAAAATCGTAAAATGGGAAACCAAAGCGTGGGGAGAAATTCCTGCGGATTTTGGGCGGAAGTAATTATTAAATGAAAACATTTTGTATTAAACTTTAAACTTTAAATGTTATTTTTAAGTCTAATAATAAAATGGGAATATTATGAAAACAATATTTTTAATTATAGTAATGGGATTTTCACTTTTAAGTTGTGAAAAAGAGAATAAATCTTCCGAAGGAGATCCAAAAATATACGATCTTAATTTTGAATTATTACGTTCCGATGGAACGGTATATGAAGATGATAATTTAAAAATTTCGAATGAGCAAGAGCTTTTCAATGGGCAATTACACCCTATTGGAAATGGGGAGTTATTTTGGTTTGATCTTGGCAAACTTACGATACAATCTCAAAATGGTGATTCTATTCTTTTTGGAATTTCTTGTGGTGAAAATTGTAATGATTATTTACCTCTTCCATTCGCTTCAGGCGCAGAGGGCGTTGATGTAAATGGCCCAGTGCCTTTTGAAAAAGACAAATATTGGTTATTGCGCTATGCGAATGAAGATGTAGATACACTGCGTGTCCATGATGTGCAGTCCATAAATCCTTACAATAGAACTTTCACTTTTTATGTTAATGAACAACAAGTTGAAGCTACTAATTTTATATATCAGGAGTATGCAATTACAATTCAAAAGTAGCGAGAAGGGAAAATTTTAATATCCATCATTCTAAAACCTTTCAGCTTTAAAAACTGAAAGGTTTTATTTTTTGGCATATCCAAACCCAAAACAGTATCTTTGCATCTCATTTCAAAAACCCTTTATGAGCAAACTCGTTATCGTTGGCACCGTTGCCTTTGACGCTATTGAAACCCCTTTCGGGAAAACTGATAAAATTCTTGGTGGAGCCGCTACTTATATAGGTTTGGCAGCTTCACAATTTAACGTAGATGGCGCAATAGTTTCAATTGTTGGAGGCGATTTTCCAAAGGATGATCTTAAAATGCTGGAAGCAAAAGGAATGGATCTTACTGGGCTTGAAGTTGTTGAAAATGGAAAAACCTTCTTTTGGAGCGGAAAATATCATAATGATATGAATACGCGTGATACGCTGATAACTGATTTGAATGTGCTTGCAGATTTCAATCCAAAAGTTCCCGAAGATTATCGTGACGCAGAAGTGGTTATGTTAGGAAATTTGCATCCATTAGTCCAGTTAGAAGTAATTGAACAGATGGATTCGCCGAAATTGATTGTTCTCGACACAATGAATTTCTGGATGGACAGCGCCCTGAATGAATTGGTGCAAGTTATTGCTAAAGTAGATGTGATTACTATAAACGACGAAGAAGCGAGACAACTTTCCGGAGAATACTCCTTAGTAAAAGCAGCGGCCAAAATAATGGAAATGGGCCCAAAGTATGTAGTAATAAAGAAAGGCGAACACGGGGCATTGCTCTTTGGTAATGACGACGTTTTCTTTGCTCCCGCGCTTCCGCTGGAAGAAGTTTTTGACCCGACTGGGGCTGGAGACACTTTTGCAGGAGGATTTACGGGCTATTTGGCAAAAACCGGGAATTATAGCTTTAACAATATGAAGAATGCCATTATAAACGGTTCTGCACTGGCTTCGTTTTGTGTAGAAATGTTCGGACCAGAAAGATTACTGAATCTTTCTAACAAAGAAGTACACCAACGATTGCAGCAATTTAAAAGCTTGACACAATTTGATATCAAATTAACCTAAATACGCGCCCTGAAATTTCAGGGCGTTTTTTGTAATTTATATAGTTTCAGAAAAATATGAGCGACGCGTTAAAACACGAATGTGGAATTGCACTGGTAAGACTGTTGAAGCCTTTGGAATATTACAAAGAAAAATATGGAACAGCTTTTTACGGCGTAAATAAAATGTATTTAATGATGGAAAAACAGCACAACCGCGGGCAGGACGGTGCGGGTTTCGCTAGCATTAAATTGGATGTAAATCCAGGAGAGCGCTACATTAGCCGTGTTCGCTCTAACGCGGCACAGCCCATTCAGGATATTTTTGCACAAATTAACGAGCGCATAAATCTTGAATTTACAAATCATCCAGAATACAAAGACGATGTTGCTGCACAAAAAAAGAACATCCCATATATAGGTGAATTGTTTCTTGGCCACGTTCGCTACGGTACCTTCGGAATAAATAGTGTGGAAAATGTTCATCCTTTCCTGCGTCAAAACAATTGGATGCACCGAAATCTGATAATCGCTGGAAATTTCAATATGACCAATACCAACGAGCTTTTTGATAATCTTATAAAGCTTGGAATGCACCCAAAAGAAAAGGCGGATACTGTTACGGTGATGGAGAAAATAGGCCACTTTTTAGATGACGCAGTTCGAAAATTATATAAAAAAGCTAAGGCGAAAGGACTGAATAAACAAGAAGCATCGCCTTACATAGCCGAACACTTAAATGTTGCAAAAATTCTTCGCAAATCTGCCGCTGACTGGGACGGTGGCTATGCAATGGCAGGTCTGTTGGGCCACGGCGATTCCTTTGTACTTCGTGATCCAGCCGGAATTCGACCCGCATATTATTATCAAGATGATGAAGTAATTGTGGTTGCTTCAGAAAGGCCTGCGATACAAACAGTCTTTAACGTTCCATTTGAGGAAGTTAAAGAGTTAGAGCCAGGCCACGCTATTATCATTGAGAAAGACGGAAGCATGAAACTTTCTGAAATACTTCCACCTTTGGAACGAAGATCCTGTTCTTTCGAGCGCATCTATTTTTCCCGTGGAAGCGATGCCGAAATTTATCAAGAGCGAAAAATGCTCGGTAGGCTTATAATGCCGAAAATTCTGGAAGCAATAGATTTTGATACAGAAAACTCAGTCTTCTCTTTCATTCCGAATACAGCCGAAACTTCCTTTTACGGAATGTTGGAAGCTGCACAGGACGAACTGAACAAACAGAAAAATGAGGCAATTCTGAACGAGAAGGAAAATTTGACACCAGAGCGACTTCAACAAATCCAAGCTCATAAAATACGTACAGAAAAAATAGCCATTAAAGATGTAAAGCTTCGAACCTTTATAACGGATGATAGTAGCCGCGATGATTTGGTTGCCCACGTTTATGATGTTACATACGGCGTTGTGAAGCCGAATGATAATCTCGTTATTATTGACGATAGCATTGTTCGTGGAACTACTCTAAAGAAAAGTATTTTGAAAATGCTTGATAGGCTTCACCCGAAGCAGATTGTTGTGGTTTCTTCCGCTCCGCAAATTCGTTACCCGGATTGTTACGGTATAGATATGGCACGCTTAGAACATTTGGTTGCATTTCAAGCTGCTTTGGAACTTCACAAAGAAGACGGAACCTACGGAATTGTTGAAGAAATCTACCATAAATGTAAAGAACAAGTTGCGATGGAAGATGTTTCTGTAATAAACCATGTGAAGAAGTTATACGCTCCTTTTACAGATGAAGAAATCTCTGATAAAATAGCTGAAATAATAAGTAATGAAGACATTACATCCAAAGTGAAACTTATATTTCAGTCTGTGGACGATCTGCATATTGCTTGCCCAAAAAACCTTGGTGATTGGTACTTCACAGGAAACTATCCAACCGCTGGTGGCAATAGGGTGGTTAATCGAGCCTACATTAACTTCTATGAAGGAAATCCAGAGCGTGCTTATTAAATTCTTTAAATTTTAACACAGCCTTTACCGTTTATCGGAAACCCAATCCACTTAATCGAAATTGTTGATTAACACTGTTTTAGTGCCTAAACTTAAATTATATTTGCGCTTACCATAAGGCGTAAGTAGGTTAGGTCTATGGTAAGATTTGGGGCAAAAAAGGTAGACTTAGGTCTGCCTTTTTTCATGAACCAAATGCGGGGTGTGGCGAGCCTTTGGAATCTCTATTGTTCGTTCCGTTTTCTCGCGAGCCGTTTCCCATCTTTTACTAAAGCTTTTGTCAAGTTTTCAAATTCCTAATTCAAGTATTCCTAAGATTTATAAATCTAAAATAAGTTCTTGCTAAACTCTTTTCTACTAAAATTCGTTTGAAAGTCACTTCTGAAATGTTAAAATTTCGATTTAAAAGATGGTTTTTTGACCGAAAACAAATAAAATATGTCTTTCAACGAAAAAACAAGCAATTCGTCTAAAAGCATAATCTCGAATGTTTTATTGCCATATATTTGAACATACCATTAGCATAAGTAGGTTAAGTTCATGGTAGATTTGGGGCAAAAAAAGGCAAACATCGTTTGCCTTTTTTTATGCGCGAAATCTTCGGGGTGGCGAGCAATAAGGAGTACCCTTCTTTATAAAAATACTATTGCGAGCCGTTTCTCTTTTCCCACAGACACTTGTTTGCCTTTTTTTATGCGCGAAATCTTCGGGGTGGCGAGCAATAAGGAGTACCCTTCTTTATAAAAATACTATTGCGAGCCGTTTCTCTTTTCCCACAGACACTTGTTTGCCTTTTTTTATGCGCGAAATCTTCGGGGTGGCGAGCAATAAGGAGTACCCTTCTTTATAAAAATACTATTGCGAGCCGTTTCTCTTTTCCCACAGACACTTGTTTGCCTTTTTTTATGCTCCAAATTTTTGGGATATTGAGTACCGTAAAGAATTAATCTGAATATTAGCTTCAATTTCGAGCCGCTTGATTCTATTTTTGGGCATAAATTTGCTTTCTATTTAACAAAAATACTTTTCGCTGGAATTATTTTTTCGTATTTAGACAATTTAAAATACTCATTTCCAAGCATGATATATTTCGTGCTGATTTGAAATGATTTAGATTTTTCAAATATGACATCAAAAATCCGCAAACTTAAAAAAGGCTGCGGATCTATAAATTCAATTATCAATTGTTATTTATTCTTGGCGTAATTAGCAGTAACTTCTTCCCAATTAATTACATTCCAAAACGCTCCGACATAGTCTGGACGCTTGTTTTGGTATTTTAGATAATAGGCGTGCTCCCAAACGTCCAATCCTAAAATTGGAGTTCCGCCGCAACCTACTTTTGGCATCAATGGATTGTCTTGGTTTGGGGTTGAACAAACTTCAACTTTTCCGCCATTGTGAACGCAAAGCCAAGCCCAACCTGAACCGAACTGTGTTTTGGCAGCTTCGGAAAATTTCTGTTTAAAATCTTCAAAACTCCCATAGGCGCTGTCTATAGCTTTTGCCAAATCGCCCGAAGGTTTTCCACCACCCTTGGGGGACATCACTTTCCAAAAAAGGCTGTGATTGTAAAATCCGCCGCCGTTATTACGTACAGCTTTATTTTCCATATCAAGATTAGTCAAAATATTTTCTATGGTTTTTCCTTCCATATCGGTGCCCTTAATAGCATCGTTCAATTTATCAGTGTAACCTTGGTGGTGTTTGTCGTGGTGTATTTCCATTGTTTTGGCATCTATGTTAGGCTCTAAAGCATCAAATGCATACGGTAATTTTGGTAATTCGAATGACATAATTATATAGTTTTTTTATTGATTATTACTAAATTCACTCAAATTTAGACAATCTCAGCTCTTTAAAGTGTTATAGATTTTATAAGATTTCTATGTGGGTATAGATTAATTTGATTCCGAAGCAATAAAACAGTATTTTAGTCCAAAATGATAAAGCCTTGGAAATAAAATCCTCTTTTTCAATTTATGATGCCGCAGCAGGGAGCGGAAAAACTTTTACACTTGTAAAAGAATATTTAAGACAGATTTTATCTGCAAAAAGTGATGACTATTACAAACATCTTTTGGCAATCACCTTTACCAACAAAGCTGTTGCTGAAATGAAACAGCGCATTGTGGGAACCTTGGTGAGTTTCAGTGAAGAAAAAAGTGTAGCCGAACCACTCCCAATGATGCTTAATATTGCTGGAGAAACAGGAATGAAACTTGAAGAAATTAAAAGCCGTTCCCAGAAAATTCTAAAAAATTTGCTACACAACTACGCGGCTTTCAGCGTAGAAACCATTGACAGATTTAACCATAGGCTCATCCGCACTTTTGCGCGAGATTTAAAACTGGCAACAAATTTTGAAGTTACACTAGACACAAATGAACTCTTGGCAGAGGCTGTGGATCTGCTTTTGAGCAAAGCGGGCGAAAACAAAGAAATTACCAAAGTGCTACTGGATTTTGCGTTGGAAAAAACAGATGATGATAAATCGTGGGACATTTCACGGGATATTGCCAACGCCGCCAAATTGCTATACGCCGAAAACGATTCTGATAATGTTTCGGTTTTGAAGCAGAAAACGTTGGAAGATTTTCTCAAATTCAAAAAGCAGTTAATACTCAAAGGGAAAACACTTTCCGAAGCAATTGAAACCATCGCTTCGCAGACACTTCAGCTTATTGAAGAAAGTGGCTTGCAGCATGATGATTTTAGCGGCAGTTATTTGCCGAAGCATTTTCAAAATCTTGCAATTGGCAGATATAATCTGAATTTTAGCGCAAAGTGGCAAGATACAATGGGCGAAAAGGTATTATATCCCGGCAGGGTCTCAGCAGCAATTGGAGGAATAATTGACGAACTGACTCCCACTTTTATTACAAATTTTCAGCAAACAAAAAATTTAGTTTTCCGGTTGCTTTTAACTGAGAATATCCTGAAAAATACTACTCCGCTCTCAGTGATAAATTTGATAAACCAAGAAATTGAAACCATAAAGAGAGAAAAAAATATCCTGCCCATTTCAGAATTTAATTCCCTCATAAACAAAGAAATTAAAAACCAGCCAGCGCCTTTTATTTACGAACGTATGGGTGAAAAATATCGCCACTTTTTTATTGATGAATTTCAGGATACTTCAAAACTGCAGTGGGAAAATTTAATTCCGCTTATTGACAACGCACTTTCGCAACAATTGGAGCCAACCTCCGGCAGCCTTTTGTTGGTGGGCGATGCCAAGCAATCAATTTACCGTTGGCGCGGTGGTTTGCCAGAACAGTTTATGGGTTTGTACGGGATTGATAATCCCTTTCAGCGTGAAAAAGAAGTGTTCCCATTAATAACCAACTATCGCAGTTGCGCAGAAATCGTGAACTTTAATAACGATTTTTTCACATTCATTTCTTCCTATTTTGCCAATGTAGGTCACAGAAAATTGTATCAAGACGGCAATAAGCAAGAATGTAATGATAAAAAGGATGGTTATATAAAGTTTGAGTTCATTGAAAAGCAAAATAAGGCTGAAAAGGAAGAAGCGTATTCAAGTTTGGTTTATGAAGCAATTTGCGATGTAAAAAGCAAAGGTTATTCTGAAAGCGATATTTGTATTTTGACCAGAAAGAAAGCCGATGGAATCGCGCTCGGTTCTTTTTTGATGGAGCAGGGCGTGCCAGTAATTTCTTCGGAAACATTGCTGCTGCAGTCTTCTGCTTTTGTGCAGATTTTGGTTTTTGCATTACGGGTTTGTTTATATCCAAATAATGATGAGGCCAAAATACAGATATTGGATTTGTTGCACGACCATTTAAAAATTTCGGAAGAAAAGCACACTTTTTTTACAAAATTCCTAACTATTTCAGAAGTAAAATTCTCTGAAAATTTAATGGAATACGGTGTTGATTTCGCCTTTGCCGAAATGCGTTCCGCGTCGCTGTACGAAGCTTTTGAGTATTGTATTGAGAAATTCAAAATTGCCGCTTCCGCAGATGCGTATCTTTTCGGTTTTATGGATTTGGTTTATGAATTCGAGCAACAGCCGCAAGCTGATAAAATATCTTTTTTGGACTATTGGGAAACAAAAAGGGAAAATGCCTCGATCCCAGCCAGCGAAGGCACGAACGCCGTGCAATTAATGACCATTCACAAAGCAAAGGGACTTGAGTTTCCTGTGGTTATTTTTCCGTTTGCAGATATTCAATTGTATGATGGCAAGTACGATAAACTTTGGTATCCGTTAGAAAACGAAGATTTCAACTTTAAAGAGGCGCAGATAAATTACAAATCTGAAATTGCAAATTACAGCGAGGTTGGCGAAAAAATGCACAATGAACATAGAAGCCAGTTGGAGTTAGACAATATTAATTTGCTGTACGTAACGTTAACGCGGGCTGTTGAAAAGCTCTTTATTTTCTCTGAGATGCCCAGCGAACCAAAAGGCGGAATCCCTTCAACATACAACCATCTTTTTGTGGAATTTTTGAAAAATAAAAGTATGTGGAACGGGGACCAAATGGTTTATGAATTCGGAAAGAATTCAGAAAAGATTTCAAAGAAAAAAGAGGTCGTTTCGCAAATGGAGCCGCAATATTTTTCCAGCAATCCAAATAATCATGGTTTGAAAATAGTTTTTTCGGAAGAAATAAATTTTGAAGATGAAACAGAGGCGGCCATTACAGCAGGAAACTTGCTCCACGATACCATGGCTCAAATCTATACGGCTGCAGATGCTGAAAGAGTTTTGATGGAATTGGAGCAACGTGCGATAGTGCCGAATGATGAATTTAAGATTTTAAGGAAAACGGTTTTTCAAATTGTCCAGCATCCGCATTTAAAAGCTTTATTTGAAGGAAGCGGTATGGTTTATAATGAGCGGGACATAATCACAAAAGATGGTCTGGTTTTACGGCCAGATAGGATAAATATCAATTCAGAAAACATTTCAATATTAGTAGATTATAAAACTGGAAGCCCAAAGATTTGGCACAACGACCAATTAAATGATTATTCAAATGCTTTAAAGGATATGGGTTTTTTGGTTTCAGAAAAAATGCTTATCTATAGTAACGAAGATGAAATAGTAATAAATAAAGTTTAATTTTGGAAACTTTAAACAAAGCTTGATATGTACGGAAAAATAAAAGAACATTTACAGAAAGAAATTGAAGAGATAAAGGAAAACGGTCTTTATAAAAAGGAGCGGATAATTACATCTCCCCAAGATGCGGAAATTACTATTTCTACTGGCGAAAAGGTGATAAATTTTTGTTCTAATAACTATTTGGGTTTGTCTTCTAATAAGGAAGTGATCCAAGCTGCAAAAGACGCTATGGATACGCACGGTTTTGGAATGTCTTCCGTTCGCTTTATTTGTGGAACGCAGGATATTCATAAAGAACTGGAACAGAAAATCGCAGATTTCTATCAAACTGAAGACACTATATTATACGCAGCCGCTTTTGATGCCAATGGCGGTGTTTTTGAACCTCTCTTGGGGGAAGAAGATGCAATAATTTCGGATTCGCTGAACCATGCTTCAATTATTGACGGTGTACGCCTATGTAAAGCAGCCCGCTACCGCTATGCAAATAGCAATATGGAAGACTTGGAAAAGCAACTCATTACTGCCAACGAAAAGGGTGCCAGATTTAAAATAATAGTTACCGACGGTGTCTTTTCTATGGATGGTTTGGTTGCCCCGCTTGACAAAATCTGTGATTTGGCTGATAAATATGACGCAATGGTAATGATAGACGAATGTCACGCTACTGGTTTCATTGGAGAAACAGGACGCGGCACTTTGGAAGAAAAAGGCGTAATGGGTAGAATAGATATTATAACTGGAACATTGGGTAAAGCCATGGGTGGCGCTATGGGCGGTTATACAACGGGGAAAAAAGAAATTATTGAAATACTTCGTCAACGCTCTCGTCCGTACTTATTTTCAAACTCTTTAGCACCCGCAATTGTAGGTGCATCTATTAAGGTATTTGAGATGCTCTCAGAAGATACCTCATTAAGGGACAGACTTGCAAAAAATACTGCCTATTTTAAAAAGGGAATGAAAGGGGCTGGCTTTGATATTATAGACGGAGATTCTGCCATAGTACCTGTAATGCTTTACGATGCTAAGCTTTCTCAACAAATGGCTGACATGTTATTGGAGGAAGGAATTTATGTAATAGGGTTCTTTTTTCCTGTCGTGCCAAAAGACAAGGCAAGAATTCGTGTGCAGCTTTCAGCAGCGCATAACAAGGAACAATTGGACAAAGCGATAAATGCCTTTATTAAGATTGGAAAAAAATTGGGGGTTATTGACAAGTAAATCCTTTATTTACGTATCAATAGCAATGACTTTAGGAAAATTTTATTAGATTTGCTTTTGTTTATAATATTTAACAACTTACTTTTGCTCATAATTAACACTTAAAAATTAAACAATCGAATATGAAACATCTTAACAGATTATTAGTTGCTGCTATCCTTTTTATGGGAATCGGGGTGGCGAACGCGCAAGACGAAAACAATCCTTGGGCTGTTGAGGTTGGTGTAAACGCTGTTGACGTTTATCCAGCTGGACTTAACGAGGACCAAGCACGCATCCCAGCTGCTGCCAGAGGGGATATCTTTGACGAGTATTTTAACGCAAACGATCACTGGAATATCCTTCCTTCAGTTTCAAGATTAGCTATCAGTAGATATATTGGTAGTGGTTTTGTTTTCACTGGAGCAGGTTCGATCAACCGAATTGACAAATTAGGTGATATTGCCGTAGACGATCTTAGCTATTACAGTGCAGATGGGGAAATTAAATATAGCTTTAGAAATGCATTGAACGGTCCTGGTGGATGGTTCGATCCTTCTATTGGTATTGGTGGTGGTTACACTTGGGTAGATGATATCGGGTTTGGTACTGCTAATGCTCTTGCTGGCGTTAAATTTTGGTTTAACGATAACATTGCTCTTAATCTGCAATCTACTTATAAGCATGCATTTGAGGATTCTTATGGAATCACTCACTTCCAACATTCTGCTGGTATTGTATTTCAATTTGGCGGAAAAGACACTGACGGTGACGGAATTTACGACAAAGATGATGAGTGTCCAGAGACCCCAGGTCTAGCTGAATTCAATGGTTGTCCTGATACTGACGGTGACGGCATCGAAGATAGAAATGATGCTTGTCCTAATACTCCTGGTCTAGCTGAATTTAACGGTTGTCCTGATACTGACGGTGATGGTATTGCTGATCCACAAGATGAGTGTCCTACTGTTGCTGGTCTAGCCGCACTTAACGGTTGTCCTGATGCTGACGGTGACGGTATCGCTGATAAAGATGATGCTTGTCCAAATGAAGCTGGTCCAAAATCTAACAATGGTTGCCCTTACGAAGATAGAGATGGTGATGGTGTCCTTGATAAAGATGATCAGTGTCCAGATGTTGCTGGTACTGTAGCAAACAAAGGTTGTCCAGAAGTTTCTATAGAAATTATAAAGCAATTGAACGAGTATTCTAAAACTATCTTGTTTGACTATGATAAAGCAACTATCAGAAAAGACTCTTATTCTGCACTTCAGAGCATCGCTGATATTATGAAAGAATATCCTAACACAATATTCCACATTGGAGGCCACACAGATAGTCGTGGTAGTGATTCTTACAATATGAAGCTTTCTAAAGAAAGAGCTGCTTCTGTAAGAGATTACCTTACTACTATTGGAATGGAAGGTGATAGACTTACCTCTGAAGGTTACGGTGAAGAAAGACCAATTGCAACAAACAATACTGCAGCTGGAAGACAACAAAACCGTCGTGTTGAAATTTCACTTCAGAAATAATCTGAATTAAATTTTAAAATAAATAATTTTGAAACGCCTCCAATTTGGGGGCGTTTCTTATTTTTAGGCTATGGTAACATTCCTTCAAGAAGTTTTAGCTGATATTAAAAATTCTAATCCAGATATTTCTGATATCACTTTTGTTCTACCCAGTAAACGCGCTGGGGGTTTTCTTTTGAATGAATTGAAAAAGAATACTAACAACACTCAGTTTGCTCCGCGAATTTGCAGTATTGAGGAATTTATAGAAGATCTTTCTAATCTTAAAATTATCGATAATACGGAACTACTCTTCAAGAGCTATGAGGCCTATTTGAGTACAAATAGTAGTACTGAAAAGGAAGATTTTGAAACGTACTCCACTTGGGCAATTACATTATTGAATGACTTTAATGAAATCGATAGGTATTTAGTTGAACCTGCGCCGTTTTTCAGTTATTTGGCGAGTATTAAGACCTTGGAAAGATGGGGTGTGAATGATGAAAAAACACAGCTTATCGAGAACTATTTACGGTTTTGGGAAAGCCTGCCTTCGTTTTATGAAAATATTCAAAATCAATTATTACGCGAAGGCATAGGTTATCAAGGAATGGTTTATCGAGAGGCCGCATCAAACCTCGGGCATTATATAAACAACAACAAATACAAAAAGCACATTTTCATAGGCTTTAATGCACTAAATGCTGCAGAGCAAAATATCATTCAAGAGCTGCTTGAAACAAAAAATTCAAAAATCTATTGGGATACAGATCGCTTTTTTTATGAGGATTTAAAACATAGTGCTTCCTATTTCATAAGAAAGTATATAAAAGAATGGAAGTATTTTCAAGATGAAACTCCAAAGTTCATTGCCCGTAATTTTGAAGGACCCAAGCAATTTCGATTCGTAGAAGTCCAAAAAAATGTTGGACAGGCAAAGTATGTTGGTGAACTACTTTCCACCCTTTCCACTGGGGAGATAAATAAAACGGCTATTGTACTTGGCGATGAGAACTTACTAGTTCCATTACTTTATTCCCTACCGGAAAATGTAAAAAATTTAAACCTTACCATGGGCATTTCGCTCAAGAATTTTCCAGCTGTTGTTTTCTTTGAGTTGCTTTACGGCATCCATCACCGCAATCCAAGAACACTATATTATAAAGATGTATTAGCTATTTTGAACCATCCGTTGGGCAACACATTATTGAAGGATACAACGATTATTAACAAAAAACTAGTCAATCAAAATATAACCCATATTTCTTTCGAAGATTTAAAAAGTTTTTCAGAAGATTCTGAAAACCCGATGCTCCAACTCATTTTTGACGATTGGAATGATGATAGTGAAACCGCTATTAAATCTTCAATAAAAATTATTGAAACACTTCAAAACGATAAAGAATTAAGTGTTGTTGAGCGTGTGGTAACAAATCAATTGGGAAAGGTGCTCAAAAAAATTGACACCCTAAATGAAAAATATCCACACCTAAAATCAATTAGAAGTGTGCTTACGCTTTTTTCAGAATTAACGCAGACCACATCAATAGATTTTGAAGGTGATGCCTACAGCGGGCTGCAAGTAATGGGTGTGCTGGAAACACGTGTACTCGATTTTGAAAATGTTATAATTACCTCTGTAAACGAGGGTATTTTCCCTTCCGGAAAATCAAACGCTTCGTTTATTACATACGATTTGAAACAACAATTCAACCTGCCGATTTACACTGAAAAGGATGCAATTTACACCTATCATTTTTATAGACTCTTGCAACGTGCAAAAAACGTAACCTTGCTCTATAACAATCATTCCGAAGGAATTAACACTGGTGAAAAAAGCCGATTTATTAGGCAATTAGAAATTGAAAAGCATCCAAATCATACCATTGAAAAACGCATTCTTTCACCAAAAGTTCAAATAAAACCACTTCAATTGCGGGAGATTCATAAAACTGAAGCCGTATTGAAGCGCATTCGCGAAATTGCAGAAAAAGGGTTTTCACCTTCGGCATTAACAAGCTACATCCGAAATCCGATGGAGTTTTATTTTCAGAAGATTTTAAAGTTGAATGAGTTTGCGGAAGTAGAAGAAACTGTTGCAGCAAATACCTTGGGGACCATCGTTCACGACACTTTAGAAAACTTCTATCAACCTTTGGAAGCGCTTGTTCTTAGTGTACAGAATCTATTAGATATGAAGGAGCGGATTCACGAAGAGGTGACAAAACAATTCAAAAAAACGTTCAAAGGAGGAAACTTTTCCAAAGGAAAAAATCTAATCATCTTTGAGGTGGCCAAGCGTTATATTTCAAACTTCATAGATCGTGAAATTTCCGAAGTTGAAGCTGGCAATGAAATAAAAATAGTTAAGATTGAGGCCAATCTCACTTTGGAAATTCCAATTCACGAGATTAATTTTCCAGTAAAAATTCACGGAAAGGTTGATAGGGTAGATACTTATAACGGCCAACTTCGTATTATCGATTATAAAACGGGCTCAGTAAATCAGGGGGATGTTGAAATTATTGATTGGTCAGTATTGAACAAAGATTACAAGTTCAGCAAGGCTTTTCAAGTTTTAACCTACGCTTTAATGATGAACAGAGAGCTGCCAATAAATGGGGCGGAAGCAGGAATTATTTCGTTTAAAAATCTAGCCGGTGGATTTCTAAAATTTGGAACAAAAACCTCTGCATACAGTAAGCGGGACCAACAAATTACTGCCGAAACTTTAGAAAATTTTACTATTGAATTAAAGAAACTTATTTTGGAAATTTGTGATCCACAGATTCCATTCATTGAAAAAGAAATAGAATAATGATAGTTAGAAAAAATAAAGTACTCACTTCCGAAAACAAAAAACCGATACTTTACGATGTTTATTATAATGAAACAGAAAAATCGCAACCAATCGTTATTTTCTGTCACGGCTACAAAGGTTTTAAAGATTGGGGTGCATGGCATTTAGTAGCTGAAGCTTTTGCCGAAGCTGGTTTTTGTTTTATAAAATTTAATTTTTCGCATAACGGCGGAACCGCGGAACAACCAATAGATTTTCCAGATTTAGAAGCTTTTGCCGAAAATAATTTCAGTTTGGAGCTAGATGATTTGGACAGAGTTTTAAATGAAATAAAAAGTAGAAACGAAAATCTTCCGAAGAAAATTTCAACCATTTCATTAATCGGGCATAGCCGTGGCGGCGGAATTGTTTTAATAAAAGCCGAAGAAGATATTCGCGTAAATAAAGTTGTTACTTGGGCGAGTGTAAGCGATTTTAAAGCCAGATTTCAGGAAGATACTGAAGATTTTAAAGCGTGGAAAGAAACGGGAATAACTCACGTGGAAAATAGCAGAACGAAACAAATGCTGCCGCACAAGTTTCAGTTTTATAAAGATTTTAAAGAAAACGAAAAGCGCTTTTCAATAAACCGCGCTGTGAAAAATATTGAGATTCCTGTATTTTTCGTTCATGGAAGCGATGACCCAACGGTTTCTGTAAATGAAGCAAAGGCAATCCATTCTTGGAATTCACAAAGTGAATTAAAAATAGTTGAGGGGGCAGATCACGTTTTTAACACAAAGCATCCTTGGGAAGATAAAAACTTACCCGAGGAATTAAAAACTGTTGTTGAAACAACAATTGATTTTCTGAAATAAAAAAACCACCGCGGAAACGGTGGTTCTGGTGGAGAATATCGGAGTCGAACCGATGACCTCTTGCATGCCATGCAAGCGCTCTAGCCAACTGAGCTAATCCCCCTTTGTGTTCCGTAGCTCTCAAAGAGTAGGGACATTTGCGGATTGAGGATGCGAAAATACTAAATTTTTTTAAATTGTGTATCAGGTGAAACACAAAATGAAAAGTGATTTTCAATCTTAAAAAAATAACTTAATCTTGAACCGACAAAACCAAGAGTGGTTTAGTGGTATAAAATTCTCTCTTCAGAATCTCGTTCTTTTCCCAAAGCTTTTTGAAAAAACCTCGCTTTCTTCTAATTACACAAAGCATATCTGGTTGAAATTGCTGAAAATGCTCTATCACGGCCTGAAAAGTTGTAGCGGCTTCAACCTGAGTGTAAGACGTATAATTGGCACTTGCTTGCTAATGCGTTCTATCCCTTCCAAAACTTCGCCTTTAATTGGATGTGCAATTACAGGAACTCCATTGCGGTCTACTTGTGAGAGCACTTCGTCTAAGCGGTTTTCAGACTCTTCCTTTAAAATAGCGTTTACTTTTGAAAGACCGCCAACTTTTGAAAGTTCCTGAAATACAGAAACTACGTAAACAGTGGCTTTTATCGATTCGGCCAAATCTATGGCGTATTGTAAATTACTGATTGAGTTTGCTGAAGAACCAACAGGGACCAAAATATTTTGCATAACCTGAAACGTCTAGTTTTTATGAATACAAAATTAAGGTAATTATTCTTCGACACAGCATACTTTCACATTTTGAATAAATTATAAAACTTTAAAGGCAATCAAGCCTTTTGGCTTTTTTCATTTTGCGTAGTTTTGCTTTTTCCAAAATGCTGCAGACTGATATTTCATTCAAACGAATCCAACAGCTCGCCATTCCAGCCATTATCGCTGGAATTGCCGAACCGGTGCTGTCTGCAACCGATGCTGCAGTAGTTGGAAATATAAGTGAATTCGGTATTGAATCACTCGCCGCCGTTGGGATTGTTGGTTCCTTTCTTTCGGCATTGATCTGGATTTTAGGCCAAACGCGAAGCGCGATTTCAGCGATAGTTTCGCAAAATCTAGGTGCCGGAAAATTGAAGGACTTGCAAAGTTTTCCAGCACAGGCGATCTATTTTAATATTGCGTTAAGTATTGTCGTGCTTTTTTCCACATACTTTTTTGTTGAGGAGATCTTTAAACTACTCAATGCCGAAGGCATGATTCTTTCCTTTAGTATAGATTATTACAACATTCGCGTTTGGGGCTTTCCACTTACGCTTTTCACCTTTGCGGTTTTTGGTTTGTTCCGCGGACTTCAAAATACATTTTGGCCAATGATTATTGCTGCCATTGGCGCAGCATTAAACATTGTACTAGATTTTGCTTTTGTCTACGGAATTGAAGGATATATTTCCGCAATGGGAATTAGAGGAGCGGCTTGGGCGAGCCTTATTTCGCAAGCCGTAATGGCTGTTATGGCTTTGATATTTCTCTTAAAGAAAACAGAGATATCCTTAAAACTGAAGTTTCCATTACATCCTGAAATTAAGAGATTGGTAAACATGAGTTTAAATCTGTTTTTACGTTCGGTGGCCTTAAACACTGCATTAATCTTAGCAACTCGTGAAGCGGCAGACTTGGGAAAGGAATATATAGCGGCTCATACTATCGCTTTTAATATCTGGATTTTCACTGCATTTTTTATCGATGGATATGGAGCTGCCGGAAATATTTTGGGAGGAAAACTGCTTGGTGAGCGCAATTACAAATCGCTATGGGAACTTACAAAAAAAGTAAACTTATATAATATTGGGGTTGCCGCAATGCTTGTTTTAATTGGGTTAATGCTCTATGAACCTTTGGGACTTCTTTTTAACAAAGATGAAAAGGTGCTTTCCATTTTTTACGGAATGTTCTTTATGGTGCTCATTTGTCTGCCCTTTAATGCAATGGCATTCACGCTAGATTCTATTTTTAAAGGCTTGGGTGAAATGAGCTATTTGCGCAACGTACTTTTGGGTGCAACAATATTTGGCTTTATTCCCGCACTCTATTTTTCGAAATATATGGATTGGGGGTTGATAGGAATCTGGGCCGCACTTATTATTTGGGTGGCTTACCGCGCGGTAGCATTGATGATTAAATTCCGAAGAAAATATATTCCGCTGATAGAAAATTAATACTTTTACGAAACAAGAAACAACGAATCTCGAATTAACAAATCACGAAAATCATGGATTGGTTAGAATTTATTGGCGGCCCAGGGCTATTTTTAATTTTGGCGGTTCTGGTAATTGCCGTAGTTATTTATCAAAAGTTGAAAAAGCGCTAAAATCTTCGTATTTTTTATTTAGAAAAATTTATTGTTTTGAAAACTCCTTCTGAAATCTTCAAAAATAATTCCAAATTGCTCGAAAATGATTCGGTGAAAGAACTCGTTTGGGAGTACGAAAAAGTATGCGATGCGCTGATAGATCTGCAGCAGTTTTCTGAAATGGGCAAGGAAAAATATTTAAGAATCCTGCTGGGTGAGATAAGGCAGAGTATTTCCATGGAACTGAACCGCGATTTGGAAGCCGAACGTTTTGGCGAAAGTGAACGGGTGAATTTCAAAAACGCTGTGGAAAATCTTCGTAAGTATATAGACGACTATTGTCGCGATCATCAGATTTATCTATAATTTTCAAGAAAGAAGCCAAGAATTATCTCGTTTTCAACCAGCCCGTAATACTCATGCGTTCTGAGGCTCTAACCACCTTCACTTCATGTTCCAAAATTTGGCTTTCAAAAATCACCAATCGACCCGGAAGCGGTAAAATGTCCAACGCTTCTTTTTCGCTGTAAATGGTAAGTTCGCCACCGTTTTCAGGTAGCCAATTGTCTTCATTTAAGTAACAAACAATGGAAAGCTTTCTACGGTCGTCATTCTGAAAAGTGTCTAAATGCCGCTTGTAAAAAGTGCCTTTTGGATAAACTGCGTAATGAAACTCTTTATGGAGGATCCCTAAAAAGCAAGTTTTGTTTAGGTAATTAACGAGTTCATTTATTTTCTTGAAGAAGAGCAATTCTGCTTCGTTGGCGTTCTTTTCATCCATCCAAAGAATAAAATCGCCACGGATGGTTTTATCAATTTCTTCATTGGTGCGATTGCCGATGGCAGATTTTTTAAAACGGTCTGCTTCGTATTTTGCAAGCAATGAATTGCGTAAAACTTCAACTTCTTCCGAAGAAAAAAAGTTATCCACAATGCTATATTGCTGCTGAAGCAGATTATCTATAATAGTTTCAAACAACGGATTTTCAATAAATTCCAATTGTTCAAAGAGTTCTTCCGTCATTTTTGGTTCTTTAAAAGCGGGCAAATATAGTTCAGAAATTGGTTGGTTTCTCGATGCTCAAAAACATAACCTTATTTTCAGAAAAACGATACGTGGTTTTGGTTCAAACCATACGTGCTTTTGTTCAAAACTACGGTTTATTTTTTCAAAAGCTATTGGCTAAAGTCTGGGCGAAGAAAATTGTATCTTTGTAGCCCAACTTTACCCTATGAATAAGATACGCATCACTAAGATTTTTTCTTTTGAAACGGGCCACGCACTTTATGGTTACGATGGCAAGTGTAGAAACGTGCACGGCCACAGTTACAAACTTTCGGTAACTGTAATTGGCACCCCAATTTCTGATACTGACAATGTGAAATTTGGAATGGTGATAGATTTTAGCGACCTTAAAAAAATAGTGAAAGAGGAAATTGTTGATGTTTTTGACCATTCCACTGTATTCAATAAAAATACGCCACATGTGGAATTGGCAAAGGAACTGAGTGACCGCGGTCACAGTGTACTTTTGGTAGATTATCAGCCAACCAGCGAAATGATGGTAATAGATTTTTCTGAAAAAATAAAAATACGATTGCCAAAAAACATTCAGCTACACTCCCTTAAACTTCAGGAAACCGACAGTAGTTATGCTGAGTGGTTTGCCGACGATAATTAAACTCACATTGTCACCCTGAGCGCAGTCGAAGGGTCTTTTTCTATATCTTTGAATATGCAAATCCCGCAAGGCAAAAAAATATACTTTTCTAGCGATAATCATCTTGGCGCGCCCACACAGGCAGAAAGCTTGCCGCGCGAAAAGATTTTTGTAAAATGGCTGGAAAGCATTAAACACGATGCCGAAGTTATTTTCCTGCTCGGCGACCTCTTCGATTTTTGGTTTGAATACAGAACCGTGGTGCCTAAAGGCTTTGTTCGCGTTTTGGGAAAGCTTGCCGAACTTCGCGACAGCGGAATTCAAATTCACTTTTTTGTGGGAAACCATGATCTCTGGATGAATGATTATTTTGAAAAGGAGCTTAATATTCCAATCTATCACGATTCTAAGGAATTTGTTTTCAATAACAAACATTTCCTTATAGGTCATGGCGATGGCAAAGGTCCAGGTGATAAGGGTTTTAAGCGTATGAAAAAGGTTTTCACCAATCCAGTTTTTAAATGGCTTTTCCGTTGGTTGCACCCAGATATTGGAATGCGTGTGGCGCAACATCTTTCCGTGAAAAATAAATTGATTTCTGGTGATGACGATAAGCTGTTTTTGGGCGATGAAAAGGAATGGCTAGCGCAATACTCAAAACGAAAGCTGGAAAACAAACATTTTGATTACTTCATATTTGGGCACCGCCATTTGCCGATGGAAATTAAAGTGGGTGAACACTCAACCTACTATAATCTGGGCGATTGGATAAATCATTATACTTACGGCGTTTTTGAGGGCGAAGCGTTTGAAATGAAAACATTTACTCCATAATATCTTTAAGCCGAAGCTGCAAACTTACATTCCCCTGCCATTCGTTTTCATCAATACAATAGGCGGCTTTAAATGGTTTTCCGTTGCAAGCAATATCACTTTTTTCAGCCATACTGAAACCTATTCCTGTAAATTGGTTTGAATTTCCCTGCTTAACCACAACACGCAGATGTGTTTTGTCTTCGCCCACACATTTTCCCCAGCCCGTGTCTTTTAGGTTTTGGGTCATAAATGTAGGCGTCATATTTCCGGGGCCAAAAGGCGCAAACTGTTTAAGTATCCGAAAGAATTTAGGGGTGATGTCTTTCAGATTTATTTCGGCATCAATCCTAATTTCCGGAGTTAATAAATGTGGATCGATGGTTTCTGAAACTACACGTTCAAATTCATTTTTAAATTTTTCGAAGTCTTTTTCGAACAAGGTTAAACCCGCAGCATACATATGTCCACCGAACTGTTCAATATGTTCGGCACAGCTTTCCAAAGCATTGTAAACATCAAACCCTTTTACGGAGCGTGCAGAGGCAGCGAGTTTTTCACCACTTTTTGTAAAAACTAAAGTGGGACGATAATAGGTTTCCGTTAAGCGGGAAGCCACGATGCCGATAACGCCTTTGTGCCAATTTTCATTATAAACTACTGTGGTTTTTCGTTCTTCTTCTTTATTTTCAATTATTTGCTGCAGCGCTTCTTCTGTTATTGTTTTGTCTGTATCACGCCTATCAGTATTAAAAGTTTCAATTTCGGAAGCATATATTTCAGCTTTTTCAGCATCAGTTTCTATGAGTAATGTAACGGCGTGGTTGCCGTGCTTCATTCGTCCGGCAGCATTAATGCGCGGGGCGATGATAAAAACTACGTCGGTAATGGTAAGTGTTTCTTTTTTTATTTGTTTCAGAATAGCTTTAAAGCCGGTGCGTGGATTGCTGTTTATCACTTTCAATCCGTAGTGGGCGAGGATTCTATTTTCGCCAGTTATTGGAACAATATCTGCGGCAATGGCAGTGGCTACCAAATCTAAATAAAGCAACAAATCTCTAATCTGTAAACCTCTTTGTTCTGCTAAAGCCTGAATTAATTTAAATCCAACTCCACAACCGCAAAGCTCTTTGTAAGGATATTCGCAATCTTCCCGTTTTGGATCGAGCACCGCAATGGCTTTTGGTATTTCTTTGCCCGGGCGATGGTGGTCGCAGATTATGAAATCGATGTTTTTATCGGACGCGTATGCAACTTTTTCTATTGCTTTTATACCGCAGTCCAAAGCGATAATAAGTGAAAAATCATTGTCTTCGGCATAGTCAATTCCTTTGTATGAAACGCCGTAGCCTTCATCATATCTATCTGGAATGTAGGTTGAAATGTTTGGGTAGTAGCTTTTTAAATAGGAAGAAAGCAATGCAACGCTCGTGGTTCCATCCACATCATAATCACCATAGATTAAAATATTTTCTTCGTTTTCGATTGCTTTTTGAATTCTCAGAACGGCTTTATCCATATCCTTCATCAAGAACGGATCGTGCAGGTCTTCCAAACTTGGGCGGAAAAATTTTTCGGCTTCCTCAAAAGTTTCCACGCCACGCTGAACTAAAAGTGAAGCAATAATGGGTTCAACCTTCAATGCTTTTGAAAGTGAGTTCACTTTTTGGGGATCGGGTTTTGGTTTTAGGGTCCAGCGCATATACTATAAAAATTCCAAATTTATATTTTGGTGTAAAGTGAATCTAAAAGGGGAGAGTTGTAAAATTACAAAATTTCAATTAGTGAAAAGCTGATTTTCGTAATTGATAATTTACTATCTTGTAGGAAATATTCTCCCCCGTAACCTTTAAATTATGAAAACACTTTTACTTTTTTTAGTAGGATTAGCTTCACTTCTATCTTTTGCGCAGGATGGGAGTTTGGATACTTCTTTTGGCGACGGGGGAATAGTGGTGACAGATATAGATAATAGTTTTGACTTGGTCTTGAATGCTGTAGAGCAAGCCGATCAAAAATTGGTTGTATCTGGAATAACGAGTCCAGATTCTAACAATTTTTATCCGTATTTGATAAGATATATGCCTGATGGAATGGTAGATACTGCCTTTGGTTCGGATGGTATAGTAATTTCCAGCAATGGTACTGGGTTTTATGACTACAAATATTTATTTATAGATAATCAACAACATATTATTGCCGCTGGACCAAAAGCCCAAAGTTCAATTTTTGTTATTGCAAAATATCTGGATAACGGAGATTTAGATAACACTTTTGGAAATAGTGGAATTCTAACCATTCCAAACGGAAATTATGCTGCAATGACACTTCTGGATGATGGATCCATGATGCTTTTGAAATTCAGCGGAAGCGATGAAATTACAATCAATCACTACCTCTCTAATGGGGATTTGGATACCAACTTTGGTGTAAATGGCGCAGCGTCTTCCAACTTTTCTGGCGGTATTTTTATGAGTGGAGAATTTAAGATTGACGGAGAGAATAACTTCTATCTCGTTGGAACGCGAGATAATAATGCGAATGCAGACATCATTTTGATGAAGTTTCAGCCAAACGGTTATTTAGACGCCAACTTTGGAAATAACGGAATGGTAACAAAAAACATTGATGCCTTGAACCCAATGAATTTTAGCAGTGCTAGTATTGATTTTACTAATGATAATAAAATAGTTATTGCGGGAAGTTGCGGAGCTTGTGTTGACCTTTTCGAGCCAGTTATGCAACCCTATTTTATAAGATACCAAAATGATGGCATGCCTGATCCAGATTTTGGAAATGATGGAACTGTTCTTCTTCCTGTTTCCGGTTTCAGCATCTCTCAACTATTTGTACAAGAAAATCAAAGAATGATTGTGAGCGGAAAATTACTGGATTGTTTTGAAGGCAGCATTTATGTGGTAAGCAGATATTTTGAAGGAGGGTATATAGACAATTCGTTTAATGGTGCATCCCTAGGATTTGACCATTATAAGACAATTATGCAGGCAGATGGAAAGATTGTTAGTGTAGGAAATACATTTTGGTATGATGGTATGGAAGATATTGTGCTACTCCGTCACAACAACAGTACCTTGTTGCTTCCAGAATTCGAAGACCAAAAATTAACCATTTACCCAAACCCATCAAACGGAATTTTCACGATTGAACGTGAACTATTTTCTGAAAACAATGCTTACCAAATTACGGATATTACGGGAAAAACTATTGCCATTGGTGAATTGGCAGATAAACAATCACAAATAAATCTTTCCACGACCCAAAGCGGGATTTATTTTTTGAGAACTTCAAATAGCGTTTTCAGATTGCTGAAGAATTGATTTTTTTGTACTTCGGCTGCGCTCAGTATGACAGATTTGAATATTGAATATTTTATTTTTTATTTGGAGCTTGTAATTTGAAATTTGCAAATGGCATTTTGTACTTTCGGATTTCAAACATTCTTAAGCTATGTCATTAGTAACTCCACTTTCCCCAGACCATGATGCAGATACAAAGCAATTGGCTGAATTTTTCAACGAAACCCTCGGCTTTTGCCCCAACAGCGTGCTAACTATGCAGCACCGCCCAGCAATCAGTAAAGCGTTTATCAATCTCAACAAAGCCGTAATGGCGAATGAGGGTCGCGCTACTTCAGCTTTAAAACGAATGATTGCTTGGGTGAGCAGCAATGCAACTGGTTGCCGTTACTGTCAAGCACATGCCATTCGTGCTGCAGAACGTTATGGGGCGGAGCAGGAACAGTTGGATAACATTTGGGAATACAGAACACATTCGTCATTTTCAGAAGGTGAACGCGCTGCGCTCGATTTTTCTTTGGCTGCCAGCCAAGTGCCAAATGCGGTGGATGACGAAATTAAACAAAGACTTTACAAATATTGGAACGAGGGTGAAATCGTGGAAATGCTGGGTGTTATTTCCCTCTTTGGTTATTTAAATCGCTGGAATGATTCAATGGGAACTCCTATTGAAGATGGTGCGGTGGAAAGTGGTGAGCAATATCTTGGGAAGAATGGGTGGAATAAAGGCAAACACCTGTGATTTTAGATTTACGATATACGATTTTAGATTGATTTTTTTTTTGGAATTTAATTTTTAATAATTACTTCTTCCCTGAAACAACAACCACAATCTCCCCCTTCGGCGGCTTGTTTTCAAAATGTTTTAAAACTTCTTCAGCAGTGCCACGGACGGTTTCTTCGTGAAGTTTTGTGATTTCCCGCGAAACGGAAACTTGTCTGTCTGCACCAAAAAATTCTACAAATTGTGCAAGTGTTTTCAGCAGTTTGTGTGGCGATTCGTAAAAAATAATGGTTCGAGTTTCTTCGGCTAAAAGTTCTAGCCTTGTTTGCCTTCCTTTTTTTACTGGAAGAAAACCTTCAAAAACAAATTTATCATTTGGGAAGCCACTATTTACAAGTGCTGGAACGAAAGCCGTGGCACCGGGCAGGCAATCTACTTCTATGCCTGCTTCCACGCAGGCGCGGGTCAGTAAAAAGCCAGGATCGCTGATGGCTGGTGTTCCGGCATCACTGATTAATGCAATGTTTTCTCCATTTTGGATTCGTTTTACAATCCCTTCCACTGTTTTATGCTCGTTGTGCATGTGATGGGAATGCATTTGGGTGCCGATTTCAAAATGTTTCAGAAGTTTTCCGCTGTTTCGTGTGTCTTCGGCGAGTATTAGATTTACCTCTTTCAGCACTTCAACAGCGCGAAAGGTCATATCTTTTAAATTGCCGATGGGCGTGGGTACTAAGTAAAGTTTTCCCGTCATAGTTTATGGACGTGCCGTTTTTCCGAAGAAATATGAAACTAACAAAAATAGAATTCCCAATAAAGGAAGTGTTATTCCAGGATCATCTATCCGATAATGTGCAAAACACGCTAAAACCATATCGAAAAAGAGTCCGGCATAGGCCCATTCCATAACCCATTTTGGCTTTCGCAAAAGGATAAAAACGATTGCCGAAATTTTTGCAATGGCCATTGGGATCACTAAATAGGTGGGATATTGATAATCCTGATAATAACCTTCAATTACCGCAGTATCGGTTAAATACATAACAGCGGAATAAAGAAATAGCGCGCTGAGCAGCCCTGTGGCTATCCAATAGATTGTTTTTTGGGCAGTCATAATTGTGGAATTTAATTGAAACGTTTTTCAATAATATTCATAAACCGCTCTGAATATTCTTCTTTGTTAAGCCAATAGTTATAATCTGGTTTTACTTTGCCTTTTATAAAACTTTGTGCTTCTTCAAAATTTTGCATTGTATTTATCTGTGAAAGTACGCGGGTATAATCTTCCACCTGGCCCTCAAAAAGATGTTTTATAAAAGCTAAACGGTCGTTCAGCCCAATGTTTAATCCTTTGTTGACTGAATCGTTTATAGATCTTGCTCGAGACTCGGTCATTGTTTTACTGGCCTCTGTTCCTTCAACAGATTTGGGGAAGAGTTCCAAGTTTTTTCTTTCAAACTCTGGCATTTGCTGATAGTTTGAGGCGAATTCCTCTAAATCATTTTTAACATATTTTACTGTTGGCTTTTTCTGTATTTCTGCGGTTTCAGATTCCGGGTTTTTCGGCAGCATTTCATCTAGCAATTCATCTATTCGCTCGCTTTCTTGCGGCATTTGTGCTACAATGTCTTTTATTTTTTCCATTAAAGGCTCGATGAGATCTTCTTTGTGATCTGGTTGCGGAACCGGTTCAGGCTCTGTAAACCAGTTTTCTTCGCGGAAACTTTTTGAATCCAGAGACGCTGCGGCTGGCGCTTCGGAGTCATCGCCAAGTTGGTTTTCAAGATATTCAAGTACGGTTAACTTTTCATAAAGCTCAGCTACCAACCCCTTTACTGATGCGGACTTAAACGTTTTTTCTTCTTCTATTAATTGCTTTCCAAGCGCTGTTATCTGCTCGCGGAGTTTCTTCTTCATATCTTTTTAAATTAACCTAAATTTCTATTTTGTTTTTATAAATTTACGCATCCTTTATGTAAACGTCAACTATTTTTGTTTTCTTGTTTAAATCCTTCGGTTTATGATGGTTTCAAGCAATCTCTGAGTTGAACATCCGTTTGGAAAGTGAATTGATGCTTAATGTTTCGCGTAAAATTAAACTATGTTTCTTGAAAATACCGTAAATCAGAAAGAACAATTTGGCTGGATTGAAGTAATCTGCGGTTCTATGTTTTCAGGAAAAACAGAAGAACTTATAAGAAGGCTGAAACGCGCCCAATTTGCCCGTCAAAAAGTGGAGATTTTCACACCATCGATAGATACACGGTATAGCGAAGATTCTGTAACGAGCCACGACAGTAATAAAATTCGTTCAACACCCGTTCCCGCTGCGGCAAACATCCCAATCTTGGCAGATAATTGTGATGTGGTAGGCATTGACGAAGCCCAATTTTTTGATGATGAAATTGTAAAAGTTTGCAACGACCTCGCCAATCGTGGCGTTCGTGTAATTGTTGCAGGGCTTGATATGGATTATAAAGGAAACCCATTCGGCCCGATGCCCGCTTTAATGGCAACTGCCGAATATGTTACCAAAGTACACGCCGTTTGCACCCGCACCGGAAATCTTGCCCATTACAGCTACCGAAAAGCGAAAAGTGAAGCATTGGTTTTGCTCGGGGAAACCGAAGAATACGAACCCTTGAGTCGCGCGGCTTTTTATAAAGCACAAATGCGCGACAAAGTAGTGAAGATGGAAGTGAAAGATGCCGAAGAAATTAATAAAAACAAATCTTCCGAAAAAACTGGAAAACAAGCCTAGAAAAACCTTCGCCACTACTCTAAATGGAGGGTTTTTCGGATTAATCAATAATTGAAAAAAACATAAACTTCAAGATTAAATGCCCAAAGCCACCGAAACATTATTGGAGATAAACCTAAACGCACTCGACAATAATTACAAATACCTTACTTCAAAAATAAAACCCGGAACCAAAGTGCTGGCCGTGGTAAAAGCTTTTGCCTACGGAAGCGATTCTGTGGTTATTGCAAAGGAACTTGTGGAGTTGGGTGTTGATTATTTTGCTGTGGCTTATGCCAATGAAGGCGAAACACTCAGAAATGCAAAGATTGAAACCCCAATTTTGGTATTGCACACACTTCCCGTTAATTTTGAAGTGATTGTAAACCGCTGTTTGGAACCCAGCATTTATTCCCGGAAAACGTTGGAGGAATTTATCGCTTTCTCGGAAGAAAAAAAGCAAATCAATTACCCAATCCATTTAAAATTCAACACAGGTTTGAACCGTTTGGGTTTCGTTGAAAATGATATTCCTTTTATTGCTGAAATGCTTTCAAAAACTAAAAGCGTAAAGGTAAAATCGGCATTTTCGCATCTTGCGGCAAGCGAAGATTTAAAGTTGAAAGAATTCACACTCGGTCAAATTGAAATGTTCCAAAAAATTTCAGAAGAATTAATTGCCAAGATTGGTTACAAACCTTTCCTTCATTGCGCAAATACTTCAGGAATCATAAATTATCCCGAGGCACATTTTGATATGGTCCGCACAGGAATTGGCCTTTATGGCTTCGGAAACGATAAAGAAGAAAACAAACATTTAAAACCTGTCGGAACTTTAAAAACCGTTATTTCACAAATCCACAAAGTTGAAAATGGTGAAAGTGTGGGTTACAACCGAGGTTTTATTGCTGAAAAAGCAACCCGTTCAGCCACACTTCCCATTGGCCACGCAGATGGTATTCCGCGTTCCTATGGAAAAGGCAAAGGTTGGGTAACTATAAATGGTAAAAAGGCTCACATTCTTGGAAACGTATGTATGGATATGATCATGGTTGATGTTACTGATATAGATTGTGAAGAAGGCGACGAAGTTATCGTTTTTGGTCCTTCAACCACTGCCGAAGAATTATCTGCCGCCATCAATTCCATTTCCTATGAATTGATAACGGCTGTATCGCAAAGAGTAAAAAGGGTTATTTGTAGGAATTGATCCCTGTTTGGGTAAATTATTCAAAACATGAATTCTTTTGAGTAAATTAGTTCTATTAACACCTAAAAACCAATCAACATGTTAAAAGAATTCAGGAATTTTATTTTGACCGGAAACGTGGTAGACCTGACCGTTGCAGTAATTCTGGCAGGAGCCGTCGGGCTTGTTGTTACAGGATTTACAAATGATATGATCATGCCAATCGTTGGCCATTTTGCCGGGGGTATAGACTTTGCAGATTCGAATATGTTCTTGATAATGAAGTAATTGGACCCGATGGCGAAGTAGCCAAACCCGAAAATGCAATAATGTATGGCAAATGGATCAATACCCTCATCAACCTTATTATTGTTGGTTTTGTTTTGTACTTGATTGTAAAAGCTTACAGCAATGCACGTAAGAAAAAAGAAGCTGCTCCAGCACCAGATCCGGGGCCATCTGAAAAAGATATTCTAATGAAAATTCGTGACGAGCTTAGAAAAAAATAATTTACAGCCACCGCTGCATTACATATTTTAACCTTAACCCTCCTTCGCGTAAAGCTTCGGAGGGTTCTTTTTTGCTTTTTATTCAGAAATAATAATTTGCTATCAACTACTTTTGCAAACAAATAGGTATTAATTAAAAGATTCCCGCCTGCGCGGGAAAAACATATGAAATTAGCTTTGGTAGGTGCCACCGGAATGGTTGGCGAGGTAATGTTAAGAGTTTTGAGTGAACGCAATTTCCTTATTGACGAACTGCTTTTGGTAGCTTCGGAAAGATCTGTAGGAAAGGAAATTTCATTCAAAGGAAAAAACTATAAAGTGATTGGCTTAAAGGAAGCTGTGGCTGCAAAACCAAACATCGCTATTTTCTCAGCTGGTGGAAGTACTTCGCTGGAATGGGCGCCAAAATTTGCTGAGGTTGGAACCACAGTAATCGACAACTCTTCAGCTTGGCGCATGGAAGCCGATAAAAAACTTATTGTTCCCGAAATCAATGCGAATCTTTTGACTAAAGACGATAAAATTATTGCCAATCCAAATTGCTCAACCATACAATTGGTGATGGCTTTGGCGCCGCTTCATAAAAAATATAAAATGAAAAGGGTGGTTGTTTCTACCTATCAATCGGTTTCTGGAACGGGTATAAAGGCCGTGCAACAAATGGAGAATGAAATGGCAGGAATAAAAGGCGAAATGGCCTATCCTTACCCAATTCATAAAAATGCGTTGCCACATTGTGATACGTTTGAAGAAAACGGATACACAAAAGAAGAGATGAAACTTGCTCGTGAGCCACAAAAAATATTGGATGATCGTACGTTTTCAATTACTGCTACTGCAGTGCGGATTCCAACAGCTGGTGGCCACAGTGAGTCAGTGAACGTTCAGTTTGAAAATGATTTTGATCTGGGTGACGTACGCAGAATACTACACGAAACTCCGGGAATTACAGTACAGGACAACCCAGATACCAATACATACCCTATGCCTATTTACGCGCACGACAAGGATGAGGTTTTTGTTGGCCGCATTCGCCGCGATGAAACACAGCCCAATACTTTGAATATGTGGATTGTAAGCGATAACCTTCGGAAAGGTGCTGCAACAAACGCCATACAAATAGCAGAATACTTAGTGAACAACAATTTGGTTTAAATTTTCAGGCTAGAATAAAATTACTTTTAAAAATTTGTTAAAAAAATGCGCTTTTATTAAAGGCGCATTTTTTATTTTTCAGTATCTTTAAGAAATTAACCCTAAATACAGAGCTTATGAACTCAACTTTCACTAAAATCCTAAGAATCATTTTAGGCTTGGGATTACTCTTTTTTGGGTTGAGCAAATTGATTCATTTCAATATTATGCCGACGCATATCTATACAGGAGAGGCGGCTATATTTATTGACTCGCTGAGCGATACTGGCTATATTCTGAAAGTTGTTGGAATTTTTGAAATGTTTATCGGATTGCTTTTGCTTATTAACAAGTGGGTACCTTTCGCACTACTTCTATTAGCGCCCATAACGGTAAATATTTTACTTTTCCATTTATTTTTGGACACTCCAGGCCTTATAGCAGCATTGGTGATAGTTGTTTTAAATGTTATTTTGATTTACAAACATTGGAAGGTTTATAGACCTTTATTTCTTTAAAACACTCCGGTTATATTAAATTATAGGCTCCCGTATCGGGGGCCTTTTTGTATTTTCTACTATTTTATTTTAAGTTAAAAGCAGTACATTTACGTTTCGAAAAAAATAAACATTATGAAATTTTCAATCGTTCCTACAATCCTTGTTCTTGCCTTGATTGGCTGTAAAGAAGAACAAAAAAAAGAAACAATTTCTGTGACATATCCTCAAACAAAGACAGTTGATACCGTGGACACCTATTTCGGAGTTGACGTGCAGGATCCTTACCGCTGGCTGGAGGATGACCGAAGCGAAGAAACCGCGGCTTGGGTAAAAGCAGAGAACGAAGTAACCTTTGGTTATTTGGAAAAAATACCTTTCCGCGAAGAATTAAAACAACGACTTTCAAATTTATGGAATTATGAAAAAGTAGGACCGCCATTCAAAGAAGGCGATTACACTTACTTCTATAAAAATGATGGATTGCAAAATCAATATGTTATTTACCGTTACAAAACAGGCGAAGACGCAAATACGGCTGAAATATTTCTAGATCCAAATACATTTAAGGAAGATGGTACTATTTCATTGGGTGAAACTAGTTTTTCCAAAGATGGCAGCCAATTGGCTTACAGTATTTCTGAAGGTGGAAGCGACTGGCGCAAAGTGCTTGTTATGAATACCGAAAAAAGGGAATTGGTAGGAGATACCTTAAAGGATATTAAGTTTAGTGGTCTTTCTTGGAAAGGCGAGGAAGGATTTTATTACTCTAGTTACGATAAGCCCAAAGGCAGTGAGCTTTCTGCAAAAACCGATCAGCACAAAGTGTATTACCATAAAATGGGAACCTCACAAAGCGAAGACAAAATAATATTTGGGGCAACGCCAGAAGAGAAACATCGCTACATAGGAGCATCTGTAACAGAAGACGATAACTATTTAATAATTAGAGCGAGTACCTCAACTTCAGGCAACAAACTTTTTATAAAAGACCTTACTAAACCAGATGCTAAGTTTGTAACAATTTTGGACAACACAGAAACCGATACTGGCATTCTAGAAAATGTAGGTTCTAAACTTTTCATTGTAACTAATATGAATGCGCCGAACAGAAAAGTTGTTACGGTAGATGCTAAAAATCCAAGTCCCGAAAACTGGAAAGATTTTATTCCTGAGACTGAAAACGTACTTTCACCCAGTACCGGAGGAGGCAATATTTTCGCCAATTATATGGTAGATGCAGTGTCAAAAGTGATGCAGTATAATTATGAAGGCAATTTAATTCGTGAAATAAAACTTCCGGGCGTAGGTTCTGCAGGTGGTTTTGGAACCAAAAAGGAAGAAACTGAATTATACTACTCCTTCACCAATTACGTTACACCGGGTAGCATATACAAATATGATATTGCAAACGGTAATTCAGAATTATTCATAAAACCTGAAATAGATTTCAACCCTGAAAATTATGAAAGCCAACAAGTTTTCTACACCTCAAAGGATGGAACAAAAATCCCGATGATTATTACACACAAAAAGGGATTGAAAATGGACGGTAAAAACCCAACAATTCTTTACGGTTATGGAGGTTTCAATATTAGTTTAACGCCAAGTTTTAGCATTGCCAATGCAGTATGGATGGAACAAGGTGGTATTTACGCTGTGCCAAATCTTCGCGGCGGCGGTGAGTATGGAAAAAAATGGCACGATGCAGGAACACAGCAAAAAAAGCAAAATGTGTTTGACGATTTTATAGCTGCAGCAGAATATTTAATTAAAAACAATTACACTTCCAGCGATTATCTTGCAATTCGTGGAGGTTCAAATGGTGGTTTGCTTGTTGGCGCAACAATGACGCAGCGACCAGATTTAATGAAAGTTGCACTTCCTGCGGTTGGTGTTCTTGATATGCTTCGTTATCACACTTTCACTGCTGGAGCTGGCTGGGCATATGATTATGGAACAGCCGAAGACAATAAGGAAATGTTTGAATATCTAAAAGGGTATTCACCCTTGCACAATGTAAAAGAAGGCGTTCAATATCCTGCAACTTTAATAACAACAGGTGATCACGATGATAGGGTAGTACCTGCGCACAGTTTTAAATTTGCAGCAGAACTTCAGTCAAAACAAACAGGAAACAATCCCGTTTTGATTAGAATCGAAACCGATGCCGGCCACGGAGCAGGAACTCCCGTGAGCAAAACCATTGAGCAGTATGCCGATATTTTTGGATTTACTCTCTTCAATATGGGGTTTGAAGAATTACCAGAAAACGTCAATAAAGATATTAAGAAATAAAAAGCATTAAATAAAGAAAAAAGCTAAGCAACAAGTGTGTGGCTTTTTTTAATCCAATTTATCGGTTAGTTTTTTAAATGTCTTTTTTGGATCTTTATTTTCGTAAAGCACCTCATAAACGGCATTTATTATTGGGGTTTTGGCTTTTTTCTTACCTTTTTGCTGGTTCAATTTATAGGCGCTATTTGTAGCATAGTAGCCTTCAGCAATCATACTCATTTCCAATTGTGCGCTTTTTACTGTGTAACCTTTTCCAATCATTGTTCCGAAGAGTCTATTTCGGCTAAATGCGGAGTAACCAGTAACCAACAAATCTCCTAAATAAGCAGAATCATTAATGTCACGCTTCATTTTATGTACTTTTTTCACATACTTTTTCATCTCGCGGATGGCGTTGCTCATAAGCACACTCTGAAAATTGTCACCATATCCAAGACCATGGGCAATTCCCGCAGCAATGGCATATATGTTTTTAAGCATTGCTGCATATTCTATCCCCAAAACATCATCGCTGGTGGTGCATTTTATGTAATCGCTGCTTAAAACATTTGCAATCATTTTTGCTTTTTCGTCATCAGCACTTGCAATGGTAAGGTAGGAAAGTCTTTCTAGCGCAACTTCTTCCGCATGGCAAGGCCCAGATATAACGCCAATATTATTGAAAGGAACTTTGTAATGCGTATTGAAATGATCACCAACAATAAGACTGGTTTCGGGAACAATACCTTTTATCGCTGAAAAAACTATTTTGTCCTCCAAAGTAACGGACAGTTTTTCAAGCTCTTTATGAAGAAAAGCCGACGGAACAACAAAAATGAGACAATCGGCACAGCTAACGGTTTCATTAATATCATTGCTGAGTTTTAATTGCTTTAAATTGAATTCTACCGAACTCAAATAGTTTGGATTGTGGCCATGTTTTTTTAGGTGTTCCAAGGCGTAATTACTGCGCATATACCAACACACTTCGTCAAGGTTTTCGCAAAGCATTTTTACAATTGCCGTGGCCCAGCTTCCACCGCCGATGACCGCAAATTTTGGTTTTTCTGACATTGATTTCATTTCTAATATCAAAAGTACACAATTCTAGTGTTTCCGAAACATTTAACAGTAGCTTAAGAATGACCGTGCAATGTTTCTATATTTCTACACGTTATTGCCTTTAATTATTGAGTTGGGGTTTCCCTTCAATACGAAAGTAGGTTCAATGATTTTGGTTGGTTATTTAGTTGAGGCCGCTCCCCAAGTGTTAATTTGGTGGGGCGGTTTTTCATTACAACGATAGTGGGAATCTCATAAATAGCAGCAATAGCTACTTATAAAAATTCATCTCATCCAAATACTTCCACACTTCTGCAGAAAGCATGGGCCTAATGTTCTTTCCAGATTTTATGCCATTGCGTATAAAAGTTGAAGAAAGCTGAATAATAGGCGCACCAACTTTTTCAATCTTTTTATGATTATCAAATTGCGTTTGCACAGTTCCTTCGGAAATTCTTGGATAAATATAAATTGAATATCTGTCTAAAATCACGTGATAGTTTTTCCACTTTTGAAAGCTTTTCAGATTGTCTTCTCCCATAATTAAGCAGAAATTACTTTCAGGATATTTTTCTTCCAAATGGGCCAAGGTATTCACGGTGTAATTGGGTTGTGGAAGGTAAAATTCAACATTGCTAGCTTGCAACTTTGGATAGTCTTCCACTGCAATGCGAACCATGGCTAATCGATGATGGTCTTCCAATAATGTTTTCTTCTTCTTTAATGGATTATGCGGCGTAACCACAAACCAAACTTCGTCCAAATCGCTGAACTCTACCATGTGGTTGGCAATAATCAAATGCCCAATGTGTATTGGGTTGAAAGTACCGAAATAGAGTCCTATTTTTTTAGTAGTTTTTATGAGTTTAAAAGTTTATGCGTTTAAAATATTAATTTTTTGAAATTTGTTTTTTTCTTTTTTGGAATTTATTTGGAATTTGGAATTTGGAATTTGGGATTTTCTTGTTTGGAATTTATAAAACTCTCCACCAAATCGTGCGCTTCGTTCAAAGCGATTTCTAAATCGTGGTTTTTGATGATATAATCAAATTGTGGTGCCGTAGCAAGCTCTACCGAAGCTTTTGCAATACGCATATTGATGCGTTCGTCACTTTCGGTTTTACGCTTTTTTAAACGAATTTTCAGCTCGTCAATACTCGGTGGTTTAACGAAAACAGCCAAGGTCTTCTCGGGAAATTTCTTTTTAATTCGAAGTCCGCCCACTACGTCAATATCGAAAATCACGTTTTTTCCGTGGCTCCAAATACGTTCTACTTCACTTTTTAACGTACCGTAAAAATTATCGCGGTACACTTCTTCCCACTCCAAAAAATCACCATCTTTTATGTGCTGCTTAAAATCTTTGAGGGAAATGAAATAATAATTCTCGCCGTGCTTTTCATCGCCACGAGCTTCGCGTGAGGTACATGAAACTGAAAACTCTAAATTGAGATCTTCCTGTTTCAGCAAATGCTGTACGATGGTTGTTTTTCCGCTGCCGGAGGGTGCCGAAAAAACTATCAATTTTCCTCCTTTCATCTATAAAACGTTTAAGGCTTGTTCTTTAATTTTTTCAAGCTCGTCCTTCATTTGCACTACTACTTGCTGCATAGGTGCGTAATTTGCTTTGCTACCGATGGTGTTGATTTCACGCCCTATTTCCTGAGTAATAAAGCCTAATTTTTTTCCATTGGAATCGTGGGATTTTAAAGCTTCTTCAAAATATTCCAAGTGGTTTTTAAGCCGAACTTTTTCTTCGGTGATGTCGTATTTTTCGAGATAATAAATCAATTCCTGCTCAAAACGGTTTTCGTCCACTTTTTCTTTTAACTCCGAAACTGCTTTGCGAAGTCTTTCTTTTACCGCATCCACACGTTCGGGATCAATTGCGATCACTTCTTCAAGTAATTTTGAAATGGTTTTAGAGCGATCCAAAAAGTCGTTTTCCAAAACCAAACCTTCGTCAGTTCTATATTTATTGATGGCTTCCAGCGCTCGGTCAATTCCTTTTAAAATAGTTTTATACTCCTTTTCATCAATTTCTTCACGCTCGGTTTTCAAGGCATCTGGCATACGCACGGCCATTTTTAAAAGCTCAACAGAGTCGCCATTTACCACGTTTGCCAACTGCTTCATGTATTGTTTTACAACGCCTTCGTTGAGTTGGGTTGTAACTTCCTCGCCTGTAACCTCGATGTAAAGTGAAAAATCTACTTTTCCACGCTGCAGAGATTTTGCAAGCAGGTCGCGTATTTCGAGCTCCTTTTCACGATAGGCCGAAGGCACGCGCGTGTTGAGGTCGAGCCCTTTGCTGTTTAACGATTTAATTTCAATGGTAATTGTTTTGGAAGGCAGTTGAACAACTTCTTTGCCATAGCCCGTCATGGATTGGATCATATTCCTGATTTTGTGAAGGGCAAAGGTAGTAAAATAGTCGTTAGTCGTTAGTCAGCAGACGTTAGTTAAACAACTTGGATTATTCAGTCAAGAATTGCACGGTTCGCTCTTCGCTGTAATACAATTTATTGGTTTGATGAAAACCCACATGACCGCCATATTTGGGAATTTCCAAATGAAGGTTTTTCATTTTTGAAGCCAACTCTATCGGGTAACAATCTTCAGAAATGAAACTATCGTTTTCAGCATTTAATATGTAGACCGGAATTTCAATATTAGGAAGAAACTGTAGGCTGCTGTTCTTTTCATAATACTCCAAAGCATTTTTAAAACCGTGTGCTGGAGCGGTGTAAACATTGTCGAACTCAAAAAGGGAAGTGATTTTTTTGTAATCTTTGGCAGTCATTTTTTCTGGAAAATCCTTCATTTTTGTTTTATACTTTTTCCGAAGATTGATTAGAAACGAATTTCGATACACCCAATTGGAGAAGACATTTAAAGATTCCAAAGAACCCTTCAAACTCAGCGGGGTAGAAATGGCGACTGCCTTTTTTATTTCCTTCGGAAAAGATTCGCGCTCGCCTAGATATTTCAAAAGTAGGTTTCCGCCCAGACTGAAACCAACTAGCGCAATTTCAGCGTACTTATCTTTTTTCAGAATTATATTTATCACTGCTTCTAAATCGTCGGTTTTCCCTGCGTTGTATGATTGATAGGAAATATTAGCCTCGCCACTGCAACCGCGAAAATTTACGGCCGCGGCATCCCAACCATTTTGGTTTAAAACCTTAGCTTGCCCTTTTATATATGTGCGCTGTGCGTTCCCCTCTAAGCCGTGGAGAATTATAGCAACTTTCCTTGAAGGTTTTTTGGCGAAGGACCAATCTATATCCAGAAAATCGCCGTCGGGCAATTGCACCCGTTCACGTTGTTGGACTAAATGTGGTGAAGGCCGAAGTTTTGCGGAATAAATAGTGGAGAAGTGTCCGTTTTTAAAAGGAAATGTTGGTTGGTAATTGCTTTTAATCAGCGGCATTTTCTTAAAGGAATTTTAACAGAAACTAAACATAAATGCTATGCTTGCATAACAAAAGTACTTTAAATTTGTAGAAAAATTTGAAGATGTACACAAAACAATTTGAAATACGCTGGAGCGATGTGGATGCCAATCGCCACTTGCGCAACAGCGCCTATATAGATTACATGAGCCACACCCGTATGAGTTTTTTTATGGAAAGTGGGCTAGACCTTACGAATCTGGAAAAGCAAAATATTGGTGCGGTGGCATTTTATGAACATATGTTCTACTTCCGTGAATTTTTTCCGGGGAAACCGGTTACTGTTTCGCTTCAATTGAAAGGTTTATCAGCAGATGGAACCTACTTTGAATTTCTCCATAATTTTTATGACGAAAACGGAAAAAACTATGCCCGTTGTGAAATGATGGGAGGATGGATAGATTTAAGAGAACGAAAACTAGTAGGCCTTCCGAGGGAATTTTATGAGAAACTTGACTCATTGGAAAAGACAGATGACTTCAGAATTCTTACCAAAGAAAACACCCGAAAGTATAGTCAGCGCCCGAAAGATCTTTAATCGGAAATCTTCCGTACACGTTTTATTGTAGAAAGATAAACGCCCAAAAATATTAAGGCTGCTGCGCCTATTCGCAATGCAGTTAAGCTATCTGCGCCAACTAGTACTGCAAAAAGCACCGCAATTACAGGCTGTAAATAAATAAATGCACCAATAGTGGATGGGCTTAATTGTTTCAAAGCGTAAATATTCAGAAGATAGGTCATTACAGTTGTGCAAAGAACGACAAAGCCCAGTTTCCAAATATCTTCAAAAGCAAGGCTGCTCCAAGCTACTTCTGTAAATTCTGATATTCCGATTGGTAGATTTATTAGGAAAGCAAAGAGAAAAAGAAACTTCATCAATGTGATGGAGCTATATTTTGGGACTAAGGGTTTCACTAAAATCAAATAGATAGAATAGGAGGTTGCATTCACTATAAAAAGTAAATTACCGAGCGGAATATTGGGGGCATTGGGTTGTTCTTTCAATCCAAAAAGAATTAAAACCAAAGCACCGGCCAAACCTAAAAATATACCAAGACTCTTCATCCAAGTTATTCTTTCCCTTAAAATAAAGGCAGAAAGCACCAATAATAAAACAGGTGAAATTGTGATGATAACCGAACTATTGATAGGTGTAGAAAGGCTTAATCCTTTAAAAAAGGCGAGCATGTTTAAAACCATTCCGAAGAATGCGCAAGCTATGAATCTAAACCAATCGCGACGCTCCACTTTTTCTGAAGGGAAGAACAGACTTATAATCCAAAAAATCAAGGCTGCACCAGACACTCGCAATAATATGAAACCGAACGGCTTTATTACGTCTGGCATCAACCCTTTGGCAATAGTATGGTTTATGCCATAGATAGTGCTGGCAGTGGTTGCCGCCAAAAGCGCAAAGATGCGTTGGTTGGTCAATTTTTATGGATGGATTTTTTAGCGGCAGCAACAGTTTTTGGGCTGCTTCCTATAAATATTTCGTCGTTATATACAATCACGGGCCGCTTTAAGAAAGTGTAGTGTTCTAGGATGAGATCCTTGTAGTCCTCTTCCAGCAAGATTTCACCTTTTAAATTTTTCTCTTTATACAGCTTTGCCCTACGGCTAAAAAGTTCTTCAAAACTATCGGTAAGGTTGAAAAGTTCATCCAACTCTTCTTCGGTTATTCCTTGAACCTTAATATCTTGTTTTATAAATGACGACGGAATTTCTATTTCTTCCATCACTCTTTTGCAAGTATCACAACTTGATAAATAATATACTTTTTGCATCGTTCAAAATTAATCAATATTTAAAAAAGGCTCGGCTTCTTTTATGGCTATTTTTAGTTCTATGGGCCCGTCGGCATAGCTTGCAATATCGTATTGGTTGTAAATAAAAATAAGGCTGTCCTGAGTAAAGCCGACACTTTCGGGTAGATAGAACGCATCATTTTCAAACCAAAATTTAGTATCGTTAATTCCTTGTTCTTCGGCTATTTTTTGTTTATCGCGGAATTTCTTTTCCGCAAATACAGTAAATTCTTTTATTTTTTTGAAAAGTTCTTTTGAAGTAAGCTCCTCTCCAGTTTCCGGGTCTATGTTCATAAATGAAGTAGTGCCATAACCGTGCGCCCCGCCGGTGAAAAGGTATTGGCGCATTTCAAAACAAAGATGTTCTTTTGATCTGTAAATTTCATTCACTGAAATTTCGGCAAAATATTCCCCGGCCATATCTGGAAATTGGGCTTTATCAGCATTGTAGGCGTTTATGAAACCGGATGCGGCTTCTTGTATCGTTTTGGCTGTGGGGATGGTATCTTCGCCCATTATCAATGAGCTGAAGATAAAGTTTTTTATTTTCGCATTTATTTTTTCAGATATCTCATCGTCACCAAAAACTTCTACATAATTGATGGTTACTTCGGGACACTTGCTGTTTTCACACATTGAAAGCTCTTTTTCTGTAAAACTTTCTGACGAAATTTCAATATTTTTTTCTCGATTGCAACTTACGCTTATCAGCGCAATTAATGTTACGACCGCAATTTTGCTATTCATAGGTTAAAAAGGATTGGATGGTTAGCTATCACAAATCAAACTCTTAGATTTGCATTTCAAAAGTAATAACTTTAAAATCAGCTATTGTGAAAGTTATGTTAAAACCTAAAATATAGTTTTGATATTGCTGATTATCACTTTAAAATTTTCGAAAAGTCTATGAAATTTAACACAAAAACAATACACGGCGGCCAACACAATGTAGATCCAGCTTATGGCTCGGTAATGCCTCCAATCTATCAAACCTCAACCTATTCACAAACAACGCCCGGTGGCCACAAAGGTTTTGAGTATTCACGCAGCGGAAACCCAACACGTGCTGCCTTGGAACGTGCTTTTGCAAGTATTGAAAATGGTGAGTTCGGTCTTGCCTTTGGAAGCGGGCTTGCAGCAATTGATGCCATTATGAAACTTTTGAAACCCGGCGATGAGGTTATTTCAACCAACGATCTTTACGGGGGAACCTACCGTTTGTTTACCAAGATTTTTGAAGGGTTCGGCATTAAATTTCACTTTATCGGAATGGAAAATGCCGATAAAATCGAAGAGCACGTAAATGATAAAACGAAACTCATTTGGGTAGAAACACCAACCAACCCGATGATGAATATCATCGACATAAAGAAAGCTGTTTCAATTGCAAAAAAGCATAAAATCTTGTTGGCTGTTGATAACACTTTTGCAACGCCATATTTGCAACAACCCTTGGAAATGGGTGCAGATATCGTGATGCACAGCGCCACAAAATATCTTGGTGGGCACAGCGATGTGGTTATGGGTGCTTTGGTTGTAAAAGACAAAGAACTTGCGGAAAGGTTATATTTTATTCAAAACGCTAGTGGTGCCGTTTGTGGGCCACAAGATAGCTTTCTCGTTTTACGAGGTTTAAAAACGCTTCACATCCGTATGCAACGCCATTGCGAAAACGGAAAGGCCGTTGCGGAATATTTGGCGAAACATCCAAAAATTGAGAAAGTATATTGGCCCGGTTTTGAAAGCCATCCAAATCATGCCATAGCGAAAGAACAGATGAATGATTTTGGAGGGATGATTTCTTTTGTAACCAAAGGAAACAATTACGAAGAAGCCATCAAAATAGTTGAAAATCTGAAAATCTTTACTCTCGCAGAAAGCTTGGGCGGGGTTGAAAGTCTTGCAGGCCATCCGGCAAGTATGACGCACGCCAGCATCCCAAAAAAGGAACGCGAAAAAACGGGCGTTGTTGATTCTTTGATTCGTCTTTCCGTGGGTATTGAAGACGTGGATGATTTGATTGCTGATTTGGAGCAGGCGATAGGATAATTTCTTCATTGTAAGAAAGAGACTTCATTATAAACAGGTAAAACCCTCTATAAAAAACAGGGAAAAACCTGTTTTTTATTTAAATATTTTAGCATAATTTTAAGAAATCAACTAACTTTAATCGCTCAAAGTATGAAAACACACGCCCACAGAATTTTCATCTTTATTGTGGTTGTTATTTCTTCAATTTTCTTGACTGCCCAAAACACTGAAGAGTATTATCTTGAAATAAAGCCAGAGTATAATTTGGGTACCATACAGCAGACCACCAATAATGATGGAACCATTTCAATTACAACTAATATAAACGATTTCTCAAATTTTGTAAATGATAAAGAAGTTTATTTTTTCGAGAAAGCGTTTCCAACTTCTACCACACCACGCTTACAAAAAGTTTATTTAGTTACTCTGGGTGAAAATGAAATTTTTACAGATTTTACTTTTAGATATGAGATTGAAAATATTATTCCCTTAGAAAAACCTATTTTGACAGGTTTTTATCCAAATGATTATAACGAAATATTATATGAAAATCCACGGACTATATTCCGTATCCCTTGCATGTGATGGCGAAATCGTCGATTCCAAAAACTTAGCGAAACAATAATCCCTTTAAAATTTAAGATCATGAAAAAATTATATATACTTATATTTTTATTGACAAGTACCTTTCTCAATGCCCAAATTGTAAATATTCCGGATGCCAACTTTAAAATTGCTCTTATAGAAGTGGGGGTGGACACCAATAATGACGGTGAAATACAGGTTAGTGAAGCCGAGGTAGTAGTGAATTTAAATGTTAATTTCAAGAATATTTCATCACTTGAAGGAATAGAGAGTTTTATTAACCTTGAAGTATTACAATGTTATGGAAATCAGTTAATTATTTTGGATATGTCGCAAAATATAAACCTTCATTTATTGGGGTGTGGCAATAATCAAATTAATAATTTAATTCTCACCCAAAATATAAATCTTAGAACGTTGGTTTGCGATAACAATCAACTGAGCGAATTGGATATTTCTGGAAATGTAAACCTTGAATCATTGGGTTGCTCTTTTAATCAGTTAAATAGTTTGGGGTTGTCTGGAAATAGTAAGCTTGATTATTTAGAATGCACCGATAATCAACTTAATAGTCTATTTCTTGACAATGGCAATAATAATAATATGACGGTAATGATTTCCACGGGTAATGAAAATTTAATGTGCATTCAAGTTGATGATGAAAATGCTACATACCCAGAATGTGGGGGTTTTCCTCTTGAAGGGTGGTGTAAGGATGATTGGTCTTCATATAGTGAGGATTGTAGTCTAAGTTTAACAGATTTAAAAGGTATTTACTTTAGTCTATACCCCAACCCCGCAACAAACAGATTGTACATAAACGCTACAAACCCTACTGCCAATCTAAAAGTTAAAATCCTCAACATAGAAGGCAAACTTATACGCACTGAAAATTTGGAGATTCAAGACCAAACCTCAATAGGTGTTTCAAATCTTAAAAGCGGCCTTTACCTTTTAAACATAGAAGATGAAAACGGCAATAAGGCTATCAAAAAATTTCTAAAAGAATAAAATATGAAAACATTATTTTACATATTGTTATTCCATATCAGCACAATTTCTTTTGCCCAAGACCCGCAACTTTTTGATAATACTTGGTATCTACAAAAGATAAATATTGATGGTGTAGATTACCAAGCGCCACACAATAGTGAAATCGATTTTATTCAATTAAATATTTTTCCAGACTTTTTTAATACTAATGTTTGTGAAAGTCTATCTGGTCAAAATTTGACAATTTCTAATGATGAGATAAATGTATTTGAATTTGTAATATTACCGGACGAGCCGTGTGTTTTAGCGGAAAGCAATGATTATCAAAATCTGTATTATAATGGCTTTTTTGAATGGCAATCACTTGATAAAACCTTCGCATACATAATAGAAAGTCAAGGTAATGACTTGTCTTTAGTTTTACAAGCGATTTAGGAAACAAAGCATTCTACGGCAATCAACCCTTGTCCACACCCATTTTTTCAGCATCACAATTTTCAATCCACCCCAACCCCGTTAAAAACAGATTGTACATAAACGCTACAAACCCTACTGCCAATCTAAAAGTTAAAATCCTCAACATAGAAGGCAAACTTATACGCACTGAAAATTTGGAGATTCAAGACCAAACCTCCATAGATGTTTCCAATCTCAAAAGCGGTATATACTTTTTAAATATTGAAGATGAAACTGGAAATGTGGAAGTGAAAAAGTTCATCAAGGAATAGTTTTACAAAAAACTCCAGAAACAAAAAAGAGGCTGAAATCAATCAGCCTCTTTTCATATAAAACAGTTTACTTTAATCTATATAATAAATATACCCAATATTCAACCAATAGATCCACTCATTGGCCTTGTTTTCCGGAACCGGCTTGGTTCCGTTGTTTTCAAGGCTTGGGTTTAGGCCGTCCACATAATCTGAAAAGTAATACTCCCAGCGGCTATCCAGCATCAAATCGCTCAAGGGAGTCAATTTATAACGAATCCCAACACTGCCTACCATAGCCCAAGTGGATGCAGGATCCTGTTGAAAGGCATTAAAATATTTATCTGGGGTAGAAATAGGACTATTTAATGGTCCCAAAGATGATTCCACTTCAGGGTCGAAATTTACATAATGCACACCAAAGCTTATAAATGGTGCAATTTTATAGGCGCCCGCGGCAAAATCACGAATGCTCAATGGAAAAAATTCAAGTTGTGAACCAACTTCAAAAACACTAACAGAACCGCTCATTGCACGTAGTTGATCTGCAAATAATGAGGTTTGGTCTGGCTCTACCCAACGGCCAAAATGTTCTAAATTTGTTTTGTGGTAATCAATCTCATTACGCACCTTAAAGTGGTCATTAAAATACTTATCGCGGGTATAGCAATTACAATCTGCGCGATAGGAAAAGTTAAGATAATGAATAAGACCAATACCGAAACCTGTGTTTTTGGCATTGGTTTCAAAGTTATTTCGCTGACCAAAATCTGAATAGAAAACAACCGGGCCAGTAATTAAACCCACTTCATGAGAAAAGCCAAATTGGCTGTAAGCTTCTTGTTTTGCAAAGACAAACAAGAAAAATACCAATAACAAAGATCTGGTATTCATTATAAACATGGGTTTAGATTGAGACATAACAAATATATAAAAACATATTTAACAGCGAAATTTAATAAAGCTATTTAGCTAATTTGTAAAAAATTGACGTACAGTTTTTATCATAACGCTTATATTTGTTGCTTCCTTATGTAAATGTTTTAACTAATGTATTTTTTTCTTCAAATTCAAATTTAAGATATTTTGTAAAATGCACGGCTACAAACAGATACCAAAGGAATTCGCTAAAAGTAAAATAAAATTTAAACAATGAAGCAAAGTATAAAAGATTTCATTTCTGAAGTTGAAAAACTCAATCCCAATGAACCTGAATTTCTTCAGGCAGTAACAGAAGTTGCTGAAACCGTAATCCCATTTATAGAAAAAAACGAAAAATACGCCAACAAAAAGCTGTTGGAAAGAATGGTGGAGCCAGAACGCACCATTCTTTTCCGTGTGCCATGGACCGACGATAAAGGTGAAATACAAGTTAACAAGGGATATAGAATTCAATTCAATTCAGCAATTGGCCCGTATAAAGGAGGTCTACGTTTTCACCCATCGGTAAACCTAAGTATTCTTAAATTTTTAGGATTCGAACAAACTTTTAAAAACAGCTTGACCACCCTTCCTATGGGCGGAGGAAAAGGGGGATCCAACTTTGATCCAAAAGGAAAGAGTGACAACGAAATAATGCGTTTCTGCCAAAGTTTTATGACGGAGCTTTTCAGACACATTGGCCCAGACACCGACGTTCCCGCGGGCGATATTGGCGTTGGTGGTCGTGAAATTGGCTTTTTGTTTGGCCAGTACAAACGCATCCGCAATGAATTTACGGGAGTGCTTACAGGAAAAGGCCGTTCATATGGCGGTTCGCTTATTCGTCCCGAAGCAACAGGTTATGGAAACGTTTACTTCGCAAAAAACATGCTTGCAACCAAAGGCGAAAGCTTTAAAGGAAAAACAGTGGTTGTTTCTGGTTCTGGGAACGTTGCCCAGTATGCTGCTGAAAAAGCAATTGAGTTTGGAGGAAAAGTAGTTACCTTCTCTGATTCTGCTGGATATATTTATGACTCCGAAGGAATCAATGAAGAAAAGCTCGCTTTTGTAATGGATTTGAAAAACGAAAAACGTGGCCGTATTTCAGAATACACTAAAAAATATACCGGCGCAAAATATGTTGAAGGAAAGCGCCCTTGGGAAGTAAAATGCGATATTGCACTGCCTTGCGCAACCCAAAATGAATTAAATGGTGAAGAAGCCAAAATGCTTTTAGACAATGGTTGTATCTGTGTAGGCGAAGGAGCCAATATGCCCTGTACTCCAGAAGCTATTGAAGCATTCCAAAAAGCAAAAATTTTGTTTTCTCCCGGAAAAGCATCAAATGCCGGTGGTGTTGCAACCTCTGGTTTAGAAATGTCTCAAAATTCACTGCGTTTAAGTTGGACAGCCGCCGAGGTTGACGAAAAATTGCACAGTATTATGAACGACATTCATGCTGCTTGCGTTCAATATGGTAAAGATGGTGATGGTTATGTGGATTATGTAAAAGGAGCAAACGTTGCAGGTTTCGTAAAAGTAGCCGATGCAATGCTCGCGCAAGGGGTAGTATAACTACTTCAAATTAAGAATAAGGTTAAAGCCTTTCCGACTGTCTTTTTTCGAAATGAAAGATATGGAAAGGCTTTTTCATTCATATACCGCAATAAATAGTATTTTAGCGTGTTAATAAACAAAAACATATCTATGAAGCGGTGGGCAGTTGCTTTCCTATTATTATTTCCTATTCTGGCAGGCGCCCAGAATTTTGAAGACCGCTGGATCGGTTTCTTTTCTTACGTTTCGGTAAAAGATATTTCACAGGGAGATAACAAAATTTATGTGGGAGCCGAAAATGCGGTATTTACGTATGATCTTTCTACTCAGCAAATAGAAACCCGTTCAACGGTAAACGGTCTTTCGGGAAATTTTATAACCACGATTCACTACAGCGAAGCATTCAAGCTACTGGTAATTGGTTACGAAAACGGGTTGATTGAAATAGTGAAAGACGGAGAGGAAAATATTTTGAAAGTAGTGGACATTTTAGAAAAACTAACCATTCCACCAGATAAAAAACGCATCAATAACTTCAACGAATATGATGGCAAAATTTACATTGCCACCCAATATGGAATTTCAGTATTCAATCTTGCGGCCTTAGAGTTTGGTGACACCTATTTTATTGGTGACGGCGGCGGCCAAATAAACATTGTGCAAACTACCGTGCAGGAACCTTATATTTTTGCCGCCAGTGCTTTCAACGGTATTCGTAGGGCGTTGGTTGCAGATGATGATTTGATTGATTATCAAAACTGGACAACCATTCTGGGTAGCGGTTTTTCTGCGATGGAAAAATTGGGAAATGAACTATATGCCGCAGATAACTCCAATACCATTTTACGTTTTACCGCAGACGGAATCCGCACCAATGTGCAATCTTTTACATCCAATGTTAAGAAATTTAGATTGGCCGATGATTTATTAACAATTACAACGAACAATTCAATTCAATCCTATTCCGAAGGTTTTGTACAGGAAGCCTCGGTTACCAACCTACAGGATTTCGACCTCAACTTGCAGTCCGGTTATGCCTTTGGATCCAGATTTTATTTGGGAACTGCAGAAGACGGCCTCTTGATTGTTCCCTTTGGAAGTATACAACCTACACAAGTACTTCCCAATGGACCACTTAGAAACAGTCCGTTTTCCATAGACGCTTCACCCGGCGAACTCTGGGTTAGCTTTGGCGAAGTAGATGTGGATTATAATCCATTTCCAATTTCCAAATATGGAATCAGCCATCTTAAAGACACGCTTTGGACAAACATTCAATACGAAGATTTGAGAGCTGCCGTAGGTGCTGAACCTACAGATTTGGTAAAAGTTACAATCAATCCTGAAGACCCAAATGAAGTTTTCATGAGTTCATTCGAAAAGGGCTTGCTGAAAATTGTGGAAGAAACCCCAACCATACTTTACGATCAAACCAATAGCCCGTTAGAAAGAATACTTCTTGGTGGCGCTGATGCGGGAATACGCATATTTGGCTCCCAATTTGACTCTCAGGGTAATTTATGGTTTGTACAAAGTAAAGAAAAAGAAGGTTTAATAAAGCTTACACCTGGCGGCCAATTCCAAAAAGTGGATATTTCAAGCATTTTAGCAAATGAAGGTGAAATAGCACTTACAGAACTTGCTATTAGTAGAGAAGGCTATGTATTTTTTGGTACTTATGGAAGCGGAATTATAGGCTATAACCCAACGACCAAAAAATTTAATTCACTGACGGATAACTTGGGCGGCGGTAATTTGCCAACAAATAACACCCGTGCACTTACTTTTGATAAACAAAATAGATTGTGGATTGGAACGCTAAAGGGACTTAGGGTGCTCTTTAGTCCGGGTGGTTTTTTTCAAGAAGGCCCAACACAAGATTCACAAGCAATTATTATACTTGAAGACGGTGTAGCCCAAGAGTTGCTATTTGAACAATCTATAACCGATATTGCGGTAGATGGATCCAACAACAAATGGATTGCAACGGCCACCTCGGGCGTTTTTTACTTATCACCAAATGGGCAAGAAACCTTGCTTCGTTTTACTAAAGACAATTCTCCGCTGCCTACTAACAATGTGCAGGATATAGCGATAGATCCTTTTACGGGAGTTGTATATTTTGCAACCACTCAAGGGCTTGTGGCATACAAAGGTACAGCCACGGCGCCCAGTGATAATTTAGACAATGTACACGCATTTCCAAATCCGGTGCGTCCTGAATTTAGTGGTAATGTTACTATTGATGGCCTTACATCTCAGGCCAATGTGAAAATTACAGATATTACCGGAAACCTAGTTTTTGAACAAACATCTGAAGGCGGCAGTGTACTATGGGATACTTCGGCTTTTGGGAAATACAAAGTTCGTTCGGGGGTGTATTTGGTTTTGGTAACAACAGATGATAACCTTCAAACCAAGGTTGCAAAAATCATGATTATTCGCTGATGGTCGTTGCTACCAAAGCCATAGTTTTTTCAGCCATCAAATATTCTGAAGCAGATTTAATTGCAAGTTGTTTCACTGAAATTTCAGGAATTAAAAGTTATCTTCTTCGCAATATTCTGAAATCTAGAAAAGGAAAACTAAAGGCATCTTATTTTCAACCGCTCACACAATTGGAGCTTATAGCAGATCACAAAAACAAAGGAACCTTAGAGTATATTAAGGAGGTTAAAGTTTATTATCCTTACAAAACACTTCATACAGATATTGCCAAAACGGGATTGATTATGTTTTTGGCTGAAATGCTAAAAAACTGCATTCGCGAGGAAGAAACAAATAAAGAACTCTTCTCTTTTTTGGAACGCTCTTTTCAGTGGCTTGACCAAAATGATGCCATTGCCAATTTCCACATTTTCTTTTTGATGCAACTAAGTATTTATTTAGGATTTTTCCCCGATGCCACACATATTAAGGAAAGCTATTTCAATATAATTGATGGAAATTTTCAAGCGACAAATACATCCAATTACTGTATTGAAGGTGAGCAAGTAGAAAATTTCAAACATTTCTTCGGGTTAAATCTTGATACTTTAAACACTGAAAAACTCACCAAAAACCAGCGTAAAGATTTACTGGAACTAATTTTGACCTATTACAGTTTCCACGTTCAGGGCTATAAAAAACCCAAATCGTTGGCGGTGCTCAATCAATTGTTTTCATAACAAATAGAATTATTCTAAAAAACTAAAACTTCAATTGCAAATGTTCATAAATGCCATTGCCAAGTTGCTTTTTACCAATACTTTCAAATCCCAGAGCCACATACAATCTTTTAGCATTGGGATTTTCGAAATCTACCAAGAGTCCAATTTTTTTATGGCCATCCTGCCTTGCGTGTTCGATTGCCGCGGCCAATAATTTCTTGCCAATACCTTTCCCTTGATGCTTTGGATAAACACTTAATGTGTCTATATAAACCTCTCCCGGAATGGTTTCGTCTTCAATTGCTAAATCTTTAACCATGTAGGTTTCGGCTATATATTTAAGAAACGGTGCGCGGTACTTTGGCAACAACTGGCCATCGTAAAAAGTAATTGATCCCTTTATTTCGTCGCCTTCAGCATATACTAAAGTATGCGCAAAGCTATATTGGTTTGCAGTTTGCTGAAAAAAGTGGGCAAACAACGGAACGGCTTGTTTGGTATCCGCAGTATTTGCAAAAGTACATGCTAAATCTTCCATTGCCTGCACAATGAGGGGCGCAACCTGTTTGTAATCTTCAGGGCGGGCGGGGCGAATGTTTTGTGTTTCAAGACTTTTCATTCTGAAATTTTAAAGATGAAATGCTTCAAAAGCTTAAATATCCTTTCAGCTTTCAAAAGTATAACAGTTTCTTAAGACACAGTTCTTCTTCAAAATAATATATTCAACAAAAAGAAAATGCTATGAAAAAGGAAGAACAGAATGACCTGGTTACAATCAATCCAAGCACAGGAAAAGTAATTAAGAAATACCCATTAATGACCGACAAGGAAGCGGACGAAGCAGTTAAAGAATGTCACGAAGCTTTTATGGATTGGCGCTTGGTCTCTCACGAGGAAAGGGGAAAAATACTAAAGGCAATTGGAAAGGAATTAAGAGATAATGTTGATGCGCTTTCTAAACTTATGACTGATGAAATGGGTAAGCTGCTAAAGCAGAGCAAGCAGGAAGTAGAACTTTGTGCGGGCATCTGTGATTGGACGGCTGACAATGGCCCTGAAAATTTTAAGGACGAAGAGCGTGAACTGCCAAATGGCGGAACAGGAGTAATAACCTACTCTCCTCTTGGTGTTATTTATGGAATCCAGCCTTGGAATTTTCCCGTGTATCAAGTTATACGCTATTCAATCGCAAACCTAATGGCTGGAAATGGAATTCTATTGAAACACGCCGAAAACGTAACGGGTACAGGATTGATGCTTCAGAAAATTTACGAAAAAGCAGGATTGCCAAAAAATCTCTTTACCATTCTAAAAATTAGCCACGATCAAAGCGATAAAATTATAGAACACAAATTGGTTAGAGGTGTAACCCTTACGGGAAGCCCAGGTGCCGGAAGAACCATCGCTAAAAAAGCAGGAGCCGCTTTAAAGAAAAGTGTTATGGAACTGGGTAGCAACGATGCCTATATTGTTTTGGAGGATGCAGATTTAGAATTGGCTGTAAAAACCTGCGTGCAGGGCCGTATTTACAACAATGGCGAAACTTGCGTAGCGGCGAAACGCTTTGTGATCGTAGATAAGGTTTATGATCAATTTCGCGATGCGCATGTAGAACAGATGAAGAAAATAAAACACGGCGACCCAACCGATAAAGATTCAAAAATAGGCCCGATGGCGCGTGAAGATCTTCGGGAGACGCTTCATGAGCAGGTAGAAAAAAGCGTAAAGAAAGGCGCAAAAATACTTTGTGGAGGTGAAATGCCAACAGGCAAAGGTTTCTTCTATCCAGCAACGGTTCTTGATAATGTAAAACCAGGACAACCCGCTTATGACGATGAGCTTTTCGGTCCGGTGGCTTCACTTATTCGTGCCGAGGACCAAGACGATGCTATGCGAATTGCAAACGACAGCAGATTTGGTCTAGGCGGTGGAATTTTTTCCAAAGACGAAGATAAAGCGATGGAACTAGCCAGCAAACATTTTGATACTGGTATGATTTTCATCAATTCTTTCGGTCTTGCACAGCCCAATATGCCTTTCGGTGGGGTAAAAGATTCTGGTTATGGCCGTGAGCACGGTGGTTTCGGAATGAAGGAATTTGTGAACGAGAAGGCCATTATGCGTCTTAAGCGTTAATCGATATTTTTGAAATAAATAATCATACCAATTATGAAAACGTATTTTCTATTTTTAATTGCTGTTCCGCTTTCACTTTTTTCACAGGTTAAAGATGGAAAAGAGTTGCCCGAGCCATTTGCAACAAAATCGAATTCAAATTATTCCAACGTTATTGGTTGGAATGACGGGGAAACGCCAAAAGCTCCCGAAGGATTTGTTGTAACAAAATATGCAGATGGTTTTGAAAATCCACGTTGGATGTACGTTACTCCAAACGGCGATGTTTTGATAGCTGAAAGCAATAGCAATTACAGCATTCCAAAACAAATTGGCGCTACAATTATTGGTGCAGGCGGTTCCAACAATTTAAAAAACAGTGCTGATGTTATTACTTTACTTCGTGACACAAATAACGATGGAATGCCCGATTTGCGAAAAACGCTGCTCACAAAAAAAGAAGGTCTTAAGCAGCCTTTCGGAATGCTGGTTATTGGCGATTGGTTGTATGTTGCAAATACCGATGCCGTATTGCGTTATCCTTACAAGGCCGGACAAACAGAAATTACCGTGATGGGAAAAAAGATTGCGGATCTTCCTGCGGGGAAAGTAAATAGACACTGGACGCGCAATATTATTGCCAATGCCGATAATTCCAAAATATATATTGCCGTTGGCAGCGGCGATAATATTGGTGAAAAAGGAATGGAACATGAAGTGATGCGCGCCAATATTCTAGAGATGAATCCCGATGGTAGCGACCTTCAAGTGTATGCTTCCGGTTTAAGAAATCCCGTGGGAATGGATTGGGAACCAACCACAAAAACTCTTTGGACCTCTGTGAATGAGCGGGATGAATTGGGAGACAATCTAGTTCCGGACTATTTAACTTCTGTAAAACAAGACGGCTATTACGGCTGGCCCTATACGTATTGGGGCAACCATTATGATCCGCGTGTGCCCATTCCGCCAAACGTTAGGTTGAAGGAAGCTATCGTGCCCGATGTTGATCTTGGCTCGCACACGGCCTCCTTGGGATTGGTCTTTTATACCGCTGATTCTTTTCCGAAAAAGTATAAAAACGGAGCCTTTGTAGTACAGCATGGTTCTTGGAATCGTGATATTCTTTCGGGCTATCGCGTGGTTTTTATTCCTTTTGAAAACGGCAAACCAGCCGGCAAACCATCGGATTTTCTTACGGGTTTCATTGTTGATCCAAACAAGGATGAGGTGCGCGGAAGACCTGTAGGCGCAGTAGTATTGCCAGATGGAGCTATGCTCATTACCGATGATACCACCCATCATATTTGGCGGATTGCCTACACGGGAAAGTAAATTTCCAAACCGTACAGATTATACCGAAATTATTTTATTCACTCTTTTTTCGTATCGATAAACTTTATGATTTCCTTAAAACGTAAGAAGTAGATAGTTTCCTATCTTGAAAATAAAAAACTATGAGCACAAAAAATCTTTACAGTAAAGAAGCAAGAGAGAAAATTAAAGAACTTGCAGAGTCTATTGACTTTACAATGATGGCTACCGATTTGAAGAGCCAACCTTTCCACGTGATTCCAATGAGTACGAAAGAAGTGGATCACGATGGAAATATTTGGTTTCTCAGCAATAAAACTAGCACACACAATCAAAATATTGAAAAAGAAAATAGAACGCACCTCATTTATGCAGACAAAGGAAACTTTGAGTTTTTGAGCATTTATGGCCGTGCACACATAAGCACTGATCGCAATAGAATCAAGGAGCTATATGGCAGTGGCGATGATGCTTGGTTTGAAGGAGAAGATGACCCGATGATTACCGCCATTAAGGTAGTGCCAGACGATGCCCATTATTGGGATACCAAAAATGGTAAAGTACTTTCCCTATTAAAAATGGCTCAAGGTGCCATAACTGGCAATGAGCCAGATTTGGGCGAACAGGGTGACTTGAAAATTTAATTGGAAAAAAGAAATATTGTTATTAAACCTCTTTTATTGGCGAAGCCGATAGTAGAGGTTTTTTATTGTGAATTTTCCAAAATAGACACTTCCGTTTCTTTTTGAAATAGCGGATAATAATCCATTACATTTTGTACTCCGTCAAGAGAACATAAAAGCGCAACAGCACCGCAAAGACCGTTGAAGAGAGTTTCTTTGGAAGTTGGATGTTTTGGTTTCGCATTTCTGAAATTTAAGGGCAAAATATACCCACAACCTTTTAAAAATTCAGCTTCTATATTTAAAAGTTCCAGCGGGGAATAGCCGTAAAACCTGCGTCCCAGATTTTGATGGATTATCCCAACATAGTTCAATTGCAGCGAACCGTGATCATCGCTAAGGTATTTCCAACTATCGGTATTGTTGCAAATATTTCCTACTGCGCAATGGTTACAACATTCCGGATTTAAAGTGTCATTGTGAAAAGCATTGTAAAGTTTTTCCAATGCAGCATCCAGTCTTTTTGTAGTTTTCATAAGGACTGAGTTTTATACCTATGAAATTAATAAATTTAGCTAAGAAGACTGATAGTTTCTTTAATTTTTTTTGACATTTAAAGAAAAAGAGAAACCACGAATACACGAATTATTAAATAGTGCCTACTCTGTTTCTGAGAACGTTCATTATTGAGTGGGTTTAGGAAACAAACTGCTGAGTGTAAAGTTAGAAACGCTGAAGGAAGCGATGCCGGAAATAGTGGTTTTTCTTTATATTTGAAAAACATGTTACCTAAAACGCTCAAACCTGGGGCATAGCCAAATTTATTTAATGCATAAAACCGATAGAGTTGGAGATATAAATAAGTTACCCGCAAGCTGAAAAAAGAACATTGCATTTTTAGTGGCTTATTGCAATTTGATTTATGATTTAGTGTACTAAATTTAAATTCTAAAGAATAAAAACAAATGAATGCTAAAGAATTTATTGAAACTTTAAAAATAATCGGTCAAGATTATTCGGGAGAAATTCCGAAAAGGGAAATATTTTCATTAGCAAAAGAATATCAGCAAATTCCAGTATTTGAGGTTGTAAAATTGCTCAAAGATAAAAATGACAATCATCGACTTGGAGCAGTATCTATTTTAGATTGGAAAGCCCGAAATAAGAAAATTTCAGTAGAAGAAAAGAAAGATACATACCGAGCGTATATTGATAATCATAAATGGATTAATAGTTGGGGTTTGGTAGACAGGGCAGCACCTTATGTGGTTGGCGGATATTTGTATGACAAGGACAAAAATCCATTATACGATTTAGCAAAATCTAAAAATCCAATGGAACGAAGAACGGCAATTGTAAGTACTTATTATTTTATCAGAAAAAACGAAATAGAAGATACATTCAAAATTGCCGAAATTCTAGTTCACGATACAGACGAATATGTTCAAAAAGCTGTAGGAAGTTGGATAAGGGAAGCCGGAAAGCGAAATGAAGAAAAGCTAAAAAAATTCCTTGACAAACACGCAACTGAAATGCCAAGAATTACACTTCGATACGCAATTGAGAAATTCAACAAGGAAACAAAAGAATATTATCTGAATTTGAAGAAACAGGCGGAAAAGCCAGCAGGTAACTAACTGAGATAAAAACAACTCTTTTTTTTCATTAATTTCTGACTTAGCTATTTCACTCTCCCAAACTCCAAATCCTGATAATTATAACTGAAATCTGTCAAAGGTGAAATAGGGCTCATTGTAAAACCGTTTGCCATTCCTTCGGTATCTAACGAAAAGTTTACAAAAGCATCTGCTTTAAGCGAAGCATCATCCCAGCGTACCACATAAGTTGTTCCCTTGTAAAAAGTCATTGTCCCAATTAAGTCCAAAGATTTTTCTGCCTTAAAGCGAAGACTTCCATTTTGGTCACTGATGGCTACTTTTCCAAACCAAGAATCTTTGTAGTTTCCTATTACAATTGCTGGGTTTGGTTTTGAAGCTTTACTTTTTAGCTGTGTTTTTAAATCTGCTGCTATTTTTTTAGAAATGCTATCTTCTTCACGTTCGCCAGCCAAACGACGTTCGTTATATTGCTGAATTCTATCTTCGCCTTTTATTTCGAAATAGCCATCTTTTATAGAATTGGTAATTGCACTAAAAGCCGCACCACTTTGCTGGTTGGTAAGCACGATAATGCCAAGTTCAAGCTCTGGAATTATCGTTACTTGGCTCACAATACCAAGCAGACCTCCTGTGTGCGTTACTTGAAAATAACCACTAACATCGCTCAAAAACCAACCTAAGCCATAAGCGGAAAAATGGGTGTTGTACGGGCCTTTGCCACTTCTTAAAAGGGTTTGGGGCGTCCACATTTCGCGTTGGGCCTTTTTGCTGAAAAGACTATCCTTCAATTTTTCACCATATTTTCCTTCATCTAATTGCGCTTGTACCCAAGTGCTCATATCATTAATTGAAGCATATATGCCACCGGCGGGCGTGGCAAGTTGCGTAAAGGTGTTACCCGTTATTTCCAGTTTTCCATTTACCGGAGCGTGACCATCAATTCTGTTATTATCTGCCGCTATTGCTGGAATGGAAAGCAAAGATCGCTTCATCTGCAAAGGTTTGAAGAAATTGTTTGCAATATAATCGTCATAATCCACTCCTGAAATTCTCGCTACAATTTCGCCAGCCACAATATAAAGCAGATTGTCATAATCAAACTTTGAGCGGAAAGACGACACAGGTTTTAGATAACGAAGGTTGTGGATCATTTCGGCTTTAGTGGTTGTATTGTTTGCGGGAAAAATCATTAAATCGCCCGCGCCAAGACCCAAACCACTGCGGTGGGTTACTAAATCGCGTACTGTAAATTGAGCTGTAACGTATGCGTCGTTAAGTTTAAATTCAGGAATTATGTCTGTTACTTTTGTATCCCAATCCAATTTTTTTTGGTCTATTAACTGTGCGAGCGCGGCGGTTGTAAAAGCCTTCGTGTTTGAGGCTACCCCGAAAAGGGTATTTTCATTTACTTCGGCATTTGTCTTTTGTGAACGAACGCCATAAGTATTTTTATGATAAATCTTGCCGTCTTTTAGAACAGCCACTGCCATTCCCGGTACGTCGAAGGTTTTCATTGTTTTCTGAACCAAATTATCAATTTGGGAACTGCTTAAAACCTGTGCTTTTACAATTGAATTGAAAAGGAAAAATGCAAAAACGAAGGCAATGGTTTTTAAGGATAGCGTTTTCATATAAAAAATTTGAATTGTAGAATTATCAGCTTTAATAGAGCGGAACAAGTTATAAATTTTTGTAATGTGAATTTGAATGTAGCCCAAAAATCGCTTTATTTCTTTAGTTTCATCCAAGTCACAATTTTTCAGAAACCATAATATTTTTATAAAGAATAGCTGCTGTGTCTATTTCTTCTTAATTTTGAACGTATATGATTGCAGCAGTAACCTTATTTTTAGTAGTAGCGCTTTCAGCATTAATTACAAAAATTGCCACCATTGCATTAATGCACACGGGGCTATCTACACAGAGTGCTAGATTTCAAGCACGTTCAGCATATACTGGTGCTGGTTTTACCACGTCAGAATCTGAAAAAGTCATGAATCATCCTGTACGTCGGAAAATAGTGTTTCACCTAATGCTAGTAGGAAATGCAGGGTTTGTAACGGTTATGTCATCGTTGATTTTAACCTTTGTATTGCCAGATACTTTATCTTCTAAATTGTACGGTTTAGTAATCGTGGTTGTTGGCTTGAGTTTAGTTTATTGGGCAGTAAAAAGTAAATGGGTAGACAAGGCATTATCCAAACTTATAAATAGAATGCTGAAAAAATACACAGACTTAGAAATCCAGGATTATGCAGCTGTTCTTCACTTAAAAGATAACTATAGAATTAGCGAGAAAAAAGTGGAAGAAGATAACTGGATGGCGAACAAAACTTTAAAAGAACTGGATTTGCGTCACGAAGGAATTACCATTTTGGGGATAGATCGCGTTGATTGCGATTATATTGGTTCGCCCACGGGTAGTATTTATATTCTTCCAAAAGATGTAATTACGGTTTACGGAAAGGCGGATGTAATTAAAAATTTATATTCCCGTAAACAGAATTTTGTGGCTTCCATGGCTCATAAACGCTATGTTGAGAAAGAGAATGAAAGAATTGAAAAACAAGAGGCCGATCGGGATGATTCCAACTAACTATAATTTATTTGGGAATTTACTTTTTGCATAATCCTGAAACGTATCAATGACTCCCAAACTCACCAATTCAGTATTATACCTAATGAGCATTTCGGCTGGTCTTGTAGTAGCAAACCTCTACTACAACCAGCCTTTACTGCATCAAATTGCCACTGATTATGGCGTTACGGAAGCAGAAGTTAGCAACGTAGCGCTGAGCACCCAGCTGGGTTATGCTTTTGGGCTGTTGTTTATTATTCCACTTGGCGACAAGATTTCGAACCACCGCATATTAAAACTGGATTTTTTAGTGATGGTTCTTTCCCTAATAGCGGCGGCAACTGCTAACAGTTTGCTATTACTTATAATCAGTAGCTTTTTTATTGGTTTTACTTCCTCCATTCCACAACTTTTTGTACCGATGGCTGCGCAGCTCAGTGATGAAAAGGGAAGGGGTCGCGCCATCGGAATCGTGATGAGCGGTCTCCTAATAGGAATTTTAGGAAGTAGGGTAATAAGTGGTTTTGTGGGCGAACAGTTTGGCTGGCGAGTTATCTACTATGCCGCAGCTGTTTTGATGATACTGTTGTTTTTCATTCTGCAGGTAAAATTGCCTCGATTGAACCCACACTTTCCCGGGAGTTACGGGAGTTTATTGAAATCCATTTTTCATTACTTCAAAACAGAACCTGCATTGCGGCTTGCTTCACTTCGCGGAGCCTTAGCTTTTGCCGGCTTGAGTGCTTTGTGGACTACTCTGGTCTTTTTGATGGAAGACAGTTTTGGTTATGGAAGTACTATTACGGGACTATTCGGACTCCTGGGAATTGCCGGGGCATTGGGAGCAACAGTTGTCGGGAAATTAAGCGATAAGCTGAACAAAAACAGAATTATCATTTTCTCTGCGATTCTTCTAATTGTTTCATGGGCTATTTTTCTTGTTTCGGGAAATTCAATTTTTGGACTGGTGGTTGGAGTAATTTTGGTAGATCTTGGTTTGCAAGCGCTTCACATTACCAATCAAAATATTATTTTCTCAAAAAATCCCCAAGGAAGAAACAGGATTAATACCGTTTATATGGTTTCATTTTTCATTGGTGGGGCGCTTGGTACAACTTTGGGTGCTTTGGCTTGGCAACATTATGGTTGGACAGGTGTTTCTATACTCGGACTCATACTATCTGTCTTGATTTTGCTGGCACATTTGTTTTTTCGGAAAATCTAAATTGTCCCAAAATATCAATGCTTTCAGTATATTCCTATTCATGGCTTGCTTTGTGCTTAATGATGAAACGGTGGTGAAGACTTCCCTTTAATTTATCTTTTTAGTAAGGATTTTATGAAATTAAAACAGTAGTTTTCAGCTAATTTAAAATTGATAGACTTTTGCAAATAAATATAATATATTAATGAAATTACAACTTATCACAATCGCTTTAACTGCATTCACAATTTATAGTTGTGGCACGACAAAACAAAATGAAGCGATGGATAACGCAGACGCTTCGGCAAATTCAATCACAGAAGTATATTGGAAATTAGAAACGCTTGAAGGTAAAAATGTTTCAACTTCTGTAAATCGCCTACAGGAAATAGGCTTCTCTTTAAGTGAAAATGATAATAAGATTACAGGAAACACCGGATGCAATAATTTTTTCGGAAGCTATGCTTTAGAAGCCGGTAATCGTATAAAATTTTCTGCTTTGGGTTCTACACGAATGGCTTGTCCAGATCTTGCCTTCAACGAATCTGAATTCTTGAAGATTTTTGAATTGGCAGACAACTATACTATTGATGGAAATACATTATCAATAAATGTTGGGAAACGCGCGCCATTGGCAGTTTTCAAAAAGGCGAATAAACTTTCTGAACCCATTACCGAAAAATATTGGAAGCTGAAAAGTTCGGAAGGACAGGAAGTAAAAATGGCAAAAAACCAACAAAAGGAAACCTACTTTATGTTGAAGACCGATGAAAATCGAGTAAGCGGCTTTGCTGGTTGCAACACGTTTTCAGGAAGCTATACCTTGGAAGAGGGCAATAGAATTCGTTTTTCGCAAATGGCTACTACAATGATGGCCTGCCCAGATGTGAATTTTAACGAAGCAGAATTTTTAAAGTTTTTTGAACTGGCGGATAATTACACTATTAATGGCGATACACTTTCGTTGAATATGGGCCGCAGATCCCCGTTAGCTGTTTTTGAGGCAGTTTATTTTGATTAAATATAGAAGATTATTAACTTAATTCGCAAACTGTGAACTTTATACTATTCATCTTTTACTTCCTAAGTGTCGGTCCATCTAATGATACCCATACTCTAACAATAAATATAACCAATATTGAAACTGTAAAAGGAACTTTGGAAATTGGGCTTTTTAATAGCGGAGAGCGTTTTTTGGAAGAAGGGCAAGCACTTAAAACCATTTCGGTTAAGGTGAAGTCAGGCTCAGAAACTGTAATAATTGAAGATTTGCCGAAAGGCACTTATGCTATTTCAATGTATCACGATGAAAATGCAGACGGGGAATGTAATCGGAACTTCTTAGGTATTCCCACAGAACCTTATGGGTTTTCAAATAACTTTCGCCCAAGATTTGCAGCTCCTACTTTTAAGGATTGTCAGTTTTATTTGGAATCCAATAAAACTTTAAAAATTAAATTAAAAGGTTAATCCATTTTATAGAGTAAGTTTTTTATTCCAGACCTTTTGGACAGCTGTCTCCTCTAATGTAAGATCTGGCATCAAGTCTTGGCAAACTTTGCGCTAATGTATAGTTTTCCTTTTTTCAATTTTTCCCAATAAATATTCATATCTGCGTATATCTCGGGTGAGAGAATGTATAACCCTATAATGTTTGGAAAAGACATTGCTAATATCATCATATCGGCAAAACTTAGTACGGCTCCCAGACTCACTGAAGCACCTAAAACTACAAAGCATAAATACATTATTTTATACAGCAATTCGCCTTTCTTACTTCTCCCAAACAAATATGTCCAGGAGCGCATTCCGTAGTAAGACCAAGAAACCATAGTGGAGAACGCAAATAAAAACACTGCGATGGCCAAAACTACTGGGAACCATGAAATTACACTTCCAAACGCGTCAGCAGTAAGTTCTACCCCTCCCATTTCCCCACCTACTTGGTGTTTTCCGGTAAAGATCAATACTAAAGCAGTCATGGTGCACACTACCATGGTATCGATAAAAGGTTCAACTAAGGACGTAAAGCCATCGGCAATTGGATGGTTTGTCTTGGAGGCACTATGAGCAATTGCTGCCGATCCCACTCCTGCTTCACTAGAAAAAGCAGCACGCTGTAGCCCGACGATTAGTACACCAATAAACCCACCTTTTAGTGCATCGGCAGAAAAAGCACCATCATAAATCGCTAAAAAAGCGTTGCCAATTCCGCCAATATTAGACCCAATAACGACCAAACAACCCACAACATATAATATGGCCATAACGGGTACGACTTTTTCGGTAACCTTTGCGATACTTTTTATTCCGCCAATAATTACTATTCCAACAAGTATTGCAAAACCAACACCAAACCAAAAACCTTGCCCTTGAAGGATCGGAATTTGTTCTGAGACTATCTTAAATGCTTGGTTTGATTGAAGCATATTGCCACCTCCAAAAGAAGCTCCTACTCCTAAAATTGCAAAAAATGCTGCTAGAAATTTTCCTAAAGTTTTGAGATTTCTTTTTTCAAGACCATAGCGTAAATAATTCATCGGTCCTCCAAAAATTCGCCCTTCGGAATCAATAAAACGATATTTCACTCCCATGCTACATTCGGCAAATTTTAAAGACATCCCGAAAAAACCAGCCAAAAACATCCAAAACGTAGCCCCCGCACCTCCCAAAGAAATTGCTACGGCAACTCCGGCAATATTTCCTAATCCTACCGTGGCAGATACTGCTGTTGCCATTGCCTGAAAGTGGGTTATACTTCCAGGGGCATTGGGATCATCATATTTTCCCCTTGCTAATTCTATTGAGTGCTTAAAGCCGCGGATATTCACAAATTTTAAACGAAAAGTGAAGAAGATACTGCCTAAAATTAACCAAATAACGATAAAAGGGATGGTACTTGTTACTACATCGCCGTTAGGATATAGTGATGGCCTCAGACTGTTAAACTGAATAACGCCAAGCAAAACCTTATCATCCACTATTGCTTCTTCTGAAGTTGATGTAATAAGAGTTCCTTCTTCTAATAAATATTTAAGTCTCCCATCATTTTGCGCGTATATTATTATTTCTTCATTATCATTTTCAAGGAGTGCAATTTCTTGATCTTTTTTCACCAACTCCCTGTCTGCCAATAGCCATTTTTTTAGACGATATTGTTGTTGAGTTTTATTGGATTGTGGAAGTGGGATGTCTTCTTTGGAAATATAGACTACTGGATCGTAAATTCCTGAGGAGGCAAAAGGATCCCAAAATAAAATAGCACCGAGAAAATCCACCGCTGGTTGAACATTACTATTGAAAACCTCGACTATAGATTCCGCAGGAATAATGAATGATTTTGAAACACTATTTCCGTTTGAATCAGTAATGGTTACCGAGTGTTCCATTCCTTCTATTAAACCTATCGCGCGGTTGGAATTTAAGGAAGTGCTGGGATCGGTCCATTTATAGCGATACGGCGGATTACCTCCATCTACCAGTAATTGTGCCGTTCCATTATTAATCTCAGACGAAGGGTTTTTTAACTCAATACTGACTTTTATTTCGTCTGTAGATTGAACAGGGGTTTGAGCATTGAAGCTCGTTATCAACAGGAAAGAAAGTAAAAAGAAAAGAAATGGTTTTACCATTAATGACTGGATTTTATTAGTTTCTGCTAAAACTATAATTAATTATAAGGAAAATATCTCCAAATAAATTTTTTAATTTTTTCGAGTTTTGAGGTTTTAAGGATTAAAAAATCCTCAATTATTTTTTGCGTTACTTTATTAAAAAGCTTAATTACAATAAAGTTAATAAAATTTCAGATTAAGGGTATATCAGGAATCCATTATTTGCCAATACTCATCATTGATATTATTAGTGAATTCTTTATTTAGTTATCCATTGTCTAATTTGGATACATTAAAAATTTTCAACCTAAAGGGAAAAATTGCAATATTCGCAATGGGTACTATATGGCGAATTACGAAATACGCGGGCTCAAAAGTGCAAACAAAGTGGTTTCAGTTTACAATCTGGAAGCTTCCAAAAAATTTCAAAAGCAATAAACCACAACCTCAGAAAAACAATCCCGTTTGATTGTGATAGACTAACGGCCAATTTATTTTTGTGGATTGTGGTTTTGACCAACACTCAATTTGTAAAAGAGCTTTAGAAATTTCTGTAAAAAGCAATTGCAGACCGCAATTGCTTTTATCTTTGTTGGCCTATGGCAAAAGTTTTCGAAAACAAGTGGTTTCTACTAATCATTATAGCTATCACTTGGGGCAGCTCCTTCATTTTAATAAAAAAATCGCTATTGGTTTTCTCGCCCTATGAAATTGGTGCGTTTCGAGTTGGTATATCGGGTTTACTATTAGGTTATATTGGTTTTCCGGTGCTCCGCAAAATGAAAAAGAAGACTTTATTTTGGGTTGCTTTAACAGGTTTCTTCGGAAATTTTCTTCCTATGTACCTTTTTCCCATTGCTCAAACGCGCGTAAGTAGTTCGATGGCGGGTATTTTGGATTCTTTGGTTCCCGTTTTTATATTAGTTTTAGGATATTTTCTCTTCGGAATTAAAAGCAAATGGCTGCAAGTTTTGGGAGCTATAATTGGTTTTGCTGGTGCGGCAATATTAATGTACTTTTCTGAAACCACTTCCGAAGAATCAAAACTTGGGTACGCACTTTTGGTAGTTTTGGCCACCGCCTGTTACGCCGTTGCAGGTCTTATTATAAAAGAAAAACTACAGCACGTGCCTTCTGTTCAACTTTCGGGAGCGGTGTTTTCAGTCTGGATGATTCCTTCTTTAATCATATTGTATCTCTCTGGATTTTTTAGTGATTTTACCGCCAAAGCCGAAACTTGGGAGGCATTGGGCTACTTAAGTATTTTGACTGTTTTTGGTACCGCAATTGCAATGATTTTGTATTATAAATTAATTCAAAAGACTTCCGCAGTTTTTGCAAGTACGGTTACGTATTTATTGCCAGTGGTAGCCGTAATTTGGGGCTTATTGGATGGAGAAAAATTTAGTCTATGGTATGTAATTGGCGGATTGCTTATCTTATGGGGCATTTATTTAATACGGGAAAAGAAGAAAGATATTCAGCCCATAACTAAATATACGAATTCTCAGAATTTCTGATAATATAAAATACTATGATTGAATTTTTAGAAACATATAAAACTGAACTTTTCTACTCATTGGGAGTTATATTGGCAGTTGTATTATTACGAATCGCAACAAACCTCTTCCATAGGTGGTTAGTTCTAAGAGGACAAAAGCGGGTTCCTGGAATTCAGCCGACGGCGATAACCTTGGTAAAGCGAATTTTAAATTCACTCTGGCTAGTAATGGGATTGATGGCCCTAATTTTTTTGTTTTTTGAAGATGCGTACCAGAAGTTTAAACACGATTTCCAAGTAGTATTGTATTTAGGTGTTGTATCGGTGATTACCATTGTAATTGCTTCTTCAGTTCACTTCTGGTTTAAAAAAAGTATTAAACGTAAAATAAACGATAAGGAGGATCCAACTGCCTTCAAATTTTTACGTTATATAGCGGTATTTGCAGTTTATTTAATTGGAGTATTAATTGCACTTCTTGCCTTTCCTTCCTTAAAAGGAGTTGCACAAACAGCTTTAGGAGGAGCTGGTGTAATAGCATTGATTGCTGGTGTGGCATCTCAGGAAGCTTTGGCTAATTTAGTTGGAGGCGTTTTTATAATTTCCTTTAAACCCTTCAAAATAGGCGACATTATAAAAGTTACCGACACTATGGTAGGCACAGTGGTAGATATTACTTTGAGGCATACCGTGCTTCGTAATTTTGATAACAAAATGATTGTTATTCCCAATGCCATTATTAATAAGGAAAAACTCATTAATTATAATCTCTTCGATTTAAAAATTTGCGAACGCATCGAATTTGAAATTTCTTACGAAAGCAATCTAGATTTGGCTAAAAAAATAATGAAAGAGGAATGTGAAGCACACCCGCTAATTATTGATAATCGTTCGGACATAGATATTCTGGATGGGAGCCAAATGGTGCGCACAGCATTAGTTTCAATCAACGAATCTACGCTAACTGTAAGAGCCTGGTGTTGGGCACGAAATTATGAGGACTCTTTTAATATGCGCTGCGATTTATTGGAAAGTGTCAAAAACCGTTTCGATAAAGAAGGGATAGATTTGGCATATCCGCACCGCACTATAGTTTTCAAAGACAACAAAGTTGAGACTGAAACTGGAAAAAGCAATTCTGAAGAAGAGGATAAAAGCAAATGAAAGAATGGGCTAAACGCAATGAAACGATTGTAAAAGTACTATTTGTGCTTTGTATGGTACTCTGTATTTTGGGCTATGTTAACAGTCCTATAGCTTTAGTCGGTGGATTTTTATTTTCCTATTTTTTTGGGCATCCATTTATTACGCTAAATAGCCAAGCGGTAAACTGGTTGCTGAAAATTGCAGTTGTTGGTTTGGGTTTTGGAATGAATTTAAAAGAAACCTTAACCGCTGGAAAAGATGGCTTTTTGCTTACGGTCTTTTCAATTTCCGCAACGCTGATACTTGGATATTTTTTGGGAAAACTTCTAAAAATGAATCGAAAAAGCAGCCATCTTATTTCTTCGGGAACTGCTATTTGTGGGGGTAGTGCCATTGCAGCCGTTTCACCTATTATCAATGCTTCTGAAAAAGATATTTCAATATCGCTTGGCGTAATCTTTTTACTAAACTCAATTGCGCTAATTGTTTTTCCACCGCTCGGGCATTTGTTTGGACTTAGCCAGCATCAATTTGGACTTTGGTGCGCCATTGCCATTCACGATACCAGTTCGGTAGTTGGCGCGGCTTACACTTTTGGCGAAGAAGCTTTAAAGGTGGCTACAACCGTAAAACTCGCTAGAGCACTCTGGATTATTCCACTTTCTTTACTTTCCGTTTTTCTATTTAAAGGAAAAGGGAAAAGTGTGAAAATTCCATATTTCATCTTCCTTTTCATATTGGCAATTATTCTGAATAGCTACTTGCCAATTCCTCAATTTTTAACTAGCGGAATTACAAGTGTTTCGAAATCATTATTGGTGCTTACACTCTTCTTAATCGGTGCTGGACTTTCTATGGAAAAAATAAAATCTGCCGGTTGGAAACCGATGATTCTAGGTTTTTCTTTGTGGATATTTATTTCGGTGAGTGCTATTTTGGTGATACTTGCGCTTTAAAAAAAGCTTTTCTATTGCAAATCAATTAAATGTAGATAGTCGAATATTTTTCTGAAGAACATTTATATTCAAATCTGTTTCTTAAATTTATAGGAAAGAAATGTTTTTATACTTCAAAGTATAGTCTCTTAAAGTTGTAATTATGACTGCAAAAGAGTTTTGGGCTGAATTTGAAAACTACGAAGAAACACTCCGTTTCAACTTGAATTTGCCCAATACCGAAAAGATTCACGAGCCTTATAACTATTTATTTTCACTGTTGGATTCTTATCATTCGGGACTGGAAATAATTCTCGATTTCAACAAAAAGAAGAATAAAGGCAAGTATAAATTGACAATTTCCTGCAACGCAAATAGGGATCTTTTTATGTACGTAAATAGATTGGTTGATGCCGCACCTTCACTATCTCAATGGGAAATCGAAGCATTTAAACAAGCTGAATTTAAAGTTGACGCAAAACTTTTATCCCATCCTTTTGACTTTGATGATTTCAGCATTTGGCCAAAAGACGTGCGCTTTACTGTAACAGCTTGGGATCCCGAAAAAGATATTTTTGATTTGTTACTTCTTCTTCCTTAAAATTTAAAACGAGTTAGTCAAGATAGACTTGAGGATGCCTTTCTAATTATTTTTCAAGAATTGTGGGGTGAAAAATTTGTCGGTGAAAAAATAAACATGCTATTTTTCACGCATCATTTAACTTCCGAACACGATTTTTTAGAATTGGAACTTCTCGAAGCATGTTTGGATAGTTTTGAATAAATACGCTGGCAGGTACAGTAGCATTCTTGCTGTATTGTAAGGATTTGCGAAGGCTTAGTGTAACAGAATAAAGAGTTTTGTCCAGTTCCTTATAATCGTTATTTACAATAATTGAAGATACTTCATACAGACAAGTAAGCTCTTTGATACGTTCCTTAAGATTTTTTTCGAGTGTCATTTTGGGTCAATCAATCTTTTTTCAAAGGTATTAAATTAGAATTGTTGATGACTGTTTTAACCGAGGCAACCCCCTAAAATAAAAAACTGTTTAAGCTATTTTAAGTAGCTTAAACAGTTTTACTGTTATAAAAAAAGATATTTGAAAAATTTAATTAGTCAAAATCTTCAAAATCAAATCTCTGTCCGCCAACTGATACTTCAGCCATCAAACCTTCTTTGGGCAATGAGAACACTGCTACACCATCAGTATAAGTAATATTAAATGAAGGTGGTGCTTGATTTACAGCTACTGCTGAAACATTTGAACCAAAACTGAAATCATCATCCATAAATTCCTGTACGGCCTTATCTGTTTTAAAGAAAATAACTTCGCTAAAAGCTTTTCCGCCTATTTGGGCACCTATGTCTAATTGTTTCAAGTTTGCCATTCCAACTAATACGCCTCTCTCATAAACTGCACCGTTACCGGAAGCTGCACCAATTATTATCGCTCCTTTTCCAACATTGGGAAAAATAGCGTATGCTTTGGCATCATCAAAATAGCCTTGCATGTTTGAATTTGCTTCGAGAAAAGCTGCTTTTGCATTTTCAGCATCTTTAATAATTTTTTTGTCGTCTGCGTTTTGCGCAAAAATGGAGATACTAAAAAACAGTATCATCATTGTTAAAAGTCCTTTCGTTTTCATATTTAGGTTTTTTTGTTTGAAACTCAAAGGTATCCTATAAACGAAGGGTTGGAGGTTAAAGGACTGTTAGATTATGTTTAATACTTTGCCAAATTTCAACATGAAATCACCCAAATGCGGAATAATTGTTCATTTTCAAGAATTATTTAAGATCTTTTTTCACTAAAAGATAAAAATCATTGTCTAGCGGAAGATACCCTTGATCGTATAGATAGAAGTAGGTAGAACCTGATTTTGTGGTATAAATTCCGGTGAAATAATCAAAACTGAAACCTGCTCGCAGAAGTTTGTCTTTAGTGGTTTTCGTTTTGTCTTCAGTGTTTAGTTTTTCAAGAATTCGATAGTTTTTCCGAAGACGATTATTAATATTCCGAACCAGATTTTTATTATCCTTATTAAGCGAATTATTGTGCGCATTGCGACAAGCATCGCTACAAAATTTTTTGTCAGCGCGCCCAATTAATTTATCACCACATTCCGGACAGGTTTTTTCCATAAATTAAAGATAGAATTTTTTTTCGGAACTTAATTTGTCCCAATAGCTATTGGGAAGGTTCTTGAGATTTCGAGGTTTCCTTTATATGAAACCTATAGATTGCTTCAAATTTCAGAAAAACACCTCCGTTGAGTGAAGGATTCAGCTGGGTGCGATCGTCGCCAAAACTGAAAGCTGAAACGCCCAAATCTAATTTTTCGCCTTCGGCATACATTTCATAATTATTGCTGGAGTAGCCTAATTTTGCTCGCAACAAAACACTTTCATCCAAAGCATTGAATTGCAAATAGCCTGCAAATTCCAAAGAGCTGAGGTCTGCATACAGTGTGGGCCGATTTTCATAATGAACGTTATAACTACGCCCAATTCCGAAGTAATCAACACCTACAGTTGTAATTCCAAGTTTATAACTTACATCTGCAGAAATTGGTAAACTCATATCCATCTCAAACCGCTTATTCGGACTCAAATAATACCAGCCCAAAATAGGCGTGGTAAAAAGCCCGAATGCTTCCTGCGATGCGTAAACACCAAAACGATATTTAAGATTTTTATTTTTCTGAAATTTCAATAAAGCGAAACCCCCAGAGTAAAAATCATCATTTGAGATATTCTTGTAATCGGAAGCAATTTTCGGAAGTAAAACAATTGTTGAGCTCCATTTTTCTGACCAAGTGGAAGCCAGTCCCAACTTCAAGTTTGTACTGAAAAGGCTTGTATATTCAGCATCAGGGAAAAGCTGAAGGTTATTTCTGCTGAAATCTGCTCCTGTTATTAATGCTTGCTTTTCATTAATAACAATCGGGAATGTAAATCCGGCATCTAAAAATTTCACAAAAGTACTGCTATCAGTCCCTTCAAAATTATTATTAAATGTTTGCCCGTAACCAATTCTTAAAATATCCACATATTCCTGTGCGGAACTAAAAAAAGGAAAAAATAACATTAGAAGTAAAAGTTTTTTCAAATTATTGAAGAGTTAATTAGAGCCCAATCTTTATTAAAAAGTAAACCATGTTTCCATCATGTTATCCTCCTTTTCATCTTGGTGGAAAAATTCATTAGTTTTGGAATTGTACTTATATTCTTTACTCCATTCCGAAAAATTTTCAGCCAATTGTTTTATGGAATCACAAACAAATTCCACTTCGGCATTTGTGGTGGTTGGGTGAATAGACATGCGTATCCAACCTGGTTTGTGGGTTAAATCCCCATCATTAATTTCGCAAGTAATATTGTTTGAGGTTTCTTGGTCAACGTGAAGTAAATAGTGTCCATAGGTTCCCGCACAGGAACATCCGCCGCGGGTTTGTATTCCGAAGCGATCATTGAGCAATTTTACACCCAAATTGAAGTGCAAGTCGTCAATATAAAAACTTAATACCGCCAATCTATCTTTTGTTTGGGGTGCCAGAATTTTAAGGTTGGGAACATTACAAAGTTTGTCGAAAATAATATCTAAAAGCTCGTGTTCGCGTTTCAAAATATTTTCAATTCCCATTTTTTCTTTTAAACGAATGGATAGCGCCGTGCGAATAGTTTGAAGAAAACCGGGTGTTCCGCCGTCCTCACGAGTTTCAATATCATCAATATATTTGTGGTTTCCCCAAGGATTAGTCCACGAAACGGTTCCGCCTCCGGGATTGTCCGGGACTGTATTTTTATAAAGATTGTTATTGAAAACAAGAACACCGCTCGAACCCGGCCCGCCCAAAAATTTATGGGGCGAAAAAAAGATAGCATCCAAATATGCACCTTCCTCTTTTGGGTGCATATCTATTGAAACATAAGGCGCAGAACAGGCGAAATCTACAAAACAAAGTCCGCCATTTTTGTGCATCAGTTTCGCTATTTCGTGATACGGCGTTTGAATCCCTGTTACGTTGGAACAGCTAGTAACCGCTGCAATTTTTATGGGATGGTCTTTATATTTTTCAACGGTTTCTGCAAATGTTTTCATGCAAACCAAAACATCGTCATTGGGTGGAATTACAACGACTGTCCCAATTGTTTCAAGCCATGAAGTTTGGTTACTATGGTGCTCCATATGTGTCACGAAAACCACAGGTCTTATCGCATCTGGGATTTTTGTGTAAGGCTTAATATTTTCAGGAATTTTTAATCCGAGGATACGCTGAAACTTATTTATAACGCCAGTCATTCCGCTCTCGCAGGTAATAAGCACGTCATTCCCGTTGGCATTAACATGCTTTTTTATAATTTCCCTAGCCTCGTGATAGGCTTTTGTCATTGCCGTTCCGGTCACCGATGTTTCGGTGTGTGTATTGGCGACGAAAGGACCAAAATCCTTCAGCATTTTTTCTTCGATTGGAGCGTATAATCTGCCGCTCGCGGTCCAATCGGTATAGATAATTTTTTTTCTTCCGAAGGGAGAATCAAATTCTTGATTGATGCCCACAATGTTGTTTCGGAAAGGTTCAAAATACTTTTCCAAGGAGCTGGTCTTTACTTTTTCTTCCGAAGTAATCATCATTTGTCTTTTTAAAAATTACTTAAAATTAATGAATGCTTCCCAAAACAAGCAACTTAAATCTTTATTTTTTGAATGCGCCAACCCCTTTTTGAAGCCAATCGTAATATTCTTCAGTATCTGGGGTATAGCCCACAGGTTTTATTAGATTTTCTTCGTCGTGACCCATTAAAACGTAGAAAGGTTGAGCGTTTGCTTTATATTTCAAAATTTGGAACTCGCTCCATTTTTGGCCGATATATCGTAGTTTTTTTCCAGAAATTTTTGAGGTTACTTCTTCGCCTTCGGGCAACGGCCGCTTATCATCCACATAAAGTGAAATCAGTACGATATCTTCTTTAAGCAGATTCAGTATTTTTGGTTCGCTCCACACGCGCTCTTCCATTTTTCGGCAGTTTACGCAGGCGTGGCCGGTAAAATCAATAAGAACAGGTTTTCCTACTTTTTTTGCGTAAGCTAAACCTGTTTCATAATCGTGAAATGAAATAATATCGTGTGGTCCTAGATAGGCTCCTTCAGGAAATTCTTCATCAGTTGAGGTGCTTCCGCCACTGCCTAATTTTGTGTAGCCTACACCGTATGGGGCTTCGCTATAATTCATTGCTGGTGGGAAGCCGCTAATTAATTTTAAGGGCGCGCCCCATAATCCTGGAATCATGTAAATTGTAAATGATAAAACTATAAGCCCAAGACTCAATCTTCCTACGGAAATATGCGAAAGTGGCGAGTCGTGTGGCAACTTGATTTTTCCGAAGAGATAGAGCGCCAAAGTTCCAAAAATAGCAATCCAGATTGCTAAGAAAACTTCTCTTTCAAGCCAGTGAAGCTGAAGTACCAAATCTGCATTTGATAGAAATTTGAAAGCTAAAGCAAGTTCTAAAAATCCTAAAAACACTTTTACGGTGTTTAACCATCCGCCAGATTTTGGTAGCGAATTCATCCATCCCGGGAATGCTGCAAACAACCCAAAAGGTAATGCCAATGCGAGTGAAAACCCAAACATACCTACAAAAGGAGCGATACCGCCTTTTGAAGCTGCTTCAACTAAAAGCGTTCCCACAATTGGTCCCGTACAAGAAAATGAAACAATCGCTAATGCCAAAGCCATAAAGAAAATGCCTATCAATCCGCCGCGATCTGCCTGTTTATCTACTTTGTTTGCCCAGGAATTTGGCAGCATAATTTCAAAAGCTCCCAAAAATGAAAGTGCAAATATTACCAAAAGCAGGAAGAAAATTATATTGAACCACACATTGGTTGAGAGGGCATTAAGCGCATCTGCACCAAATATCCAAGTTACAATGGCGCCTAAAAAAATGTAAATTAGAATGATGGCAACACCGTAAATAATTGCATTTCTAATTCCAGTTGCACGCGTTTTACTCTGCTTTGTAAAAAAGCTAACAGTCATTGGTATCATTGGAAAAACGCAAGGTGTTAGCAACGCAATAAAACCTGCTCCAAAAGCCAAAATAAAGATGGTCCACAACCCTTTTTTATCTTGCTTTTTGTTTTGTTCAACTGCGGATTCGGAAATTTCCGAAGAATTTTGAACCGTGTCTTTTACAACCTCGGTTGCTTCTACTTTCACAGAATCAACCTCTTTGTTTTCTGCAACAACTTCACTGGTTGCTTCAGAAGTTTCAGTATTTTCTGGAGTTATTGCCACTTCAGTTTTTTGTGGTGCGGGTATTTTGAAAACTAAATCTACATAGTTTGGTGGCAAGCAACGGGTATCATCGCAGACCATAAATTCTACTTCGCCTTTTATAGTGGTTCCTTTATCGCCTGTTAATTTTATTCGTTTTGTAAAAGTTGCCGTATTGGAGAAAAAGGTGATTACCATATCAAATACGGGATCCATTTCAGTAATACCTTTACTTTCCTTTATTTTCCCGATTGCTTTATAAGCGCTATTTTCTTCAAAAGTAAATACTGTTGGCAATGGGCCATCTTCCGGAACTGATTGAGAGTACAAATGCCAATTAGTATCAATGGACGCTTTCGAAATTAAATCGTACTCTGTTTCCGATATTTTTTTAACGCTTGTCGACCATTGTACTGGGTCAAGAATTTGTGATTGAACGGAAGAAAATGAAATTGTGGCGAGGAGAAGAAATAGGAATATTTTTTTCATTAGTGAATTAATTTTTTATTCGCAAAATGGATATCAAATTTGAGGTAAAAAACGATGTAATCAAAATTATGATACAGTTTTAGGCATAAACCCTTAAAAGATTAAGCACAAATATATAGATACTCCAAGATTATGCGCTGAAATACCTTAGAAATCAAAAATTTCAAAAATAAATATGAAGTTTTTATTCAGTGGTATAAAATTTTGAAAGAAGAGCGTAACCACAACGAAATCAATTCAAAGAAGGAAGAATGTGGTGTTATGTTTATTCAAAAACATAATAAAAGACTCGTTTGAATGTTACTATTAAAAATCGTGCTATATTCGCCGAAAATTTAAAAAACCTAACATTATGAAATTTGCAAAATTAATTTTCCTTTTTGTCCTTACTATTGCGGCTATTGGCTGTAGCAAAGATGATGATAATGGTCCTGCTCCATACGAGTATACTAAAGATAATCTTACAGGCACCTACAAAATTACTTTTTTCGAAAGCAGAGAAGTTGAGACCGTGAATGTAAGTGGATTTGATGTGGTTACAACTACTAGCTCTATTGGAGATACTTTTAACGTTAGCAGTGTTTTTGCTTCTAACAATACCGTTACCATCGATGGAACTTACAGAATTACAGAAACTGTAACCCAAGGTAGTCAAAGTAATACAGAAACATACATTGTTGATATTGATAACGAAACGAGTGGATATTCGGCAAATGCTGCCACCGCAGAATTGACAATAGACGGTTCAACTTATAAAGTTAGCAACTTTAATCCTACAGGTTTTACAATTAGTTTGTCCGAAACAACTACAGAACCAAACGGCGACAATTCTGTTTACACTGAAGAATTAAGATTTACCAAACAATAAAGTAATTTTTAAACAGCATTTTATAAAGGTTACCTCAAATTTGAGGTAGCCTTTTTTTATAAAACAAGTTCAGGTGAAGATACTATGTTTTCTTCGCAAACTCATGTTGAAGAGCGATGCTCTTTTTCTCCAAAAAACCTTACTTTTGCACACTTTATTGTTATACCCAAACTATGAGCAAGAAATTTAAAGAATACAAAGGGCTAGACCTCCCTAAAATGGCGGAAGAAATACTCGATTTCTGGAAAGAAGAAAACATCTTTGAGCAGAGTATTTCCATACGCGAAGGGGCGAAGCCGTTCGTGTTTTTTGAAGGACCGCCATCGGCCAACGGACTACCGGGAATCCACCACGTTATGGCACGTGCTATAAAAGATATTTTCTGCCGTTACAAAACTCAAAAAGGTTTTAAAGTTGACCGAAAAGCAGGTTGGGATACCCACGGTTTACCAATTGAACTTGGTGTTGAAAAAGAACTCGGAATAACTAAAGAAGACATTGGCAAAAAAATTTCGGTTGAAGATTACAACGCAGCCTGTAAAAAAGCAGTGATGCGTTATACCGACGTGTGGAATAAGGTGACCGAAAGTTACGGCTATTGGGTAGATATGAGCGATCCATACGTTACCTACGAGCCCAAATATATGGAAACCGTTTGGTGGCTTTTAAAAGAAATTTACAACAAGAATTTAATATACAAAGGGTACACTATTCAGCCCTACTCCCCAAAAGCGGGAACAGGCTTAAGTTCTCACGAGCTCAATCAGCCTGGAACCTATCAAGATATTACAGATACAACTGTAGTTGCCCAGTTTAGGGCGATGGCAGAGACTTTGCCAGATTTTCTTGCTGAAGAATCGAATAACATTTGGTTTCTTGCGTGGACAACTACGCCTTGGACGCTACCGAGCAATACCGCTTTGACCGTTGGTGCAAAAATTGATTATGTTTTGGTGAAAACTTTCAACCAATACACTTTTCAACCCATAAACGTTGTGTTGGCGAAGAATTTGGTCGCGGAACAATTTGCAAATAAATTCGAAGAGAAGCCAAATGAGGAATCTTTAGAGTCTTTCACTCAGGGCGATAAATTGATTCCATACTTTATAGCAAAGGAATTTAAAGGGGCAGATTTATTAGGAATCCGTTACGAACAGTTGCTGGATTATGCAAAACCACACGATAATCCCGAAAACGCTTTCAGAATTATAGCTGGCGATTTTGTAACCACTGAAGACGGAACCGGAATAGTCCACACAGCGCCAACTTTTGGTGCAGACGATGCAAAAGTTGCGAAGGAGGCAACTCCAGAAATTCCGCCACTGCTGGTAATGGACGACAACGGAAATCTGGTTCCGTTAGTAGATTTACAGGGAAAATTCCGTCCAGAAATGAAGGAGCTCGCGGGTAAATATGTAAAAAACGAATATTACGACGATGCCGATGTTCCAGAGAAATCTGTGGATGTTGAGCTTGCCATAAAATTGAAGACTGAAAACAAGGCTTTCAAAGTTGAAAAATACGTTCACAGCTACCCCAATTGTTGGCGAACCGATAAACCCATTTTGTACTATCCGCTTGATTCCTGGTTTATAAAAGTGACCGATTTCCGCGATAGAATGTTTGAGCTTAACAAAGAAATTAACTGGAAACCAAAAGCAACCGGCGAAGGCCGTTTTGGCAATTGGCTAGCCAATGCAAACGATTGGAATCTTTCGCGTTCGCGCTACTGGGGAATTCCGTTGCCAATTTGGAGAACCGAGGATGGAAAGGAAGAAATTATAGTCGGTTCTATTGAAGAGTTGAAAGCAGAAATGCAGAAAGCTGTCGCCGCAGGTTTGATGGAGAAGGATATTTTTGAAGGTTTTAAACCTGGCGATTTTTCCGAAGAAAACTACGCTAAAGTGGATCTTCATAAAAATATAGTTGATGGAATAACCCTTGTTTCGCCAAGTGGGAAACCAATGATGCGAGAAGCAGATTTGATAGATGTTTGGTTCGACAGCGGAAGCATGCCGTATGCGCAATGGCATTATCCTTTCGAAAATAAAGAAAAGGTAGAAAATACGTGGCGTCAAGCAGACTTTATAGCTGAAGGCGTTGACCAAACCCGTGGCTGGTTTTACACATTGCACGCAATAGCGACCATGATTTTTGATGACGTTGCCTATAAAAATGTAGTTTCAAATGGACTGGTTTTAGACAAAAACGGACAGAAAATGAGCAAGCGTCTCGGGAATGCTGTAGATCCTTTTGAAACCTTGGATGTTTTTGGCCCCGATGCTACGCGTTGGTATATGATAAGCAATGCCAATCCTTGGGACAATTTGAAATTTGATCAGGACGGTATTTCAGAAGTGCGCAATAAATTTTTTGGAACACTTTACAATACGTACAGTTTTTTCAGCCTTTACGCTAATCTCGATAATTTTGAGTATCTTGAAAAAGACCTTCCGCTGGAAAAGCGTCCCGAAATTGACCGCTGGATACTTTCAGAATTGCATACACTTATTCAAAAAGTGGATGAGTATTATGCAGATTACGAACCCACGAAGGCCACTCGAGTAATTTCAGAATTTGTTCAAGAAAATTTGAGCAATTGGTTTGTGCGCTTAAGCCGAAGAAGATTCTGGAAAGGTAGTTATAATGACGATAAAATTTCGGCCTACCAAACACTTTATACTTGTTTGGAAACCGTAGCGAAATTGGGAGCTCCGGTAGCTCCGTTCTTTATGGATAGGCTTTACATAGACTTAACGAAGGGAATTGCGAAAGATAAAAAAGCACCTGCACTGAGCGCAGCCGAAGTGTCGGTACATTTAACCGATTTTCCAATAGCTGATATTTCGTTTATTGATAAAAAGTTGGAACACAAAATGCAGAAAGCGCAAACAATATCATCACTTGTGCTTTCGTTACGACAGAGAGAGAAGATAAAAGTGCGCCAACCGCTTCAAAAAATAATGATTCCTGTTTTGGAGGATTCAGAAAAAGAAGAAATCCTGGCAGTTTCAGATTTAATTAAAAGTGAAGTTAACGTAAAGGAAATAGAACTGATTGATGAAGGTTCGGGCATGTTGGTAAAACAGATAAAACCTGATTTCAAGGCACTAGGCCCACGATTTGGAAAAGACATGAAAGCAGTGGCAGCAGCCATTTCAGATTTTGACCAAAAACAAATTGCCGTTTTGGAAAAAGACGGGGAAATATCAGTTTTTATTAATGAAAAAAGTACTATTTTGGCACTCGCAGACGTAATAATAAGCTCACAAGATATTGAAGGGTGGTTGGTTGCAAATGCAAATGGAGTTACCGTTGCACTGGATGTTACAATAACGCCCGATTTGAGAAACGAGGGAATAGCCCGAGAGCTAGTAAATAGAATCCAAAATCTGAGAAAAGATAGCGGTTTTGAAGTAACGGATAGGGTTGAGGTTAGCATTCAGAAAAACGAAAAACTGGAAGAGGCGGTAAGCAAAAACCTAAATTATATAAAAGAAGAAACATTAACGGAAGTTTTGCAGTTTCAGCCACAGATTGAACAAGGAACAGAAATTGCATTCGACGATATTGAAACACGTATAAGCATTAAAAAACATTAGATTATGACAGATACAGAAAGAACCAGATATTCAGATGCCGAGCTGGAAGAATTTAGAACCCTTTTAAACGATAAAATAAAAAAGGCCAGTGAACAATTGGAGTTGATCCAAAGTTCCTATAAAAACGACAGCAACAACGGTACCGATGATACTTCGCCAACTTTCAAGGCATTCGATGAAGGTAGCGAGGTGATGAGCAAAGAGGCAAATTCCCAATTGGCTATTCGTCAGGAAAAATTTATCCGCGACCTTAAAAATGCTTTGGTACGTATTGAGAACAAAACCTATGGTCTTTGCCGCGTAACCGGTAAACTCATTAATAAGGAACGCTTAAAACTTGTGCCACACGCTACTTTGAGCATTGAGGCAAAGAACTTGCAGAAATAATTTTATCTAATATTTCCCGAAAGGGAATTTAAAACAATGGCCCCTTTCCTGTATCGGGGCTTTTTTTATGCTAAAAAACAGCTTCATAATTGCTTTTCTTTTCTTCGGAAATTTTCTCTGTGTGGCCCAAAAACTTATACAAAAAGAATTTTCTTCTGAAGAAATCCATACACTTTCAATAGTGGATAATGCCATCTATAAAATTACAATTTACTCATCCGAAGAAAAGAATCTTAAAGTTTTAGTACACGTTTCCGGAGAACATTCTGAAAGTATGATTATTGAAGAAAAAATTTCTGAAGAAACGCTTGAATTAAAGACTGGATTTATTCCCTTTATTATTTTGGAAAACGACAAACTCGCCGCGCATAAAGTTATGGCTGTGGAAATGGAGATAGTAATTCCCAAAACAATGTCAATTGAAATTAAATCTGTACTAGCATCGTTGGAAACCACTGGAGCTATTAAAAATCTAGCTGTTTCACTAGAGAACGGAAGCTGTGTTTTAAACGATTTTAGCGGTAATGCCCATCTTAAAACCGCTGCTGGAAACATAACAGTTTTTGCGGAGACTAGTGTTTCGGGAAAGGCCATTTCAGAGCTTGGAATTGTGGAAAATGAACTTTTTTCAGATGGAAAATTCTTTGTTGAAGCAGAATCCATCAATGGTAATATTAAGCTGCTGCAAACCAAATAATATTGCTATTTTTGCCCACGTTCCCTAAAGCTTTAGCGAAGGAGAACCATCAATCTCCGACGCCTAGGTGAAGGAGCGTTTTAGTTAAAAAAGCTATGAGCCTAAAAAAAGCCACCATTATTATTATTCTGATTTTGCTGATAGATCAGATTTCAAAGTTTTACATTAAAACACACTTTGTTTTAGGCGAGGAAATCCGGGTTTTTGACTGGTTCAGTATTCTTTTTGTTGAAAACGAAGGAATGGCTTGGGGAGCAAAAATTCCTGGTGAATACGGTAAGCTCTTTTTAACGCTTTTTAGAATTGTAGCAATTGGCGGTATTGGTTACTGGCTGTGGGATTCTGTTCGAAAAAACCTGCCGAATATTCTAATTTTCTGCGTTGCTTTAGTCTTTGCCGGCGCGTTGGGAAATATTATTGATTCTGTTTTTTACGGTATTATTTTTAATGACAGTCACCATCAGGTAGCTACTTTGTTTCCCGAAGCGGGTGGTTACGGAACTCTGTTTCATGGAAAGGTAGTAGATATGCTTTACTTTCCACTGTACGGTGGTATGATGCCGGAATGGGTTCCTTTTTGGGGTGGTGAGTATTTTACTTTCTTTGACCCCGTCTTTAATATTGCCGATTCTTCCATCAGCGCTGGAGTGATTTTGTTGTTGCTTTTCAATAAAAAAGCATTTCCAAAGAAAGAAATTTCAGAATAGTTTTTAGCTCGAAGGTGCAAGCAAGTTGAAAGGGTAAAAAGGTAAATTTCGCAAAACCCAGTAAATAACAGCTATTCCAAAATATCCAAAAATAAATAGTTTGCTGTAAAAAAGCATAAAGCGATAAGTGCTGCCGAAAATCCAATTGGCAATGGTAATTCCCAAACCATAAACCAAGATAGGCAAGGTTAAAACCATTAATGGATTAAATCTAAAGGCTCCAAAAATATTTCCGTGCAGTATTAGATGTATAGCCCGTTGCGAACCACAACCTGGGCAATAAAGACCTGTGGTAAAATATAATGGACAGGGTATAAAAAAGGCAGTGGAAGGATTGAAGAAATAATAAACCACTACAAAGCCCCCAAGCAACGCTGCTACGAGGGCTATTTTGTATAATTTATTAGTTTCCAAATACAGCGGCTCCAGCAAAGACAATAAAATATAAAAACCAGAATATTAATGTTATTACAGGACCTATCACAGCCCCCCATATAGCCCATTTCTTAGCTTCGTCTGCAGCTCTTTGTGCACCCATAATATCGCCTTGAGCCCAGAGATCGCGAACCTTTGTAGCTTTAATAATCGAAACAATACCTAACGGCATGCAGCATAAAACCGTGCAAAGTATCGCCCAAACCAGATTATTATCTGGCGGTGTTCCCATTTGTTGATTGGTTTGTATTTCCATAATTAGTCTATTAATAACAACTTTATAAATATAAGGTCTTATTTTCTAAAATCTAAAATGTTTTTTGGTGTGATACAAAAATCTAAAGGAACATCATTTGCTTCAGAAAAAATCTCTGTTTCTGGATCAAAAAAAGAGAGTCCCACGAAAATTGTGTTAGCGCTGCATTTTTCAAGGAATCGATCGTAAAATCCTTTCCCATAACCTACGCGATGTCCTTTTTGGTCATAAGCCAAAAGTGGAACAAAAACCACCTCTAACATTTTTGGTGAAATTTCAATTCCCGCAACTGGTTCCGGAATTCCGTATTTCGAAGTTTTCAAAACCGTGTTTTCTTGCAGTAAATAATGCATCATTTCTCCAGAATTGAAATCTGCTTTTGAGACAACTATACTCTTGTCCTTTCCCTGTAAAATGTGCATCACATATTCAGTATTCACCTCTTTTTTTGATGAAATGGAAAGAAAAATGTGGTAATAGGTTTGATTCCAAATAGGAAGTTTTAAAGCTTGGTTTGCAATCTGCAGGCTCATTTCTTCAATGGATTCTTCCGAAAGGTTTTCTCGAAATTTTTTATATTTTATTCTCAGCGTTTTTTTGTCGGCCATAATTCTTATAAAAAGCCTATAAGGTTTTGGAAACCTTGCAGGAAAAGCGTTAAATCTGAAAATCGTCAGTCTAAAATTGCCTTCAGTCTTCCATTTCTTCATCCGAAGTATTCGCAGTATTTACCGTTGAAATATGAAAAATAGCATCACCCTGGTTTACAATTGGAGATTGGTTCACATTTATGATATAACCTTCATTGGGCGAGGTAACCTTAAAACGCATTTTGCCATACGGATCAGTGATTGTAGCCAAAAATTCCCCTTTTTCCACGTGTTTATTGCAATCTATTTTTACGTGGAGCAAACCACTGCGGAATGCGCGTATCCATTTACTTTTTTCTATAATTACAGTTTTCGAGTTTGAGGCTGGTACCGCGTGCCTGTTACCTAACATATCCAAATGTTTTAATACACGCATAATACCATCTACACCCTCTTTGGCAATATATTTATTACTTTCCTGACTTTTACCACCTTCAAAAAGTAAGGTGGGTATACCCATTTTGTAACAGGTATTTCTATAAGATTTTTCAAGAGTATTAGAATAAACGGTAAAAGGTGCATTAAAGACTTTTGCCAGTTCCAGTAATTTTGCTTCACCAGGTTTTATCCTAATTTGCGGTGCATTGAATCGACTAGCACCTCCAGTATGAAAATCCAGACAATAATCTGCGTGCGGTAAAACTTTTTTAGTGAAATGATATGCAACCCTACTTGCCAATGAGCCACTTTTAGTTCCAGGAAAAACCCTATTTAAATCTCGACCATCAGGAAATGACCGATCACCGTTCAAAAATCCGAAAATGTTCAAAATTGGAATACAAATAATGGTGCCTCTCTTGGGCTTGTTCAATTTGCGAGCAATGAGCTGTCGAACTATTTCCACACCATTTATTTCATCGCCGTGAATGGCAGCAGTAATTAAAACCGTAGGACCAGGAATTTTGGAACGTTCAATAATAATTGGAATTTCTACCTTGGTAGAAGTATAAAGTTTCGCAATGCTGAAATCTATAGTTTTGCTTTCGCCAAGAGCTACATGTTCATTTAAAATTACAATATCGCGTTCTTCTTTTTTAGCCATAATTATACGTTCCGCTCAATATATTTTATAATGGTATTTGCTATGTCCTTACCAGTTGCCGTCTCAATTCCCTCCAGACCCGGTGATGAGTTTACTTCTAAAATAAGAGGTCCACGGTCTGATTGAAGCATATCTACTCCAGCAATACCGAGCCCCATGGCTTTGGCGGCTTTAAGTGCTGCGGTTTCTTCTTCATCGGTAAGTTTTATTACGGAAGCCGTTCCACCGCGGTGCAAATTACTTCTAAATTCACCTTCCTTCCCCTGTCTTTTCATTGCGCCAACTACCTGTCCGTCCACAATAAAGGCACGAATATCTGCGCCACCGGCTTCTTTTATAAATTCTTGAACAATTACACGAGCTTGCAAATTATTGAAGGCCTCAATAACTGATTCTGCAGCTTTTCGGCTTTCTACTAAAATAACGCCGATACCTTGTGTTCCTTCCAGCAATTTAATAATTACGGGTGCACCACCAGCTTGGTCCACGATTTCCTTTACGTTTTTAGAATAGTTTGTAAAAACGGTTTTTGGCAATCCCAAACCGGCGCGGGAAAGTATTTGTAAACTTCTCAATTTATCTCTTGAGCGAACCAAGGCTTGAGATTCTGTTGTTGTAAAAACGCGCAACATCTCAAATTGGCGCACCACCGCAGTACCGTAAAATGTTACCGACGCCCCAATCCTCGGGATAATAGCATCTGTATGGTCCAATTTTTGGCCTTTGTAAATAATTACCGGATTTTTCTTTTCAATTACAATATCGCACTTCGCGTGATTTATAATCTCTACGTCGTGTTTTCTGGCCTTCGCCGCTTCCACGAGACGTTTGGTAGAGTAAAGGTTTGCATTTGCCGATAATATCTTGATATTCATTTTTTGGTTTTTAGTTTATGGGAAAGGTTAGTTTTGTTGATATCTACTATGAATTTCTTGCTAAGAAAATTTCTGCCCAAAAGTACGGGAAAACGCATTTCTTCGCGATCGCTCAAAGTTAAATAAATTGGCTGTGTTTTTCCAAAAAGAACGATTTCAGTTTTAATTCTGTATCGGGCTTCAGACTGGCCGTTGCTGCTTTTTACCACCTTCACATCATATTCGTCAAAGATGATTTCCTTTTCGTGATAGCTAGGATGTTCTTCGTCAAGAAAGTTGCATTTTAAATAGCAATCTTCCACCTTCATGTTTTTGCAATGGATGGAAGAAGTGTAGGCGCCCGTATCAATTTTCACTTCAATGTCGAAGAGATTCAGCAATGGAAAATCTGCTTTATCTATTCTGCCGATGTTTCTTTTCAAAGTTTTGGGAATTTTGTAATTGCAAGGTAAAAAAATAAAAATTCCAATTTGCAAATTCCAAAAAACAAATAATTCCAAAATGAAAAAAAACCACAACTGTAAATACGCGATGCATCGCGTTTCTACATTTTATTACGTTCAATAAACCCAATCACACTTTTGGAAACATTTTTCCCAGAAGTATTTTCAATGCCTTCCAATCCCGGTGTGCTGTTTATTTCCAAAACCAAGGGTCCGTTTTTGGATTGTAGAATATCAACCCCGCAAAAGCCAAGTCGCAAGGCTTTGGCAGCTTTTATCGCAATTTTTTCTTCTTCGGAAGAAAGTGAAATTGTTTCTGAAGTACCACCGCGGTGCAGATTACTTCGGAAATCTCCAATCTTACATTTACGCTTCATCGCCGCAACCACAACGCCGTTAACCACAATTGCTCGAACGTCAGCGCCATTTGCTTCTTCAATATATTCCTGCAAAAGAAATTTTACACCAGCAGCGTTCAATGTTTCAATTATTGCTAATGCATTCTGCGTACTTTCAGTAAGAATAACGCCTTCGCCGTGTGTGCCTTCCAAAAGCTTGATGATTATTGGTTTGCCGTTGAAGGTTTTCAATTGTTCCTCAAATTCAAAAAAAGAGGCGTAAACCGTTCTCGGAACGGGAATTTGATTCTTCGCCAATATTTGAAAACACGCCCATTTATCACGGCTATTAATAATTCCTTCAGAAGAAGCCACGGTAAAAACGCCCATTGCCTCAAAATGGCGAACTACATTGGTTCCAAAATAGGTGTTTGAAGCGCCAATTCGGGGAATGATTGCGTGAATGTCTTCCACTTTTTCATTTTGAAAATAGAGTGCTGCTTTTCCGTTTTCCACGGCAAGACTACAATAGGAAGGATCCAAAACCTCCATGGTGTGATTTCGTGCTTCACCGGCATTGAGTAAACTTTTGGTGGAATAAAGCGCTTCCCCACGCGATAAAATGGCAATGTTCATAGTTGGTTATTGTATGTGCAATTTAGGAAAAAAGAGAAACGGGGCTTTGAAGGGGCAAAAAATTTAATCCATTATTAACATATTGTAACGTCAAATACTTCCAATAAAATTTACAATCAAGTATCTTTGAGCCTATGGCCAATGCTTCGGTAACTCTTCAAATTTCAACACTTCCAGATTCGCCCGGCGTTTATCAATATTACGATAAAGATGGGAAATTGCTGTATGTTGGAAAGGCAAAAAACCTTAAAAAAAGAGTAGCGTCCTACTTTACTAAAAATTTCGACAACCACCGTACGCGGATACTGGTTAAGAAAATAGAAACCATAAAGCACATCGTAGTAAAAACCGAGACCGATGCACTTTTGCTGGAAAACAATCTTATAAAAAACTATCAGCCGCGCTACAACGTGATGCTGAAAGATGATAAAAGTTATCCTTGGATTTGCATTAAAAACGAACGTTTTCCGCGGGTTTTCCCAACGCGCCGCATGATTAAAGATGGTAGTGAATATTATGGGCCGTACACGAGTATGAAAACCGTGCACACGCTGCTTGATTTAATTAAAGGTTTGTACCCGTTGCGCACTTGCAATTATGACCTTTCCGAAGAAAAAATTAGGGCAGATAAATATAAAGTGTGTTTGGAATATCACTTGGGAAACTGTGCAGGGCCTTGCGAAGGCCTTTATTCAGAAAAAGAATACCACGAAAATATTGAAGCTATCCGAAATATTGTGAAAGGAAATTTTAAGGATTCGCTGTATAAATTTAAAAGTCAGATGAAAGATTTGGCAGCCAATTTAAAATTTGAAGATGCGCAGCGAGTAAAAGAAAAGATTGATATTTTGGAGAATTACCAAAGCAAATCTACGGTCGTAAATCCGAAGATTAATAACGTTGATGTATTCTCGATAATTTCTGATGAAAGTTATGGGTATGTAAATTTTCTTCAGCTTTCGCACGGTGCTATTATTCGGTCGCATACTTTGGAAATAAAAAAGAAGTTGGATGAAACCGACGAAGAACTGCTTCAACTTGCTATTGTGGAAATTCGGCAACGTTTCAATTCGCTTTCAAATGAAATTTATGTGCCTTTTGAAGTGGAACTTGGCGAGGAGATGAAAGTACACGTGCCGAAGCTTGGCGATAAAAAAGCAATCCTCGATCTTTCTGAAAGAAATGCAAAATACTTCAGAATGGATCGTTTTAAGCAAGCAAAAATTGTGGATCCGGACCGCCACGAAAAGCGCATTATGGCGCAGATGAAAAAAGATTTAAGGTTGAGCGAAGAGCCGCGACATATTGAGTGTTTTGACAATAGTAATATTCAGGGAACAAACCCAGTGGCAGCTTGTGTGGTTTTCAAAAACGGGAAACCGAGCAAAAAGGATTATCGTAAATTCAATATAAAGACGGTAGAAGGTCCGGATGATTTCGCCTCGATGGAAGAAGTTGTTTACCGCCGTTACAAAAGATTGCTGGACGAGGAGCACCCATTGCCGCAACTAATCATCATAGATGGTGGGAAAGGGCAGCTTTCTTCTTCTTTGAAAAGTTTGGATAAGTTGGGATTACGCGGAAAAATAGCCATTGTAGGTATTGCAAAACGTTTGGAGGAATTGTTTTATCCCGACGATCCCATCCCACTTTATTTAGACAAAAAAAGTGAAACTTTAAAAATAATACAGCAATTACGCAACGAGGCGCACCGTTTTGGCATTACCTTTCACCGCAGCAAGCGCAGCAAACAGGCTTTAAACACAACACTGGAGACCATTCCCGGTATTGGCGAAAAAACTGTGGTTGAGCTGTTGAAGCATTTTAAAAGCACAAAACGCGTTGCGTCCGCCAGTTTTGAGGAACTTTCAAAAGTAGTTGGAAGTAGCAGGGCAAAGAAAATAGTGGGGCATTTTAGTAATGAGTGATATGTAATTAGCAATGTGTAATGTGCAATGAGTATTGAGAAAAGAATAATGACGCTCTTTTAATAATCCAATAATCCAATAATCCAATAATCCAATAATCCAATAATCCAATAATCCAGCAATCCAATAATCTATTTAATGAAACAAATACCTCTACTAGTATTCCTACTAATTTCAATCCTTTCCTTTTCACAGGAAAAAAGCGGGGAGGATATAAAAGTTGGTCTTGTATTAAGTGGTGGTGGCGCAAAAGGGCTTGCGCATATTGGCGCTTTAAAAGTTATTGAGGAGTCGGGCGTTCGTATAGATTACATTGGCGGCACAAGTATGGGTGCCATTATTGGGGCGTTGTATGCTTCGGGATATTCAGCGAAGGAGTTGGACAGTATTTTCAAACAAACTAATTTTAGCACGCTTATACAGGACGATATTCCGCGAAGCGCAAAGACTTTTTACGAAAAACAGGAGGCGGAAAAATATGCTTTGGTACTGCCCTTTGATAAATTTAAAATAGGATTTCCCTCAGGACTCTCAAAAGGTCAAAATGTATATAATCTGCTTTCAAAATTGACCAGCCACGTTAGTACTATTTCAGATTTCAGCGAGTTGCCCATTCCTTTTTTCTGCGTTGCAACAAATATAGAATCTGGTAAAGAAGTTATTTTGGATCGTGGTTATCTTCCGCGTGCGGTTATTGCCAGTGGGGCATTGCCATCACTTTTTAGTCCGGTAATTATTGACGATAAAGTGCTTATAGATGGCGGAGTGGTAAATAATTACCCTGTTAATGAAGTGCGTGCAAAAGGGATGGATGTAATCATTGGCGTGGATGTTCAGGACAGTCTTAAAACCCGCGAAAATTTGAAATCTGCTTTTGATGTCTTGGTGCAGATAAACAACTATCGAACGATCAATGATATGATAGAAAAACGCAAAAAAACTGATATTTACATTCACCCAAATATTGATGATTTTTCAGTAGTTTCTTTTCGCGAAGTTATAAATATTGTAGAATCTGGCGTTACGGCGGCAGAATCTTATAGGGAAGAACTTAGCCAAATAGCTTCACGGCAAAAAGCCTTCGAAAAGAAAAATATTGAGATCAAAACTCGAGACACAATTTTTATTAAAGAAGTAATAATTGAAGGAATTGAAAAATATACCCGCAGTTATGTGTTGGGCAAACTAAAAATTCGCATTCCCGATAAAGTTACGTACGAAGATTTTAGTGAAGGTATCAATAACCTTTCGGCCACTGGAAATTTTCAGGATATCAATTACAAATTTTTTGAAGACGATAACAACGAAAATACGCTGCTACTGCAACTGCGCGAAAGCAACTCATCTATGATGCTTCGTTTTGCGGCGCATTATGATAATTTATTTCGAACTGCGGCTTTGGTGAATATTACAAAAAAGAGGCTTTTGACGAATAACGATATTGCTTCGCTAGATTTGATTGCCGGAGACAATCTTCGTTATAATTTTGAATATTATATAGACAAGGGCTTTTACTGGAGCGTAGGCTTCAATTCAAAATATCATTTTTTTGAAGCGGAAGTACCCCTTAGTTTCATTGGTGCAGATTTGGATGCCCAGTTCTCATTGCCCATCAATAGCCTTTCCATAAAATATAGCGATTTTACCAATCAGCTTTATTTTGAGACGCTTTTCCGCAGAACTTTTATTTTTGGCTTGGGAGGAGAGCACAAATACATTCGCTATCTTTCTGAAACTATCGGTACTGATGAGAATAATCTACCGCGAACTGTTTTTGAAAGCACCAATTATTACAGTACGTTCGGATTTTTGAGATACGACAGTTACGACAACAGTTTTTTTCCAAAGAGCGGGGTTTACTTTTCGGGAGATTTTCACTGGTATCTTTTAGCAAATGGCCGAAATACGGATTTTGAGCCATTCTCTTTGGCAAAAGCAAAATTGGGGTACGCCCACACTTTTTTTAATACCATTTCTGCACAATTAACCACTGAGGGCGGTTTTAAATTGGGCGGGCCAGAAACAACTTCGCTGGACTTTGCACTTGGCGGTTATGGTTTTGAGGAAATGAACAATATTATTCCATTCTTGGGATATGATGCTATTTCGCTTCGTGGGAATACCTATTTAAAATCTACGCTGACCTTTGACTATGAAATTTTCAGAAAGAACCACATTAATATTTCTGCAAATATTGCCAACGTGGGCAATGACCTTTTTGAAGACGGAAAGTGGATAGACGGAGTAGATTATTCAGGTCTTTCGGTGGGCTATGGTTTGGAAACCATTCTGGGACCGATGGAAATAAAATATTCCTATTCGCCCGAACGCGACAAGAGCGAATGGTATGTGGCTTTAGGCTATAGGTTTTAGCATAAACTTAAACCTTTAGCTCCAATATTTTTCCGATATTTGTGAGGTTACGAATTTCCGCTCTATTTGAGCAGGACCGTTCAGAACTCTAAAATCCAAAATCAGTTATGCCTTTTTATCATAAATTGGGCAAAATACCGCCCAAACGTCATACCCAATTCAGAAAACCAGACGGTAGTCTTTATTCAGAACAGCTTTTTGGGACCGTAGGTTTCGATGGCATGTATAGCAATATATATCATGAATACAGGCCTACCCAAGTAAAGGAAATAAAAAAGCAGTACAATGTTGCTCCAAAAATTGCCCGCGCCAATAATATGGAATCGCTTCGGCTAAAAGGTTTTGACATAAAACCTGAAAAGGATTATCTCAACAGTCGGAAAACAGTACTCACTAATAGCGACTGCAGTATTATCCTCGCCGCTCCACAGGAATCATTAAGAGATTATTTTTATAAAAACACCAATGCTGATGAATTGATTTTCATTCACAAAGGCAGCGGAAAACTGCGAACCTTCTTAGGCAACCTCGATTTTAAATATGGTGATTACCTATTGATTCCTCGGGGAGTAATCTATCAAATAGATTTTGATACGGAAGACAACCGTCTTTTTATTGTTGAATCACGACGACCCATTTACACTCCAAAACGATACAGAAATTGGTTCGGGCAACTTTTGGAACATTCGCCTTATTGTGAGCGGGACATTCGCAAGCCACAAGAACTTGAAACCAATGATGAAAAGGGAGAATTTCTTATAAAGGTGAAAAAGGGCGAGGATATTTTTGAAATGGTCTATGCCAGCCATCCTTTTGATGTAGTGGGCTATGACGGCTACAACTTTCCGTACGCCTTTTCAATCCACGACTTTGAACCAATTACGGGACGCATTCATCAACCACCGCCGGTTCACCAAACGTTTGAGTCCGATGCATTTGTAGTTTGTAGTTTTGTACCGCGCCTTTACGATTATCATCCACTAAGTATTCCTGCCCCTTATAACCACAGTAATATTGATAGCGATGAGGTTCTGTATTATGTAGATGGCGATTTTATGAGCCGTAATGACATTGAAGCTGGCCAAATTACACTGCATCCAGCAGGAATTCCACACGGACCGCACCCTGGGGCAGCAGAACGGAGTATCGGTAAAACAGAGACGGAAGAACTGGCTGTTATGGTAGATACTTTTAAACCATTACAAGTTACGGAGGATGGCTTGAAACTTTCAGATGGTACGTATTATCAGAGTTGGCTAGAGAAATAAGTTTGCAGTTTAGACTTTAGAATTAATATAAAAAAATATGCCTACAATTTTTAATCAGAAAGGGTATCGTTTTTTCTTTTACAGTAACGAACATTTGCCAATTCATATTCATATCGAGAAAGATAACAAAACTGCTAAATTTGAAATTTTACCGACTTTGCTAATCAAATCGAAAAAGTTTAATGCTTCTGAGATTAAGGAAGTTCGTAATTTAGTGGAAGAAAATAGTGAGTTAATCAAAAATAAATGGAATGAATATTTCAATAATTAAATCAAACAATGCTGTTAGCTTAAGCTTCGGAAACTACAAAATGAAAGTAGTTTTGGAAGATGGCAGGGAACTTTCAATTCCACTGGAATGGTTTCCAAAATTAAGAGATGCGACAGAAAGTGAATTGAACAACTGGCGTTTTATCGGTGATGGCGAAGGTATTCATTGGAAAGATTTGGATGAAGATATTCTAATTGAAAATCTTCTAAATTAATAAAATACTAATAGATAACCTGAACGCACCCCACGTTCGTGTTCCTCCCTTACCTTAAGGGAAGGTTAGAAGGGGACAAAATTATGAGTAAAGAAATAAAATCAGTCGATTACGGACTGGAAAAAATATTTGAAGGCGCAGAAGATTTTCTGCCCTTATTGGGAACTGACTACGTTGAATTTTACGTGGGCAACGCAAAACAGTCTGCGCATTTCTATAAAACAGCTTTTGGATTTCAATCATACGCCTATAAAGGCTTGGAAACGGGGTCGAGAGATTCTGTGAGCTATGTTTTAAAACAGGATAAAATAAGACTTGTTTTAACAACCCCTTTAAATAGCAAATCGCCCATAAATGACCATATCGTGAAACACGGCGATGGCGTAAAAGTTATCGCACTTTGGGTGGATGATGCCACAAGCGCGTTTGAAGAAACAACCAAACGTGGAGCAAAACCATATATGGAGCCTACGGTAGAAAAAGACGAGCATGGCGAAGTTGTGCGAAGTGGAATTTACACTTATGGCGAAACCGTACATATGTTTGTAGAGCGTAAAAACTACAACGGAACATTTTTGCCAGGTTTCCGCGAATGGAAAAGTGACTATAACCCAACCTCAACGGGCTTAAAATATATAGATCATATGGTAGGCAACGTAGGCTGGGGCCAAATGAACAAATGGGTCAAATGGTACGAAGATGTCATGGGCTTTGTAAATTTCCTTTCGTTTGACGATAAACAAATACACACAGAATATTCTGCGTTGATGAGTAAGGTAATGAGCAATGGCAACGGGCGCATAAAATTCCCAATAAACGAACCTGCCAAGGGAATAAAAAAATCACAGATTGAAGAATATTTAGATTTTTATGAAGATTCCGGCGTGCAGCATTTAGCAGTTGCAACAGATGACATTATTAAAACTGTAAGGCAGTTGAAAGAACGCGGCATAGAATTCTTGCCACCGCCACCACAATCTTATTACGATGACATTCCACGCCGATTGGGTGATCACATGAAAATGATGAAGGAAGACATAAACGAGCTAAAAAATCTTTCCATTATGATAGATGCTGATGAGGATGGTTATTTGCTGCAAATATTCACAAAACCTTTAGAGGACAGACCAACACTATTTTTTGAAATAATCCAGCGTATGGGAGCAAAGGGTTTTGGAGCTGGAAACTTTAAAGCACTTTTTGAATCTATAGAGCGCGAACAGGCGCAACGCGGAACCTTATAAAAATGTAACAATTTAAAAACCCCATCGTCATACAGAAGGTGGGGTTTATTTTTTTGGAATGATAGTTGTATTTTTAGAACCCATAAAACCCCTAAGTTTCAATATATGAAAAAGCTGCTCACGCTTCTAATTCTTTTTAGCAACATATTTTATTTTTCCGCACAGGAAAGGTCTTATGGCGATGGTGAATATTTCAAATTTCGCGTGCATTATGGTTTTGTTACTGCTGGGTACGCTACACTTAAAGTACAAGAAGCCACAATAAACGGAAAGGATGTATACCATGTTCGTGGTTTTGGCGAAACGGTAGGGGTTTCAAAGTGGTTTTTTCATGTAGAAGATGATTATCAGTCCTACATTGATACTGAAAAGGATATTCCGTACCGTTTTATTCGAAAAATAAACGAGGGAGGTTACACCAAAGATATCCAGATTGATTTCAACCATTCCACAAAAAGGGCAACGGTAAACGACAAAGAACACAATGAAACTACAGTCTTTTCGTTTCCCGAGGATACGCAAGATATGATTTCGGCATTTTATTACCTTCGGAACCAATTGGACACTGAAAACATTAAAACGGGAGACGTTGTGGAGATGAATATGTTTTTTGATAAAGAAAATTACAAATTCAGGCTAAAATTCCTTGGAAAAGAAGTTTTAGATACTAATTTTGGGCGCGTCCGAACACTTATTTTTAGACCTTACGTTCAGTCGGGTCGTGTTTTTAAGGAAAAAGAAAGCTTAACGGTCTGGATTAGTGACGATAAAAATAAAATACCACTGCTTGTAAAGGCAGATTTGGCCGTGGGTTCGCTAAAAGCAACCTTAACCGAATTTAAGGGATTACAACACTCCTTTAAAATAATTGCAGATTAAAAATAAATAATACCGAAAATTCCCCAGCATTGAAGAAATTAATTTTAGCCACATTAACCTTTATCCTGCTTACCACCGCATGTGAAAAAACGAAAGATGATCTTGCCGAAATCAAGGAGGTTGCAGAAGAAGTAATTATACACCAATACGGCTATGTTCTAAATGATTTCATTGTAATAAGAGATACTATCCGCAAGGGCGATACTTTTGGGGATATTCTTTATGCCAACGGTGTTCCCCAAGAAAAAATAATGGAGGTAGCTACCAAATTCCGCGATAGTTTTGACGTTCGGAAAATAGGCGTTGGGAAACCTTATGTACTCCTCAATTCTAAAGACTCTCTCAGCCAAACCCAGGTTTTTATATACGAAACAAACAAGATAGATTATGCCGTTGTGGATTTTAGGGATAGCCTATCCATCTATAATAGCCAAAAACCAGTTCGTTATGAAGAAAGAGAGGCTTCAGGTGTTATTACAAGCTCGCTTTCTGCAACAATGGAGGAGCAGAATCTAAGTCCTTACATGACCGATCAGTTGGCGAGTATTTATGCGTGGACTGTCAACTTTTTTAAACTGCAACCTGGAGATCGTTTTAAAGTGGTCTATACCGAAAAATTTATTGACGATACTATTCCCGGAGGGCTTAAGGAAATAAAGGCAGCATATTTTGAGCATCGTGGCAAACCGCTTTACGCGTTTAAGTTTTCTTCAGATTCGTTGGGGAAAGTTTCTGGTTATTATGACGAACTGGCAAATAATCTGAAACGTGCTTTTCTAAAGGCACCGGTACAATTCAGTAGAATATCTTCGCGCTACAACCTAAATAGACGTATTAAATATTACGGTTTCAAACTGCGTCCGCACCGCGGGACAGACTTTGCAGCGCCCCTCGGTACCCCTATTTTGGCTACTGCAGATGGGGTGGTAACAAAGTCTGAAAGAAGGGGCGGTAATGGAAACTATGTAAAAATAAGGCACAACGGCACTTACGAAACCCAATACCTACATATGAAAGCCAGAAACGTAAAAGTAGGGGAGCACGTAAGCCAAGGCGATGTTATTGGTTGGATTGGGATGACGGGAAACACAGGAGGTCCGCACGTATGTTATCGTTTTTGGAAAAATGGAAAAGAAGTAGATCCTTTTAAAGAAGACACTCCATTTTCGCAACCTCTTCCTAAAGAATTGCACGAGCAATATTTCGCAAATCTGCTTCCGCTGAAGGATAAATTAGACTGTATCGTATTTTAATTTTTTCATTATCTTAACATGTTAATAACATTGTTATTAAATAAATATCACATTTACAGAGTTTTAGGGGTTAATTTCTAACTTTATTCTCAAGTACTTCTCTTAAAGATTTCTTAATCAATTTTATTAGTTTGAAATTATTTAAGATTGTATTTTTGCCGAAATTTTAAACCTAAAATCAAATTCATGAGAAAGTTATTACTTCTTGTTTTTTTATTGGGCGGTTTTGCCGCTTTTTCACAAACAACGGTTACTGGAACTGTAATCGATTCTGAATCCAACGACCCGCTAGCAGGTGCTAACGTGGTTGAAACTGGCACAACAAATGGTGCCATTGCCGATTTTGACGGAAATTTTACACTTCAAACTTCTGCCAAAACGGGAACCCTTACCATTTCATATATTGGGTATACTATTGAAAAGGTTCCTTTTAAAATTGTAAATGGAACAGCGAATCTTGGAACTGTAAAAATTACCGTAGATTCCGATGCGCTTGAAGAAGTAGTAATCGTTGGAAAGGGAATCATAGATTTGGCAAAAGATCGCCAAACACCTATCGCCGTTTCAACTATCTCTGCAGCTGAAATTCAGGCTAAAGCAGTAGGTAACGTAGAATTTCCAGAGGTTATGAAAAGTACTCCAAGTGTTTACGTTTCTAACCAAGCAGGTGGATTTGGAGATTCGCAAATGTTTTTGCGCGGTTTTGACCAAACAAACACAGCATTTCTTTTGAACGGGCAACCAATCAACGGTATGGAAGACGGAAGAATGTACTGGTCTAACTGGTCTGGTATGTCTGACGTTGCAAATGCAGTTCAGGTTCAGCGCGGTTTGGGTTCTTCTAAACTAGCTATTTCCTCAGTTGGTGGAACTGTAAACATTGTGTCTCGAGCCGCTGGTAGAAAAGAAGGTGGTTTTGCACGTTTTATGACTGGTAACGACAGTTATTTTAAAGGAACTTTAAGCTACGATTCTGGTTTAAAAGGAAAATGGGCTTACTCTTTTTTGCTTGACCATTGGCAAGCACACAACAAATATGCTCTTGGAACAGCTGGGCAGGGCCAAAACTATTTTATAGGTATTGGTTATGTACCAAGCGATAAGCACTCTTTCAACTTCTTGTTGACGGGCGCACCACAATACCACGATCAAAACTTCTCAAAATCTTTGGAGGATTATGCGCTATACGGCAAACGTTACAACAGTAACTCAGGGTTTCGTGATGGTGAAAGATATACTTTAAGAAGAAACTACTATCACAAGCCAGTTGTAAACCTTAACTGGGATTGGAATGTTAGTGAAAAAACTAACTTGTCTTCTGTATTGTACGCTTCATTCGGACGTGGTGGCGGAACGGGACCTGCAGGTAGCTCAAGAAACATAATTCGCGACAATAATGGCGAAATAGATTTTAACGCTATTATCGACAACAACATTGAGTCTGCCGAAAATGGTATCGGAAGCTTCGGTCAAGGTTCTCTTGTTAGAAGAATGTCCGTTAACAACCACAACTGGTACGGTTTCCTTACAAATCTTGAAACTGCTGTAAGTGATAATTTCACATTAAATGTTGGTGCAGATACACGTTTCTATAAAGGAAGTCACTGGTACCAAATGAACGATCTTTTGGGTCTTCAAGGCTATGCTGATAACCGTGGATACGGCGATGCAAGAGGCGATGATTTCACAATTAGTGAAACTTTTGAGGCAAACCCTTGGGCTGCCTTGTTCAGCTATGCGGATGAAGGACAACGTTTCAATTACGATTATTCAGAAACTATTAATTACATAGGCGGTTTCGGTCAAGCAGAATTCAAAACAGATAATTTCTCTGCTTTTGTACAGGGTGCAGTTTCTACACAGAGCTACCAAAGAGAAGGTCGTGCCGAAGGTAGGGAAGTACAAGGCGTTAACGGCCTTGGTGAATCTGAAAAAGTAAACAAAGTTGGTTACAACCTTAAAGGAGGTATGGGTTATACTATTATTGAAAACAACACCTTGTTCGCAAACGCAGGTTATTATTCAAGACAACCATTCTTGGATAACATTTTTTCAGATATTAGAAACTCAAACTATATTCTAGAAGGTGATAACGAAATTGATAATGAAGAAATTTTGGGCCTAGAAGTTGGTTATAGACTTCGCGCAGGAAACTTCAGCTTAGACTTGAACGGATATTATACTAAATGGGGTAATCGTTTCTTGTCAGGTGGATTTATTGAAGCTGACCCAACTTCGTCAAATCCAATTGAGCAAAAAGATCGTTACCAGAGATTTACAGATATTACCCAAGTTCACAAAGGGTTTGAATTTGAAGGTAAATACCGATATTCAGGTGATTTTATGCTTAGAGCTTTCGGAAGCATTGGTAACTGGAAATATGACGGTGAAACTCCTTTCCAAACAAGGGAAGATGATACCAATGTATTGTTGGAGTCTGGTAATGTTGACCTAACGGGAACTAAAATTGGTAACGCCCCACAAACCTCTTTCGGTTTTGGGTTTAAATACAACGTTATTGGTGGTCTTTCTATTGATGCCGATTACAATATCTACGCAGATCTTTATGGTTTTGTAGATGCGGAAGATGTAGTAGATGCTTCAATTGCTGGTGAAATTTATCAAGCAGAGCGTTTGCCTGCATACAGCGTGCTAGATGCTGGGATTACTTACAAATTTGACTTTGGAGGTAATGATTTTACACTTAGAGCAAACTGTTACAACGCTACAAACGAAGCTTATTTAAGCCAAAAAGATTCATTCGGATACTATTATGGTAACGGAAGAACTTGGAACGCAAGCATACGTTACGATTTCTAATAAAATATTTAATATTTTAGAAAAATGCCCCAAACTTTTGGGGCATTTTTTTTATTTATAAACCTTATCTTTGAAACACTTCAAAAAAGAAAAATATGTATACAACATTTCAATTTATTCATTCTTATTGGGCTTATTTGGTGCTTCTTGTAGTAGTTCTTGCTACGATAAATGCACTTGCAGGATTTTTTTCAAAAAGGGAATACGGAGCTAAAGATTTTAGAATATCGCTCTTCGCTCTCATCGTAACACATATTCAATTGCTGATTGGGCTAATACTCTATTTTATTTCGCCTTTGGGCTTGCAAAACATAACCAATTCGGGAATGGGAGAGGTTATGAAAAATTCGGAATATAGACTCTATGCTGTAGAGCATCCGCTTGTAATGATTTTAACTGTTGTATTTATAACGATTGGCTATTCAAAACATAAAAAGAAATTGCTTTCGCAAGGAAAATTTAAAACCCTAGCGATTTTTTATACCATTGCTTTGGTTTTAATGCTCAGCAGAATTCCTTGGGCGCAGTGGTTTTAAGAATGAAGTGATGAAAAAACGTGAATATAATTTCACGGAATAAAAATCATATTATAGGCGCGCGATTAATCGCGCGCCTATATAGTTTAATTCTTCGATATTTTTTCCTTTATCAAATAAAGAAATACTGGAAAGTGATCGCTATATCCACCCGTATATCCATTAACAAAACTTCTGAAAGGATAACCTTTATATTGGCCACGGGGTGTTACCAAATAATTTTTATTGAAGATCCCAGCCTTATAAAAACGATAGCTTGAAAAGTCTTTTTTTGTCAATTCGGTGGAAATTATAATTTGGTCAAAAAGGTTCCAGCCATCACGATACGCTAAGGTTCCCATTCCCTTTTTAAACATTTCTTCCATTGGGTTGTACCATTCTTTCATCTTCATATTCTCACGCTCATTTTTGGTCTTTAGCACACCCTTAATGCTGGGGCTGGTTGGGTCGTCATTCAAATCACCCAGGGTTATAATTTTAGCATAAGGATCTTCGCTGAATAATGAATCCGTTATTTTTTTGTTGAGTGCTGCAGCTTTCATTCGTTTGGGCCGGCTGCGGGCTTCACCACCGCTTCGCGAAGGCCAATGGTTTACAAGAATATGAATTTTTTCACCATCGAGCATGCCACTAACCAAAAGTTGGTCGCGGGTATAGACACGCTTGCTGCGATCCTGATCATCAAAAATTAAAAGTTCATACGCTTTGTAATTGGTGGGTGTAAAAAGTTTTTTCTGATAAAGGAGCGCTACGTCAATGCCTCGGCGATCTGGGCTATCAAAATGCACAATACCGTAGTCTTTATTTACTAAGGGTTTTTGGTTCAACAAATCTTCAAGTACTCTGCGGTTTTCTATTTCGCTTACCCCAACTAATGCTGGTGAAGTTCCCGTAATGTCTTCTCCAATTTCTGAAAGTACTTTAGCCATGTTGGCCAGCTTTGCCTCATAAATTTCCTGGGTCCAGTGGTCTTTTCCTTCCGGCGTGCGGTCATCGTCAAAAGTTAGTGGATCATCTTCGTAATCGAAAAGATTTTCAAGGTTGTAAAAAGCAATCGTGATTATTTTGTACTCTTTTTCTGTTTGTGAAAATGCACAGCTGCTCCAAAACAAGAACAGAAAAATAAAATACTGAATAGGCTTCCTCATAAGATAAATAAAATTTATAATGTAAAAAGTTAATAATATTTATATAGATATAATAATTTTTTTATTAATTTTATATTCTTCCCATTAAATTCTCCCCGATATTAAAATCAAGTTTAAAGATGAAACGCTTCATTTTTATCGGTTTTGTGGTTTTTTTGGGTGAAATATCTTCATTTGCCCAAGAAGTCATTGTGAAAGGGCGGGTGCTGGAAACCAATTCCTATGAGCCCATTCCGGATGTTGAAATGAACATTCATACCACTATCTTCAATACCGTAACTAACGCTTTGGGCGAGTTCTATTTCCTACAGGAAAATCTTCCGCAAGGACAACAAATTTTGGTAGTTTCAAAATCGGGCTACATAACTTTAAAACTTCCAATAATTATACGGGACGATGTCCCAATCAATCTTGATCCTATCTTAATGACAATCGACCTGAGTGAGGTGGAGCAACAAATAGGCGTTATTAGCCTTTCAGATAATGAGCTTAATGACGATGAGGGAACATCCTATAATATTTCGGGACTCTTGCAAGCCTCAGACGATGCTTTTCTAAACGCTGCGGCTTATGATTTTAGCGCTACTTTTTTCAATCCGCGTGGTTTTGACAATGCCAACGGCAAAGTGCTCATTAACGGTATAGAAATGAACAAGCAATACGATGGTCGTCCACAATGGGCAGATTGGGGCGGACTCAATGATTTGCAGCGTAACCAGGAATTTTCAATGGGTCTTCAGGCTAACGATTATACTTTTGGTGATGTGGCTGGAACCACAAATATTATTATGCGCGCTTCACAATATCGCAAGGGAGGTAGAGTTTCTTACGCTACTTCAAACAGAAGTTATCGCGGTCGGGTAATGGCCTCTTACAGTAGTGGTCTTTTGCTAAATGGCTGGGCCTATTCCGTGCTGCTTTCAAGACGTTTTGGCGAGGGTGGTTTTCAAGAAGGAACTATTTACGACGCAAATTCTTTTTTTGCTTCCGCAGAAAAGAAGCTTAATGAAAATCACAGCCTTAATTTATCTGCTTTTTACACGCCAAATCGCAGGGGAAAATCAACGGCAATTACCGATGAAGTAAAAGGTTTGAAGGGGATAGGTTATAATCCTAACTGGGGCTATCAAGATGATGAGATTAGGAACTCGCGTATAAAAGAAGTAAAAGAACCTGTATTTATGCTGAATCACTATTGGCAATTTAATAATAGAACTTCTTTGAATACTAATTTGGGGTATCAAACTGGAAAAATTGGAAATACCCGCATCGACAATGGCGGTACCCGTTTGGTTGAAGTGGATGGACAGCAGACCTATATTGGCGGCGCCAGAAATCCTTCTCCCAATTATTATCAAAAGCTTCCAAGTTATTTTTTGCGATTTGAAGATCTAACTGCTTATGATTATCAATTGGCATATTTGGCTGAGCAGGAATTTATAAATGATGGACAATTGGACTGGAATTCACTTTATGAAGCAAACCGCATTGCACGAAGTTCTGGCGGAAACTCAATCTATGCTATTCAAGAGGACAGAACTGATGATACACAATTTACCGCAAATACCATTTTCAATAGTCGCATTTCAGAAAATATCACCTTAAACGCCAATGCGAGTTACAGAAGTCTGAAAAGCGAAAATTTTGCTGAAATGAAAGACCTTTTGGGAGGAACCGGTTATTTAGATGTAGACTATTTTGCCGAAGGAGCGAATAATACCATCGTGGGCGATGTTTCTCAAAGCGATTTGCGAAACAGAAACAGAATAGTTACTGAAGGCGATCGCTATAAATATAATTTTGAACTTAATGCAAACGTACTTTCGGGATTTGCCCAGGGACAGTTCAAATACAGCAAGATAGACTTTTATATAGCTGCGACGGCATCCCAAACCAGCTATCAGCGAAACGGTTTATTTGAAAACGGAAACTACCCCGGAAAGCTATCACTTGGTGAAAGTGAAAAACTGAGCTTCACCAACTTTGGCGCAAAAGCAGGAGCTACCTTTAAAGTAACCGGAAGACATTTGCTTGATTTCAACACAGGATATTTCACAAAAGCTCCATCGCTTCGAAATTCTTTCAGCAACTCTAGGCAAAATAATACTGTTGTAATTGGTTTGGAAGATGAAAAATTTCAGAACGTTGATTTTAGCTATATTTTCCGTTCTCCGATTGTGAAAGCCCGATTAACCGGCTATTACAACACAATCCAAGAGCAGACCGAAATCAACTTTTTCTTTACTGAATCTGCTCAGGGTTTTGAAGACGGCAATGCTTTTGTACAAGAGGTGATTAATGGTATAAACTCAAGAAAGTTAGGGGCAGAGCTTGGCTTGGAAGCACAAATAACGCCCACAATTAAACTGAAAGCCGCCGCCGCTTTTGGTCAAAACGTATATACAAACAATCCAAAACAGTATTTAACAAGCGAAGATTTTGAGATACTTACTTTTGGCGATGGAACAACAAAACTGAAAGATTATCACCTTGCCGGTGGCCCAGAAAGGGCATATCAAGTAGGCTTTGAATATCGCGACCCAGCTTTTTGGTGGTTTGGGGTAACGGGAAACTATTTCTCAAATGCCTATGTGGATGTAAGTACTTTAAGAAGGTCGGACGCTTTTACATTTGATGCTGATGGGCAAACATTTAACGATTACGATCCCGAAATCGCAAAAACACTTTTGAAACAAGAAGAATTTGAGGACTATATGCTCATAAATGTGGTGGGTGGAAAATCGTGGAGAATTAGGAATTATTTTCTTGGCTTTTTCGCAACCGTAAGTAATATTTTAGATCAAAGCTACAAAACGGGGGGTTTTGAAGATTCGCGATTGGCAGATTATCATTCGGTGCGGGAAGAACAAAACAGGGATACTCCAGTGTTCGGAACTCGTTATTTCTTTGGTTACGGAACTACATATTACTTAAACCTATATGTTCGATTTTAAATGATATATAAAACCATTATTATGAAAACAAGAAATCTCTATAAGCTCTGCGCACTATTATTCTTTGTGTTGATAATGGTACTGTCTTGTGTGAAAGACGATGATTACGATGTGCCAATTACTGAAGTGGTCCCACCAGATATTGACCAAAATGATGTCATTGAAATTTCAGCCTTGCGCGATTTGTTGGAACAAGAGCAGACCGCGACCGGCAACCCAGACGCCATTTTAACTTTTGAAGAAAACGACAAGTATATTACTGGATACGTAATTTCCAACGATGAGGGCGGAAACTTTTTTGAGGAATTGATTATTCAAAACAGCGTTTCAAATCCAAGCGCAGGCGTTAAGGTTTTAATAGATGTGAGCCCACTTTTCACAACCTTCGAATTTGGAAGAAAGGTTTATGTGAAGCTCAATAACCTAACTGTGGGTATTGATAGCGGTGTACTCACTTTAGGAATTAGAGACGGAAATAATATCGAGAAAATCGCGGAATCTACAATGTTCGTTTTTCTGATTCGCGATGTGGATGTGGCAGCAATTGAACCCTTGCCAATAAACATTTCAGATTTTACTGATTTAAAAACCAATCTGTACATCAGGCTTAACGATGTGCAGTTTAACCGCAATGATGCCGTGGGCAATAACCGGAAAACCTTTGCAGCTGAACCATCAGACCAGTTTGATGGAGAGCGCACTTTGGAAAGTTGCGTCACTGGGGCAACAGCCGTTTTCAGTACCAGCACTTTTGCAGATTTTAAAGCACTGCTTCTCCCAAACGGAAGAGGCTCTCTAGATGGCATACTCACCTATAATTTCTTCGGAGAAATCTTCAATGTTGTGGTAAATGATCCTTCCACGATAAATTTTGATAATGAAGACCGTTGCGACCCATCGGAAATTGATTGTGGTTTGGCGTCTTCAACGGGAAACAACGTTCTATTTAGCGATTTCTTTGAAACCCAATCCCCTGGAAATCCAATTACGGGAAATGGATGGACCAATTACGTGGAAGCTGGCTCTGAAACTTGGGAAGCATACACCGCTGGCGGAAATAACCCTTCCTTAGGTATTTCGGCGAGAATGCAGGCGTTCAACTCTGGCGATGACCGAAATATTGCTTGGCTTATTACACCGCAGGTAAATTTTGATGCCCAAGATGGGGAAACCTTGAATTTTAAAACCTCAAACAGTTTTGCTGATGGAAGTACTTTGGAATTACTATTTTCAAGTGATTGGGACGGAAATCCAGATAATATTACTTCTGCAACTTGGGATTTATTGTCCGCGGCATACATTACACAGGACGATGATCCTTTTGCAAGATGGTTTCCTTCTGGCAACGTTTCTTTGGAGTGTATCACAGGTGGTGGATACATAGCTTTAAAGTATGTGGGAAGTGGTGAGGAAGATTTTGACGGAACCTATGAATTTGATGAAATAGTTATCAATTCAAATTAAAATCCGGCTGCTGAAAAGCAAATTTTGGTTAGAAAAACCGAGGTGAAATTATTGATGGCGGACTAAAGAAAACATCAAAAGTTAGTATTATTTCATGAGAATGTGGGCCTTCTGCTTTCAAATCTGAAATTACACGGTCATAAGCATATCCCACACGAATGTTCGGGGTAATCTGAAACCCAACCAAGCCGCTGAAGGAATCGTCCAATCTGTAGGATACCCCAAGTTCAAACCTCTCATAAAATAGTGCGTTCAGGTTTCCGTCGTAAGAAACTGGCGCATTAAAAGCAGATTTCACCATAATAGATGGTTTCAGCTTGACGTTTTCAGAAAGTTGGAAAACGTATCCTGCAGTAATAAAATAATGATTCGTCTCAGAGCCGTACTTGATGCCGTTTTCGTCTAAATGAACAGATTTCAACATATTCGGAACAGATAAACCTACATAAAATTTTTCGCCATACAGAAAAGCACCAGCGCCAATATTGGGATACGTATTATTTATATCCTGCGAAAAGAGCGGGTCGTTGGGATCCTGCACTTCTAAATTTACCAGCCCAACATCCTGAAAGGTTACCCCAGCCTTAAGACCAAATGCTACTTTTACGCTACTCGCCAACTGAAGCGTATAAGAAAAATCGGCAAACAAATTTGTTTCGCGAAATGGACCCAATTCATCTTTTATTGCCGAAAGCCCAAGCCCTATTTTTTTAGTGATGGGAGAATGGGCCGAAAAGGTAAACGTCACAGGATTACCTTCCAGACCAGACCACTGGTTTCTGTAAAGTGCAGTAAGGGAAAGGCTTTCTTTGGAGCCCGCATATGCAGGATTAACCACATTCATATTGTACATATATTGTGTGTACTGCGGGTCTTGCTGCGCTTGGGTTTTAAGAATAGAAAACACAAACATCAACATTAGTAAGATGAATATGTGTTGTTTTCCTTTCATTGGTGTTAATATTTTTAAAGGCTTAATTTATTAAATTTTTAATAGAATAAGGTCATTGTTTTATTTTACAAAACTTCAAAATAATTTCTTCGGAAAAGGAGCGCGGTATCAATTCCTCGTTCGTATAGTGAATCGAAGTGTGCAGAACCACAGGTTCGTTTTCTACTTTGGAAACACATGAAAGTACGGCAGGATGTGTAGTCTCGGCGAAACCGATCTGCGAAATAATTCTTCCCAGTTTCTTCAGCTTTTTATTGTAATGCTTTTTCCAGTCTATTTCAGTATTTGGCGTAAAATCATCATCCAATATTTTTGCTGTCATAGTATCAAAAAGGGTTTCAAGATTGTAAAATGCTGCGGTGTAAAGTTTTTTCATTCCTAAATAGTGAAAAGGTGTTAATTGCTTGTAAAGTACGAAAAACTCTTGCTATGTGTTTTGTACATTTGTTCTATAAATTACTTTATGATAGAGCAAACGGACATTTCATACGAAAAAACAGTTTTAATTGGGCTGATAACACAATTTCAGGACGAAATAAAATCTGAAGAATACCTTGACGAACTTGAGTTTTTGGCTTACACTGCAGGAGGGGAAGTACTGAAACGATTTACACAAAAAATGGAAGTTCCCAATCCCAAAACATTTATTGGTACCGGAAAGTTGGAGGAAGTGAAAAATTTTGTGGAAGAACACGGGGTGGGTGTAGTTATTTTTGATGATGAGCTTTCGCCCAGCCAACAAAAAAACATTCAAAAATCGTTGGATTGTAAAGTATTGGATCGTACCAACTTAATTCTAGATATTTTTGCTCAGCGAGCACAAACAAGCTATGCCCGAACACAAGTGGAACTTGCACAATATCAATATTTGTTGCCACGGCTTGCAGGTATGTGGACTCACTTGGAACGCCAGCGTGGAGGAATCGGGATGCGCGGTCCGGGGGAAACAGAAATTGAAACCGATAGACGTATTGTTCGTGACCGAATTGCATTGCTAAAAGACAAGTTAAAAAAAATTGACCGTCAAATGGAAGTGCAACGTGGCAATCGTGGCGCTTTGGTGCGCGTAGCATTGGTGGGTTATACAAACGTGGGAAAATCTACGTTGATGAACGTAATAAGCAAAAGTGATGTTTTTGCAGAAAACAAACTTTTTGCAACCTTGGATACTACCGTTCGGAAAGTGGTTATTGGGAATCTTCCTTTTCTGCTTACAGATACGGTAGGTTTTATCAGAAAATTGCCAACGCAACTTGTGGAATCCTTCAAAAGCACATTGGATGAGGTTCGCGAGGCAGATTTGCTGTTACATGTTGTGGATATTTCACACCCGTCATTTGAACATCATATTGATTCCGTAGATAAGATTCTAGAAGAAATAGGAAGCGCCGATAAACCTACAATAATGGTTTTCAATAAGATTGACGTTTACGAAGCTGAGGAGATTGAACAAGACGATTTAATGACCGAAAAAACCAAAGCACATTACACTCTGGAAGAATGGAAACAAACCTGGATGGCAAAACTGAACGGCGATGCTATCTTTATTTCAGCATTGAATAAAGAAAATTTTAGTGAATTCAGAAAGCTTGTTTATGATAAAGTGAAAGAAATACACACCACCCGCTTTCCGTACAACAGCTTTTTGTACGATGAATATACCGAGGAGGAGTAGGTCTTTCGCACGTAAAGCTGTTAAAAGAGCCATTCAATTATTTTAATCGGCTCTTTTTCGTGTTATATTTTTCTAGAAACCGTACGTTACCCCAACGCCCAAAGCTTCACGAATCTGGAAACCCTGCACGGCATTGTCATCATAAATAGCCTGAAAAGTTACGTTTGAAGTGATGTATTTGTTTACTTTCATCACAAGATTAAAGGTGTAGTCAATATCAACATTTTGTGGATCTTCCAAGTAGTTTGAATAAAGATTCAAAATGTTCTCTGCGGAAATATTCGCCATTATATTAAATTTTGCATACCCAGAAATTGAAGCACCAAACTCAAATCGGGTGGTTTCATTAGCGTCCACTCCAAAGTATTTATTTTTGTTATAAGCATCCAAAGCACCCGGAACACTTTCATTTACAGTTGTAAAATCTTTATCAACCATTATAAATTTTGCAGTGGCAGGTGAAATGTTCACATACAGATTGTCGCTTTTCTTCCACAATATACCGGGGCCAAACTGAATATATGCTGGAGATAAAATATGTGTGGTTTCCGTACGATAACCTTCGTTGTCTGGATTAAGATCTTCATTGAATTCATACCCTTTTGCAAATTGAGTTTTGAAGTTCAAAAACAAAGAATAATACCAATTGCTTTCTTTAATCTGTCTTCCTAAAATGGAATTGAACTCCAAACGGTCGTTTGTCTTACGCGAATATTTATCATCCTTGTTTTTGGTGATGCCATATTCCCCGGTTAAGCGGTTATTCCATGAAAGCTTATCCTGCTTGTAATTAAAATCATAAGTTAGTGAAAGGTTTCCAGAATAATTGGAAGTTCCACCGCCGGTCCATTCAGCATTGAAAGCTGCTTGATTAAACAATAATGAAAGATTTCCAGTGCGTGTCCAGCCATTTGGGATTGTATCTTTTGGAGCTTCTTCTTGGGCAAGTAGTGCCAATGGTGCAGCTAAAAGAACTGCAAGAAGTAGAAGTTTATTCATATTTAATGGAGTTTTGTTTGTGCAAAAATACTCACTCTTTTGAAAAATTGACAAAGAAATGAGTCAATTCAATTTTTTTATGAAATCTTAAAAGGAAAAAATTGATTTCCTACTTCCTCCTAAAGAGAGGGACAGAAGAACAGGCTTCACCGTACATAATACTTTTAGAAATGGGCTGTAGTTTTTGAGCCAAGAGCACATAAGCATTCTGCGGAATGGGTTTGTGGGCGCAACCTTTTATGATTATTGATTTGCCCTTAAATTCTGAAACATCCAAATTCTGAAGTAATTCTGCAAAAAGTATGCTTTCCAATTCTTCCAAGTTTCCAACGGTAACTTTTGCGGCAAAAGGAGCTAAATGAAGTGATAAAAGTAAATAAGCCCAACCGGGAATAATGGCATCTGTGCTGCAATAAAGAGCCACAAATTTATCTTGATATTGGGTCCAGTCGTACTCCTTTGCATTTTCACGAAATTCACTTTCGCGAAGCACAATTCCTTCCAGCAACCACTGCGAAATATCAAAAGAAACCCGCTCACCTTTTAGGTATAGTTCCTCAAGATTAAATGTTACAAGTTTGCTGTTCGCTACGCGATTTATTATTTCTTCGTTCATATTGTTTAAGTCTCGCAAGGGCTTCGACTTTAGTTTACCCTCAGCCTGCCATTTTAACTCCTCACATTTACTGAATACTGCGTACTGAACACTGAACACTTTTTTTAAAGCATCCCCAATTCCAGCTTTGCCTCTTCGCTCATAAGTTCTTGGCTCCACGGCGGATCGAAAGTAATTTCTACTTCGGCATCCTTTATCATTTTCATTGATTTAATTTTATCTTCTACCTCCATTGGCAGACTTTCGGCTACTGGGCAGTTTGGAGTTGTAAGAGTCATCAGTACTTTAACTTCCATGTCCTCGTTTACAAATACATCGTATATTAATCCTAGCTCGTATATATCTACAGGAATTTCGGGATCGTATATGGTTTTTATAACTGCGACTATTTTTTCGCCCAACTCGGCCATATCTATTTCTGTTTCCATTTTTTTAATTTTTAAGTTGTGTTTGGTACGCTAAGGCATACATTTTCATTTGTTTTATCATAGAAACCAAACCGTTTGCACGGGTAGGCGAGAGGTGCTCCTTCAAACCTATTTCATCAATAAAATCAGTATTTGCATCAAGTATTGCCTGTGGTTTTTGATCTGAGAAAACACGTACCAAAACCGCAATTATTCCTTTAGTAATAATGGCATCGCTATCTGCGGTGAAAATGATTTTATCCTCCTTCAATTCAGAATTTAGCCATACTTTGCTTTGGCAGCCTTTGATTAATTTATCGTCGTTTTTTAAATTTTCGTCAATCAGCGGAAGTGATTTGCCAAGATCTATCATATATTCATAGCGCTGCATCCAGTCTTCAAACATTGAAAACTCGTCAATTAATTCTTCCTGTATTGCCTCAATCGTCATAGTTCTTTTTTAGTTGTTTGTGTCTTTGGTAGCACTGAGCACAACACTGCGGTCTGTTTTAGAATAAAATGTTAGAACTCCATTTTGTAAATCGTAAGATCCAGTATTATTCAATGCGTCCAAAAAATCTCTTTCGGTTTTCATAATATTTTTGTCCATACACATTTTTTCACTAACCGCTAAATCGCCAAAACCGATGCTGTAAAGATCAAGGGTATAGTTTCCAAAAACTGAATTGCAACCCGTGGTCCCTCGGAAGGAGTTATCCAAAGCTGACATCGTAAAAGTTGGATTTGTGGTATTGGTAAGTTTCTTTCCATTTATTGAAGAAACGGTATAACTGCCCGTTAACTGAACGCTTCCGGCAACGTCGATTACTTTTTTGGTTTCATCGCAGCTTGTAAAAAATATTGTAAAAATGAGAATGGATAATGTGGCAAGTGTTTTCATGAGTTTCTAATTTAAAGTTTAAGAATTCAAAGTTCAAGTTTTAAATGTGTGCTATTCGTCAACTTAACATCATTTTGGCTTTTTTTACGGCGTTTACCAATGCGTCCACTTCTTCCAAAGTATTGTAAAATGCAAAGGATGCCCGGACCGTTCCGGGAATTTTATAAAAATCCATAATAGGTTGAGCACAGTGGTGGCCTGTACGCACAGCAATACCCAATTTGTCTACAATCGTCCCGATATCATAGGGATGGATGCCTTCAATATTGAAAGAAACTACCGAGGTTTTTTCAGGGCCTGTGCCGTAAATTTTCAAGCCTTCTATTTCCAATAATTTTTGGGTGGCGTATTTTAAAAGCTCGTTCTCGTACTTTTCAATCTCCTCAAAACCGATAGCGTTTAGATAATCAATCGCGGCTCCAAAAGCAATTACGCCACAAATATTGGGCGTTCCAGCTTCAAATTTATGCGGAAGACCGGCATACGTAGTTTTTTCAAAAGTAACTTCGGCAATCATCTCTCCACCGCCTTGGTAGGGAGGTAGTTTGTTGCCCCATTCTTCTTTCATATAGAGAATTCCAACGCCAGTTGGCCCGCACATTTTATGTGCTGAAGTAACGTAGAAGTCTACATCCAATTTTTGTAAATCAGGTTTTACGTGCGAACAGGATTGTGCGCCGTCAACTAAAACAGCAGCTCCAACTTGGCGCGCTTTTTCAATGATTTCAGCAATCGGATTTATTGTTCCCAATGCGTTAGAAATATGGTTTACAAAAACAAGTTTCGTCTTTTCCGAAAGCAATTTTTCGTATTCTGAAAAAATCAAAACGCCTTCCTTGTTCATCGGAATCACTTTTAAAATAGCTCCAGTTTTTTCACAAAGCATTTGCCACGGCACAATATTGCTGTGATGCTCCATCGCCGAAACGATTATTTCATCTCCCTTTTTTAGAATTTCTGAAAAACCGTTTGCAACTAGATTTATTCCGTGCGTTGTTCCTGCGGTGAAAATGATTTCGTAGGCTTCCTTGGCATTGAAATGAGTTTGGATTTTTTGTCGCGCTCCTTCATAAGCATCCGTAGCTTCCTGTGAAAGTGTATGAACACCACGGTGAATATTTGCATTGTAATTGCTGTAATAATCCACGATGCTATCAATTACCTGCTGCGGTTTTTGTGAAGTAGCAGCATTGTCCAAATAGACTAACGGATAGCCATTTACCTTTCGGGAAAGGATTGGGAAATCGTTACGTATTTTTTGAATGTTGAAGGGCATTTAAAATTTTTATGAATTTGTAATTCAGGGCTTATGGTTTGCCACGAATTCACGAGTTATAAATTATATTATTCGTGAATTCGCGGCTGTTTTTTTAAAGCTGAAACCCCAAACTAACCCCAATTTTATTAGCGATAAGCTTGTTGATTCGCACTTTTAGTTCTGGAATTTTTACACTTTCCAAAACGGTGTTTGCAAAAGCGTACATCAATAATGCCTTGGCTTCTTTTAAACCGATGCCGCGGCTTCGCAAGTAAAATAAAGCGTCTTCATCAAATTGGCCAATAGTGCAGCCGTGCGAACATTTTACATCGTCTGCAAAAATCTCTAACTGTGGCTTCGCATTAATCGTGGCTTTATCGTCAATAAGGATGTTATTATTCTGTTGAAAAGCATCTGTTTTTTGGGCATCTTTTTCAACTACAATTTTTCCGTTGAAAACACCTGTAGATGATTCTGCAAACAGCCCTTTGTAGTCTTGATGACTTTCACAGTTTGGCGCAATGTGATGTACCAAAGTATTGTGGTCTACGTGCTGCTTTCTTTCAATAATTGTAATTCCTTTTAACGTAGAATCGCAATGTTCACCGTTTTGATAAAAGTTGAGATTGTTGCGAACTAAATTTCCGCCAAATGTGAAGGTATGCACCCGGCAAACCGTATCGCGTTGCTGCGAGATAAATGTACTGTCTATCAAAGAAGCAGTTGGCTCGTCATTTTGAATTTTATAGTAATCCACATAAGCGCGTTTTTCAGCGAAAATTTCTGTCACCGAATTGGTCAAAACTTCATTGCTGGAAAGGCTTTGGTGACGCTCAATAATTTGAACGTGGGCATTTTCCCCAACCACGATTAAATTTCTTGGCTGCAGAAACATCGCGGCTTCATTACCAGTAGAAAAATTGATTATTTCAATAGGCTTTTCAACTTCTTTATGCGCCGGAATGTGAATATATGCGCCTTCTTTGGTGAAAGCTGTATTCAGCGAAGTTAGGCTGTCGCTCTTTGCTGCTTTGTTGAAATATGTTTCAATGATTGGCTTGTATTTGCTTTTGTTAAGTGCTGCGGACATTAAGCAAACATCCAGCGAATCGTGCGTGGTTTCTGAAAGGAAGGAATTGTAAACCCCATCTACAAAAACAAGTTTGTAGGTGTCTATTTCATGAAGGAAATACTTGCGTACATTTTTAAGCTCAACATTTCGTTCTTTGTTTGAATATACGCTGTAATCTGGTTTCAGCAGTGAATTGAGCGAAGTATATTTCCAAGCTTCTTCCTTTTTTGTAGGAAAACCTTTTTCCTCAAAGATTTTAATGGCGTTGTTCCGCACATCGTGTAATGGCGAATCAAACTCTAGGTAATCTTCGAGAGCAATGTATGATGATAATAATTTGTCTTTAAAACTCATCTTTTTCAGTTATGAGTTATGAGTTATGGGTTATGAAAAAACACAAACCATAGGCTATAACTATTTTTAAACTAATTCTTCTTTAATCCAATCGTAACCTTTTTCTTCAAGCTCGTAAGCAAGTTCCTTGGTGCCAGATTTTACTATTTTTCCGTTCATAATTACGTGTACAAAATCGGGAATTATATAATCCAAGAGGCGCTGATAGTGCGTAATAACTATTACTGCGTTGTCTTCGCTTTTCAGTTTGTTCACGCCGTTAGCTACAACTTTCAACGCGTCAATATCCAATCCTGAATCGGTTTCGTCAAGAATGGCTAGTTTTGGCTCAAGCATCGCCATTTGGAATACTTCGTTGCGTTTCTTTTCACCTCCAGAAAAACCTTCGTTTAGGGAACGCGAAAGAAACTTTCGGTCTATTTCCAGCATATCTGCCTTTTCTTTTATCATTTTCAACATTTCAGAAGCTGGCATATCTTTCTGCCCTTTTGATTTTCGGGTTTCGTTAATTGCCGTTTTTATGAAGTTGGTAACCGAAACACCGGGAATTTCCACAGGGTATTGAAACGAAAGAAATATGCCTTTGTGCGCTCTCTCTTCTGGATCTAACTCTGAAATATCTTCGTTATCAAAAGTGATGTAGCCTCTTGTAACCTCAAACTCTTCTTTTCCCGCAACTACAGATGCCAATGTGCTTTTTCCAGAACCGTTGGGTCCCATTATTGCGTGTACTTCACCGGCTTTCACTTCTAGGTTTATTCCCTGTAGAATATCTTTTCCCTCAATTCCGGCGTATAAATCTTTTATTTTTAACATTTTAATTTTTCTTTGCTGTTTCATTTAGTTTAATAACTTCTTCAGATGGTTTGTCGGCAACTCTCATAATTTCAGTAATTGTCAATATTTCTTCCCATTCGCTGTCGTTTTCAGTGTTTTTTGAGACTGATCCGCGAACTATTACACTAACCATGTCCAAATCACTCTTTGTTACTCCCGCCACTTGCTTAGAAAGTTCTTCAGATAGCAAGTTGCGTTTTACGCCATAAATAAAATTATTTCCCATTAGCACCATTGCGCCGTTGGAATCAATAAAATCTCCTTTATAGGCTGTTAGTTTTTCTACTGTTTCAGTAGTAACTTCTGTAGCATCCTCATTTTTTTCTTCTGAATTCTTACAAGAAAGAACTACTGCTGAAAGCATTAACAACAAAATGATTTTTTTCATAATTGATAGCTGATTTAGATTATAAAAATATTGAGACTATAAATTATCCAACAGATCCTTCAAGGCTGATTTCCAATAGCTTTTGCGCTTCTACGGCAAATTCCATCGGAAGTTTATTCAGCACCTCTTTGCTAAAACCATTCACTATTAGTGCAATGGCTTTTTCAGTATCTATACCGCGTTGGTTACAATAGAAAATTTGATCCTCACCAATTTTACTGGTCGTGGCCTCGTGTTCTATTTGGGCGGTTTTGTTTTTTACTTCAATATAGGGGAAGGTGTGTGCACCACAACTATTGCCCATCAACAATGAATCGCATTGTGAAAAGTTTCGGGCATTGTCGGCATTTGGCAGAATTTTTACTAAACCACGATAGCTGTTCTGAGATTTTCCTGCTGAAATACCTTTGGAAATAATAGTGCTTTTTGTGTTTTTTCCAATGTGTATCATCTTTGTTCCCGTATCTGCTTGCTGAAAATTATTGGTTACTGCAATGGAGTAAAATTCACCGATAGAATTATCTCCTTTTAAAATACAACTCGGGTATTTCCAAGTTACAGCACTTCCGGTTTCCACTTGTGTCCAAGAGATTTTTGCGTTTTTCTCACAAATTCCACGCTTGGTCACAAAATTATAAACACCACCTTTACCTTCTTTATTACCAGGAAACCAGTTTTGAACCGTTGAATATTTTATCTCGGCACCATCCAAAGCAATCAATTCTACAACGGCCGCATGCAGTTGGTTTTCGTCACGGCTTGGAGCCGTACATCCTTCCAGATAACTTACGTAGCTACTTTCGTCAGCTATAACTAGCGTTCTTTCAAACTGTCCCGTTCCTGCTTGATTAATTCTGAAGTAGGTAGAAAGTTCCATTGGGCAACGAACGCCTTTTGGAATGTAGCAAAAAGAACCATCACTAAAAACGGCACTGTTTAAAGCCGCGTAAAAGTTGTCGCGCTGAGGAACAACAGTTCCCAAATATTTTTTAACTAATTCTGGATGCTCTTTTATAGCTTCGGAAATAGAGCAGAAAATGATTCCTTTTTCCCCAAGAGTCTTTTTAAACGTAGTTGCCACAGAAACGGAGTCCATTACAATATCCACAGCGACACCGGCCAGTTTCTTTTGTTCGTCCAAAGAAATCCCTAAACGTTTAAAGGTATCCAAAAGCTCTGGATCTACGTCGTCAATGCTATCATATTTAGGCTTTTTGTTTGGAGCAGAATAGTAAGATATGTTTTGAAAGTTCGGTTTCGTGTAGTGCACATTAGCCCAATCTGGCTCCACCATTGTCTGCCAATAACGAAAAGCTTCCAAGCGCCATTCAGTCATCCATTCAGGTTCTTCTTTTTTCATTGAAATAGCGCGAACTATGTCTTCGTTCAATCCTACGGGAAAGGTGTCAGATTCAATATCGGTATAGAAACCATATTCGTACTCTTTGGTTTCCAATTCTTTTTTTAGATCGTCTTCGGTATATTTCGTCATTTAGTTTGTATTCAGTATTCAGTAAATCAATATTCAGTTCCTACCACGTGGGTTAGGGGTACTTTTTATAGCGAAAAACTCTCGCCACATCCACAAGTGCGATTAGCGTTTGGATTCTTGAAAACAAATCCTTTTCCGTTCAGTCCACCGCTGTATTCAAGGGTTGTTCCTACTAGGTATAGAAAGCTTTTTTTGTCCACGGCTATTTTTACTTGGTCCTCCTCAAAAAGCTTATCGTTTTCGCCTAGGCTGTGATCAAACTTCAATTCATAACTCAAGCCAGAGCAGCCACCGCTTTTAACGCCAACTCGTACAAAGTCCTGCACAATATTGAAGCCTTCTTCAGACATTAATTGTGCAATCTTTGATTTGGCATTTTCACTTATCTTAATCATATGTAGATTAATTCTAAATTAGAGGGCAAATATACATCAATTAGCACTTTCAACCATACGGATGCGGGATTTTAAAACTATGAAGCGATAGTTTTAAACAATAATTAACATACCAATTTTAATTGGTTTATTGAAGCGGAAAAAACTTTAAAATTAATTGGGATTTTGAAAATCTGGATTGTTGATAAAGGATGGATCTGAAAGTGAAAGAAGAAATGCTTTTAAATCGGCTTTTTCTGATGCCGTTAATTGAACTCCACCCCGGGATACCGCTTTCATCAACGGGTCAATTGTTCTGGAATACACAAGACCTTCGCTGTAATGATTTATAACATCATCTAAAGTAGCAAAACGACCGTCATGCATGTACGGCGCAGTAAAGGCCAGGTTGCGGAGTGATGGAGATTTGAACAAGCCGTCATCATTAGGGTCGCCACTTACATTACCTAGGCCTTTGTCTGTAATAATTGCATCTAAACCGTTATTGTGAAAAATATTATCGGTCCACAACGGGCTGTTCTCGTTTCCGTGGCAATGGAAACAATCGCCTCGGGATTCATCCATAAATATCTGAAAACCGTTCAGTTCTTGAGGTGTGATCGTGCCTTCATTTAATACATATTTGTCAAATGGCGAATTGGCAGAAATAAGTGTTCGCTCAAATTGTGCAAGCGCTTTGGCGGTTAATTCTTTGGTTATACTATTTGTTCCGAAGGCTTTTTTAAAAAGTTCTGGGTAATTAACATGGCTTTGTAAACTGGCAACGGCGTTTTCCCAAGTATTGTGCATTTCTATTGGGTTGGTAACTGGTTCCAACGCTTGAATTTCAGCGCCTTGGGCGCGGCCATCCCAAAAAAGTTTATTGTTTATACTCCAGGCCAAATTATAAATTGGCATGGAATTGCGAGTGCCTGCAATACCATCTATGCCAACGCTAAATTGCAAGTCGTCTGTGAAAGAATTGCTCGGTTTGTGGCAAGAGGCGCAGGCCTGTGTTCCATTTCCGGAAAGTATAGGGTCAAAAAACAATTTTCTTCCCAGAGCTACTCCTTCTTCAGTCTGGGGGTTGTCAGCCGGTATATTCGGCGGAGGTAACAGCCTTGCAAAAATGGGAGGAACGGTCAAAGGTTTGGGGGTTGGCACGTATTCTTCACTGGGCTCCACAATATCTGGATCGTTTGAAGAACAGGAGGGAAAAAGACCTATTGCCAAAAGTGCCATCAATAAAAAATATATTTTTCTTGACCGTTCCTTCATTTTAAAAATTATTGTGTAATCGCTCCTATGCTGAAAACGGTTGCACCATTTCTATGCATATCTTTTTGAGCCAAATAATTCATCATTAAATCTACACTGCGATCGTTAAGATCCCATAGTAGTGGGTTTTTGTACCATTCTGAAATGTCCATTTTAATTTCAATGGTAGCATCGTCGGTAATTGTAAAATTTTGGTTAAAATCAAAAGCGATAAAATTTTGCTCAAAAACCCCATTGCTCACACGGGCAGTCCCATTGTGATAGGCGTAAGGTTGTGGCGCGCCGCTAGTATCATCAAAAGAGCCTTCCATCTGCATAAAGTGGTAACCACCGCCTAGCATAGATGGCCAGTTCCAGTTTGCGGCATTTAAATCTGGATAAGCACCACTGGTGTTGTCTGCTTCATTAAAACCATAAACAAATGAAATACCTGTATAATCACCGGTGGATGCCATTAATGCTGGCGTAAGGTTCAGAGAAGCTGGATCTGTCAAATCAATTAATTTATATTCTTCAAAATTAACGGTTGTTCCATCTGCCTTCTGAAGCGAGATTCTTGAAATTAAATAACGAAGTTTTGAAATGTTTAGAAAATTTCCAGATTCATTTGTGTAAACTGTATTATTAAAATCTGCATTGGTAACAGATTGTCCATCCCAATTTTGGGTAAAATTGAAGGTAACATTCTTATTATAAATACAAGAACCGTCGTCAGTATTGGCGGCTGGATTATAATTTGAAGATGCGGGATCTGTGCATCCTAAAACCTCATACTCACAAGTTCCATCGTCCTTGGTAGCGGATATATTGTAATTTAATGATTGCGGGTCGGTACAACCTAGAACTTCTTGTTGTGAATCATCGTCACTGCTACAACCAAAGATGCCAAATGCCAAGATGAGTAAAAAAGCTATTTTTTTCATAGATTGAATGAATCGATGTAAGTTGTTAAATTTATTTTAATTTGACTATTAAAAAATCTTTGGAGCCTTGGTTTAAAGGAATATCAAGATCATTACTTTCTGAATTACCCACAGCTAAAATTTTGTTGTCAGTTGTTTCAATGGCTTCAGAAAGGAAATCAAGTCCAGAACCGCCCACACTTTTTTGAAATTTTAAGCCACCGTTTGCATCAACTACAAATATCCAGGCATCATTAAAACCATTGTTGCTTAGTAAGTCGCCATCGTTACTTCGGCTGTGGCCAGAAAGAATATAATCTCCATTTGTGCGCTGAACAATACTCTGTGCGGTATCAAATTGTGTTCCTCCGACAGATTTTTGCCAAATCTTGTTTCCATTGTCATCAAATTTTATTAACCAGGCATCGGCATTGCCCCGAGGAGAGGTTACGTCTTGGTCACTACTTCGGGCATCACCAACCATAATATAGTTGCCATCTTGTGTTTTTATGGAAGCATAGGAATTGTCAATTTCGTCACCTCCAAAAGATTTGGTCCAAACCAAATCACCAGAAGCGGTTAACCTAACTGCCCAATAATCGTAGCTTCCTTTTGAATCTGTTTTATCAAAGTCTTCACTTTCTGAAGTGCCTGTCATTAAGAAGCCGCCATCTGCTGTTTCTATAGCATCATAGCTTCTATCATTATTGCTGCCACCAAAGTAACGTCTCCATTCTTTGGTACCATCGGCCTTTAGTTTTATTCCCCAAAATTCGCCAACCCCGTGGAGCACTCCTTTTTGAACATCGTTGCCATCTCCACCACTTGCTGAAACGTCAAAATAACCTGTAATGAAATATCCGCCATCTGAAGTCTGAAAAGCATTATAGGCTTGATCGCTCCCAGAATATCCGAAGCTTTTGTCCCACAGCTTATTACCGGCGGAATCTACTTTAAGAACCCAGTAATCCTGGAATCCTGCGTTGTTTGAAACGTCGCCGTCATCACTTGTTGTATAACCGCTAAGTAGATAGCCACCATCATTGGTTTTGGTAATGCGCGAGCCGCTTTCGTCATCACTGCCGCCATAAGTTCTGCTCCAAATAATATCTCCAGTTTTAGTTAGTTTAACCAACCAATAGTCACTATCATTCCCGCTTCTGCCAGAAACATCTCCATCAGTGCTTCTTGTTGTACCAAAAACCATGTAGTTTCCATCATTTGCCTCAACCGTTGAAACGGCTTCGTCTATTCCGCTTCCGCCGTAGGTTTTAACAAACTCTATTTCACCACTAATTTCGGGTTCTTCAGGACTGTCTATAGGGTCGTCTTTTCCACAGGAGAAAATAATTATGGAAAAGGCAAAAAGAAATGGTAATGTTTTTAAATTCTGTAATTTAACTTGTAGCATAGGGGATATGTAGTTGTTTTTTAGTTTATCAATAAACGGTTAGTCGTAGTTGAATTGATTTTCATTACATACATACCCGACTGAAGGTTTGAAACATCAACGTTTTCGGAAAGTTTTTCGTCAAAATTTTGATCCATCACTTTTTGTCCGAGCATATTAAAAATTTCAACTTGAACGATAGGCTCTCCTTTAGATGTAATGTTTACCATATCACTGGCAGGGTTTGGATAAACGGCAAAGCTGGAAGTTGAAACGTCGTTTATTCCTAGCGTAGAATCCCTAACAATAAACAAACCTCTATCGATATCGCTTATTACTATACTTCCGCTTGCGAAGTATGGGTAAACACTCCAAGCACCGTCAAAACGTGCAGAATTGCTAGAGGGATATGTATCAAAAAATTTAGTCTCAACCATATTTCTGTTGTCAATATCACTAATGTCAATTATTCTCAATCCTGCGCGGTAGCTGGAAAGATAAAAATCGTTTCCTTTAACGTATCCGTTATGATCAATTGCTGCAACATCTGCTTCATATTCAAAATGTACCACTGGATTGTCCAAATCAAGTAAATCAAAAATTATGGTTCTAGTGTTGAACCCGAAAGTTGATTCGTCTAGTTCATCTCCCATTATATAATATCGCTGATCTTCAGTAAGCCATCCTTGGTGTGTATAATCCACACTCCCGTAGAAACCTACTGAAATACCTTCTGGATTACTTTTATCTGTTACGTCTACGATAGAAATTCTGTCTTCATTACTTCCGAAAAAGATTTCGCGCCCTGTATAATCTGTATCAGGACCGTTATAAATAACTACTTGTGCGTCGTGACAATAATTGTCTTCGTTGAAACCACCAGCCGCAACGGGGTTTAAAGGATCTTGGATATTGACGAAATGTGGACCTCCGCTAAAAGTGCTGGTTCCAACTGCATAAGCATAACCCGTTTCTTCATTGATAACAATATTATGGCAATTGCCAAAGCCACTATAGTGAGCATCCTCAGTAAAAGTTTCTGGAGCATTGGAAACACTGCGCAAGCGGGTTAAGTCAAAAACCTGCATTCCATGACCGCTGGCTTCGCTTACTATGAAAGCGTGGTTGTTGTATACTTTTATGTCTCTCCAAGTACTTGGGTCAGTATGTGTTGGTAGTTTGCCTAGGTATATTGGGTTTACAGGATCTGTAATGTCAACAAATGCTGCTCCATTTCCCAAGCCCATTATGGCATATTCTTTTCCATCCTGTGGATCGGTCCATCCCCAAGAATCGTTTCCTCTGTCAGAACCGAGAACATTAAGGCTTAATCGAGATAAAAGGTCTAAGCCATTGCAAGGATATGGTCCTGCCATGCCATTTTCACAAGGTGTTTGTGCGAAGACTATTGTACTTAGTAGCATTACGAAAACTGGTAAAATTCTTTTCATTTGTAGTGTTTAAGGTTTAAAAGGGGCTAAATGTAACTATATTATAACCTAACCTACAAACGCAAAAGGTTAAATATTAGTATAGTATTAGAAGTATGCAAAATTAAATTATTGAATCTGTATTTTCTAAAAACTTCTTCAAGCTTCTTTTTATTGGTAGTGATGGTGTATTTTTGCCGAAAACAGCAATAGATATTCAAAATGTTTGAGAACAAAGATAATGCTAGCACAAGTATCGGAGATTTGGGTGAATTTGGTCTGATTGACCACCTAACCAAAAATTTTATAATAAAACAAAAGTCAACCGTTAAAGGCATTGGCGATGACGCTGCGGTGATTGCCTGCGATTCTAAAAAGGAACTAGTTGTTTCAACAGACCTGCTTTTGGAAGGAGTGCATTTCGACTTAAGCTACATGCCTTTAAAACATTTAGGCTACAAAGCTGTAATCGTAAACCTTTCTGATATTTATGCAATGAATGCCGAGCCCCAACAGATTACGGTAAGTATTGCGGCATCAAATAGATTTCCTGTGGAAGCTTTAGAAGAACTTTATGCAGGTATTGAAGCCGCCGCAAAATTATATAATGTAGATGTAGTAGGTGGCGACACTACCTCATCGACCACAGGTTTGTTAATAAGTATCACTGCATTGGGGACCGTGAAAAAAGGAGAAGCTGTTTACAGAAGTGGTTCAAAAGAAAATGACTTATTGGTAGTTACCGGCGATCTTGGCGCGGCTTATATGGGTTTGCAGATCTTAGAGCGCGAAAAGGAAGTGTTTAAAGTAAATCCTAATTCGCAGCCAGATTTGGAGCCGTATTCTTATTTGGTAGAACGCCAACTAAAACCCGAAGCACGGAAGGATATTCCTAATTTACTGAAGGAACTGGACGTGAAACCTACTGCGATGATTGATATTAGCGACGGCTTATCTTCGGAAATATTACATATCTGTAAAAGTTCTAAAGTGGGATGTAATTTATATGAAGATAAAATTCCGCTAGATCCACAGGTCATTTCTACTTGCGAAGAGTTCAATCTTGACAGTACCACTATAGCTTTGAGCGGTGGCGAAGATTATGAATTGCTGTTTACTGTTAAATCGGAAGATTTCCCAAAAATTAAAGCAAATCCACACCTATCTATAATTGGTCATATAACTGACGAAAAGGAAGGAGTACATTTAATTAGCCGGGCAGGAACCAAAATACCTATAATTGCAAGAGGTTGGAATGCGCTTAATAATAACGAATAAAATTCCGGAATGAACAAACGAGCCTTGTTTCCTTTATTTAAAGGAAAGTTGTTCTCGAAGTAGAGCTTCGTACTTTTAATGTATTGATAGCCTTTTCTTTTTTCTGAAAAAAGAATATAAACATTCGTTCACTTCGCGTCGCTTATAAGTTAGTGTTTCAAATTTACCAGAATAACTATTTGATACCTCCCTGCCACAACAGGTGCATTTGTATTCGCTAATGTGATCTGTAATTTTTCGGGTTACGATGTAATCGTGGCCAAATGCAGTGCATATAAGGCTCAAGATTGGAGGTCGGCTTTGGGGCATAACTTTATCCATCTATGTTAAATTAATTGGGATTAATACCTCAATAATAAGGTTTTTTTAGACAAACGGCAAGTTTTATCCGATAAAAAGTAAATATTCCATTACAGGGTCTACATTTTCTATCAAACTCATATGTCCTCCTTCAATAACTTTTACTGAAACCCCGCATTGCTCAGCCAACTGCTTTGCTTCTATAAGTGGTAAAATAGGATCTTCGTCTGCCAGAATTGAATGTTTGTCTTTCGTAAAATTTTTCAGAATCGCTGTCCGTTCTTTTCGGTCGCGCATACCTTTTATTGCTGCCTTCACGCCATCTAGGGGAAAGGAATAAGCTTCTGTTTTTAAAGCTTCAATTTCAGTTTTAAATTTTTCTCTTGAAGCTTCAGCAAATAGATTTCCTATAGCCATACTAAAAAAAGCGCTTGGGTTTTGATCAATAACTTTTAAGGCCCGGTTACGATTTTCTCGTCTTTCTTCAGAATCTGCCTCGGGTGTTGAATTGAGAAGAATTAATTTTTTCACTTTTTCTGAAAATAGTTCCGCATAGGCCAAAGCAACATAACCGCCCATGGAATGACCGATGAAGGTGGCCGAGGTAATTTGCAAATGCTCCAATATTTCATTTACAACTTCAGCCATTAATTCCATAGTGTGGATTTCAGAAATAACACCGCTCTTTCCGTGGCCGGGTAGGTCAATTGTAACCACTAAATTATTCGCTGTTAATTGTGGCAGTAATGGTTTCCACATAGTGGAACTTTCCAGAAATCCGTGAAGCAATACTATTGCCGGCCCTTTCCCAAAGGTGTTGTAATAGATTGGAATGTTTTTGAAGAAAAAAGTCATGTTTTGAAAAGGCTTATTAAACCTAATTTTTATAGGCTTTAGAATTAGATTTGACTAACATGTATATAACACTTACTATTACTACTGGAAAAAACAGATAGCTAGCCATTTCAGGGTTTTCCAAATATGAACTTGTAATCCCCAATAAAATAATTGACACACCTATAATAGTAAATACATTTCTTAATAGCGTAGCTACTTTTTCAATCTTCACTTTTTTCTTATCGGCTTTGCTCATTGTATTGTAGCCTGCAATGAGGAAATAAAGTTTGAAATGCTTTACCACTATTCCGAGTAGGATTATAAAAATACCAACATAAAGAAAAGAGGTGTCCATAATTGTTGTTTTTGAAAAAAAGACCTACAAGCTTAATAAACTGTGTAGGTCTCTATTCTTCACTCTTTTTTCTAAATTTTATTTATTCATAATTTCCTCAATCTCTTCGGCTTCAATGGGAATATTACGCATCAAATTAAAAGGCTCGCCTTTTTTCTGGATAACCACATCGTCTTCCAAGCGAATGCCAAAACCTTCCTCTGGAATGTAGATTCCCGGTTCAACGGTGAAAACCATATTGTCGGTCATTTTTTCCCAAAGCACTCCGTAATCATGCGTATCAAGACCCATATGGTGGCTGGTGCCGTGCATAAAGTATTTTTTATAGGCAGGCCATTTTGGATCTTCGTTTTTAACATCGGCCTTGTCCAATAGTTTTAGACCTAGCAGTTCTTTGGTCATCAATTTCCCTACTTCTTCATGAAATTCTTTCCAATAATTTCCTGGCACAAGCATTTTTGTTGCATCGTCTTTTACACGTTTTACGGCATCATAAACTTCGCGCTGGCGTTTGCTGAATTTTCCACTCACGGGAATGGTTCGGGTCATATCGCTAGCGTAATTTGCATATTCTGCGCCTACGTCCATCAATATTAAGTCACCCTTTTTACATTGTTGATTGTTAACCACATAGTGTAAAACGTTTGCATTGTTTCCACTACCTACAATAGGTGTATAGGCAAAACCGCGCGAACGGTTTCTTAAAAATTCGTGCATATATTCGGCTTCAATCTCGTATTCCCAAACGCCTGGTTTTACGAAATTCAAAACTCTTCTAAGTCCTTTTTCAGTAATATCGCAAGCTGTCTGTATTAAATCAATTTCAACTTGATCTTTTACGGCGCGCAAAGCCTGAAGGATTGGATTGCTGCGCTCCCAGCTGTGCGCAGGGAATTTTTCTTTTGTGTTTTTAATGAAACGATCTTCGCGGGTTTCGGTTTCCACACTTTGTCGGTAATGCTCGTTAGTGTTGAAATAAACGCGTTCGGCCTGCGTCATTACTTCAAAGAAAATCTTGTCGAATTCCTTTAACCAGTAAACCGATTTTATTCCGCTTACCTCAGTGCCTTTTTCTTTGGTTAGTTTTTCACCTTCCCAAACGGCAATGTGGTCGTTGGTTTCACGTACAAAGAGCATTTCGCGATGGTCTTTATTTGGTGCGTCTGGAAAAAGAACCAATATCGTTTCCTCTTGGTCAGCTCCGGTTAAGTAAAAAATATCGCGCGCCTGCTGAAAGGGCATGGTGCTGTCTGCACCTATTGGGTATATATCGTTACTGTTAAAAACCGCAACACTCTTGGGCTTCATCTGTGCCATAAAGTTTTTGCGGTTTTTTATAAAGAGTTTGCTGGGTATTTGATCGTACTTCATTTGTAGTGTTTTTTTAATAAATAATGTTAGCTGTTAAATCATTAAACTTTACCATATGGGGGTTGCTGAGCGCAGTCGAAATACAAAATTAATTATTTCAAAGTTATTGAAGCGAGGGAAAGGGTTAAAAGTGTATTAATTACGGGAGATGTTAGAGGTGCTGTACTTTTATGGGATACCTTTTTGCCGGCAGTATTTTATTGGGCTAAAGTGTTTAAGTATAATGCCAAAATTAAACCAATTGTTGTTGCTAATCCTGTCTAATATTTATCCTTTTTAAAAGATTTCGGAAAAACTTCCAAAGCTAGTGATGCAACAACCGCTCCGCCTGCAAAACATTTTATATAATTCAAATATTCTTGGGAAACATCTGCTAATAAATAATAGCCCAATAGCCCAATAGCGCAGATGCGGAGAGTATTAGTGCAATACCTATCCAAAACATAAGAACCTTCTTTTTTGAATTATCGTTTTTTGACATCTCTTTGGCTCCACCTGCGGCTTCTGGTAAATTTGATAATAGTATAGAACCTGACAACGCGGCAACCGATAATGGGCTTGCGCCGATAAGTGCAACTACAATAATTGCCATCATTTTTCTAGTGGATTTTTATCAATTATTCTTTTTATTTATTAAGCGCATTACATTTTGCTTAAACCATTCGGGGCAAACTATTTTTTTAATAGCAATTTCACAAACATTGGAAAATGGTCTGAACCAATTTTTGGTAAACGTTCCAATTTTTGCAATCGAAATTCTTCGGTTACAAAAACGTGGTCTAACGGCCATCGCATTATAAAGCTCTTTGCGTTATAACTATTAAAGAAACCTCTTCCCACTCTAACGTCATAAAGTATATTTTCTGTACCCGTCAAGTCATCTACGTAAGACCAAACTACATCGTTTAAATCTCCAGCTACGATTGTCGGGAATTTGCGACCCTTAATTTCTTTGCCCAATTTTTGTAGCGCAGTTGCTTGTTGACCTGCATTGTCGGGCAGGTCCTTAAAATGCGTAGGTGGAACAGGATGGACCGAATGGAAACTGATATTTTTACCATTAACGAGCGTAATGGTAGTCTCAAAAGAAGGCACTTTTTTATTGTTTAAATAATCTACTTCTACCTCTTTTAACGGAAATTTACTGTACAAAACCATGCCGTAAGCAACCTCGTTGATTGTGTGTTGAGAATAGGGAAATTCATTTTTCAGAACTTTCAGTTCTTCGTTCCACCACTCATCTACTTCCATTGCCAAAATCAAATCAGGTTTTTTTAGGTCGATCAATTCAATTAAGGGCTGTGCATTTTTGTTGGACATCTTTACATTCGCTAATAAAAGACTGAATTGGTCATTAGAAGATTTTAAATCTTTTGCCCAAGGTACTTCTACGGGAACTATGCTTGTATAATTGATTAAGAAGGTACTATTAATAAACAATCCACTTAACAGCCCGAAAATTATTAGATAATCATACCATTTCCACTTCTTTATAATTATCCAGAGTGCTATCAAACATATTAGTGAAGCGATGAATAATTGAATGCGTGGAAAATCAAGCATCTTTAAATAGCGAATTTCCGCATTCCTAAGTATGGAAAGTATAGAGCCAATCGCAGAAATTATTGCAATCACATAAAATATGATAAGTAGAATTTTTCTCATTTTTTCTTAAACTTACGACCGCGCATTTCGTTATTTATAGATGTAAAGGACAACCAATTATATTATGGTATTTTTCTCACACCTGAAAGTAATTTTTTGTCGAATCGCTCATTTTTATTACTGTCGGCTGCATGCAACACCGAGATATCTCCCGTAGCTTCAAGCACAACGGCAAAAACTTGGTCATAGTTGAGTACATTGGCCTCACGTAATTTAGTAATTAACTGATTCTCTTCTATTCGGGCATTTTTTAAATTCTCATGCAAAATTGTGTTGCCATCCATTAAAAGCAAAGCTGCGTTTGATATTAATCTACTTAAAGCTGGGAATTTTCGTTGTAGGTAAGAAAAGATTAATGTTATTAATAGAAGACCCCCAATTGCAATAGCACCATGAGCCAAAGATGTGGATGAGGTTAGTGTTGATGAAATAATACTACCAATAGCCACGGTAAAAGCAAAATCATAAGCGGTAAATTTTGCAAAGGCTCTAAGACCGCTGATCCTGGTAAAAATTATGATGACCACAAAAATAATGAAACAACCTATTAAGGTCTGAAAAAGCGGGTCGTTGCTACTATATATCCAATTCATATTGTTTATTTAAATATTTATCTTTTATGCCCGCAAAGGCACAACGTTTAAAAGTTAAAGTCACATACTTTACAAAAGTGCTAGTGAAATCAAATTTATAAAATTTCTATAAAGGCCACTTAAAAGTGTAATAATTAAAATTCCACCAATTCCGAATATAATTGAAAACAATAGCTTTTTTTCATAAATTTTTTTAATTGACATAACATAATATCCTAAAGCACCCAGCGTCATAGGTACAATTAAAAATTATTGATTTGAGCGTTGGCAAGATATACTCTTTTGCAATATTTGTTGTAGCGTTGGCATTGAGCGAAATGTGAAATATTCACTAACACCAGAACCACTATTAAATTCGTGAATAATTGCAAATGTGTATTGCTTTTAGCGTTGGCTTTGTCAAACTAAATTATTTCGTAAATGGTCTATTTAAGTTAGGTTATCAGATTGTTTTAAAATCGGTTAAAAAATTAGGGCTGTTGTTACATTTTCAACAGCCCTGTTTTAAATTTTATTGTGTAATAAAAACTACTTTTTTCTAATTACCAACTGATACACACAAGGAATAACTACCAAGTTTAGCACCGTAGCCGATAACAAACCACCCAAAATAACCACAGCCATTGGGCTTTGTATTTCACTTCCTGGTTCGCCACCTTTCAATGCCAATGGTATTAATGCCAAACCTGTTGTAAAGGCTGTCATTAGGATTGGATTCAATCTGTCCAATGCTCCTGTTTTGATTAGCTGAAATCCTTTCATTCCTTCTTTTCTCAAATCCTCATAACGAGAAACTAATAAGATTCCATTACGGGTTGCTATACCGAACAAACTAATAAAACCAATTGTTGCTGCAATACTGATGATACCTGATGTAAAATACACTATCAAGATTCCTCCAATCAAAGCCAAGGGCAGATTTATCAATACGACAAAAGCCAATTTCACATCTTTAAATTCATAGTATAGTAACAAAAATATAATAGCTATTGCAATGATTGCGGTTATCATAAGCAACTGTGATGCTTTAGACTCGCTTTCAAACTGTCCACCATATTGCACTCGATAGCCTTCTGGCATATTCACGTTATTTGCAACAACTTCCTTTATTTCGTTTACTGCTCCACGTAAATCCCTGCCCTGAACATTGGCAGCCACTACAATTTTACGTTGTACATCTTCTCGATTAATCGTATTTGGACTGCTTACAGAAGCTACCGTTGCCAGTTCGCCCAAAGTGGTTTGACCACCTTTTGGTAAACTGATTAAAGCATTGCCGATGTTTTCTATATCATCTCGAAACGGTTTTTCATAGCGAACCACTAAATCAAAATACTGCTGTCCTTCATAAATCTCGCCTGCTTCTTCGCCTGCAAAAGCAATATCTACTTGCTCCATTAAATTACCAACTGTCATTCCATAAGCTGAAAGAATTTGACGTTTGGGTTGGATGCGTATTTGTGGTACTTCAATTTGTTGATCAACCGCAACATCTGCCAATCCATTAATGTCTTTAATATTTTGCTCTACGCTTTTACCAACTTCAAACAAACGTTGCAAATCTGAACCGAATATCTTAATTGCAATATTGGCTCGTGTACCTGAAAGCATATGGTCAATTCGGTGCGCAATAGGTTGTCCCAAGGTAATATTAACACCTGGTGCAATACTCAATTTGTTTCGGACTTCCTCGAAAAATTCTTCTTTGGTTTTGTCATTTAAAACAAATGGCACATCAATTTCGGAAGCATTTACACCCTGTGCGTGTTCGTCCAATTCGGCACGCCCTTGTCTTCGGGTAACAACTTCCACTTCGGGTAAATCCAATAATATGGTCTCTATTAAATTCCCTGTTTTGTTACTTTCTTCCAAAGACATTCCGGGTGGGCCAACAACACTAATAACCAAAGAGCCTTCATTAAATTCAGGTAAAAAACTTCTCCCCAATTGTGTTAAAACCAAAAGACTGATGATAAAGGCAATTACTGTAGTTCCAATAATGGTTTTGGGAATTTTAGTGGCTCGTTCCAAGAGGTTGCCATAATGTTTTTGTAACCAACGCTCCACACGTGTGCCGTCTGCTTGTTTGTTCAACAACTTTTCGTTGTTCAATAAATAGGAGCATAAAATAGGTGTAACTGTTACTGCAACAATCAACGATGTCAAGACCGAAGTGACAAATGCTATCCCTAACGGTTGTAATAATCGTCCTTCCATTCCGCTTAAAAAGAATAACGGAATAAAGGATACGATAATAATCAAAGTTGCAATAATGATGGAACTTCGTATTTCTACAGAAGCATCACGAACAACCGTTATAGTTGATTCGCGTTCTGCTTTTGGTTTTCTAATATTTTCACGCAAGCGTTTATAGACATTTTCCACATCAATAATGGCGTCGTCCACCAAAGCACCAATTGCAATTGCCATTCCGCCCAAACTCATTGTGTTGATGGTATAACCCAACCATTTTAAAATGATGATAGACACCAATAATGAAATAGGAATTGCCAATAAGGATATTAAGGTGGTTCTCCAATTCATTAAAAAGATGAAAAGAATTATCATTACAAAGAATGCTCCTTCCAATAAGGTCTGGTTCAAATTACTAATAGAAGCATCAATAAAATCGGACTGCCTAAAGATTTGACTTTTGATGTTGACGCCCTTTGGTAGGGTCTTTTCCAGGTCGGTAATCGCTTCATCCAAGCGGTCTGTCAATTCTAAGGTGTTAACTTCGGGTTGTTTTGAAATGGTTAAAATAACTGCTGGTTTTGCATTTAATGAACCATCTCCAATTTTATCGGCAGCACCAATTTGAACGGTTGCCACGTCCTTGATTTTTATGGTTTGGCCATTGACTTGTTTTAAAACTGCTTCCTGTAAATCTTCTAACGCATAAGCTCTACCGCTTCCCTTGATAATGTATTGATTTCCATATTGATTGATGACGCCTCCTGGCGCATTGGTGTTTGCTTCCTTAACGTGCTCTACCAGTTCTGAAAGACTTACATTGTAATGCTTCATCTTTTCAGGGTTGGCAAATACTTGGTATTGCTTATAATCGCCACCAATAACTACAACATTTGCAATACCTCCAATCGCTTTTATACGTGGTCTGATTGTCCAATCGGAAAGGGTTCTTAACTCCATTGGCGACAAACTATCGGACGTGACACCCAAGAGCATAATTTCTCCCATAATGGATGAAATAGGCGCCATTGTTGGTGCGCCAATACCTTCGGGTAAATTTTCACGAACCATCGGGATGCGCTCACTTACAATTTGCCGTGCCCGATAAATATCGGTTCCCCATTCAAATTCTACCCAAACAATGGAAATTCCAGATGCAGATGAAGAACGAATTCTTCGCACATTTGGCGAACCATTTAAGGCTGTTTCCAATTGATAGGTAACTAATTTTTCTACTTCTTCAGACTCCATTCCGTGCGCTTCGGTAAGAATAGTTACCGTTGGCGCTGTAAGGTCTGGGAATACATCTACGTTCATTGTTCGGGCATAATAAATACCCAACACGCTCAATGCAACTGCTCCCAACAGAATGAGCAATCTATTATGAAGTGAAATTGATAATATTTTGTTTAACATATAAGAAATTTTAAGTGTTAGATTTTAAATGTTAAATTATTTATTTTGAGAAGTTTTGACAATTGCGGTAAGTATATTGATGAGTTGTTCCACTTCGTTTAAATGAAGTTTTACATTCACATCGACGAGATTACTTTTATCAATCAATTTCAACCAATACCTTGTTTCTCTTGCTTCTTTTGATGAAATAGACATTTTGGCTGTAAAATCTTTTTTGGAAATGGCTGCAGTCGCTTCTTCCACATTGGCTCCAATACTTGTCCCACTTCTTAATAGCTGTCTGGAAAGCACATATTCATTTTGAGCTTTCATTTGTTTATAAAGCTCAATAATTTGCAATGCAAATTCAAAGGACTTATTTAAAATGATATTGTCTTTTTCGTTTTTCATCATTCAAAATTTATAATTCAACATTTCATTAGTGTTCGTGACCGTGAGCAGGAGTTGAACCCGACATAGAAGCCATTTTAACTTGGTATGCTCCTGTTGTGACAACTACTTCGCCCACTTCCAGACCTTGAAGTATTTCTACATTTTCGCCATTGCGCTTTCCAATTTTCACAGGTCTTCTTTCAAAGCTTTCACCTGAAAGCTGGACGATAACCGAATAACTTCCATAATCTTCCAATAAGGCATTCACAGGAATCATAGTGTTTTGGGTGGCAGTTCCCATCGCTATTTGAACAGGCGTTAAGCTTCCCTCTGGCATATCGACCTCTACATTCACTTTTGCGAAAACTGAAATCAATGGGTTTTCACGCTCCACATCTTTACCGATAGAGAGAATTTCCCCTTCGGCATCGGTTACGTTTGCCCATTGTCCATCTTTGGTTTGATACCAAATGCCTTGTACATTCTCCATTGAAAGTCCATAGTTGGGTGCTAACTGTGTTTTCAGCACTTTGGATTGATGTGTACCTATTGATACCAACGCCACACCTTGCTCTACATAATCGCCATTGGAAACTGTAATGGACTTAATGAAGCCGTCAAAAGGTGCGCGAATTTGTTTACTTCCTCCTGAAACACCTGATGTTAGTGATTGGTAGTTCGCTTTTGCTATCTCAAAATCGCTCTCCACTTTTTCAAATTCAGATTTTGGGACAATTTTAGAGTCGTACAACTCTTTCTTTCTATCAAATTCAGATTTGGCTTGTTGGTATTTCGCTTTCGCTGAAGCGATACCTGTACTCAAATTATTGGAAGCCAGACCTTGACTATTCAAGCTCATTAAAAGTTGACCTTGTTTTACTGCTGTGCCTTCCGTGAGATTATTTACTTTAAAATCGACCACACCATTGGATTTTGCTGCCAACGATTTTACAGAACCTGGCGAGGGCATCCATACACCAGAAGTGTTCACGACATCATAAATTTTACCTGAAACTACAGGTGCAGTTTGAAAATCGATTTTCCAAGCCTGCTCTTTCAAAAATGATATGCTTCCATCTTCTTCGGCAATACCTAATGCTTTTATTGCATCGTCGGTATTGGCATAAACAGTAACATCATCTATCGTGATTTTATCTGAATATTCAGGGGTTTTCAATTCAAAAACAAGTTGGTATGTTCCCGCTTCTTTAGGTTGAATTGTTGGCGAAAATATGCCTGGTGATGAGGGTTCTTCCGCAGTATTGCGCAAGCCTTTATCGTTTTTTATCAAACTTACTGTAACCGAACCTTCGCGAATAGGTTGATGTTTATCCAACGCCGTAAAGTGGGCTGCAAACCTGCTGGGACTACCAACAATTAAGGCAGGAAATTCTACAAATAATTCGGTTTTATTTGTCCAAATGGTGTGGTCCAATCGAGGAATTTCTTCTCCAGCGTGAGTTCCATCTTCGTTGTGTGCGTGTGCATCTTCTGCCTTGTTGTTGCAAGACATCGCCAAAAAGGCGAGCACTATTAGTATATATCTCATCTTTTATATCTTTTTATTTTTTAGTGGTCGTGGTGTTCAGAATCGTCATCGTGTTTGTGAGTTTCAGAATCATTTGAGTGATTACCGTCGGTATCGTGTTCGTGACCGTGTTCCTCTGTCTTTATTTCCATAGAATCTTTTCCTACTTCAAATTCTTCCTGTTCCACATCTTCTTCATCCATATGACCGCCATCGGCATCGTGTTCGTGACCGTGGTCGTCTGTTGCTTCGGTTTTTGTATCTCTACAAGAGCTTACCAAAAAAGTTGATGCTATTGCTATTGTAAATATTATTTTTGAAATTTTCATTAGTGTATGTTTTAAAATTTATAATTGATGTTTTAATATTTGCGCTTGAAGTAGTTGTAGGTCTTTTTCCATTTGCAACATTTTATCTGAAGCATTGCGATAAAACTGAAGCTCCAGATAATAATCCATAAACGAATACTCGCCCAATTGATAAGCCTTAAACAGTAATTGCTCACTATCTAAATTGCCCATTGTGGTTTGATACTCGTTGTATTTTTCGAACATCAACTCGTATTGATTATAGGTTTCTTGAAACTGTGTGTAAAGCGAGGAAGTTATTACTTCGGTATTGGATTGCTGATACTCATAATTTGCTTCGGCAGCCTTTACCTTATTTTTACTACTCCATAATGGAATTGAGACACCACCGTAAAACCCTGAATAGTTGCTGCCGCTGACACCCTGATAATTATATCCTAGTGCTAAATTGGGCAACACCTTGTTTTTCTCCAATTTTATTTTTTGAAGCGAAGCTTCTTCATTGGCTTTCAATTCTTGCAATCGAGGGTCAGTTGTCAATTTTTCCTGCCAAAGATTTTCAATTGTTCCAATTTCAGCGGGCAAAACTATTTGTGATGAAGTTCCGTCAATAGGATTTCCACCGTTCAAAGTTTTGAGTTTAGACAGTTGAATTTGGATTTCGCTTTCAATCTGTTGAACTACAAATTGTTCTTGAATCCAAGCAATTTTAGCCTTGTTCAAATCTAAAATCCCTACTTGTTCTTTATCAAATAGCTCCTGAATTTGGTCAAAAACCTGTTTACTTTGGGTTCTTCTTTCGGTAACAATCACTTTTTGCTTTTGCAAGAAAACGAGTTCTAAAGCAATGCCCTTTGCTTGCAATAAGACTTCTTGTCTTTTTGTCGAATAAGCTGATGCTAATTGCTCCGATTTGGATGCGTTCCATTTGCCACGTGCCCCATAAACCGAAGGAAATTCAAAAGATTGTGAAATTTGATATTCGGTATAATCTCCCGTTGCATTATCGCCAAAAGGCAAATAATACCCAGAAAGCTGTGGGTCGGGCAAATTGTTTGTGCTCTTGTTTTCGAGTTGCTGGCTTTCAATAAACGCTTGATAACCTTTTAGCTCTGTATTATTCTGTTCGATTTCGTTTAACAGTTCCTCAATATTGTTAGTCTGTGAGTAACTATTAACAAAGAACAGGCACCCGCAAATTGCGAATACGATGTATTTATTCATTGTTTGAAATTTTAGGTTTAATCTGAATTTGTAAAATGGAATACTTACGCAGAGGTAATGTATTCCTAAACGATTAACCTAACGTGGGTGGGCCTCGTGAATCGAGGCAAGAGAGATATGGATTGAAATACGTATTGGGTGGTTGATAGACCGCTACCTTTTCGGCTTCATCATAGTATATAGGAATGCTATAATGATTAACAGGAATAGCGGTTTTTACATCCTTTTGAACGTTGTGTTTCTTTACACTACTTTCGTGCGTTACTACTATTTCATTAGATACTAAAGAATGTATGTGAACTTCCAAAAATAAATCTAAAAGTCCTTTTTTAGAGCTTTCTTTTTCTGGAACATCGTGATGATGGCTATGACTGTCACTATTTGAAACAGCATTATGCGAGTGTTCAACTTCATGCTGATGATGAAAATGAGGCACAACCTGATGCAGCAACAATAGGCTGAATATGCCTAAAAAGAAAAGTGCTTTTATGTGATTGTGTTTTTGCATCGGTTGCAAATGTAATAATTTATAATTGGTTTATTGTTTTCTGAATGCGAGCTGTTTCTGAGGTGGCGTTTTTCAGTTCGGGTTTTTGATTATAGTTCAAATTTGAAGTGGGCACAGATTCAGCTATAGCTTATTTACTGAGTGTGCCCAGCAAGCACATCTTTTTACCGAAAGATAAATAATTACTAGAGGGTGCAGTGGTAATCCTTCGACTAATCTAAGGACAGGCTTGAACCCTTAAAGCCTCAAGGTTTGCTATCCATGAGGACTAGGCCTGAAGAAATGCAGAGCATTCACGAAAACCTTTAAAAAATGAATAACGACAAAACTTGGTACTGACCCTTCGAGTACGTTCATGATAAACCAAGCAGTTGGGATGAAGCTGGGTCGAGATATTGAAGAAAGGTTTTGTTTTAGCTTAATTGTTTGTTAGCAAATGTTTTTTATGTGTTTATTACAGTGGTTTTTGAGATCGTATTATGCCAACCAGATTCAGAAATTAGGTATGAAAATGCATCAAAAAGAATTAACCTACATAGATTTCTTACTAGTAAAGTCTTAAAATTAGGCTTCTTCAGTTAAGAATTTTCCGATTGTTCGCCCAAAAAGAAATTCCATGATGAAGTAGTATAAAAAATAAAATACAAAGAAATAAATAATATTGTTTGTTACTGAACCTTCTCCAGTTATGGATTTTATCCAATTTTCAAATAGAATGCCATGTAAAATCCATAGAACCCAAAAACTTACAATGTCCAATATAAGATTTGAAAATCTAGTTTTTTTATGGGAGTGTTCAATTAAAATTTCATTATTCATATCAACTTTTTTAGAACATTGCTATACATGGATAATAACCGAGAGCATTTACCCCCTTTTATATAATTCAATCCAAACATACCAAAAAACCCTCCCCTCTTCGCTAATCGCTAATTCCTCATCCCTAAACTAACCCATTGCAAAACCCGCCCCATTTAAGTAACTTTCCCTTTTCAAAACCACTTCTATGAAAAACCTTTTACTTTCAGCACTTTGCCTTGCCACGGCAGTAACTTTTTCGCAACAACCAGCCACCTCTTCAGCAGCTTTAGAGACTGGACTGCAACAAAAAGTACAGCTGGCACAAGCTTCTCCTGTTGAAAACCTGCCTTTTAAAAGTATTGGCCCCAGCATTATGAGCGGCCGCGTGGTAGATTTTGCGGTAAACCCCAACAATCCCATAGAATTTTACGTGGGCTACGCCAGTGGCGGACTTTGGCATACCATTAATAACGGCACTTCCTTCACACCAGTAATGGACAATAGCCCAACCCAAAATGTGGGTTGCGTTGCGGTAGATTGGCAAAGCGGCACCATCTGGGTTGGCACGGGCGAGGTGAACGCCTCCCGTTCTTCATACGCAGGTATTGGTTTGCTGAAAAGCGAAGACAAAGGTAAAACTTGGCAAAATGTAGGGCTAATGGACAGCCACCATATAAGCAGTATTCTTATAAATCCATCAAATTCCGATGAGATAATCGTAGGTGCTGTTGGGCATTTATATTCCAGCAATGCCGAACGTGGTGTTTTTAAAACGGTGGACGGTGGTAAAACTTGGAACAAAACACTTTTTATTAACGATGAAACAGGAATTATTGAAATTTCCACAAACCCTAAAAATTTCAACACAATGTATGCAACCGCTTGGGATAAAGACCGAAAAGCATGGAATTTTGAAGGTAGCGGCGAGGGTAGCGGTGTTTATAAAAGCACCGATGCAGGCAGTACTTGGACCAAGATTTCTACTGAAAATAGCGGCTTGCCAACAGGCAAGGGAATGGGCCGGATGGGCACTGCCGTGGTGGACGATAACACGGTTTATTTAATTGTTGACAATCAATTCCACAGAAAAGAAGAAACAAAAAAAGAAGAAACCGACATCCTCACCAAAGACGATTTCAAGAAAATGGATGTTGCGGCCTTTCTAAATTTAGATGATAAGAAGCTGAACCAATTTCTAAAAATGAACGGTTTTCAGGAAAAATACCGTGCTGAAAACATAAAGCAAATGATACGTGTAGGCACCATAAAACCTGAAGATGTTTCAAAATATCTCGAAAATGCCAATAGCGCACTTTTTGATACGCCCGTAATTGGCGCAGAGGTTTACAAAAGCACAGACGGCGGAAAAACTTGGAATAAAACTCACGAAGGTTTCTTGGATGATTTATATTATTCTTACGGCTATTACTTCGGAAAAATACACGTTGATCCCAGCGATGCCAACAAAATATATGTGTACGGCGTACCAATCCTAAAATCTGCCGATGGCGGAAAAACCTTAACAAGCATAGATGCAGATAACGTACACGTAGACCATCACGCGCTATGGATAAACCCCAAAATATCTGGGCATTTGATTGATGGTAACGACGGCGGCGTAAACATAAGTTATGATGATGGTAAAACGTGGATAAAGAACAATACCCCTGCAGTAGGCCAGTTTTATGCGGTGAATGTAGATCACGAAAAAGAGTATAACGTTTATGGCGGTTTGCAGGACAACGGCGTTTGGGTAGGTCCGCATGATTATGAGGCAAACACAGGTTGGTTGCAGAATGGAAAATATCCGTATGAATTTCTCTTTGGTGGCGACGGTATGCAGGTGGAAATCGATAACCGAAACAGTAAAATTGTTTATTCCGGATTTCAGTTTGGTAATTACTATAGATTGAACAGAGATGGCGGTGAGCCTGTCTATATACAGCCGAAACACGATTTGGGTGACAATCCGTATCGTTTCAACTGGCAGACGCCTATTTTGCTGAGCAAGCACAATCAAGACATTCTCTATTTGGGTGGAAATAAATTAATGCGAAGCATGAACCAAGGGGATGACTGGAATGCCATTTCCGCAGATTTAACGCAGGGCGGAAAACCGGGCAATGTAGCTTACGGAACGCTTACAACAATCAGCGAATCGGCTTTTCAATTCGGATTGTTATACACAGGAAGTGATGATGGATTGGTCTATGTTTCAAAGGATGCAGGTGCAAATTGGATCAAGATTTCAGACAGTTTCCCAAAAGATCTTTGGGTTAGCCGTGTGATTGCATCTTCGCATAAAAAAGAAAGGGTGTATGTTTCACTGAACGGTTATCGTTGGGATGATTTTAAGCCCTATGTGTATGTGAGCGAAAATTATGGCGCCACTTGGAAGGACATCAGTAGTAATTTACCAGCTTCGCCAGTAAACGTTATAAAAGAAGATCCCGTAAATGAAAATCTGTTGTATTTAGGAACCGATAATGGCGCCTATGTTTCCTTCAATCGCGGTGAAAGTTGGGAAGTTTTTTCAAAAGATTTGCCCAACGTTGCGGTTCACGATTTAGTGATACAGCCCGAAGCAAAGGATTTGGTTTTGGGAACCCACGGAAGATCACTTTATGTTGCAGATATTTCCTTGCTACAAAAACTAAATGAAAAAAATAAAAATGAAGTTGTTATTTCTGAAATGGAATCTGCAAATTTCTCACCCCGTTGGGGAAGCAAATGGAGTACTTGGGGCGAAGTGTATGAGCCGGAAGCAAAATTTCAGTTTAACAGCCCACAAAGTGGAAAGGCAACAATAACCATCAAAACCGAAGATGGAAAAGAACTGCAACAGCTCACTGTGGAAGCTACAAAAGGTGTGAATGAGTTGGAATATGATCTGTCTATTACTGAAAAAGGCAGTAAAATCTTTGATAAAACCGACACCAAAATAAAGAAGGCCGAAAACGGAAAATACTATCTGCCGAAGGGCAAATACGGTCTTTATTTAAATTTAGGAAGCAAAACAGCTCATGCTACCTTTGAAGTTAAATAGGGATAAAAAAAGAGGCGTGAGCTACTTTTTAAATTTTTAAATGGTAAAACTATAATTTAGTAATTTGATTTTTTCTTTTCCATTCCTGATACTTATCATACTGTGCTGGTATTAAAATATCATATAAAATTCCATCTTGCAGCTTCAATAAGTCTTTTTGGTCTAAGGTCTTTCTAATATGCTTGTTTTGCATATTGTTGATATAGCCCACATATCCGCGTTGATATTTCAGGATTTGGTCTTCGCTCATGTTAACATAATCATACATGGGCGTCATATCTTTTTTCTTCAGCTTTATCCAATCTTTTTTATTCAGCTCTATCCAATAGAGCTCAATGTCATTATCAGTAGATGCTGTCTCATTTGTTTCATTGTTCCAGCTGTTGCCCTCCATATTGGCCACCTCGCGGATGGTTCCTTTTGTATATGGCGTGTTGTTTATACTGGCAGTTGTTGCTTGTTGTGAATTTCCGCAAGAAAAAAACACGGTTGCAAAAGAGGCAATTAAAAGTGTTCGGAGTGGTTTCATAGTTCTCTTTTTTAGTTTTTCAATAAACCTACTCTTTCCAATCAAAGTAAGTGGTTAATATTTAACCAATTAACTTTATTTTATAAAAAACCTAACAGTTTTTTGATTGTGGAAAACAACTATTTTTCCTTCAATAAAGGCGAAAATTGGGGAAGTGTTTTCGAAGGAATTGCCCAATGTTGCCGAACACGTTTTAGTGATACAGCCGAAAGCAAAACAGCTCATGCTATTTTTGAAGTAATTAAAATAGGGATAAAAAAAAAGAGGCTGTCTAAAAAGGGCAGCCTTTTTTATGTTTTATAATTTTGACAACAGCGTGAAATTTTGTACTTTCATGCTATGAAAAGCAACGTAGTTTGGAAGACCAATAGCCAGAACCAACTGAGTCTTCTCCCTCCAAGTTATGATGATCTTGTTCCAGAGAATCATCCGGTTCGCAT
>NZ_VORU01000027.1 GCF_007997135.1 Aequorivita lipolytica | reverse complement strand
CTTTATTCCATAAAAAAAGTCCCTTCACAAAAGTGAAGGGACTTCAAGGAAGGCGGCGACCTACTCTCCCACAGGATTGCAGTACCATCGGCGCAAACGGGCTTAACTTCTCTGTTCGGAAAGGTAAGAGGTGAGCCCCGTCGCTATAACCACCTTAGTTTTAAGTGTTGGGTGCTCAGATGCGGTTGGCAGTAAAAACTACTGGCCGCGGCCTTGCACTTTGCACTGTCCGCCATTGGCGGACAAATAACATAACATATCGGAAAACAAACAATAGAAGAAAAGTGAATTTACTTATTTAAAAGAGTTGCTCTCCCCGCCGGAGCGGGGAAGGCGTCGTACATAAGCTTACGGGCTATTAGTACCGCTCGGCTGGGACATTACTGCCCTTACACCTGCGGCCTATCAACGTGGTAGTCTCCCACGGCCCTTTAAAGAAATCTCATCTTGTGGTGGGTTTCGCGCTTATATGCTTTCAGCGCTTATCCCTTCCCGACGTAGCTACCCAGCGGTGCTCCTGGCGGAACAACTGGTGCACCAGCGGTCAGTCCAATCCGGTCCTCTCGTACTAGGATCAGATCCACTCAAATTTCTTGCGCCCACTGTAGATAGAGACCGAACTGTCTCACGACGTTCTGAACCCAGCTCGCGTGCCACTTTAATGGGCGAACAGCCCAACCCTTGGGACCTTCTCCAGCCCCAGGATGTGACGAGCCGACATCGAGGTGCCAAACCCCCCCGTCGATGTGAGCTCTTGGGGGAGATCAGCCTGTTATCCCCGGCGTACCTTTTATCCTTTGAGCGATGGCCCTTCCATGCGGAACCACCGGATCACTATGCTCTACTTTCGTACCTGATCGACTTGTAGGTCTCTCAGTCAAGCTCCCTTATGCCATTGCACTCTACACACGATTGCCAACCGTGTTGAGGGAACCTTTAGAAGCCTCCGTTACTCTTTTGGAGGCGACCACCCCAGTCAAACTACCCACCAAGCACTGTCCCCTTTTGGTAAAGGGTTAGACTCTAGACAAGCAAAGGGTGGTATTTCAACAATGACTCCACGACGCCTGGCGACGCCGCTTCAAAGTCTCCCACCTATCCTACACATTACTTGTCCAAAACCAATACTAAGCTATAGTAAAGGTGCACGGGGTCTTTTCGTCCCACAGCGGGTAATCGGCATCTTCACCGATACTACAATTTCACCGAGCTCATGGCTGAGACAGTGTCCAGATCGTTACACCATTCGTGCAGGTCGGAACTTACCCGACAAGGAATTTCGCTACCTTAGGACCGTTATAGTTACGGCCGCCGTTTACTGGGGCTTCAATTCAATGCTTCTCCCCGAAGGGATGACATCTCCTCTTAACCTTCCAGCACCGGGCAGGTGTCAGGCCCTATACTTCATCTTTCGATTTTGCAGAGCCCTGTGTTTTTGATAAACAGTCGCCTGGACCTCTTCACTGCGGCCCCCATTGCTGGGGGCGACCCTTCTCCCGAAGTTACGGGTCGATTTTGCCTAGTTCCTTAGCCATGAATCTCTCGAGCTCCTTAGAATTCTCATCCCAACCACCTGTGTCGGTTTAGGGTACGGGCTGCTTCACTCGCTTTTCTTGGAAGTCGCTACTCTGGATTATCACCTTGGCCGAGGCCTCAGTGTACTATCGCCGTGTTGCCACTGGCTTCAACGAACTATTCCGTCAGTTCGCACCAAATTTGCGCCTCCGTCACTTTTAGCGTGAGCAGGTACAGGAATATTAACCTGTTGTCCATCCACTACCCCTTTCGGGTTCGCGTTAGGTCCCGACTAACCCTCAGCTGATTAGCATAGCTGAGGAAACCTTAGTCTTTCGGAGTGCGGGTTTCTCGCCCGCATTATCGTTACTTATGCCTACATTTTCTTTTCTGTACGCTCCAGCATACCTCGCGGTACACCTTCAACGCAAACAGAATGCTCCCCTACCACTTATATAAATATAAGTCCATAGCTTCGGTAGATAGTTTATGCCCGATTATTATCCATGCCGGACCGCTCGACTAGTGAGCTGTTACGCACTCTTTAAATGAATGGCTGCTTCCAAGCCAACATCCTAGCTGTCTGTGCAGTCCAACCTCGTTATTTCAACTTAACTATCATTTTGGGACCTTAGCTGATGGTCTGGGTTCTTTCCCTCTCGGACATGGACCTTAGCACCCATGCCCTCACTGCTGATCATCATTTTATAGCATTCGGAGTTTGTCAGGAATTGGTAGGCGGTGAAGCCCCCGCATCCAATCAGTAGCTCTACCTCTATAAAACTATATATCAACGCTGCACCTAAATGCATTTCGGGGAGTACGAGCTATTTCCGAGTTTGATTGGCCTTTCACCCCTACCCTCAGGTCATCCCAAGACTTTTCAACGTCAACGGGTTCGGTCCTCCATTTGGTGTTACCCAAACTTCAACCTGCCCAAGGGTAGATCACACGGTTTCGCGTCTACTACTACCAACTAAAGCGCCCTATTCAGACTCGCTTTCGCTGCGGCTCCTCCGCTGAGCGGATTAACCTTGCTGGCAACAGTAACTCGTAGGCTCATTATGCAAAAGGCACGCCGTCACAGCTTGCGCCGCTCCGACCGCTTGTAAGCGTATGGTTTCAGGATCTATTTCACTCCGTTGTTCACGGTTCTTTTCACCTTTCCCTCACGGTACTGGTTCACTATCGGTCTCTCAGGAGTATTTAGCCTTGGCGGATGGTCCCGCCGGATTCATACAGGGTTTCACGTGCCCCGCACTACTCAGGATACCACTATCGGTAACTGTCCTTACTAATACCGGGCTATCACCGTCTATGGCCACGCTTTCCAACGTGTTCTTATTCGTAAAGCACCAAATGTCATGGTCCTACAACCCCGGTACCGCCGTAACGGCACCGGTTTGGGCTAATCCGATTTCGCTCGCCGCTACTATCGGAATCACTATTGTTTTCTCTTCCTCCGGGTACTTAGATGTTTCAGTTCCCCGGGTTTGCCCCGCTTGCGCGGTAATACATCTTCAATGTACTGGGTTGCCCCATTCGGATACCTGCGGATCAACTTGTATGTGCCAATCCCCGCAGCTTTTCGCAGCTTATCACGTCCTTCTTCGCCTCTGAGAGCCTAGGCATTCCCCATACGCCCTTATTTTGCTTATTGTACTTTTTGCTCTTTTAATGAGTTATTCTAAATCTCGCATGCCAACGATGGCATGCACTTAATTATTACTTTTCTCGTATTCTTTGTTTCCAATATGTCAATGAACTGTCTGGAACTCCGCAATATTCACCGCAAGCATTATGAAATAGCTCTTTGGTACTCGTATATTGGATTATATCCGTGGTGGAGCATACCGGGATCGAACCGATGGACTTCCCGATGTAAATCGGGACGCTCTAGCCCCATACTATGGCTAAAACTCTGTTTCAATATGTAATGAACGTTTCACCCTATCGTGGATGAGATTTCCGCCTTCGCGGGAAATGTTGTGGAGAATATCGGAGTCGAACCGATGACCTCCTGCGTGCAAGGCAGGCGCTCTAGCCAGCTGAGCTAATCCCCCATTTTTTAGTTATGAGTTATTAGTTATGAGGTATGAGTATTTAAACCCGCAACAAACCCAACTTCTAAAATTTCCTCTTCATACACCGTAGCTTTATGCGAAGGTGTATTCAATATGTATTAATGAACGTACAAATGATAAACGCAAAATGTCAAATTTAAAATGTAAAAGTTCTTACTTTTCACTTTAGTGTTTTTCGGTCCTGCATTTAACCTTTAACTCGTAGTCCCAGGCAGACTCGAACTGCCGACCTCTACATTATCAGTGTAGCGCTCTAACCAGCTGAGCTATGGGACTTTAAAAAAAAGTCTCCAATGTTCAGTATTCAGTTATCAGTTTTGATGTGCTGACACTGTACCTGTTGACTATAGTATTATAAAATTGACAGCTAAACCAAGCAAGACCCCTTTAATCTTCATATTAAGAGTCTCTCTTGTTGAATTTTCGGTCGTCTTTCTCTAGAAAGGAGGTGTTCCAGCCGCACCTTCCGGTACGGCTACCTTGTTACGACTTAGCCCCAGTTACCAGCTTCACCCTAGGCCGCTCCTTGCGGTGACGGACTTCAGGTGCTTCCAGCTTCCATGGCTTGACGGGCGGTGTGTACAAGGCCCGGGAACGTATTCACCGGATCATGGCTGATATCCGATTACTAGCGATTCCAGCTTCACGGGGTCGAGTTGCAGACCCCGATCCGAACTGAGACAGGTTTTGTGGATTCGCTCCTGCTTGCGCAGTGGCTGCCCATTGTACCTGCCATTGTAGCACGTGTGTGGCCCAGGACGTAAGGGCCGTGATGATTTGACGTCATCCCCACCTTCCTCACGGTTTGCACCGGCAGTCTTGTTAGAGTTCCCGACATGACTCGCTGGCAACTAACAACAGGGGTTGCGCTCGTTATAGGACTTAACCTGACACCTCACGGCACGAGCTGACGACAACCATGCAGCACCTTGTAATCTGTCCGAAGAAAAGACTGTTTCCAATCCTGTCAGACTACATTTAAGCCCTGGTAAGGTTCCTCGCGTATCATCGAATTAAACCACATGCTCCACCGCTTGTGCGGGCCCCCGTCAATTCCTTTGAGTTTCATTCTTGCGAACGTACTCCCCAGGTGGGATACTTATCACTTTCGCTTGGCCACCCAGCACACCAATGTGCGCCGGACAGCTAGTATCCATCGTTTACGGCGTGGACTACCAGGGTATCTAATCCTGTTCGCTCCCCACGCTTTCGTCCATCAGCGTCAATGCGTTGTTAGTGACCTGCCTTCGCAATCGGTATTCTATGTAATATCTAAGCATTTCACCGCTACACTACATATTCTAGCCACTTCACAACGATTCAAGACGACCAGTATCAATGGCAGTTCTACAGTTGAGCTGCAGAATTTCACCACTGACTTAGACGCCCGCCTACGGACCCTTTAAACCCAATGATTCCGGATAACGCTCGGACCCTCCGTATTACCGCGGCTGCTGGCACGGAGTTAGCCGGTCCTTATTCGTACGGTACCGTCAAGCCCCCTCACGAGGGGGTGTTTCTTCCCGTATAAAAGCAGTTTACAACCCATAGGGCCGTCTTCCTGCACGCGGCATGGCTGGATCAGGCTCCCGCCCATTGTCCAATATTCCTCACTGCTGCCTCCCGTAGGAGTCTGGTCCGTGTCTCAGTACCAGTGTGGGGGATCCCCCTCTCAGGGCCCCTAACCATCGTAGCCTTGGTGTGCCGTTACCACACCAACTAGCTAATGGTACGCATGCTCATCCCCTACCGATAAATCTTTAATTAAGGAACAATGCCGTTCCTTAATGCTATGGGGCATTAATCCAAGTTTCCCTGGGCTATTCCCCTGTAGAGGGCAGATTGCATACGCGTTACGCACCCGTGCGCCGGTCTCAAAAGTGCAAGCACTTTCTACCCCTCGACTTGCATGTGTTAGGCCTGCCGCTAGCGTTCATCCTGAGCCAGGATCAAACTCTTCATCGTATAATCTTCAATAATATTGCGACCATACTCCAGTAAGAGCTCGACTCCCTCAAAAAAATCTCAGAAAATCTCACTTAGTTTAGTTTCTTTGTTGACCTTGTCCGTTTCCGGACAAAATCTACGCTGTCAATTTCAATATCTCAATGAACTTTTCTTTATTAAAAATAAAGACTCAATTGCCGGTGGAACGGAGTTGAACCGCTGCTGCTATTCCTTTTCACCATTTCTAAGACCGTGCCTATCTCTCTAAGCGGGTGCAAATATAAAACTCTTTTTTGTTCCCACAATACTTTTTGGAAAATAATTCAAAAAAAATTTAAGAGCTTCCTTTTTCAATTCCCAGAACAAC
>NZ_VORU01000026.1 GCF_007997135.1 Aequorivita lipolytica | reverse complement strand
CCATTAACACTGTGTATAAGCAATAGCGGCTACGTGCTGGATCCGAAAATAATTTTATAAATTTAAAGTCTGTTTAAGGGCGAAAGTTTTGGGGGAAATCCCGCTACTGCCCATACACAACACGTTACCCACAAGCTAAAAAAAAATCCGAACTACCATTAAAAATCAGTCTGAAAAGGCCACCGCGCAAACAGCACATTTATTTTTTCCCAACGCTAAAAAAGCCAACACCTTATAAAAATAAAAGAGCTGTTCTTTTGCCTTTGCCCTTAAATTGTACACAGCAGAATGTGAACAAAAAAAATAACAAACCGAATAAAACGAACAAATCTTTTATAACTTGTGGGATTGAAATAAAAACGAAATGCTAAAAGAAAGAATTGACATAGAAACCATTGACGGACAGTTATTTGAAATAAAAGTAATTGAGCCAGATGATTCGAAACCAGCATCTTTCACGCATTATTTACAAAATCATAAAAACGGAGTTTCACAATTTTACAAAAAAGACGCACTCGCTTTTGTAAAAGAAATTCTGGAAAAAGAATATCCAAAGGAAGAAATCACGAACAAAGTTGCAGAAAATGCTCTGCAATATTTAATTTTTGATTTCAAAAAATCAGTTCCTTTTCCAGCACCAGAAAAGCCTAAATTCAAATTTATTGACCTTTTTGCTGGAATTGGCGGATTCCGTTTGGCATTTCAAAATCTTGAAGGGAAATGCGTTTTTACAAGCGAATGGGACAAATATTCGAAACAAACTTACAAAGCCAACTTTGGCGAAATTCCTTTCGGCGACATCACTAAACCCGAAACAAAAAATTATATTCCCGACAATTTTGACGTTCTGTGTGCAGGATTTCCTTGTCAAGCATTTTCAATTGCAGGAAGACGTGGCGGATTTGAAGACACTCGTGGAACATTATTCTTTGACGTTGCAGAGATTATAAAAAACAAACAGCCCAAAGCTATCTTCCTCGAAAACGTCAAAGGACTTCGGAACCACGACAAAGGAAAAACGTTGACGACAATTTTAAATGTGCTTCGAGAAGATTTAAACTACTATGTTCCCGAACCTCAAATTTTAAATGCAAAAGAATTTGGTGTACCTCAAAACAGGGAACGAATTTTCATCGTCGGTTTTCGTAAAGATTTAGGAATTACAGATTTTCAATATCCCGAACCAACAAATGAAAATGCAGTTTTGGATGACATTTTAGAGCAAGAAGAAGTTTCTGTAAAATATTATTTATCTACTACTTACGTTCAAACTTTAAAAAACCACCGAGCACGCCACGAAAGTAAAGGAAACGGATTTGGTTACGAAATAATACCAAATGACGGAACTGCAAACGCAGTTGTTTGCGGAGGAATGGGCAGAGAAAGGAATTTAGTATTAGATGATAGATTAACAAATTTTGTTCCAGTAACTCATATAACAGGAAAAGTCAATCGCGAGGGAATTAGAAAAATGACGCCAAGAGAATGGGCAAGACTTCAAGGATTCCCAGACAATTTTAAAATCATAGTGTCAGATGCACAAGCTTACAAGCAGTTCGGAAATTCAGTTGCAGTTCCCGCAATTCAAGCAACAGCGGAAAAAATTATAGAAAAACTTAACTTCAAATGATTACAGGTAACAAAGGCGAATGGAGCGAAATTTATGCTCTATTCAAATTATTGGGCGATAAACAGTTATTTCTTGGAGACAAAAACATTGAAAAATTAGAAGATTTAGTTTATCCAATAATCAAAATACTACGTTCAGAAAATAATGGGGATTTTCAATATTCTATCGAAGACGAGATAATTTTAATTTCGGGTAACGAGCAAGTCTTAAAAATTCCAATTGACGATTTCAAAACGAAAGCTTTGTTCCTTTTAAAAGCAATAAAGGAAAATCGAGCAAGAACGTTTTCTGTTCCAGAAATAGAAAAATTTATGCAATCCATTAATTGCGTTTCTCTAAAGGCAAGTTCGTCCGCCAAAACTGATATTACAATTGTTGTTCACGACCAAAGAACAAATCAACAACCAACACTTGGGTTTAGTATAAAGTCTCAACTTGGAAGTCCATCCACTCTACTCAATGCAGGAAAAACAACAAATTTTATATACAAAATTGGAGGCAAAATGCTAACCTCTGACGACATTAACAAAATCAATTCCATTGATACGAGAAGTAAAATAATGGATAGGATTTTACAAATTCAGAACAAAGGTGGAGCATTTGAATTTGTAAAAACTGAAAGACAAATATTTTCAAATAATCTTGTTTTAATTGACAGTTTACTACCCGAAATTCTATCACAAATCGTATTTGATTTTTATTCAAGTGAGTTTTCTCATTTGACCGATTTAATAAATAAGACAGCAGAAAAAAATCCGTTGAACTTCGACGTAGAAAACGAACATAAATTTTACGAATACAAAATCAAACGTTTTCTAACTGACGTTGCGCTTGGAATGATGCCATCGCAAGTTTGGACAGGAAAATATGATGCAACAGGTGGTTATTTAATCGTAAAGGAAAATGGCGATGTTCTTTGCTATCATATTTACAACAAAAACGAGTTTGAAGATTACTTGTTAAATAATACCAAATTGGACACCGCAAGTTCTTCCCGACACGGATTTGGAGAAATTTATGAAGAAAATGGACAATTGTATTTTAATCTAAATTTACAAATTCGGTTCACAAAATAGCCAACGCTAAAAGCCATACACATTTGCAATTCGCACCAGCCAAGCTTCGCCCAAAATTGCAAAAGAGTATGTCTTGCCAACGCGCAAATCCGAACAAACGAGAAAGAAGACAATCTGAAAAACAGAACGCAGATAAAGCCTGTGGGTAACACCGTGTATAAGCAATAAGGGCTTTGTGTTTAACCCGAAAGTTATTATCTTTCAGCAATGTTCAGTTAGTGGTGGAATATTATTGCTTATTTTGCCCCTTACTGCTCATACACATCAACGTTGGCAACCATATGAACAAAAACTCGGCTGAAATTGAAAAACTGACCGAATAAAAACATTAACAAAACGGAATTTGGCCGGAATGGAAATCGAATTTTTTTTTTGGTTTTTTAAGGGCAAAATTCCAAAACTACGTTTCTCGACAAACTCAAATCTGGAATTATCAAAGTTGACCAATAATCGAATTGGAAAAAGAAACTAAATATTAATCTGAAATACCAAATCGGACTTTAAACAACAACGTCGGATTTTACTCTTTCGAACGGAATCTTGACATCAGATTTTAGTCAGATGCGTAAAAAATAACAACGTCGGATTTTACTCGGTCGCACGCAATACCAACGTCGGATTTTAGCCTGATGCGTAAAATAAAATAAAACGTCGGACTTTACTCTGACTGAAAATCATAACGTGGGAAAAGTAATAATACGGTTGCCAACACTGTGTATAAAACATAGCTGGTCTTGGCTAAACCCGAAGGTCTTTACATATTTGGAAGATCCTTCAAATCCGAAAATTATTGTATTTTTATACGCTACGTTTCATACACTTGAACGTTGTAAGCAATTTGACGAAATTAAATGAAAGTTTTATCATCTAAATAAAAAGACTGATTATGAAAAAATTATTTATTATTGCTATTTTTTTGCTGATCATTGCCTGTAATACCAAAAATGAAGATCAGAAAAAGTTAGATTTTGTGGAGTTTGACTTTCATTTTGATACAGAGTCAAATGAGATGCCGTACAATTTTTCTTCATATTGGGATACCTTTCCTACAATTGTCGATAGAACAGCATGGGAATTTGCCAAAATCGGAAACATAGAAAGGATGCATGAGATTTGGGATACGAAAGAATCAATTGAAATTGGACTTACGCAGGAACAACGAGATAGTTTTGGCCTCTACAAAGCAATGGATGCAATAGATTACATATTGAATGAAGCTGAAGATCACCAAGTAGTCATCATAAATGAAGCTCATCAAATGCCCCAACATCGAATTTTTACCACTCGACTACTTGAAGGGCTTAAAAGAAGAGGCTTTAAGCACTTAGGAATGGAAGGATATTTTAATACGCCTCAAGCAGATTCAATTATGCAAGCCAATGGTTATCCTATTCTTGATTCTGGATATTATACACAAGAACCTCAATTTGGCAATTTAGTAAGAACAGCCTTTGATATGGGGTTCAATATATTTGGGTACGAAAGCAGTGGACATGCTAATGGGAAGGAAAGAGAAATTAATCAAGCCCGGAATATTGAATCCTATCTAAATCGATACCCCAACGAAAAGATATTAATTCATTGTGGATTTGATCATGTGTACGAAGGAGATATGCCTAACAATTCCATGGGTTGGGGAAAGGCGATGGCAGGGAGATTGACGGAATTTACAGGAGTCGACCCATTAACCATAAGTCAGACAATTTATTCTGAAAAGGGTAACAGGGATTACGAAAACTCGTATTATCAGATTACAGATCTAGAAAGACCTAGTGTTTTTGTCAATGAATCTGGTGAGCTATTTGGTCAGCAACGAAAGGAAACCTCTCTTGATTTACCTCCTATGGGCACATTCAGGTATGACATAGCAGTTTTCCATCCAAGAAGTAAAAAATACGATCGTCCGCAATGGATGGTGTATGGTGATCGTAAAGAAGTGGAACTATCATTTGTTGAAGAAAATATCCAGTGCCCATGTTTGGTACTTGCCTACAAAAAAGGTGAGAAAGTCGGCAAAGCCGTTCCCTATGATATACAAGAGACGGATGATAAGAAGGTTACATTAGTTTTGGATAAATCCGACTTTGAAATTGTCATTTTGAATCAGAAGAATATAGCCCTAAAAGCTGAATTTAACTAGGCATCATAGCAAAAACTTTATTTTCAAATAGATAACCAAAAGATTTTTTTGTTATGTATTGTTCTGTCCGTTTAAGAAAATAAATCATCTTAAAAGTGTATCCATAGATTCCCATTTATCAATCATTAAGCCAGAAGAAGCAAGTGCATTAGTGGAATACTTGAACTACTTAATAAATGAAATAAAGGCTGGCTGTTATTTATATGAGCCGCATTTATTAGGGAGTATAAATGAGGAGTTCACTTATGCATCATCTATATCGAATGCAATTGTAGACTATCGAGTGTTCGCTAATACCATAAGTGTTATAGATCAATTATCAAGATTTTTATGCAAGGCTTTGGAAATCAGAATTTGTTGTGAATGCAATGAAGACGAATTGTGTATTAATCTATCAAAACTATCTAATTCCATTATCCAATCCATAAATTTGTGGTTGAATCTGAGTTATTTCTAAATTTGTCTACTATCAAGACTATAATTAACCAATTTAGAAATATTCATCAAGTTTATATATTTTCAGATGTAGTTGACAAAAAATATGGAACTTGTTTCAGGAACATTGATGTAATGATAGAACATACATACTATCACCATGGACAAATAATACTCATTAAAAAACGAATTAAAAACAGAAATTAATATAAAAAACTGCTTACAACAACGGCTATAAGTAATGCGGGATTGGGTGCTTAATCGAGAGGAAATCGATATTTTGCAATGACCGCCAAAACCTTGTTTTGGCTTTTTTAAATATTAAGTTAAAAACCCGAAAACAAGGTTTTGGCTCTGTGCTCAACCGAAAGGAAACTGCGTGTTTGCGCCCGCACTACTCATAGCCACGACCGTTGCCAGTAATTAAAAAAAAACAAATATGAAACCAAAAGACAAAAAACCATTATCATCGAATCATTCCCTCGAATGGGGAGAATCCACTTGGGATTCAACAGAATTTTCTATACGTAATAGATATGAAAAAGCTTCAGGCGGATACAACCAAGCTGGTTCATCTGAATTACCTTGGGATGACTTTAAAATAATGCTTAAGGAAAGTATTTTACGTAATCATTTTAGTAATATAGAACTCGGAGAAATTATGGATGATATTTCAGCCAAGTTAAAAACTTTATAACATTGTAATTATTTAAGACAAATTAATATGAACAAAATACTACTAATTATAGTTTCATTAATAATTCTATCATCTTGTGCCAGTTCAGATTTAGATTGTAATTCTGATATGGTAAAAAAAACGGTTAAAGATTTATTATTAGAGTCTGAATTACAGAATGGAGGAGATTTTTCATCTATGTACAGTATATCTAAAAATGATGTTGAAATATTGTTTGAAGAAGTAATAAAAATTTCATCTGTTAGAACCGTTGCTAAAAATGATGAACTCAAAAGTTGTGACTGCAAAGCTACGTTGGTTTTCGACATCAATCAAGAAATGAAAAACGACATAAAAAAAATTAATGATAACGGCTTTGCTAGAATGCTAATGAACGGATTAGTTGATGAAAAGGGAATAGAAATAATTTATAATATACAAGAAACGGCAGATGGAGAAATTTATGTTGAAACTCAAGAAATTGAAAACTTAGATGTTAATGTTACAATTTATGGTTTAGCTTACAAAGAATATATGGAAAAAGACCAAAATGAAATTGAGGTTAATGAAAATAAAAAAGAAGGTTTTGTTGAAAATAATCAACAAACCAAAGAAAATAAAAGTTATACTAAAGGCGATGTTTTGAAATTTCAATCCAAAGTTAATAACGGAGAAAATAAGTATAAATTAACTTTTTTAAGCGATAATAAAATTGATATAGAATACACTTATTTTGATTTTAAGGATAATGTCATTGCCCAGTTTAAAAATGGAATTGTCAATGTTGATGGAGATGAAGAAACATATATTTTAGACAATAAAACCTTTAAAGTTTTTAATCCTGAATCACAAGAATACGATATACATTACGCACAATAACTACTGGCAACAACGTATAAAAATAATAGGGCAATAAGTGCTTAACCCAAAGGACAAGGCACTCTTGCAAGGTCGCCAAATTTTTAAATTTGGCTTATTGAGTAAAAAAGATAAAAAGAAAAATTTAAAAATTCGGCTTGTGTCCAACCGAATGGTAGTCGCTTTTTTTCCGCCCTACTATTCTTATACAAATCCGTTAACGGCAAGTTGGCTTAAGTAAATGTTGGCGCAGCAGAACCCAAAAGGACCTTTGAAAAATGGGGCTCGTGCTTTTCAGCGAAAATGAAAACACGGTTTTTGGGCGGGGAATCCCAAAATCCC
>NZ_VORU01000025.1 GCF_007997135.1 Aequorivita lipolytica | reverse complement strand
TCAGAAAAATGTTCTCTTGAGTAAGAATATATTCCCGTCACTTTATCTTGTCCATAGCAACTAATTGTAATAAAAATTAAAATTGTCAGTATAGTTTTCATTTTTTTTAGGTTGCTGCTAACGTTTATGTATATGAGCTGTGGCGTGTTTTGGCACGAACCTCTCCAGATAAAAACTAACTTTGGGAAATCCAAAGATTTTTCAAATAGGCACAAACCGAGCCATAGCTTATATACGGTGTTGGCATTTCGTACTTATCCAAATATTTCTGCTTCTAATGTTCGATATACATTTGTGTCTTCCGTAACTAATGGTGTCATAGTGTCTCTAATAAAAGCACATTTATTATTGCCACATTGCGTTAAATTAAGAATTCTTTTTAGCTCTGTAAAAATATTTCCACTTGCTGATTTTATATCGTCTTCTGGATTTCCTCGTGCAGTACTCTCTATAATTGCTTGTTGTTTTGAGCTTAAACAATCTTGTAAGAAGTCAATTTTATCAACTGATTCACAAAGTTTTTCTATCAGTTCATCATCAAAAAGATAAGATTCAATATGTCTTTTCGAGGACGTTTTTACTCCTTTTTCGAGTAATTCTTTTACTTCTTCGTCGCTTTTATCATCTCTATCAATAAATTTAATTAGAGTAGAAGATTTAAGAATATTAGCAAGCATTTTGACGGATTGATTCTCAACATTTTCAATTTCAGTTGAACCGCCAATTGAAATGAATTTCGCATCGTGATATTTGCTTTCAAAAATCTTTCCATAGACTTGTGCATCGAAGTCTTTATATTTTCTCCCTTGAGAAGTTCCTTCACAAAAAACGATTGTTGACGGTGAAATTAATTTAGAAAAATCCGCAAAGGCCAAATCAAAAAATTTGTCCCAAATTGCTCTATCAATTCTCGCAGGTATCATAAATTCAGACAAATCAAAATCTCTGTTGTCAAAATCAAGAAACACTACCGAACCTGGATTTTGTGCTTCAAGTTCCTCGGCTTGTTTTAACATTCCTATAGAGTGTGTGGAAATCCAAAGTTGAGAATTATCAATGGTCAAATTATAAAGTTCCTTTAAAACTTTAGACTGCAATCTGGTATGCATATGAGCTTCTGGCTCGTCGATACAAAAAATTGTATCAGTATAATAAGTTGATTTAATTATCATATCTAATAACAAGTCGAACACCGATTTCTCTCCAGCTGATAGATTTTTATAGTGAAAATCACTTACAGTACCTTTATTGAAATAGAAACTTCCATTTGATAATGGGTCGCCAATTGAACTTAAATTTAAATCGTCAAATACATTTGATAGTGAAGATTTAATTCTGCCAATTAGTTCATTTCTTAATTGTTCAATTGTTTTATCATTATTTGCAGTTTCATAAACACCAGCTAATGTTTGAGCAATAAGTCGTTGATAATTTTCAGATACTGTAATATCATTCTGCATCAACGTTGAAAGCTTGATATTTTCTGTTGGGTCTTTTTGATTAGTAAGATTGCTAATTGTGAAATCTGGTTCATTCCTGTAAGCTGTTCTGAAGTAAAATTTACCCTTTAATTGCTCGCCATTTGGATTTTGGCCATTATGAAATTGGATTGTAACTTTATTTCTATACCATTGTCCATCAGATGGAAGTCCTTCTTTTTTCTCAAAATAATTTTGTTCACTATTATCTGCTTTATTATATCCAGCTAATTTATACCAATGATTAAATGCCTCAAATAAAGAAGTTTTCCCACTTCCATTTGGTCCAACCAAAACTATTAAACGAGCTGTTTCTGGTATTTCCGAAATTGTTAAGTCCGTAAATCTCTTAAATTTTTTAATCTTTATTTCTCTTATCTTCATTTTCTTGGTATGAATGCCAACGTGTTCGTGTATAACTTTTGTTGCGTGTTTAAGTAACTAATTTAGCAAAAAGTAACGAGCCAGAGGAAAATCCGCAGGATTTTCCAAGTAATCATTGCACTAGCAATGAATTATACACGTTGTTAGCTGTTGGCTTTTTTCAATACCTCAAGTAATTATACAACTTTTTCTTTAGGCCATTTCCAAGCATACCATACAATTAAAGCAGTTATAATACTTTCCAAAAATGCTAAAAACACATAAAACAAATACCATTCGTTAGTTGAATAAACACCAATTAATATCATCATTAAGGTAAATAATGTTCCAAATATGATATTAAGAATTCGGTTTATTTTCGGTTTGAGGATAATTGATGCTGCAACCATCACTGAAGAAATCGCCAAAATTATTGATGCTATTAGTAATTTGGTTGGACTGTCTAAATTATTTTCACCTGAAATTAAACTGTTTACTTTATCTGGTGTATAAAGCTCAAAGTAGTCTCCATATAAATAACATAAGGTTACAGAAGTCCATAATGCAGCGAGTTTGATTTTGATGTTTACTTTTGAGTTTTCTAACATTTTAATATCTTTTAACTAGTTATCCAATTCTGGATGTCTTTAATTATAAAGACGCAAAAATTATAAAAATGGTTGCCTAGGTTTTAAATTGAGTTCAGTTTTCAGCTTGCAGCTAACGTTGATGTGTATGAGCCGTTGCGTGTTATAGCACAAACCAGTAAAAGTACAAAACTCCGCTGGAAAATTCCCAAGAATTTTCCAGATTAGCACAGACCCAGCAATGGCTTATACACGGTGTTGTAGCACGTTATTTATATTCATATTTATTCCGCCAAATTTCTTCTCCTTTTAAAAATTCAATTAGAATTTCGGTCAATTCCTTAACTGATTTTGGTGGATTTACAATTAATATATGGTCATTTTCGGTAACATAACCAGAAGCCAATCCATCTTCATATAAACTACCGCTGACGTGTAAGGCATTTTCGTTTTCGTCTTCAAGTTGGACGATATGAAATTCGTTCCAATTGATTGATTCCATTGTATTTTTTATTATTTCAGGCGTTGCTTTTTCAGAAATAGTTTTTAGATTTTCTCCAAAGTCATATGAAACAACTAACCTTAAAGTCCTATTGTTTTCTTCCATTTTACTATTTATGTTTTCAGTTCGATTTTCAGCAATTTCGTTTGTTTTTAAATTTTGTTTCGAGTTCCAACTACTGAAAGTCATAAGTACAACTAATGATATAATTCCGGTTATTATGTGCGTTTTCATTCCTTTTACGCGAATTTTTGGTTTAATGTGCTACAACGTTTTTGTGTATGATTAGTTGCGTGGTTTGGCACGAAAGTTAGCAAATAAAAACCGAATAGAAAATCCGCGAGGATTTTCGTAAGTAAGCTAAAACCAAGCAATTAATTATACACGGTGTTGGCAAATCGTTTTTATTTTTTCACACGTTTTAAATTCCGAGTTGCCCAGAATTCATATCCGTTTATTGGTTTTATTTTCCTTTTTTTTTATTCGGTAAATTATGGTCGAATTTATTTCAGTCCATTTTTTGTCCGATTTACTTTCTTTCTCCAGTTTTATATTCAGAAGTAGAGTGTCATTTTGAATTTTCCATTCTCCTTTTAATTCCGAGTAAATTATTTCGTGATAGTTATAAAATTTAGTCCGATGAAAAGTTCCGTTTTCGTAAAGTACTAAACTATCAGAATCTACATAATTCCATTTAGTTCCGCTTTCAGATTTTTGCTTTGTTTTTTCTTTTTTATAAACATATTCAGCTTGGATTTCTTGCGAAACCATAATGTTAGTCAAAAGACCAAATATCAATATTAGAAGTGTTTTTCTCAAATGTTTGCCAACGGTCTTGTATATGAAAAGTAGCGCTGAAAAAAAGCGATAATTTTCGGATGAAACACAAGCCGAATTTTTAAATTTTACTAATTATTTTATTTATGGGAATTTGTCAAATTTAAAAATTTGGCGACTTCCCAAAAATGCCCGAACCTTTGTGTTAGCAACGACTCGCGCTATTTTTTATATACGTTGTTGCCAGCAGTTATTCTACGAATTGCTGTTCCGAATCAGATTGTATTCCTTTTGCTTTTTTTACTAAATCCTGAATAAATTCTTTATGATTTTTTAAATCGTTTGATGTAATTTTTAATCGATATCTACGATTTCTTTTATCATAATCCATTAAATCTATTCCAGATTTTTCAATTTTACTCTCTAATTCTTCATCTTTTTCAAGTCTTATTTCCATACGAGTGAAAAGTTTTAAAGCTCTGAATAATATAAAATTATCTGCTCGACCATCTTTTGCTAAACCAATGTAGAATTTATTATATTTCAATTCGTAGCCTGGAAATATTTCTTTTATGAGTGCGAGAGATTCATCAACAATTTTTACAGTTTTAGGAATTCCTTTTTGAGTTTCCCAATAATTTCTATCCGTTACTTCACTTATTTCTTCATCGTCATCAACTAATCCAAAACTCATTTCATCTAATACTTTATTAAATGTCAAGAAGTAATCGTTTCCATTTTTATATGCTGTAAGTTGAATTGCAATCAAAGGAATAGTTCCATTAAAAAGTCCGATTACATTTAAAAATCTGCTTGTAATTTCTTCGGCTATAATAACTGCACAATGTTCATATTGTGGATACCTTTTTCTTTCAATATCCCAATATTCAATTGTTCGGATTATGTGACTTTCATCAGTTTTTCCGAGTTGAATTTCAACTTCGTAGCGTTTATTAATTTCTGGGTCTTGCAATAAAATATCTAATCTTCCTGCACGAAGTTGTTTTCGTTCCTTGTCTTTTAAAATTAATTCGCCAAGTCCAATAATTTCAGGATTTTTTGCAATAATATCTTGTAACCAAACTTCAGTAAGAATTGGATGGTCTCTTAAATTGACTTTTTCAGGTCGGATTAAATTTATGTTCATATTTTGGTTTTAATTGCTGGCAACGGTTAGTATAAGAAAAGTAGGGCAGTTGGTAAGCGATGACCTTTCGGTTTAGCCACGAGCCAAATCTTTTGCATTTTGTTATATATTATTTTTCTAAAAGCCAAATCAAAAGATTTGGCGACCTTGCAAATATGCCTGAAACATTGGGTTTAGCACAGACTTGCCCTATTTTTTTTATACATTGTTGCCCACAGTTATTTTTACCACACTTGATTTCCAATGATTTTTTTCTACATTAAATCAACTAATTTTTCTTTAATAGAATTTATATTTTTTAAACCACTTCCTTTCCATTTGCCTATTATCACACCATCTTTATCAATCAAAACTCTATGTGGAATGCCCCAAACAAAATATTCATTTTCAATGTCACTTTTATTTTCGACTGTTGAAATATTAATCCAATCCATATTATCTTTCAAAATTGCTTTTTTCCAGGAATCTAAATTTTCATCTCTGGAAATACCTATTATCTGCAATCCTTTATTTTTAAAATTTCTATTTATTTCGTCAAGATACGGACTATCTTCTCTGCAAGGCCCGCACCAGCTTGCCCAAAAATCTAGTAATACATATTTATTATTTTGAAAATCAGAAAGTTTTATTATATCACCATTTATATCTTTTAGAGAAAAAAGGGGTGCTTTACTATCAACTTTACTGTTTTTAAACTTTTCTAATGCAAGTTTCAGCTTTTTTCCTTTTTCAGAGTTCTGAATTTCCTTAGGAAAAAGTTTATATGTTTTTAAAAATTCATCATATAAATTCATTGCAGCTTGTGAACTAACCCACATAGCTATCAAATTTAAAGAATATTGGTGTTCTGAATTTTGTTGGGCAAACTTTAAATTATTCTGGAGTATTTTAACTAAATTATTGTCATACATTTCCCATAATTCTGTAATCTCATTTTGTTTCTCTTTAAGAATAAGACTGTCTGTAATTGTGATGATGAATTTATTTAAGTTTTCAATTTCAGATCTTAAAACAGTGTTTTGTTTGTTTAAATTTTCATTAATGCCTTTGATTTCAGTTGTAAGTTTTTCCTCTATAGAATTTTGTGCATTGCTAAAAGTTGTTGTAAAAATGAATAAAATCAATAGAATGTTTTTCATTGTGATTTAGGTTTTTTTTAATTGTGGGCAACGTTGATGTATATGAGCAGTTGCGTGGTTATGCCCGAACCTTAAAAGTACAAAACTTCCTTGAAAAATTGATAGAATTTTCCAAGGAAGCAGAGACCCAGCAATTGCTTATATACGGTGTTATGGGCAGTTTTTTTACTGCATTTCCATTGCTGCCGTATTCATTTTGTTCACGATTTTCATCATTCGAGACATTTGTTTTGCTGAAAATTCGTTTTTCATATCATCCATTTTTTGTTGCATATCAGTTGCTTTTTCCATCATTGCTGGATAATCAGCCATTGCAGAATTATCTCCTTTTTGGACTTTCTTTAAAAACTTAATGTATGAGTCAATATATTCTTCATAACTGTCTAATGCTTTATCAACTTTATCATTTGAATCGGAAGAGGTATTTGCAACTTCATCAGAATCTGTATTTTCGTCGGAAGATTCATCGTCATAAGATGAAACAGAATCATTACTATGGTCTTCCTTTTTTAAGGCGGAAGTAATTTGGAAGGTTTTCAACCCTTTTAATTTGTCGCCACTTACATTCCAACGAATATAACCCGTTTCTCCTTTTCCGAGGTTGATTAAACCTTCGACATCATCGCTACTATAAGGTCCGCCCATTCCACCTTCTGTAGCAGTTTTTATTACTGATGGACCTGTTTCATCGAATATTTCAATTCCAAAACCTACGTGATAATCTTCACTTCCATTTGTGCCAAAAGGATTAATATTATCTGTTTTAAAATCAAAATCTTTTTGGTTTCTTTTTATTTCTACCGTTATCATTCCCTCATTCATATAAGAACCTTCTTCAACTTTAATTTTATAATCGTTTTCGACTATTTCATAATAATCTTTCAAGTCGCCTTTTAATGAGGTTGTTTTTGGTTTTACGGTTACGTCTTCAATTTTTTCTTTTTTTGAATCTCCACAAGACACAAAAAAGATTGATAATAAAAGCGCAAACGTCACATTAGTAAAATTAATTTTCATTTTAATTAGTTTTGGTTTTTTGCCTACTTCAGATTTTAATTGGCTTTTCGGCTTATTCCCAATTTTTTTTAACAATCTATAAAATTGTAAAAATTAATATCTCAATTGGGATTTCTCCCGAAATTGTATATAAAACTGTGTTGTAATCTCCTTTTCCTTGACGTATATATTTACTGTCTATCGTATACAGTACAGTTTCATAATCTCCTTTACCTTGTCTCAAATATTTTCCATCCCAAGTGTAAAGTACATTGTTATAATCTCCTTTGCCTTGTCTTAAATATTTTCCATCCCAAGTAGCCAAAACTGTATTATAATCTCCTTTTCCCTGACGGATATATTTTTCGGTTGAAGTGTATAAGACAGTTTCATAATTTCCTTTTCCTTGTCTTAAATATTTTCCATCCCAAGTGTATAAGACATCGTTGTAGTCTCCTTTTCCTTCTCTAATATAGTTTTGAGCTTTTAGAATAAATGATGACATAAATATTACAGTCAAAAAAACAAATTTCATATTTTGAATTTTTAAAACAATTTTACAAAGTAAGATTGCTTTTCGCGAAATACCTTACGGTTTTCCGCATTGTTCTGATATTTTTTTAAATTTTGTTGTAAGTTATTGGAAATGAGAATTGTTTTTCTGAAAAGTTTTTCTTCTCGACCGAAATTTTTTTCAAATTGCCCATAACGTTTAGGCTATGGTTTCGTTGCGGAAAATGTCCGAAGGACTTTTCCGCTGTAGCCGAAAGATAGCAAATCGGCGAGAATTTTCGGCAGAAAATTCCGCCGCAATGAACTATAGCCGTTGTTGTAAAGCGTTTTTTTTTATTTAGTGATTGACTTTGTAAACTGCAAAAGTTTCTCTGTCCGACAGTAAATAAAGGTAGTAGGTTTTGTCATATTCGTTCTCTGTGATTAATGATTTGGACATATTTACTATTTCGAGGTCATTATTAAATATGAAGTCGTTCAATTCAATGTTGAAGTAAAAGGAACCTTCCTTAAACCTATCATTTGCCAAAATTGAATTTTCCAAGTTTCGAAAATATAAAGAGTCGATTCTGAAAAGACTGTATTCTGCCATAGGTTCAAGAAAACCACTTTCTTTTCCTGATTGAATCAAGGTCGGCTTGTAAACTTTATCAAATTGAGCCATTTCATTTACTTCATCAAACAGTTCGGTGTCTGTTTTACAACTAACAAATGATAATATGGCAATTATTAATAGAAGTCGGTTCATTTTTAATGCTTTACAACGTTTAGTATAACCGCAGTTACGGGATAAATTTAATATTTTTCGGATAAGCACTTACGGTAGCAATTACGCGTGGATTCGGACGTAGTCGAATCCGCCGTAATTGCGGTTATACATTGTTGCCCACAGTATTTCTATTTTTTTATATTGCCGTTTTCGTATTCTACTTTTTTCTTTAATATACCATTATTGTCAAAATAGAACACAGTTCCGTGAGCTTTCCCTTTTTTTGTTTGTCCGATTTCTTTTATTGTTCCGTTTTCGTGGAATTCTATATGTTGGCCGTCATTAAATAAGTCGGCACTTCGAAATGATTTTATTACTCCATTTTCATAAAAAGCAATTAATACTCCGTCTCGTTTTCCATTATTCGATTCGTAGAGATAATTAGGTTTGAAAGTGTTTTCGTAAAGTAAAAGTCCGTAACCATTCAGAGTGTCATTTTCGAAATGTTTTAGTCCGACGATATTTTCGTTTCGGTCGAATAAAAAACCGCTCCCAGTTTTTAATCCGTTTCTTGTTTGAACCTCAAATTCTTTAGTTCCATCCGTACGCAATTTCGTGATAGTATCAATTTTTTCAATTTGAGCAGATTCGGTTAATTTCGATTTACTTTTTTGTGAATATCCATTACAACTTATTAAAGTCAGGACAAATATGATATGTATTACGTTTTTTTTCATATTGTGGGCAACGTGTTTGTATATGAGCTGTGGCGTGTTTTAGCACGAACCTCTCCAAATATAAACTAACTTTGGGAAATCCATAGATTTTCCAAATAAGCACAGACCAAGCCATAGCTTATATACGGTGTTGGCGGTAGTTTTTTTATTCCGTTAATATTCTATTCAGTTTTGGAAATTCAATTTCAATTTTTCTTCCTGGTTCGTATCCATATTCCAATCCGACGTCTAATAATCCTTTCAGAGAATTTTTCCTTTGCGTTTCTAATTTCGATGCAAGTTTTATAAATTCCGTTTCGTTCATTTTATAAACTATGTCCGAAAGAACTGTTCCTAAATCATAGCATCCAGCTCCTCCACCACACCAAAATTCGGTCAGTTCCGATAATGCGTTTGAGTTTTTATTCAGCGTTTGAGTAATCAATTCGGTCAGTTTGTTATTTTGTTCAAGAGATTGTCCGATATACAAGTCTTGTCCGATTTCGATGCCGTCCACTTCACTTTCTTTACAACTCAAAATTGTTAATATCAGCAATAAATATATTGACAAGTTCCTCATTTTAAAGTTTTGCATTCTTTCATTTAGTAATCTGTTGCGATTATCAAATTCGGTTTTTCTCCGACCTCTATTTTTCTATAATTAACAAAAGCTCCACATTCCAATATAGCGTTAAATAATTCAGGTTCGTTTTCCTTCAAGTATTTTCCATTGTCAATTTGCAAAATAGTTGGTTCGTCAGTCAGTTCGTCAACGCAGTCAATCCAAGCATTCATATTTTCTCCATAATAATCTGGAAAGTTCATTTCTTTCTTAAATTCAGAGTGGAATGATTTCCAATTTTTTAACTTTTTCCCTTTAATTATGAATTTTTGCATTGTTGTTTCTCAAATTACCGCCAACGTGATTGTGTATGATTAGTGGCGTGTCTAAGCACCTGATTTAGCAAATACAAACCGAATAGAAAATCCGCGAGGATTTTCGTAAGTAGGCGAGAACCAGCCATTAATTATACACGGTGTTGTAAAACGTTTTTTATTTCAGATATAAGTTCTTCTCGATTGTCAGAACTAAACGTATATTTTTTTTCGTTAGTTATAATTCGAAGCATATTTTTTCTGTCATTTACCATACTAATTGAATCGTCCATCGTATTTCCAATATACCCAAAAACACCTTTACTTCCGTAAGTCATTGATAAATTTGAAAAGTCGAGTTTTTCGATTTTTATAATATCAGAAAAAGGTATTTCTATTTTTCCAATATTCTTTTCAAGCGTAAGATTTTTTTCTCCAATTATTATTTCTTTCAGTGAATTTGCGAAGAAATAAATCAGAGTACTCAAAATGATTAAGGAAATAATTATTCCGCTTATTTTTCCGTATTTCTCGTTTATAGTAAAGATTGACAAAACAACAATTCCCATCACAATCACAATTCCGATTGTAATCAGTTTAACACTTAATGAGCTTTTACTACTATAGTTTTTCATATTGCATTTCGTTTTTCTCAAATTCTGACTAACGTCAAATTTACTATAATTTTCCTACACTAAAATTTTACTCGTTATCTCAAGAAATTAACAAGTTTTTCTTGTGTGGGGAATGTTTTACAACGTTGATGTGTATGGACCGTTGCGTGTCTCACACACGAACCAATCCAAATATAGACAAACTTTGGGTTTATCCGATAATATTCCAGAAAAGCACAGACCCAGCAATGGTTTATACACGGTGTTGT
>NZ_VORU01000024.1 GCF_007997135.1 Aequorivita lipolytica | reverse complement strand
AGACAAACCTTCGCACAATGCAGGGTGAGAAAGCAGTGGATGTATCGTCCCTTGCCGCTGGAGTTTATGTAGTTCAGATTATTGGTGAAAACGCAAGCACTGTAAAGCGCTTGATTAAAGAGTAATCTTATTTACTAAATAAATAAAAAAGAGAGCCTTCCTATGGAAACATAGGGAGGCTCTTATATTTTATTACATTCACGCGTGACAGAATTTTCAAAAAGAGTACTTTTAAAATCTAAAAACCATTTTTATGTTACCATGGCATCAATATTTAATGGGCGTGCTTTATGTACTTGCCGGAATGAACCATTTTCGCAAACCTAAAATATACGAACGCATAATGCCTCCGTATATTCCTGCGCAGAGTACTATGGTAATGTTGAGTGGCTTAGCCGAAATGGCGTTGGGTTTTATGATAATGAACAAAAACACCCAAGAAGTTGCAGCGTGGGGAATAATTATTATGCTTGTACTTTTTATACCGATTCACATTTACATGCTACAAAACGAAAAAGCGGCAATGAAACTACCTAAGTGGGCATTGATAATAAGACTTCCTTTACAATTTGGACTCATTTATTGGGCTTTTTTATATACCTAAAAGACAAGGCTAAGGACAGTTTGCTCTTCCACTAGCCTACGCTGAAGTGGCTACGAAGGCTGCAGAACCAAGGCAAAACACAAACTCTATAAGACAGGAAATGTAAACTTATGACTGCAAACCGATGTGTTTTTTACTTACAAGATTATCCGAAAATTTCATTTAAAAGCCCCGCCAAACGTATTCCACCTTTTTGAAGTTGAAAGCGCAGCGTATCCGTATATTCATATACGTAATTATACCCTAGTTTTTCGCCAATTTCAGTGTGCGTGTAAATATTTTCGCAAAGTGCGCGGCTTTCGTACATCCAGTCTTGAACAGAACCCTTTTTAATAGCCTCCACTTGTTGTTTTGAGAGTACATTAGTATTTACCGCAAGCTCGGTGTAAGACATGTCGTAAAAATCCAGCATTTTGGAATCCCAAACAGTATGAAGGTTGGTGCCATCCTTAAACCAACGAACCTGAAAATCATTACCGCCCTTATCCTCTTCTATACCAATATGCAAGGGTTGGTGCAGATCGCCTATAAAATGGACAAGTAATTTTAGGTGAAAAATTTTATCTTCTTTCGTGCTTTTATCACTTTTCAATACTGAAATACACTTTTCAATACCTTGAATAATATCACCCTTTTCACTTTTGGGATGTGTTTCATATTTATCACCGAATGGAAAATTAACATAATGCCACGGTCCGTAAGCATCGTACAGACGGTCGCTTTTAATATCATCGCCATAGTTTGCTACAAAAGCAAGGGAATGGCCATCCAAAAGTTTTACGATCTGCTTTTCTGCTTTTTTGCTTAAATATTTTCCAGCAATTTCACCCACTACCCTATGGCCTGTTTTGCCCCAATCTTCTGCCGCAACAAGAACATTTGAAAACATGGTAATCAATAACACTATCGCAATTTTTTTCATTTTATAACACTTTGATTTTGAAGAAATATTTCAAACGCTACAAAGATAGCATCCTTGATTTCAAAAATGATTCGAAATTTTCAAATATATTTTGATAACTTTATAAATAGTTGTTAAAGCATTAAGCTTCAAAAGAAAGTTCAGGCAAAGCAATATACTTGTGCTTTTATTGTTAAGACATGAACTGACATCTGCAGTACTAAAAACAAATAGATGAAACACATTTTTATAATCTTTCTTCTTTTCTTCGGAATAATAGCGACAGCCCAAAACAAAAAATACAATTCTGAAGATTTAAGCATCACACCACTAATTGATGGCACTTTAATAGTACCCGAAGTAACCGGAAAATTATCCTTGGCAATAATAATAGGCGGCAGCGGTCCAACGGATAGGAACGGCAATCAGCAAATGGTGGTAAATAATTCATTAAAATTTCTAGCCGAGGGAATTTATGAAAAAGGCATTGCTTCATTTAGATACGATAAGAGAATTGTAAAACAGATGAAACGAGGCTCAGTTAATGAAAAAAACATTCGATTTGATGATTTTATAGACGATGCCATTGCCATACTCAACTATTTTAAGAAAGATGCGCGGTTTTCAAAAATTTACATCATTGGCCATAGTCAAGGATCGCTCGTGGGGATGGTGGCTGCACAACAAGGCGCAGATGGTTTTGTTTCCATAGCTGGTGCTGGGCAAGCAATAGATGCTGTAATTGTTGACCAACTAGCCCAACAAGCTCCAGGTCTGGCAGATAATGCACGTTCATCTTTCGACGACCTTCGTGCAAACGGAGTTGCCAATAATTATAGCCCTGGCTTAGCTTCTATTTTCAGAAAGGATATTCAGCCTTTTATATATACTTGGATGAAATATGATCCCAAGATTGAAATTTCAAAACTCACTATTCCCGTATTGATAATAAATGGTGATAAGGATATTCAAGTACAGGTTTCCGAAGCGGAATTATTGAAAAACGCAAAGCCAGATGCTCAATTTGAAATCATTCCAAAGATGAATCACGTCTTAAAGGAAATCGAAGGAAATGACCTGGAAAACAGCAAATCCTATAACATTTATAATCTGCCCATAGTCCCTGAATTAATTACTATAGTTAGTGATTTCATGAAAAAATAATTCAAATTAAAAAATAATTGTATTTTGCAGCAAAACCATCAAAAATGCAGGATACAACCATCGAAATAATTAAGGACACCACTCCCCTTTTTACCAATGATACCATTGTTTTTGGTGTTTTAATGTTAGCCCTGGGCTTCATTTTTTATACTTCAGCAAAAGAAGAAGGATTCTGGAAGAAATTTTACGGCGTTGTTCCCGCGCTTTTCATGGCTTACTTTATACCGGCATTGCTAACAACAGCTGGGATAATCTCCCCAGAGTGGATATCAGTAGCCGAAACCGGTGAGGCAACGGTAGGAAAATCTAGCTTATACTATATGTCTAGCCGTTATCTATTACCGGCAGCATTGGTATTGATGACACTTAGTATAGATATAAAGGGTGTATATAATTTAGGACCGAAGGCGCTAATTATGTTTTTAGCAGGGACTGCAGGAATAGTAATTGGCGGGCCTCTGGCTGTTTTGATTGTTGGTACTATTCATCCCGAAGCGGTGGGCGGTGAGGGAGCAGATGCAGTATGGCGTGGATTATCAACCCTTGCGGGAAGTTGGATTGGCGGCGGCGCCAATCAAACCGCGATGCTGGAAATTTACGGTTACAACCAAAAGCTCTACGGCGGAATGGTATTCGTAGATATAGTAGTAGCAAATATCTGGATGGCCATCATACTCTTCGGAATTGGGAAATCTGCAAAAATTGATAAATGGTTGAAGGCAGACACTTCGGCTATTGAACATTTAAAAGAAACAGTCTCCGACTACGCTAAAAAAGTAGACAGAAATCCTACTTTGACAGATTTAATGATTTTGGCAGCCATTGCTTTTGGAACGGTAAGCTTTGCGCATTTCGGCGCCGATCTATTAAGCGCCTATTTTACGTCGGTAGTAGATGGAATTCCGAAAGGAATAACACGAAATATATTTACTTTTCTAGATTCCAGTTTCTTTTGGATGATAAGTATAACCACTGTAATTGGAGTATTGCTTTCTTTCACAAAAGCGAAAAGATACGAGGGCGCTGGAGCAAGTAAATACGGAAGCGTTTTTATATATATTCTGGTAGCGAGCATTGGAATGAAAATGGACTTGACACTAATTTTTGACAATATGTGGCTTATCGTTATTGGCTTGGTCTGGATGACCGTACACGCAGGCTTGCTGATTTTAGTGGCAAAACTAATTCGCGCACCATACTTTTTCTTAGCCGTGGGTAGTCAGGCAAACGTGGGCGGGGCTGCTTCTGCTCCCATAGTTGCTTCAGCTTTTCACCCTTCATTAGCTACAGTGGGTGTGCTTCTGGCTGTCTTTGGTTATGCTATTGGCACAGTTGCCGCAATTTTATGTACTGTTTTAATGCAATTGGCTTCCGGTGGATAAAAATCCAAAGAAATTATTCCATCTTTGCACCTTCGTAAACCGAAGCTATTTTCAGCCGAGGTTTGACTCTTAAAAAAATGATATGCGTTATATTTTTTCCGTAGCAATAATCTTGCTGAGCCTAATTGGTTGTTCCACAGATACTGAAATGATGAACCTTACGGGTACTGTAAAAGGTCTGAAAAAGGGTACATTATTACTTCAAAAATTTGAAGATACAGTTTTAGTTACCGTAGATTCAATAGTTGTTGACGGAACCCCAGATTTTACTTTCTCTGAAAAAGTGGAGAGCCCAGAAATCTATTATCTATATGTCAGGTTGAAAGATGGAACGCTGCGTGATGATCGCATCACCTTTTTTGCTGAAAACAGACCGATGAACATTCAAACGAATCTTAAGAATTTTGGAAGTGCTGCAATTGTAAAAGGTTCTTCAAACGATAGTATTTTGAAAACATACGATAAATTGAAGCAACGCTACGTGGCCAAAAATCTTGAGTATATTGAGCAAGGCTTCAAATTAAGCAAGAAAAACAATGATTCTTTGAAAATGGATTTAAACCGTAAACAACAGTCATTAATTTCAACTAAATATTTGACCACAATAAATTTTGCCTTAAATAATAAGGATTACGAAGTAGCGCCATATTTAATTTTAAGCGAAGCGTATAATTCAAATGTGAAATATTTGGATACAGTATACAATGCGCTTGCCCCAAAAATAAAAGACTCCAAGTACGGTAAGGAACTGGAGTCTTTTATTGTAAAGCGTAAAAAAACGGATACTATATTATAGTGCGTTTATTTTATCGATAAGTTTTCTACCATTATCTTCAAGATCTGCTTTAACAGTGTTAAAGTGCTTCTTTTTATTTTCAACGTTTTTTTGGTTTACTCTTACAATTAGGTCGTCAAAGGTTACAATTGCTTCGTCTATTATTCCTTCAGCTTTTTTATTGTCTTTGTCTGCATTGGTTAATTCCCAAATGTAGACAGCTTCAATAATATCGCCCAGCACATAGTTAATGTCTTTTTTTAAATCTCTTACGTTTGCCATCTTATTCTTTATTATTTAGTACTATTATTTATTTTCGATAATTTTTTAAATCGGGCAAAGGTACGAACAATTAAGGAATGTACACTTCCAAAAATGAAGCTGAATTGGTAATGAATTTCAGCTCGGGCAGTTGCGCAGGAATTAACACGGTTTCGCCCATTTTTATTTCTTCTGAAAAATCGTCGGTTTCAATGATAGCACTTCCTTCCAAACACATATAAACAGTAAATGAAGAGATTTCTTCTAAATCTCTGAGGCAGTTTTTAGACAGCACTAGTTTATTCATAGTAAAGAATTTGGTGGTACCAATATGGGTTGGTGAATTTTTGGATTCGGAATAATGCAATAAGGAGCTGGTTGGATTAAAATTGATTGCCTTTAGTGCCAAATCTGTATGAAGTTCACGCATCTTTCCGTTGGTATCGGGTCTATCCCAATCATAAATGCGATAGGTAATATCCGATGTCTGTTGAATTTCGGCCAGTAACACTCCAGCGCCAATTGCATGGACGGTCCCAGGTTTCAAAACAAAAGCATCTCCCTTCTTTATTGCAAGCGAATTTAAAATTTCTGGGATTCTATTTTCAGAAAGGGCTTGCAGGTATTTTTTTTCATCCATTTGCTGGTTAAATCCTACTATTAGCTTGCCGTGCTTTTCAACATTAAGTATATACCACATTTCAGTTTTACCGAAGGAGTTATGCTGTTGTTTCGCTAAGAAATCGTCCGGATGCACTTGAACGGAAAGATCTTGAAAGGCATCTATAAACTTGAATAGCAATGGAAACTGATTCCCAAAATCTTTATAGACCTTTTCGCCAACTAATTTTTCTTTATAGTTTTCTAATAACCATTTAAGTGTTTTTCCTTTTAGCGGACCGTTTTGAATTTCTGAAATATTCTCTTCAACACCAGAAATTTCCCAGCTTTCCCCAACATTTCCTTGAGCATTTTTATTCAAAAGTATATTCAACTTAGTTCCACCCCACACTTTCTGTTTCAGAATAGGATAAAATTTTAAAGGATATAAAGGAGAAACCGTAACCATTAATTACCGTTATAAACTACAAAGTTACGCGGCGTCTCGTAAAGTTTTACTGAAATACCGTACTTAGAATCAATTCTAGTTCTGATTTTATTCCAAATTACCACGGCTATGTTTTCCACCGTGGGATTCAGGTTTTTAAATTCAGGAACTTCAATGTTCAAATTTTTATGGTCTAATGGATCTTCAACTTCTTGTTTTATGATATCGGTTAAAATTTTCAGATCTATCAAAAAACCTGTTTCAGGATCAATCTCACCTGAAATACCGACCTCTAATTCATAATTATGTCCGTGATAATTTGGGTTGCTACATTTGCCAAAAACTTGGAAGTTTCTAGCATCATCCCATTCTTTTCTGAAAAGTCTGTGGGCTGCGTTAAAATGTGCTTTTCTATAGACGGTTAAGCTCATACAAGTAAGTGTTGGTAGAATTTATTAAAAATAATTTTGAACCAAGCGGTGTAAATTTCTGGATTGTTTTCAATGTCTATTTTCACTTCTTCCAGATCCATCCATTTCCACGCTGCAACCTCCTCTGGATTAATTTGGGGGGTTTCTTCATAGTTGCCCACCATTATATGATCTAGTTCGTGTTCGGTTAAGCCATTGTCAAAAGGTGCTTTGTAAATAAAGGTGGTTGTTTCCTTCAAATTTGTAGTAAAACCCATTTCCTCAAAAAGCCTTCTCTTACCAGCCTCAAGTGACGATTCGCCATCGCGCTGATGGCTGCAGCAGGTGTTTGTCCAAAGTCCTGGAGAATGATATTTGTGCAATGCGCGTTGCTGCAACATCAATTCATTTTTGGTGTTAAAAACAAAAACTGAAAAAGCCCGATGGAGTACACCCTTCTCGTGCGCTTCCTGTTTGGGCATCAAGCCAATTTTCTCATCCCGTTCATTTACAAGGATTACTTTTTCTTCTTCCATTACTAAGCATTTTGTCTCAAAAGTACGAAAAGGGAAAACGTTTTAAAAACAAAAAGCGTGCAATAGCTAGTATTGAACGCTTTTAGAAAACTTAATTTGGTTAATTAATCTTTTATTATAAACATTGACCTTCTGTTAAGCTGATGTTCTTCTGAAGTACAAGGCACACCGTTAGAACATAGGTTTACAAGCTTAGATTCTCCGTATCCTTTTGCAGTAAGCCTATTTGCATCAATTCCTTTAGCAACCATCCACTTCAATGTAGATTGTGCGCGACGCTCTGAAAGAGCTTCGTTATAGTTGTCATTTCCACGTGAATCTGTGTGAGATTCAATATGAATAATCAATTCTGGATATTCTTTCATAGCGGCAAAAATCTTAGCCAATTCTACTTCAGCATCTCGACGGATGTTTGATTTGTCGAAATCAAAATAAATTGGTTGTAAGTCTAGTATGCATCCCAAATCATTAGGTGCGCAAGGACCGATGCGTTCCAACGGAAGTGGTACATCTACAATACCAGATAGCAATGGAGTTTCAATAATCTTTTCATAAGGCTTGTAACCATCTTTTACACCTCTAACTGTATATTGTGTTCCGCAATCACCGATGAAACTGTAGGTTCCATCATTTTTCGCAGTAGTTTGACTAACCAATTGATTGTTTGAATCTAGCAAGCTCACTTCTGCTCCGGGAAGTGGATCTTTAGTTTCCTTGTCAAAAACTTTTCCACTTATAGTGATGGCGCATATTTCTTTCACCAAATAAATATCATCGTCAATACTTCCTCTATCGCCTCCTCTGTTTGAAGAAACGTAACCGATACGATCGTCTTCATTAATAATAAATCCAAAATCATCTTGAGCACTGTTAGTTGGTGCACCTAAATTTGTTATTGTTCCGGGTTTTCCATCGGCATCAAGTGGAGTTACAAAAATATCATATCCTCCCAGACCAGAGCGGCCGTCACTTGAAAAATAGAGATTGTTCTTGTCGCTTATATAAGGAAACGATTCCCGTGCCGTTGTATTTATTTCTGGACCCAAATTTACGGGTGTACCGTAGTTGTTGTTCTCAAGAATGTCAACATACCAGAGATCAGACATTCCCATAGTTCCAGGCATATCAGAAGAAAAATATAGCTTTTTGCCATCTAGGCTCAGTGCAGGATGCGCCACGGAATATTCTTTGCTATTGAATGGAAGCTCAACAATATTACTCCAATTGTAATCTCCCGTTTTAGTTGCTTTATATAATTTAAGACGAATTGTCTTGTTTTTATCCTTTCCCTTTTTACCATCCAAAAAGTTATTTCGTGTAAAATAGACGGTCATTCCATCTTTCGCGAAAGCAGTAGATGATTCGTGGTAGGCTGTGTTGATATCACCACCTAAAGGCATGGAGTTTTTCAGTTGGCCTAGAGTATCTCTATCCGCAACAAACAAATCTAGAAAAGGCTGATTGGTCCATTCATAAACTTTAGTTCCATCGGTATTGGATGCAGAGGCGTAAACAATTTTATCTTTTCCGTAAAATGAAGCGCCAAAATCTGAATTTGAGGAATTTATCCCAACTTTTTCAAGTTCGAAATCCCTCGCTTTGAAAACGGTACTTTTCAAATAATTTGGATCATCCTCAAATTTTTTGATTACCAATCCCGTACCTCCTTTTGCTACATAATCTTTTAATAGCGCATCAGATTCATTGTATTTTCCCAAACTCTTTAAAGATTGAGCCGCTCTGTAAAAATATTCAGGCTCTGTTTGATCGGGAAATTGGTTAACGAGTTTGTCATACCATTTTGCAGCATTTGTGTAATCGCTGTTAAAATAATAGGTGTCCCCTAGCTTCTTGAAGATTTCTGCAGATTCGTATCCGTCTTCCACCACTTTCAAATAGATTTGACGGGCATCTATATATGCAAACTTATCAAACTCTTTGTTTGCTTTATTGATATCCTTTTTTTGTGAAAAGGCGCTTCCGGCAGTAAAAACCACCAATGCGAAAATAAATATGTTACGTACTATTGTATTCATAGTTTTTATTTTTTAGAAGAATCTTGGGGTTAGCACTCGTTCTGGTCTGTTGAACAATTCAAAGCGAAGCATAACTTCATAAGAACCATCACTGTAAGCTTCAATATCTGTTGTTTGATAATCATACGCAAAGCCAATAAATATATTATCAGTTGCTTGAAAACCAACCAACCCACTCATAGCAGCGCTCCATCTATAGGCAGCTCCAAGTGTAACCTTGTCATATAATAAAAAGTTAGCAGATACATCTGCCTGTAAAGGCGAACCACTTACCATTTTGAAAAGGGTCGCTGGCTTAAACTTTAAGTTATCGCTAAGATCAAAAACATAACCCGCAATTAAGAAATAGTGCATACGCTCAGCAGCAGTTGTTTCTACTTGAGTATTTCCAATATTTTCAATACTACTGGTGTCAAAATGATTTGTTGTTAAAAAGTTGGGAACCGAAAGCCCTGCGTAAAACTTCTCGGTATTATAATAAATACCGGCACCTATTTGTGGTTGAAGTTTGTTGTCTATATTTCCATCTGTTGGTAGATAGGGATCATTTTTGTCCTTTCGTGTTAATTTACTAAAGTCCACATCCAATATATCAAGCCCTGCCTTAAGACCAAAAGATAACTTTGCAGTTTCCGAAGTATTAATACTGTAGGAATAGTCTATGTTGAAGTTGGTTTCAATTGCTGGCCCTATTCGGTCATTTACTATAGATAGACCTAAGCCCATGTTTTCAGCAATTGGCGAATTTACCGTAAAAGTTCCCGTATTTGGTGCACCATCCCCGAAATTCACCCATTGGGTTCTGTACAATAAACCAAAGCTTAAGGCTCCACGATTTCCAGCATATGCAGGGTTAACCACCTGCGTATTGTACATGTATTGTGTGTACTGTGGATCTTGCTGCGCTTTACTTGAAAACGTGCCAAGTAAAATCAAAATTATTAGCGTTAAATAACTGTGTTTCATAGTTATGTATTTTAATCCTGGGAGGGAATTTCCTCCCAGGAATTTTTTTGATTTTTCTATCTGTTAATATATAAATATCCGTTATAGCTTTCCTTACCAGGATTGTCAGCTGGGAAGGTAAGAATATAGAAGTATGTGCCAGTCGGCAATTCTTCGTTCTTCTGAACGGTTACACGTCCTTCGGATATACCTCTAAATACATTCTGCTTATCGTCACTTCCTCCATAACCGTCAGTCTCAAATACCAATATGCCCCATCTATTAAAAATTTTGACATTATTGATTGGCCAATTACTTATACCTTCTATTAAGAAAAAGTCATTTGAGTTATCGCCGTTAGGTGTAACACCGTTAAATATTTCAAAAGTAGTATCCAATACTAAAGGAAGTACAATAACAGTTGGATCATCTGGTTCACCATCGCCGTTGTTGTCATTGTTCGTTAGATCGGTTGGATCGTCAGAATCATCCGTTACAACGGTACCTTCAATATCTTCAGCTGTAACAGTAGCTTGGTTTATTACTTCACCATTATCAATATCCTGTTGGGTTATAACATAGGTAGCGGTAAATGTTGTGCTATCTATTTCTCCTGGCTCCAGTTGCATGATTGGGCCTCCAAAGATTTCAATACCTGGTAGTGGGTCTGTAATCATTATGTTGTACAGTGTAACATCGCCAGTATTAGTTACGGTAAAGGAATAGCTAATTGTTTCGCCTACATCTGCTGAATCATTTCCACTCTCGTCATTAAAAACACCTACTTTTTCAAGTGATATAGATGGGTTTGGCGGTGGTGGATTAATAGTACAAACTTCAACAATTGTAGGATCATCTTCAGTGTAATTATTATCATCAGATAGATCGGAAACAGTATCACCATTCGGTGCAATACCATCTACAATAGCTTGGTTTTCAACAAATCCTGCATCCACGTCAGTCTGGGTTATTGTATATACTGCAGTGAAGGTAGTTGTATCTTCTCCTCCAGCAGCCAGATTGATTGGTCCACCAACAACAGCTACTAATGGATCTGTTATTAATATGTTGGTCAGTGCAACATTTCCTGTGTTTTTCACACTGAAGGTGTACAATATCGTTTCACCCAGATCTGCGCAACCGTTACCATCTTCATCAGTAGGAACTCCTGCTTTTATTAAAGCAATTGCAGGGGTCTGACAAAGTTCAGTAATTGTGGGATCATTTTCCAACTCACTGTTATCATCAGATAGATCACTTACTGTGGTTCCAGAAGCATCAGTGCCTGTAACAGTTGCTTGGTTTTCAACAAATCCTGCATCAATATCAGCTTGTGTGATAGTGTACGTTGCTGAGAATGATGATCCGTCCGTAGTGCCTGGTGCCAATGTTATTGGTCCTCCCACTACGCTTACCAATGGATCTGTTACAATTATGTTTGAAAGTATAACGTTTCCAAGGTTGAATACAGTGAAGCTATAATCAATAGTCTCACCCACATCTGCACAGCCATTTCCGTTCGTATCATTTACGACTCCGGTTTTAACAAGTGCAATTACTGGGTTTTGGCAAAGTTCAATTACTGTTGGATCATCCTCAAGAACACTGCTCTCATCAGAAAGATCGCTTACAATAGTTGTATCAGGCGCAGTTCCTTCAGCTGTAGCTTGGTTTATAACTTCTCCTGCATCTATATCACTCTGTGTGATTACATAATTTCCAGTATACATCCAAGTTTCCGTTACGTCAAGTTCTCCATCGCCATCAGTATCACCAGTTGGACCGGTAATCGTTGCAATTAATGGATCAGTTACGCTTACATTGCTTAGGCTAACGTTGCCTTCATTGGTAACAGTGAATGTATAGCTTATAGTTTCATCTACATCTGAACAGTCATTTTGGTTTTCGTCGTTAAAGATTCCAGTCTTCACTATAGCAATGGCTGGGTTTTGACACAACTCCACAATTGTTGGATCATCTTCAAGCACGCTACTCTCATCAGAAAGGTCAGACACAACATTACCCATAGGATCATTTGCTTTTGCTTTAGCTTGGTTTACTACTTCACCAGCGTCTACATCATCTTGAGTGATACTATAAGTTCCAGTATAAGTCCAAATTTCAGTTACGTCAAGTTCACCGTCGCCATCAGTATCACCAGTTGGACCAGTAATAGTCGCAATTAGTAGATCAGTAACAGCTACGCTACTCAAGCTAACATTGCCTTCGTTAGTAACAGTAAACGTATAACTTATTGTTTCATCTACGTCAGCACAGTCATTTTGGTTTTCGTCGTTAAAGATTCCGGTCTTCACAATTGCGATGGCTGGGGTCTGACAAAGCTCAATTATTGTTGGATCATCCTCAAGCACACTACTTTCATCAGAAAGATCGCTTACCACAGTTGCATCAGGAGCGGTACCTTCGGCAGTGGCTTGGTTTTTCACTTCTCCTAGATCTATATCATCTTGAGTGATGGCATAGTTTCCTGTATATATCCAAGTTTCAATTACATCAAGTTCACCATCGCCGTCGGTATCACCAGTTGGACCGGTAATGGTAGCAATCAATGGATCGGTAACCCTTACGTTGCTCAAGCTAACGTTTCCTTCATTGGTCACTGTGAATGTATAACTGATAGTTTCATCAACATCTGCACAGTCATTTCCGTTCTCATCGTTGAAGACTCCAGTCTTTACGATTGCGATGTCTGGGTTCTGGCAAAGTTCGATGACCGTAGCATCGTCATTGGCAATATCGGTTCCTGATTGATCTTCTACATCATCTCCTGTTGGAGGTGTTCCTACTGCAGTTGCTTGGTTGGTCACGCTGCCTGTGTCTATATCATCCTGTGTGATGG
>NZ_VORU01000023.1 GCF_007997135.1 Aequorivita lipolytica | reverse complement strand
TGCTAACAATGTATAACCGCAATTACGGCGGATTCGACTGCGTCCGAATCCACGAGTAATTGCTAACGTGAGTGCTTTTCCGAAAAACATTAAATTTAATCCCGTAACTGCGGTTATACTAAACGTTACCCACCATATGAAAAAAATCGTACTTAAAATATTAGTTCTTGCATTTATTGCAGTCGGTTGCCAACAAAAAAAGCAAACCGAAATAAATGTTGCGGAAAATAACGAACAAATGAAATCCAATTTTGACTTGAAATCTGATTATCAAGATTTCAAAACAAAAATGACTGAATTGGATACTTTAAAAGTTTGGATTGACCATTCTGTTTGCACATATCAAGGAGAGGAACGCTTACTGATTACCAAAAAATCTGATTCAATAAAAATTCTATCGGAATTTAAAGATTATGATGAACAAAATCCTGAATGGCAAAAAATATTTGAGAAAAGTATTACGGAAAATGACACAACTTGGGATTTTGGCAATTTTATGGAGAGAAATAAAAGCCGAATAAACTCTGATGATAATGAATACGTAAAAATTGAAATTAAAAATGGCGAACAGAAAATGAAATTTGTCACGAAAGGATTAGTAGATTTAAATACCTTTATGGCAGAATATGGAACAATGATGAGAAAATTGTACGAACCCAAAAAAAGGCAAATTTATGGAGTTCCATTAATAACCGAAACGGAGTTGATTAACGAGGAATAAAAACGGTGGGTAACACCGTGTAAAAATAATTGCTTGGTTCTCGCTTACTTGGAAATTCCTGCGGAATTTCCAAAGGCTTGGTCAATTTTAGTATTTTAGGTGTTTATCTCACGCAACTATTCTTACACATAAACGTTACCCAACATTTGAACAACCTTAGTGATGAGTCAGATTATAAAGACTGTCGGGAATAAATAATATTAATTTAAATATTTTATTATGAAAAAATATTATTTTATTTTATTTCTATTTATAAGCAGCGTTATTCACGCACAAATAGTAAATATTCCTGATCCTAATTTTAAATCAGCGCTTATAAGTGAAGGCGTAGATACTAACAACGATGGAGAAATACAAGTCAGTGAAGCCGAAGCACGCATAGAATTAAATGTTTCATATGCCAACATTTTTTCACTAGAAGGTATTCACAGCTTTATTAATCTTGAAAATTTAAGGTGTAATAATAACGAATTGACAAGTATTAATGTCTCGCAAAACGGAAACCTCGAAAGCTTATATTGTAATAATAATCAATTAACAAGCTTATACTTACCACAAAATTCAAATCTAAAATTATTATTTTGTCATAATAATCAATTGACTGATTTAGAAATCTCAACAAATAGTAATTTAGAATATTTATTATGCTCAGGAAACCAATTATCCAGTTTAGATTTAACGCAAAACTCTAATTTAGAGCAACTATATTGTTCAGGTAACCAATTAATGAGTTTAGATATTTCTCAAAATCCACTTCTTAAATTAATCCATTGTGCTGAGAATCAAATAAGTGTTTTAAATGTAGAGCAAAATCCGCTTCTTGAAAGGATCTATTGTTCTTTTAACCAATTGACAAGTTTGGACTTATCACAAAACTCAAATATCCTTGAGTTATTTTGTATGTCTAATGAATTAACTGAATTGAATTTGAGTAATGGAAATACTCAAAATATTTTTAGTATGATAGCTAATAATAATCCCGACTTGATATGCATTCAAGTTGATGATGAAACAACTAGCTTTCCACAATGCGAAATTAATTTTGGTTGGTGTAAAGATCCTATTGCCAGTTATAGTGAAAATTGCACTTTTGGTATAGAAGATTTTAATCAATTATCCATTACACTACATCCGAACCCCACACGAGGGCTTCTTAACATTGAATCTAATGAACCTATTGAGGTCATAAAAATCTATACTCTTAATGGTCTTTTTATTAAGGAGACAACTAATTCTTTGGTTAATGTTTCGGAATTAAAATCTGGACTTTATATTGTAGTAATTTCTAATAAATTTAAAAATCGTGTGGTCAAAAAACTCATTAAACTTTAAAAAAAACGTTGGGTAACAAAAGTATAAAAAAAATAGGGCAGATAGTGTTAAACCCAATGGTTCAGGCATATTTGCGAGGTCGCCAAATCTTTTGATTTGGCTTTTAGAGAAATAAGATAAAACAAAATGCAAAAGATTTGGCTTGTGAATAATCCGAATAATTATTGCTTATTTACAGCCCTACTTCTTTTATACTAGACCGTTGTGCGCCAGCTAAAAAAAAAAAAAAACGATGAACTTCGAAATAAACAGAGAAGATATTAAGAAACTAATGGAAAGTGCTAAAAAAGAGCGCGAGGATTTAGGTAAAATCATCTACCCTATTTTAGACAAATTCGAACTTGAAAAGAAAGAAATTTTAGAGGTTTGCCAAATTGGAAAATTTGCACACAAAATTGATAATGAAATTCGTATAACGGACAAACCAAAACCACCGAATCCCGACTTTATAATTGAATACAAAGGTAAATTAATCGGACTTGAACATACTCAAATCTTGACTAATGATGCGAGTAGATATTTTAAAATAAAGACACTTTTAGATTACGCCAAACAGATATTTGAAAAAAAGTATCCTGACACAAATGTTCACGCATCTATTTCAATCCTAAATGACGAATGGAACTATAAGCAAAACGAAAAATCCAAGTTGGCGGAAGAAATAGCGGATATGGTACAATTGACAAGATTGGAAATGGAATGCGAATTACCCGACAGCATTACTCTAATAAAGACCAGTAAACATTCCCAAGTTTCATTTAGCTACAAAGAGAAAAATTGGCAAGCGGAATATTTGAGCAAAGAAAGATTAGAACAAGAAGTTCAGAAAAAAGAACGCAAAATTTCGGAATATAAAACGAGTAAAACAGACTTGAGCGAATATTGGCTTGTATTATTAATTGGCTCACTTTCTTCAGTATCTTATGAGTTGAATGAAAGTATTGATTACTCAATTCAATCTGATTTTGAAAGAGTATATTTAATGGCTGATTTTGATGCAAAAGTGATAAGAGTAGCATAGAAAGCCAGCGCACAACACAGTATATAAGCTATGGCTTGGTCAGTCCTCACTTGGAAAATCCTGCGGATTTCCCAAAGTTAGTTTATATTTGAAGTGGTTCGTGCTAAAACACGCCACAGCTCATATACATAAACGTTACCACACATTTGAAGAAAACTTATGGGAGGATTTACAAATCTGATTTATTTTAAAGAATATCTATCTGCGGAATCGACTAATCGGATTAAAAAAACTATTGAGTCCCACGGAGAATTTGAATTGGAAGGCGAGTTGGATTATGAATTAGAAGTTGAATACAAAGAAGAAAAATACACATTCCGAATTTATTACTCTGACGCTAATGATGACGGAGATTTTGATTCGGAATCAAAAGCAGAATTTTTGAAAAAGATTGGTTACGTTCCAAATTGCTACATTGGATTTATGACTTGGACTAACGAAAAATATGGACAAAAATTCATTTCGGAATTAATGTTAGAAATTTTAGAAATAGAAAGTGGTTTGGTTGACTTTTCTTCTGCAATTGACCCAGAATTAACCGAAAATAAAGAAAAAATAAAAAAATTCGTTTCGGAAGTTGGCGGAGAAATAATTGAATTGGAATATGAAACTGGAAATGACCGAATTTGGTTCACGCATTTAGCCGATAAAAAGTTTTTAAGAAATTGGATTGGACACAAAAAATTCTACATTCCGAAATAAAAACGTGTGGTAACACCGTGTATAATTAATTGCTTGGTCACTGCCGACTTACGAACATTCCTGCGGAATATTCTATCTGTGATTTATTTGCTAAATTAGGTGCTTAACCACGCAACTAACCATACACAATTCCGTTACCCACAATTATGAAAAAAATCCTGCTATCAATAATAATTTGTTTTTTAAGCTTAAGTAATTATGCCCAAGAACAGATTACGACTGAATTAGAAAAAGCTTATGGAGAGGAAAAATATGATTTGATTATTTCCGAGCATTCCGAAAAGGTAAGTGAATATCCCGCCAAAGCAATTTATTATGTTGGAATGGCTTACTATATGAAAGCTGACGATAATAATGTACTTAAACTAATGGATTTGTCAATCAAAAAAGACAAAACTGACCCAGACACATATTTCATCAAAGGAATGACTTTAAATTATATGGGACAATTTGATAAAGCAATTGAATCTTTTAATAAAGCAATCGAACTTGATTCAACTAACACAAATTATTTTAGTGGATTAGGAGATTCTTATATAAGCCAAGAGAAATATGAAAAAGCACTTTCTGCTTATATTACAGCTACAGAAAAAAATGAGCCGATAGACCGACCTTTTACTATGATTCCACAAATTTATGCGGAATTAAATCAACCTGAAAAAGCTTTAGAAGCATTTTATACATCAAAAGCAACTATCTCAAAAGAATCAGATTCATATATAAACGCATTATTCAATATTGGACTTTACGAGTTTCTAAATAAGAACTACAATAAATCTGAAATTGCATATAAAGAATTGATTGAGTTAGCGCCAAACGACTATCATTCATATGCTAAATTAATTCAAGTCTATTATGGTAAAAAAGATTACGAAAAAGCAAAACCTCTAAAAGACAAACTTTACCAAGCCTATGAACAAGGAAAATTAACAGACAATCTTAAAAGTATGTTTTGTTTTGACCAGTTCGAATGGAATGGAAAGTTAATTCTTGGGTATGAACGATTTGCAGTTAAAGAAGGAGAATTATATTATAAACATATATTCTATATTCCTAATGAAAAAGGGGAAACTGAATTTACAATCCAAACGGAAAACTCACCTATTTCTATTGAGCTTGGTTACGAAAAGTACATACTTGGAATGGACAAAAATGGAACACATAGTACCTTCAATTACGGAATCAAAGAAGATTTCGAATATGACTATTTAAAGAAAATGGTTCTAAAAATATTGAACGAAGAAATTAAAGCGACTGCAAGCTCAAGAAAAGGAAAGAAATAACTGTGGGTAACAACGTGTATAAAACATAGCTAATATAGGCTTTCCGAGAGGTTTTTGCTTATTTACAAAGTACGCCAAATTTTTAATTTGGTTATATTTATAAAAGAAAATTAAACATAAAAATTAAAAATTCGGCTCGTGTTATTCCGAAAATTTAGCGTCTTTTAACACGCTACGTTTCATACACAAAACCGTTGGCAAACATTAAAAACTCACTCAAAAGTTTACAGTTAACGAAACTTTATTTATATTTGTATCAAATTTGATTTTATAACAAAAATGATAAGACGATTTGAAACGAAATTACTTGAGGAAGCTTTTGAATTTATAGAAAAGCAAAACCTAAAAGCAAGGAAAAAGATATTTCAAAATATAAGAAGAGCCGAACAACAATCTGACCCAAAATTCTTCAAAAAACTGACTGATGATATTTGGGAATTCAGAACTTTATATTCCGGAATTCAATATCGCCTTTTAGCATTTTGGGACAAGGATGATAAGACCGAGACGTTTGTTTTTGCAACTCACGGAATTATTAAAAAAACAAGCAAAGTGGATAAGAAAGAAATCGACAAAGCGGACAAAATAAGAAACATATATTTTAAAAATAGAAAGAAATGAAAAGTTACACTTTAGACCAAGCAGAAGACCTTTTAATTGGAAAAAAGGGAACTGAAGAACGAGATGAATATGAATTTGAGTTGAAACTTGAATTGATTGGCGATATGATAAAGACCGCGCGAAAAAAACGAAAACTGACTCAAGGGCAATTAGGAGAATTAGTTGGAGTAAAAAAAGCACAAATATCGAGACTTGAAAACAGCACTGGAAATGTGACTTTTGAAACCGTAATGCGGATTTTCAATGCTTTGGGAGCAAAATTGAATTTAAGTCTTCAAATGTAAAATAACGATTTGCCAACACCGTGTATAAGCCATTGCTGGGTCTGTGCCTATCTGGAAAATTCTTGGGAATTTTCCAGCGGAGTTTTGTACTTTTAATGGTTCGTGTGTGAGACACGCAACGGCTCATACACATAAAACGTTGTATGCAATTCAAGAAAAATCCGAACAAACAAGAAAAAATTGAATGAACTAAAAAAATACTTAAATCAACCTTATCCATTTTACTATAATGGCAAAAAGCTTTTACAGATAAGTTGTGTGATTTTTTTACTCGCATTCTTTTTCAATTATATAATTCAACCGTTTGAAATTAATACAGCCGAATTAAGACTTTCCTATTTTTGGGTTTCAGTCATTCACTCAATAAGCCCAATTTTTTTATTGTTTCTATTGGCAAGTATATTTATACGATTTGAAGTTTATACCGAAAATTGGATATTAAAATATGAATTTTATTTCATCCTAATCTTTCTGTTTCTTACAGGAATCATACAATTTTTATTGAGAGACGTCCTGTATGATAACCCAACAAATTGGTCTTGGTTTTATGTTAGAGAAGAACTTTTAAATACAATGATAATTGGTTCAATTTTGGCTTTTTTAGTAGTTTCTACTAATTTGAACATTCAGTTTTATAAGAATAGTGAACAAGCTTCCACTTTTAATCTAAACTTAAAGGAGAAAAAAACAAGAGAAGCAAGTACCGAAGTTTTTGTAGAAACCGAAGCAAAGACTGAAAGTTTTCAACTCGATATCAAGAATTTTGTCTTTGCTCAATCACAAGGAAATTATGTAGAACTTTGGATAAACAATGACCTCGAACCCAAACCTGTCTTAAAGCGTTTAAAACTTAAAGATTTAGAAATGGTATTAAAACCGTTTTCAAATATTTTGAGAACTCACCGTTCCTATATTCTAAATATCGACTTTGTGAAAAATGTTAATGGTAATGCACAAGGTTACCAAATAAATTTAAAAAACTGCAAGGAAACAGTGCCTGTTTCCAGAAAGTATTTAACTGCATTCAATCAAAATTTGCAATCATAATAGTTTTGTTATTCATCCCAAGGATTGCATTTGGACAATAATGTTTGTATTTCATCACAAACCTTTGTCAGTCGTACCATAATTTTTTTCATTGAAAAATTTCCATTGAAGTTTGCATAAAACTTTAAAAATGGAAAGACGATACGATTTGGATTGGCTTCGGGTAATGGCTTTTGCGTTACTCATATTTTATCACATAGGAATGTTTTTTGTTCCGTGGGAATGGCATATTAAGAACAACATAATTTATGAATGGCTTGAATATCCAATGGTATTTTTAAATCGTTGGAGAATGCCGTTATTATTCATCATTTCTGGAATGGGTACGGCATTTTCTTTAGGAAAACGTTCTGCCTTTAAATTCTCAAGAGAACGGATTTCGCGATTGTTTATACCTTTGCTTTTTGGAATGCTTGTTATCGTTCCACCACAAATTTACATTGAGCGCATTGCTCATTTACAATTCACAAGTTCTTATCTTGATTTTTGGCCTACACACGCATTTGATGGAAAATATCCGACAGGAAACTTGAGCTGGCATCATCTATGGTTTCTGCCATATATTTTGGCTTATTCCTTGATTTTACTACCAATCTTTATTTTTTTAAGGAAGCATCCAAAGAATAAATTAATACGGCTAATAACAAAATTGACACAAACCAGATTTGGACTATATTGGATGATAGTTCCATTACTTTTGATGGAATGGTTTTTGGACCCTTTTTTTCCAATAACACACGGTCTATTTGATGATTGGTTCAACTTTTTCTACAACTTAACTTTATTTTTTTATGGATTTTTACTAATTTCTGTCCAAAAGTCATTCTTTGAAACTATCCAAAAACATTATAAAACCTATCTATTTACGGGTATTATAGCATTTTCTGTTTTCCTTTATTTAATCAGTACTTACGAAGATGGAATTGCACGCCATTTTATAGAAGCATTTTTCAACCAAATAAATATGTGGTCTTGGGTGTTGGCGTTATTTGGATTGTCATCAGTATTCTTAAACAGAAAAAGCAACATTATTTTATATTGTAATCGGGCTGTCTATCCATTTTACATACTTCATCAAACCGTTATAATCATATTGGCATATCAGATTATGAATTTAAATTGGAGTTTGCTGACAAAATTTTCAACACTCGTCGTCGGTACGTTTTCAATATGTTGGATTCTATATGAGTTTCTCATTAAAAGATTCTTTTTGCTAAATATTGTTATGGGAGTCAAACCCAAAAGAAAGTTATCAAACATAGAAAGTATAAAAAATGGAATTTATTTAAATTCAGGAAGTGAATAGCTATTAACCAATTTTAACACCAAAAATTAAATATTATGAAAAATCTAATTATCCTCTTAACAATAGTAGCCTTATTTTTATCAACTAAAATTTCAGCACAAAATCCCGCAATTAAAGTTAGCAAAATAAGTGATTCAGGAACACCAATGCTTTTTTTGCCTCATATTGGTTGTTCATCAGATATGTGGAAAGAAATCGCTGAACATTACAGTAAGACCAATAGTTGCTATCTTTTCGACTTTGCTGGATTTGATACAATTCCTGCAATAGAAGAGCTTTACACCGAAAAGTATATTTCAGCGATTTCAGACTATATTGTAAAAAATAATTTGACTCGAGCCATATTAATCGGACAAAACTATGGTGGATTTGTAGCCATTAAAACTGCACAGAATAAAACATTGAATATTAAGGCAATAGTTGTGTCTGATTTCTACCCAAAGTTAAGTATGGTTTTAGATTCTGCAATGACAAAGGAGAAAATGACAATGGTAAAAGAGGCAATAAAAAAGTCAATCATTGAGCCAGATTCATTGACCTTTGCATCTTATCAAAAACAAATGGGCGAAGGAATGAACTTAATAGACACTACAAAAGTTTTAGATTTTGTAAGATGGCAATCCAATTCTGACCGTAACACATTGGCAGAAACGCTGTCAGAACAATTAGATGCAGATTTAATTCCTGAACTTGAAACCAACGACATTCCCCTTTTAGTATTTAATACGTGGTATTTTGCCAAAACCTACCAAAACAAACCAATATCTGAAGCAACCAAATCAATGGAAAAAATGTTTCCAAATTCTAAAAACATAACGTTTGCCATAACTGAAGATGCCAAAGATTTTATGGCAATGGATTTACCAGATTGGTTCATTAAAGAAATGGACACGTTCTTAAATAAAATTAGGAAGTGAAAGAACTGCATACAACAATGTATATAAGCCATAGCGGAGTTTAGGCTCTATCTATGGCTTTTTTGTATATTTATGGTCTGCGTTAAACTGAAAGTTTACGCCTTTTAACCGCTACGGCTCATATACTTGAACGTTGCACCACATTATGAAAAAAATTCTGATTTTAATAATATTATTATCGATTAATCAATCATTTGGACAAGAATCTAAGATTGATAAACTGATGATTGCGGGAAATGAAGCCTATCAAAAATCGAATTTCGAAACTGCCAAACTAAATTACCAATCGATTATTAAAATTGATCCGACTAATAAAGATGCTATCTTCAATTTAGCTGGAGTCGAACTGAATATAGGAAATACACAACAAGCCTGTCAACTACTCCAGAAATCATATTCGTTAGGTGATTTTGAAGCATATGAATTAATTGAACAATACTGTAACGGACTGGAATATTCAGAGAAAATGTTTCTATTTCACGTTGACGAACTTCCGAAATTCAAATACAAAAATCATTTTGAGCCATTAATTGTAAATAAAAAACAAATTAATCCCGCCTATATCAAACTTTTAAAATCTGAAATCAAAAACTCCAAAAAACTCAAACGGATTCGGGGCAAAATTTATATAATGATTAATGTTGGTATCGATGGTGAATTAATCACCGATATTAAAGGCAACATAAATGAATCGGAAATAAATGAATTGACAAACTCTTTAAGAAAAATGACTGAATATCGACCTGCGATTTTTCAACAAAAGAACGTTGGTCTTTTTGGTGGAGGATTTGCACTGCCATTAAATTTCTGAGAAAATAACGTGGTGCAACACAGTATATAAGCTATGGCTTGGTCTGTGCTTACTTGGAAAATCCTGCGGATTTTCCAAAGCCAGTTTTTATTTGTAGAGGTTCGTGCTAAATCACGCCACAGCTCATATACATAAACGTTGTGCGTCATTTAAACTGAAATATGGATAAATATCAAGAAACATTTCAGACTTGGAATAAAATTGCAGAAATTTATCAAGACAAGTTTATGAATTTAGACTTGTACAATGACTCATATGATGTATTTCTTGATACAATTTTAAAGACAAATTCTTCAATTTTTGAAATTGGTTGCGGACCAGGAAACATAACCAAATATCTTCTATCAAAAAAAAACGTTTTAAAAATAGAAGGAATCGACATTTCAGAAAATATGATTGAATTGGCAAAAAAAAATAATCCAATGGCTAAATTTCAAATTATGGACTGTCGACAAATTGGTAGTTTAAATAAAAAATTTGATGCAATAATATGTGGGTTTTGTATTCCATACTTATCTAAAAATGATTGTAAAAAGCTAATCTCTGACTGTAAATATTTACTGAATGATAATGGAATTCTATACTTGAGTTTTGTTGATGGTAATTATGGAAATTCAGGTTATATAACAGGAAGTAATGGAGATAGAACATATTTCTATTATCATAATTTGAACAATTTGGAAAAAACACTAAAATCAAATGATTTCGAGATAAATAATTTGATTCTAAAAAATTATAAAAAAATTGACGGAACTGATGAAATCCATACAATATTAATATCAAAAAAAACGAACGCACAACACAGTATATAAGCTATGGCTTGGTCAGTCCTCACTTGGAAAATCCTGCGGATTTTCCAAAGCCGGTTTTTATTTGGAGAGGTTCGTGCTTTAACACGTCACAGCTCATATACATAAACGTTAGCAACAAGCTGAAAAAACTCACGCACAAAATTTGAAATATATAATATACATATTTATTACGCTTTTCATTCTCTCGTGTGAAAACAACAAATACGAGTCAGAATCGGAATACCAAAATTGCATTAACACTAAAACGTTCGAAAGAGGAATATTTTATCCATTAAACACATCGGACTTAGAAATTGCAGAATCAGTTAATGTATTCGATTCAATTAAAAAGTTTGAGAACTATTTAGAGAACGAAAAGTTGCTTTCTGGAATTAATAAAAAAGATTATTTGTCCCTAATCTCAAGAATTGACGAAACTGAATTTCTCAAGAAAGAGTTTTTCGAATTTAATTCAGATAATTATTTCATAGAAAACAATTTGATGACCTCATTGTTTTTCGAAGAGTTATTTTATGATTGTGTTATGAGTTCATTCAAGAATCAAGTGCATTACGATTTCATTTTAACAACAAAGGACAAAGTCCAATATAATTCATATCCGAATTTAGAAATATTGACTGAATTAATTAATAAAGTAGATTTTCAAAGTGAAACGCAAAGATTAATAATTCCTTATTTGATTTATAGCAACTTATATTGGAAATATGAAATGAATAAAAAGCCAGTTGCTAACACCGTGTATAATTAATGGCTAGTTCTCGCCTACTTACGAAAATCCTCGCGGATTTTCTATTCGGTTTTTATTTGCTAAATTAGGTGCTTAAACACGCCACTAATCATACACAATACCGTTAGCCACCATTTGAAAAAAACAACATTCTACATATCATTCATAATTCTGATTCTGAATTTCAGTTGCAAAACGGACAATAAATTTGACTTGAAAAAGTTGGAGGAATTGGACGCTCAAAAAACGACTGAATTAATAACACAGATTTTAAAAGAAGAAAGCAACGGATATTTAATGTCGAGTTGCATAACAGAAAAACCAAGAGCAGTTTCGCATCCAATGGTTTCGAATTTTAATGACTATGTAAAGGATAATTTAAATATAACAGATACTGTTCATTTAAAGACTCAATCAAGACTATACAAAAAATTTAAAATTACAGCGGATTTAGTTCCTAACAAGAATATTTTAACCCAAAAACAGTTTGAGGAATTTGAACAAAAATCGGAAAATGGTGGATTTCGATTTTGGGATTGGCTTGATACGAATTGCGAAAATGGATTTTGCTCGATAAGCAAACCGATATTTAATGAAACATTTGATTTAGCATATGTGCAAATCGGAACAGTTTGCGGAGGATTATGTGGTGGCGGAGAAGAAAGAATTTACGAACTTGTCAACGGAAAATGGATTGAAAAAGAAAGCCTCGGAAGTTGGGTAAGCTGAACGGAAAAAACGGTGGCTAACAACGTATAAAAATAATAGGGCAATGAGTGCTTAACCCAATGGTAAAGGAGCTTTTGCAAGGTCGCCAAATTTTTAAATTTGGCTTATTGAGAAAAAAAATAATAAGAAAAATTTAAAAATTCGGCTTGTATTCAACCGAATGGTAGTCGCCTTTTTTCCGCCCTACTATTCTTATACAAACCGTTGCCACCAATTTAAAAAATGAACATACTACTATTTTCAGCTTTCTTACTTATCCTAATTTTACTGATTAGATATTTTGCTTCGTCCGACAAAAAGAGTGGTTTAAAAATACTTACAATTTTTGGAATTGTAATCGGACTTTTAGCTTTAGGATTAAATTCATTGTTTGACGATTCATTCGGAGCTTCAACGCCAGTAAATGTTCAGACTGAAAATCTGACAGACAAAAACTTAAAAATTTATGCCATTACTTTTTGGAATAACAACTGGAACGGAACTGGAAATTATGTGACTTTTGACAAAGAATTGAAACCTAATAAAAAATCTGACTTTTGGTTTGAAAATGATGGTACGAGCGAATTTTGGATTGTCGCAAAAAATGAAAATAACGAAATAGAATACTTGAATATAATCACAGAAAACGAAAGTCAGTTTGATTTAAAAATCATAGAAAATCAAAATATTGACCAAAGCAAAATGCAAATCGCAAAGGAATTAACATTCAAAACGGACAAAAGCGAACAAATGAAAAGGTTTGCTTTTTGGACAAATATTATTTTAATCGGACTTCTAATTTTAAGTCTGATAAAAATAAAAACTGGTGGCAACACCGTGTATAATTAATGGCTGGTTCTCGCCTACTTACGAAAATCCTTGCAGATTTTCTATTCAGTTTATATTTGCTAAATTAGTTGCTTAAACACGCCACTAATCATACACATAAACGTTGCCAGTAATTTGAAAGAGAACATTGGAAATAACAAAGAAAGATATTGAACAACTAATAGAATTGAAAAGAGAGGATACTTTTTTTAATCATTTAAAAACTATCTATTCATTTGATTTTCGTCCGACAGGAGAAATTGGAAGAAATGAAATAAAACTTTGGCGACAAAACTCTTGGAATCGGACGTTTTACCCGATTTTTCGATTTGAATTAAATGCTAATAATCATCTTATCAATATAACGGACAAACTTAATCCAATCGGAAAAACTTTTATCCTCATCTTTTTACTCGGATTTCTTTATCTGATTTTTCCTGAAAATCCATTTGAATTTGACGTAATAGATAATTGGCCAATAACAACCTTTATAATTGTTATGGTAATTACTGTGGTATTTATTTCTCGAATGGTTTATAGATTTGAAAAGAAGAACCAACTTGAACAAATATTTAAGCTTTTGGATATTGAAGTTGAAGAAAAGAAAATCGAGAATGAATGGTCATGGAAAAATATATTGATTAGATTATTTACTTATCCGTTTTGTATATTTTTAATCGGAGTAAACATCTTTTCGATTATACCAAATGGACAATACTTTTTGGCTTTGGGGACTTTTTTGGTAGTTGGATATTATCTCATAGCTGATATTAAAATGATAGTTAGAAAAAAAACTACTGGCAACAATGTATAACCGCAATTACGGCGGATTCGACTGCGTCCGAATCCACGCGTAATTGCTACCGCAGGTGCTTATTCAAAAAACATTAAATTTATCCCGTAACTGCGGTTATACTAAACGTTGTAAGTAATACCAAAAAAAAACCGAACAAACATTGAAAAATGAACTAATAGCAAAAGCAATTTCGGAAATAGAAAAGCCAACTTTTGGAACGACTAAACAATATTTGGAAGTTCACAATG
>NZ_VORU01000022.1 GCF_007997135.1 Aequorivita lipolytica | reverse complement strand
GACCATGCCTATAAGGAACTGGGGCATCATTTTAAATCAGTTCCTAACGATCTATGAAAAAAGGGTCAGACTTTAAAAAAGTCCAACCCCTGTTATTTTTAACTTACACACTTAGCGGGATAGTGTCATTTAAAGATATGGTTTTCTGATGTATAATGGCATTTAAAAGATGTATCGCCGATTCTCGCAGAATAAAGAGGCAGATCCAGGCAGATTTTTTTATTGAAATGAATATGTCTGCGAACATTCTAGAGGAATACGCACAATCCTTTTCTCAAAAGGTGGCGAGATCGTTATAATTTCTCCCGAAGCTTCGGGATCGATTTCAATTTCATTATTTCACCTTAATCACCTTCCCAGGATTCCCAACAACAACAGCCCCATCAGGAACGTCTTTAATAATAACTGCGCCGGCCCCAATAGTGGCCCATTTACCGATTTTGATTTCTGGAAGTACACAAGCACCAATCCCAATATGTGTGCCCTCTCCTACTCTTACGCCACCTGCTAAGCTAGCATTTGGTGATATATGAACAAAATCTTCCAAAATACAATCGTGTTCTATAACCGCAGCCGAATTTATAATGCAGTGTTTGCCAATATTGGCACAAGCATTAATAACAACCTTTGCCATAACTGTAGTGCCAGCTCCAACCGAAGCCCAAGATGACACACTTGCGGTACGGTGAACCAAGAGTCCAAAATTAGATGGCAACCTTTTGCTTACTTCTTTCCGTATCCTATTATTACCAATTGAGATGATCCAAGTATCTTTTTTACCGGAAATACCTTCTGCAAATTTTTCAAAAAAAAGCATAACTTTTAGGGAATCAATTTTCTAAATGGGGTTGCAAGTACAATGTGTAATGTTCAAGGTTAATTATTAATTACCAATTCTCCAATCTGTCATACTGAGCAGCCCGTCCTATACGCAGACAAAAGTCAGTTGAAGAAGCGAATTAACGAATCTGGCTTGAGGCTTAAGGCATTAGTCTATACTGATTGATACTAGCTCTCCTTTGAAATAGATACCTGCATATAATAGCGTTCACCATTTAAAACAAAATAAGCACCTTCTTCAATTTTGTTTGTTGAAAGACCTCGTAATCGATCGATTATTTCCTTCCCAGAATATTTCTCATTCAATTTAATCTCTTGGATTTCTTTTAGATCTTTTCTAGAGTGAGAAGTTCCCTTGTCTATTTGGATTAAGGATTTTGGTCGCAACGCCGCTAAATCATCAAAAGCTTCATAAAAAACCTCCTCTTCTAGTTTCAGTGCTTTTTGGTAAAGTGTGTTTGCAGTATCAGAGGGTTGAACAATTAATTCTTTTTGATAGATAATGTTCCCTTTGTCCAGCATTTCTGACATAAAATGTATTGTAGCTCCGAATTTGGTGCCGTCAATAATGGCCCAACTTGGAGTATGCCAGCCTTTATTAAATGGAAGAAATGCTGGATGGAGATTTAAAAAACCTATTTTGGGAAGTTTTAAAAACTCATTAGGTATTATATAAGGAAAATGAATACCAAATATATAATCCAATTCCATTGACTTTATAATATCCAAACTGCCTTTGAAATCATTTCCTTCAAAAACCAACTCTTTATCTAATCCGGCTAAAGCAATTAATTCCTCACTATGGCTACTTTTTGAATTTTTAGAAACAAATAAGGCCGCAGGTTTATATCCTTTAGAAATTAAAAACTTTAAAATATTCAGGCTAATCTCTCTATCTCCAGCGAAGGCGTATTTCATTTAACTTTAATTTATAGTGATTTCAAAATTGATTCTGGAAATTCGGGAGATTCGTCAAAGCGATTAAATACAAATTCTGCTTCTAAATCGATTAGTTTCTTTTCCAAAGTTTCAAACTGATGAAACCAATCTTCCAAATGAAACAAGTATTGATGTATCAAATCCACTTCCTTTTCATCACATTCATATAAAAAAACTTCTAATAGTTCGTACACTTTTTCATTAGCGAGTTTTATGCGCAAGGCCTGATAATATTTTTTATCAGGTGTATAAAGATTATAAGCCGCCTGCGATCTCTTTATAGCACGATGTAATTTTTGTTTAATTGATTTCATTTCCTTTAAAATATTGTGTCGTAGCTTCTCCTTGTTGTGTAACTCCCTCGCTTTTAAATACTTTTTTTACTGTCATAAAAAGAATGCGTAAATCTAAAACAAAACTTTGTTGCTCTACATACCAAACATCGTAGTCAAATTTTTGTTCCCAAGAAATAGCATTACGCCCATTTACCTGCGCCCAACCCGTGATTCCGGGCTTTACTTGATGGCGAATACGTTGCGTTTTATTATACAAAGGTAAATATTCTGGCAATAGAGGTCTTGGTCCCACAAAGCTCATATCTCCCTTTAGCACATTCAGCAACTGAGGCAGTTCGTCTAAAGAAGTTTTACGCACAAAACTGCCAATAGGCGTAAGCCTTTTGTCATCTGGTAATAATTGGCCACTGTCATCCCTCTTGTCGTTCATTGTCTTAAACTTGATGATGGTAAATATGCGTTCATTCTTTCCTGGTCTGCGTTGGTAGAAGAAAGGTTTGCCATTGTTGGCTAAAGCCAGACCTATCCAAACCAATAAGAATATGGGACTTAAAATCACGAGACCCAATAGCGCAGAAAGGAAATCGAATAGTGGCTTTATGATGATTTTGTACATAGGGCTAAAGAATAAAGCTATCAAAGTTCGCTTGGGTTATTATTTTTACTTCAGCATTAGGATAATTAGTAGTAAACTGTTTGGGGATTTTTACATGGGCTCTAGAATTCCATTTAAACTCATATCCCGTAATCTGGCCATCTGCCTCTTCAATAAAGTCCAGTTCTTTTTGATCCTTTGTCCTCCAAAACCAATAATTAACCCACTTCCCATTATAATCCAAATATTTAATGCGTTCAGAGATTAGAAAATTCTCCCAAAGTGCACCAACGTCTGTTCTATTTTCAACCTGATTAAAGTTGGCTATAAGTGCATTGCGTATGCCATTGTCATAAAAGTATATTTTTTTGCTGTTCTTTAACTCATTGCGAACGTTCCTGCTAAAGGAGCTCAACTTAAAAATTACGTAAGTCTGCTCTAATACCGTAACATATTTTTCAACGGTTTTTGAATCGAGCCCACAAAGTTGCCCCAACTCGTTGTACGAAACCTGCGAACCAACCTGGAGCGCCAAGCCTTGTAACAACTTCACCAATTTTTCGGGTTTTTTTATGGTTTCCAGCATTAGCACATCTTTATAAAGATAACTATCCGTTAATTGTTTTAGCAGCTCCTTCTCATTTCCCTGCTGTTTTACCACTTCGGGATAATAACCATATAAAAGCCGGTGCGGGAGTAAGCGCCGCTCTTCCAGCAACCCGTGGTGCGCCACCATTTCAGAGAAAGAAAGTGGGTAAAGTTTATACTCCCACTTTCGCCCAGTCAGTGGCTCATTGACGCTGTTTGCCAATTCAAAAGAAGAACTTCCTGTGGCGATAAGCTGTACTTCCGGCAAGGTATCTGTTATTAATTTTAGGCGTAGCCCAATGTCTTTAATACGTTGCGCCTCATCGATTATCACTATTTTTTTTTTGCCTATAATGGCCTTAAATCGGTCTGCTGAAACACCTTCAAATAAGTTTTGAATATCGAGTTCATCTCCGTTCAACCAGATCATTTCTTCATTGGCCAAAAATAGTTCTTTTAGCAAAGTGGTCTTGCCTACCTGCCGTGGCCCCATGACCAAAATGGCCTTACCATCAAAAAGCTTATTCTTTATTATACCCTCTAAACTGCGTTTTATCATATATAAGTAAAGGCCAAAAATACAACTTTCTCGGAATCAAATCCATAAAAAGCACAACTTTTTCGGAATCTGTTACCTGAAATTTGAAATATTCTATGATATAAAATAATTGGGCTTATTTATAAAAGAATGGCTGTTTGGCGTCAGCTAACAATTGTCCATTGTCATCGCGCATGTCATTCATTGTCTTAAACTTGATGATGGTAAATATGCGCTCTCCTTTGCCCGGTCTTCTTTGATAGAAGAAGGGTTTGCCATTGTTGGCTAAAGCTAGACCTATCCAAACCAATAAGAATATGGGACTCAAAATCAAAAAACCGAGTAAGGCGCAAGTGAAATCGAAAAATGGTTTTATAAAAGTTTCATACATAAAACTTACAATATTAAAATTAGTCAAAATCTCGCAAGCGGAACAAAAACGAAATCTCGTTGGGTCTATTTTATATTATTTCTTAACGATATCTTTAAAGACTTTCAAATATTTTTGACTCGCAATTTCTAAAGAATAACAATTCTTTGCCTTTTCAAAAGCTTTAATACGCTGCTGCTCGATTAAATTTTGATTTTGAGTATATGTTACAAAATCTGTGACCGCCTCATCCGTTAAAACATCAGGTAATACATAACCTAATCTGTCTGCTCTTATTACCTCAGCCTGCCATCCTTCATGGTTAATCAGAATGGGACGAGATGCTGCCAAGGTATCAAAAAACTTATTAGCGGCATTTGCCCACAATTCTTTTACAGGGATAACAAAGGAACTTCCTATATCAATATCCTTATACCAAACAGGCAATTCTTGCTTAGAAACAGAATCTAAAATAAATAGATTTTTATTTAGCACTTTTTTCTCCTTTGCATATTGAATGATCTCTTCCTTCATTGCACCCTCCCCTATCAAAATAAATACAATACTTGAGTCGCTCACAAGTGTTCTTTCTGCCAAATCAACGACATATTCTATACCATTAACTCTTCCAAAGGTTCCGGCATAAAGAATTGAAAATCGAGGTTTGAATCCAATTGCATTTTCTAAAATATTTGATTCTCGGATATTGGAAAATCGATCGATTTCTGAAATATTTTCTATAACTACTACAGGCTTATTTTTACAAATCTCCGGATAACGAGAAACTACAGACCTTTTCATATCTATGGATAAAGGGACTATTGCGGAAGCTTGTTTATAAATAATTTTCTCTAAGCGATAAAGGAGCTTCTGCATAATTTTGTTTTTAATTGCTCCTATAGCAATTACCGCTTCTGGCCATACATCTCGGGCCTCAAATACAAATGGTGTTTTATGTTTCCACTTTTTTACTAATGCAGGTATTCCAATGGTTAAGGGTGTAGACGTAGCCAATAAAATATCACAATCTAGCTTTATTAATTTGAGAGAGGCAAAATAAAGAAACTGCACAAAGACAAGCATTCTCTTTGTGTAAGACATCTGATTATCATATGGAAGATAAATATAATGGACAGATAATCCATCTCTCTCTATAATTGACCATCTATTTTTAGTTTTATGAAAATTATCGTTCGTGGATGATAGAACGTTTACAGAATTGCCATTTTCCACAAATGACCTCGCTAAATCGTAGGAACGAGTTCCTCCCATTTCGTTAGGGAATTTGAAGTACTGGTGTAAATAAACCAATCTCATGTATTTATTGTTTTAATGAATTTAGCGGGTATGCCACCATATAATGCATCACCATCAGTAAATTTTTGAGACAGAACGGCTCCTGCTGCGAGAATAGAGCGGTGAGGCATAACTGCGCCAGCAGTTATTGTACAATTAGCAGCAATCCAAGAACCTTTCTTTATTAAAACTGGTGCTCCAATTGATGGAGCAAAGCGAAAAGAACCATTTAAAAAGCTATGATTGCCACCCGAAATCACACAGTTTGGACCTATTAATACTTCATCCTCTATGATAATATCTACACCTATAATAACTGTATTGGGACCAATATAAACATGATTCTTAATGATGAGACCAGATAATGAATTTATGATTGCTGAAGAAGTAACTTGAAAGTCCTTACCACATTCTTTCATCATTACTGAATACAAGAAACCCCGAAAACGCATTAAAAAAGGAATATTTGGCAAGAAAAAGGTTAAGGTTCTTATCAACCACGAATATAAAATTGAGAATTTAAGCTTCATAAAATATTTTCTTTATAAAGGATTCTATTGTAAAATTTTTAACTTTATTAAAAGCATTCAAGCGTAGAGAATTTGTCAATTCCCTATCGTTTAAGAGCCTGGAAATTTTTTCAAAAAATTGATTTTCATCATTAAAATCGGCAAACAGAATTTCTACATCGTCCTTAAAAACACGGGGCAAAGAACCAACCGGAGTACTTACTACATTTATACCGTTCGCCATGGCTTCCAAAATAACTCTTGGGGATCCTTCTGATAAACTGGCAAAACAGAAAATATCATGGTCCCTTATTATTTCATTTAATTTCAATCGATTATCAACATGCCCTAAAAAACGAACATTTGTTAACTTATAGTCTGAAACTATTTTTTTTAGCTGTACTTCAAATTCTCCACTACCAACAATAGTGAGAGAAGCATTAGGGCACTTCTCCTTTAGCTTTTTGTAGGCATTTATAACTGTCTCTACTCCTTTAGCTTTTCTTAAATAGCCAAGATAAAGAAGCTTTGGCTTCTGACTATCTATGACTTTATTGTCGTTAAAAAAGAAATCATCTTCATTTAAGGTAGAAGATATCAATGGTATGGCAGAGATTCCCTGTTTTTCTAAACGTTCCGCTAAATGATAACCATTTGTATAAACTTTAGCTCCTTTACAAGCCCACAAATACATAGAATGTTCCGGTCTAAAGAAAGTGGTGAGTAAAGTTTTTTTAAGTACTGAAAAGTTTGGATTATTTTTTGCAGCATCGATTGGGTCGCCAACAAAGTGAATTATACGATTCGAGTCTTTTAAGAATAATTTTTGCAGCCAACCAAAAGGTACTGGATACCGCGCATACGCAGTGTGGTAGTTTGTTAACCTTCTATAAATTTTTAAATAGGATAAAAAGTGCTTTATGGTGTTTACGTAACTCGTGGATGCAGGTAACGGAACAACAGATACATTATGAAAATCTTTAATAGACACGAGACTTTCTTTACTTGCATTACTATTACTTATTACTGGTGAAAGCAAACTAACCTTATTGTAATAATTAACGATTTCATTTAAATAAACCCAATGAGTATAAGGAAGATAATGGCTAAGACCGTCATAGTGTATTGACCAAGCGTGTATAAGGATACTTTTATTATTCATTGATGACAAAATTAGAAATCATTATCTGAGAGTATTTTTTTTCTTTTGTTCTAATAGTTTGCGCATTTATCATTGTCAAGAAAAACCACATAATTAAGTAGGAAAGAACACCTCCTGTTTTGCTCATTATAAAAAACATAGAAATCCATATTATAAAAAAAATGGGCTCTCTGTTTGTTTTGAAAGCTTGAATTGATTTTTTTAATAATTTAAAATAAAAAAAAGAAAATAAAAAAAATGAAATAAATCCACCCGATACTAAGAGATAAATGAATAAGTTATGTGTATCGATACTCTCTCCTGTCCTTAATCTAATTTCTTTAAAATATCCCCCTTCTCCAACCCCAAAAGGATTATCGTAAAAAATGCCCAAAGCTTGCTTCCAAATATCAGATCTTCCAGTTGTTAGTGTTGAATTTAAAAACCGTTCATACAAATTACTTTTGAGTAGAACATCATATGATAACACGAAGATTAGAACCACTATTACAAATGAAAATATTTTAGTTTTTTTTGAAAGATTGTTAGATATGAGCAACAATAATAGAACACTAAATACACATAATAAAAATGATCCTTTAGATCCAGAAGCAATAATCATAGCCATCATTAATGGCACCGGAATCAATAAAAATATTTTTTTTAACAAACTACTATGTAATTTGTTGTTAAGTGCGAGCCATATAAATACAATAACACCTAAGGAAACGCGAACACTTAAAGAGTTAGGGTTTTCACCTAAAAATAGAAGTCTATCATTTCTAACCTCAATTCCACTCCCTAATAAGTTAAAAAAATATAAAATTGCTAACACTGCCGTTCCAGCAGAAAAAAAGAATAGAGATGAAGTAATGGCCTTAGGGTCATTCTCAAAAAAAACACTAAAAAGTATATAAATTAATATTATTAAAAAAAATTTAAAATTAAACTCACTATATTCATTATTTGTATAGCCGTAAAAAAGATTTGCGATAAATAAAATCAACAATATTAGAAAAAGAGGAAAAGCCTGCTTGGAATATTTTAAGATACTAGTAATATGTTTTTTTTGAAAAATAATTAAAGTACCAATCAGGACGGCAAGAATTTCAACAATTCCAGATAGAAATAAGTCTGTTAGATTTCCAAGAGCTAATATAAAAGAAAAGAAAAATACGAGATATCTAGTCATCGTGAAAAATGTTTTTTATAAACATTGAAAACATTTATAAATCCAAATAAACTGCCTTTAACAAAAAGAGAGATAAAAAGTCCACAAGAAATAAAGGACAAACTTGTCGCAATACATGCACCCATCAATCCATATTCAGGTATTAGCAAAAAATTTAGGCCCGCATTAATAATTATTCCAACTGCAAGAGAATAATATAATGGTCTCCAATTATTTTGGGATGCCAAATACCTACTTAATAATTTAAAATAGACCATTCCCTGATTACCTATTAATAATATAATAACGGGCACAAATATCACTTGATATGCTTCAGCGTATAAAATATTCAATATGAAATGTCCTAAAACCGCAAATCCCATAATGGCGATAATATTTAACAAAAATACTATTTGCGCATAATAATTCATCTCTCCTACCACTTCATCGAGTTTATATTTCGTTCCTATCTTAAGAAAACGGGGATATAATACATTGCCGGCGGAATCGGGTAAAACCCAAACCATTTTTGAAATGCTGCTAGCAACAAAAAAGAAAGCAACCAATTCATATTGCTTGTAGAAAGATAATATGTAAACGGTTGATGCATATAATGTTAAAGATAATAATTTATTAAGAATGCTCTTAATACCATAAAGGAAATAAGATAAGCTTTTAAATAAATCCTTGGTAAATCTTATTGAGGAAACGGTGAAATATTTGATTCCTACAATGATTAAAACAAATGTCGAAACGATGGCATATAAAAGTAAAGCCTCGTTTATTTCAAACTTTATTTCTAAAAGAAACGAAAGTCCAAACGTAGTCAATAAACATACGGGCAGTATTAAATTAAGTAAATTGAACCATAGATATTGTTCTTTGAAATGAAAATATGATTTAAATACACTTGTTATAGATAGTGATATTATGCTTATGAATAAAGGTATATAATAATCAGAATCTAAATTAAAGTAATAAATAACTAAAAAGGCAATACAAAAAACAAGGAAATAAATCATAAAATTCTTACCCATATTTTCCTCATATCTTTCACCTAGTTTGGCGTGATATAAAATTGATGAGTCCAGCCCTAGCACGAAAAACATTCCTAGATAACCAATGTCCGTTAACCATTTTGCCAATATACCGTAGTCTCCAGGAGTTAATAAATGCGTAACTACAGTTTGAAAAGCAAATGTGGCTAAAGTTGCCATGAAACTAAAAATAGCCATGGACGATAACTTTTTTAGCATATTAATTGAGGTTCTTTTTGGATTTCAGATTTTACAATTCTTCCAGGATTTCCGGCTATAATTGAATTTGGAGGTACATCCTTAGTCACTACGGTGTTTGCTGCTACAATTGAATTGAATCCAATAGTAACTCCTTTGTTAATTCTTGCATATTGACCTATCCAGACATTTTTCTCTATTTTTATTGGTGATGAAACAGAATATCTCCATTTTCTAAAATTTGAATTCCAAGGAGAATTTTGCATCTTAATTCTATCTTCTGGATTAACAGAATGATTATTATTATCAACAATTGTAACATTATTAGATATCACAGTTCCTTCTTGTATTTCAATATGATTTACTGATCCGATAAAAGAACTATATCCAATTTGCACATTTTCATGAAAGATAATTTTACCTGAGTGTTGTGAAACTAATATGCAGTGTACCCGAGATTTGTCTCCCAATATGATATCTTCCCTTTTACTCCCATCAATCAAGCTTATCCTAGTTTTACGACAAAAATCGATTTTTCCTTTAAGCAAGGCCTTTTTATTAAACTTATTTGTTAAATAATATTGATAAGCTATTCTTAAAAATTTTTTCATTTTTTATAATTTTAGGTAAAATCAGAATTATTAGGACTACATTTAATCAATAATTTCTATAAGTTTATGTATTAAAAATAATTCACTCTAATCTTTAAAAATCTTAAAATCTAAGATAAGTTCGTGCTTTAAATTAAGCTAAATTCCCCCAATACCATTCCACCGCCTCTTCAATACCCTTGTCAATGTTATGGCTAGGGGTATAGCATAAAAGTCTTTCCGCCTTTTCCACAGAAGCCAAAGAATGCGGAATATCCCCCTTGCGGTTTGGCCCGTGCTTAATTTCAACCTCTGCAATGGCGGGGTCAAAGGTGCTTAAATGCTTTTTAAGTAATTCGGTAAGCTGTACCAAGGTAGTTCTGTCGCCTACTGCCGTGTTGTACACTTGGTTGAGTGCTGCCTCATTTTCGGTGGTGATGGCTAAAAGGTTCATCTGTACCACATTGTCTATATAGGTAAAATCGCGGGAGTAACTGCCATCGCCATTAATAAGCGGGCTTTCGTGCTCCATAAATTGTTTTACAAATAGCGGGATTACCGCTGCATAAGCGCCGTTGGGATCTTGGCGTCTGCCAAAAACATTAAAATATCGCAAGCCAATGGTGTTTAGGCCGTAAGTATTATAAAAATTCTCTGCATAAAGCTCGTTTACATATTTGGTGATAGCATAAGGCGATAAGGGTTTCCCTATTACCTCCTCCACCTTTGGCAAAGCCTCACTATCGCCATACGTAGAACTACTGGCGGCATACACAAAACGTTTTACTCCTGCATCGCGAGCTGCTACCAGCATATTTAAAAATCCGCTTACGTTAACCTCGTTGGAGGTAATGGGATCGATAATAGAGCGCGGCACCGAGCCGAGCGCTGCTTGGTGCAGCACAAAGTCTTGCCCTTTGCAGGCAGTATTGCAGGTTTTCAGATCGCGTATATCGCCTTCTATCAACTTAAAGTTTTCATCCGACAAAAAGGGCCCAATATTATGCTTATGCCCGGTAGCGAAGTTGTCTAGGCAGGTTACGTTTGCCCCTATTTTCAAAAGCGCCTCCACGAGGTTGGAACCGATAAAGCCGGCGCCGCCTGTGACGAGTATATTTTTATTTGCTAGGACTTGGAATTGTGTGTAATCCATTACTTTTTGGTTAATTTGGGATTAGTGATGCGTGATGCGTGATGCGTGAATCGTGATTCGTGATTCGTGATGCGTGAATCGTAAATCGTAAATCGTTACTTATCAACTTCGTTGATTCGTTATTCTTTACTTCATTACTTCTCAACTTCGTTGATTCTCTGATTAGTATTCGTTATTTTTTAAGCTAGTGGTTTGTTATTTCGTTCCCATTTCATGAATCGCAGATTCCCGATCCCGATAGCTATCTGGAAACAAATCCCGAATCCCGTTTTCCGAATATCAATCCCAGTCTACCGAATCCCGAATCCCGATAGCTATCGGGAAACGATTCCCAAATCACGCTTTCCAAATTACAACTTAGCCGTTGCGTTTTCAAGAACGCCTTTCACATCATAAACAATCGCCATTTCTTTTTTAAACGGCTCCAGGTCCAGTTTTAAAAATTCGTTATGTGCTACTCCTAAAACGATGGCGTCAAATTGGCCTTGTTTGAGGGAAGCGGTGGTTTCTATACCGTATTCGTGTTTTACTTCTACTGGGTTTGCCCACGGGTCGTAAGTGGTTACTTTTACGCCGTAGTCGCACAGGGCTTTTATCACGTCTACTATTTTAGTATTGCGTACATCGGGGCAGTTTTCCTTAAAGGTAACGCCCAGCATTAGCACTTCTGCAGAGCTGATGGCGATGTTTTTTTTGATCATACACTTTATTACCTGACTGGCTACATATTCGCCCATGGAATCGTTCAATCTTCTTCCCGCCAAAATTATTTCTGGGTGATAGCCTTTCTCCTGCGCCTTTTGCGCCAAATAATAAGGGTCAACACCTATGCAATGCCCACCGACCAAGCCGGGTTTAAAGGGCAAAAAGTTCCATTTAGTGCCTGCCGCCTTTAGCACTTCGTGGGTATCGATTTCCAAGAGGTTGAATATTTTTGCAAGTTCGTTCACGAAAGCAATGTTAATATCGCGCTGCGAATTCTCAATCACTTTTGCAGCCTCAGCCACTTTGATGCTGGGGGCTAAATATGTACCGCCGGTAATAACCGAAGCGTAAAGGGCATCGATCTCCTTGGCCGCCTCTGGGGTTGAACCCGCGGTTATTTTAAGTATTTTATCTACGGTATGTTCCTTATCGCCCGGATTGATACGCTCTGGGGAATAACCCGCAAAGAAATCTGTATTGAACTCCAAACCGCTCTCCTTCACTAAAACGGGAACGCACTCGTCTTCCGTTACCCCCGGATATACAGTAGATTCATAGATTACCGTATCGCCTTTTTTAAGCACCTTGCCCACGGTTTCGCTGGCGGCGTATAATGGCTTGAGCACTGGCCTGTTATTTTTATCTACTGGCGTTGGTACAGTAACTATAAAGTAATTACAGCTTTGGATATCCATAAGATCGGTAGTGCAGAATAGTCCGTTTTTAGGTTTTTCTGTATTGCCTTCTATACCTTCTTTCTCCAATAAATTGGCAAGGGCGCCTACGGGATTTGCCTGTAAAAGCACTTCTTGTAATATTTCATCTTCCACTTCTAAAGTGCTGTCGTGGCCTTTCTGAAGTTCTTCTACTCTACTTCTATTAATATCAAAACCTACAACGGGATATTTGGTGGCAAAGAGACGCGCCAATGGCAATCCCACATAGCCGAGACCTATAATGGCTATTTTTATATTGTTAGCCATTCCTATATCCTTAGGTTCTGCGTCGGGAGATGTTTCAAACACTTGCATTTTTCTTTTTTGGTATAAAGGTTAAATTCCAAAATCCTTGAAGTTCAAACATATAAAGATATATAAATGAATTGCTTCTTAAGAATTTTGAAGCGGCAAAGATAAAAAATGAGTATCGATTAAATGCCAATTATTATCGTTAAAATGTTAATTGTTTTTTTAATGGGAGTATTGAGTAATTAGTATTGAGTAATTAGTATTGAGTAATTAGTGGGTGTGTGTCCCGATAGCGATCGGGATCGTGGATTCGGGGTTCGGGATTCGTTTCCCGATAGCTATCGGGATCGGGGTTCGGGAATCTGCGAGTATGTGAGTATGTGTCTTGATAGCTATCGGGATCGTGGATCCGGGTCCCGATAGCTATCGGGATCGGGATTCGGGGATTCGTGTCCCGATAGCGATCGGGATTATGAGTATGTGTCCCGATAGCGATCGGGATCGGGGATTGATGGATTCGGAATGATGTAGGTGATTATTCATTCAGGATCAAACTGACAACGGATAACGGACAACTGAGAACCGACAACTGATAACTGTGAATCAGCGAGTCAGTGAATACGTGAATACGTGCATACGTGAATACGCAAGTATATAAATTATTGATAACAGAGAACTGAGAACCATCAACCATCAACCATCAACCATCAACCCCTTCGTCCACCGAAGCTTTTTCAGCGTAGGTGGAAGCAACCCCTTCGTCCACCGAAGCTTTTTCAGCGTAGGCGGAAGCAACCCCTTCGTCCACCGAAGCTTTTTCAGCGTAGGTGGAATCAACCGACAATCCCGATAGCTATTGGGACAAATACTTCCAAATCAATACCAGTCTGCGTGATAATTTTCTTCGCCTAGATAAAACATTATGCCAATACTAACATTTACGAAACTGCCTGTAACAGCTTCAAAGTTTGGGCTTAATAGCTCGCCATTGTATGCATAGTGTTGTTTAAAGCTGCTTATATAGCTTAGGTCTCCAAAAAGCGCGAAGTTGTTGTTCAGTTTCAGCTGTCCCGTTAAACCCAGAAGCATGTTTCCCATATGGTCTGTGCCGTTAACCGAAGTTGGTTGGGCAAAAGTAATGCCTCCACCTGCGTGCAATAACAACCCAAAACGCTCTCTGAAGTGATAGTCCACATTTAAGAGTCGGCCAAGGTTGGCAACTCCTTCCAGGCCAATACGGCTCATGCTTATTCCCATATCAGAATCGTCTGGATTGGCAAAACGGTTAAAGGCATAATGGCCCTTCAATCCAAATTTTTCGGTAAACATATACCGCCCTGCCAACTGGAATTGTTTAAAGGCAATATACTTTGAACGTGAAATGCCATCGTTGGGCGCAAGAGGCACGTGGACACCGGTGGAAATCTCGGCAGAAAAACGGTTAAAATTATTTTCTTGGGCGAATAGGTTCATGCCGGAAAATAGAAAAATAGCTACTAAGTAGGTTCTAATAGATAATAAATTCATTACAAAAGTTTAGGTTAAGTTCGTAAATACGTCTTAGTAATCTCAACCTGGGGAGGTTAGAAATCACTATCACAATAAGGATTGGGGAACCCTTTTTGCGAGGCCGCAAGATAAAAATATCATCATTATAACGCACAGATGTTTTATTTTATTTGGTGGACGCGGGGTTTTTTATTGGTGAATTTGTTTCCGGATAACTAGCGGGATCGTTAATTCGGGTCCCGATAGCTATCGGGATCGGGATTCGTTATTCATTATTAGTTATTTGTAAATTCGGATGATATAAGTGGTTAATTGTGGGATGAATCCTTCGAATGCGCTCAGAACAGGGAGGCTCGTAATTATTAATGAATTATGACATTTCCTAATGCCTAATGCTTACAGCTTATAGCCTAAAGCCATTGTCGTGAATTTGTTTCCCGATAGCTATCGGGATTTCGAGTGCGCTCAGAACAGGGAGGCTCGTAATTATTAATGAATTATGCATTTCCTAATGCCTAATGC
>NZ_VORU01000021.1 GCF_007997135.1 Aequorivita lipolytica | reverse complement strand
GACCATGCCTATAAGGAACTGGGGCATCATTTTAAATCAGTTCCTAACGATCTATGAAAAAAGGGTCAGACTTTAAAAAAGTCCAACCCCTGTTATTTTTAACTTACACACTTAGCGGGATAGTGTCAATTTTAAATTCGAAATAAAAAAACCTCCGATCCTCTGTTATCATACAGATTCACGGAGGTTTTCAACCAACCAAAAAACTATCTTTATCCTCTGCCTCTTGAGCCCGCTTCTCTTGAAGAATTACCTCTGGAAGTGTTCGCTCTGGAATTGCTTCGCGAAGGAGCGCTGGATTTTTTTACTGTACTTCGACTCGCCGTTTCTCTTTTGGGAGCCTGAGTTGTGTTCCTTGTTACCGAGCTACTTCTGTTGTTTGAAGAAGCTGCTCTGGTTTGATTTTGAACTGTTTTATTGTTTGAAACGGTTCTTTTAGTATCCGAACGAACTGTGCTTGCACTTCGTGTATTCTTCGCCTTATTTGAACTTACATTTGTTTGAGCACTATTTCTTGTAGAACTACTCTTAACTCGAGTATCGTTATTATTTCCTGCAGTTGCTGTATTTCTGCTTGGCGCATTGCTTGAATAGCTATTAGTGCTACTCGTATTTCTGCTATTCTTTACAGCTCCCTTACTGTTGGTGCTACTATTTCGAGTTACAGTCTCGCCTCGCGTGTTGTTGCTTCGGATAGCATTATTGTTTCTAGTATTACTGCTTCGTATTGAGCTATTATTTCTGGTACTATTGTTTCTCACAGAACTATTAGATCGTGTATTGCTAGAAGCAATCCTAGCGTTTTTTCTATTTGGATCGTAATTTCTGTTTACGGATGCCCTTCCTTTTTTATCATAAACACGACTACCTGGACTGTAAAAATCTCTTCGAGCGTTATGATATGCAACGTGATGTCTCTTTTTGTAATAAATTACGTGATCGTGGTAGCTATATCTTATTGGTGCGTAATATCTTCTGTAAGGCATATCATAAACAACGCAATGGTTGTAAATAGGTCTTGCATAATACACGTGCCACGGACGGTACACATAATAAGGATTGAAAACATTTATAACACCAGTGTAATGTGAGAAATGACCATAGTTATTATAAACTACTTGCAAACCACCTACACGAACGAGACGTCTATTGTTATAGCGTATGTCCACATTTCCCGCTTGAATAATACGACCATATTCGTCATAAAAAACAGGAACACTTTCCACTTGAACTACTGCGCCATAATCGTCATACTGAACGTAGGCTTCATAATCATAACCAGAGTTAAAACTTACATTTAGATTTGGAGAACTAATGGTTACTTGTGAACCGGATTGTGGCCCAACATATACAAAGTCAAATTGGCCATCTGGGAAAACGGAAAATTCTACATCGCCTTCAACGAAGATGTATGCGTTACCGTCGTAATCTCTTCTGTAGTTGTCTTCACTTTCAGGAGATGTTGCATTTGCTGAAAATCCCATTAAGAGAATGCTGAAAATAAATGCTATGTTTTTCATAAGTTCTAAAATTTAAAAGGTTCGTACTTGCTTAAAATTTTTTGGTCAGCCGAGTACGCTTATGAATAACCAACGATTGTGCCACAATTTTAAATCACTGATTTTCAGTAATTTTTTCGAAGTATTGAAGAATAGTGAGTGATTTTGGAATCATCTGAATAAAAAATCCGCTGAACTGTTTTACCAATTCAACGGACTTTAAAAACTAACCAACCAAAAAAACTAAAAGTCTTATTTTCTGTTATTTTGATTTCAATTAGTGTGCCAAAAAAATATAAAGGCTGTTATAATTTTTCTTTTAAATAAGATGCAGTAAATGATTCCTTATTTTTCGCAACTACTTCTGGAGTACCTTCTGCTATAACTTGTCCGCCATACTCACCTCCTTCTGGGCCCAAATCTATAATATAGTCCGCACATTTTATTAAATCCAAATTGTGTTCTACAACAATTACTGTATGTCCTCTTTCCAACAATGCATAAAAAGAAGCCAACAGCTTTTTAATATCGTGAAAGTGAAGTCCGGTTGTGGGTTCGTCAAAAATGAAAACTGTTTTTTCTTTGGATGTTCCTTTGACTAAAAATGAAGCGAGCTTAATTCGCTGTGCTTCTCCACCAGAAAGGGTAGAGGAGCTTTGGCCCAGCTGTACATAACCCAAACCAACGTCTTGTAATGGCTGAAGTTTTGCAGCAACCTTATCCTGATTATGTTCTCCGAAAAATGCAACTGCATCATCCACTGTCATTGTGAGGATGTCGTCTATATTTTTATTCTGAAATGTGACTTCCAAAACTTCTTTTTTGAAACGTTTCCCGTTGCAGACATCGCAAAGCAGATGAACATCGGCCATAAACTGCATTTCTATGGTTACTTCGCCTTCGCCTTTGCAGGTTTCGCAGCGCCCACCATCTACGTTGAAACTAAAATGTTTGGCTTTGTACCCGCGGATATCCGAAAGTTTTTGTGAAGCGTATAAATTTCGAATATCATCGTAAGCTTTAATATATGTTACCGGATTACTTCGGCTGGAGCGGCCAATAGGGTTTTGGTCAATAAACTCGATACTTTTTATAGTTCCAAAATCTCCATTTATTTCTGAAAATTGCCCGGGCTTTTCGCCATAACCACCTATTTGACGCATCAGTGCAGGATATAGAATCCTTTTTACCAAGGTACTTTTTCCGCTACCTGAAACGCCTGTTACCGCTGTAAAAACATTTAGAGGAAATGTAACATCAATGTTTTTCAAATTGTTTTGGCGTGCGCCAGTAATAGAAATTTTATTTTTTGAAGTGCGGCGTTTTTTTGGAACTTCAATTTCCATTTCGCCATTTAAATATTTCGCGGTAAGCGAATCTGACTTTAAAATTTCAGCATAATTTCCTTGTGCTACAACCTCGCCACCAAAGGTTCCGGCTTCTGGGCCAATGTCTATAATCTCGTCGGCAGCTTTCATGATATCTTCGTCGTGCTCAACAACTATTACCGTATTTCCTAAATCACGTAAAGCTTTTAAAACAACTATGAGTCTTTCGGTGTCTTTTGGGTGAAGGCCGATACTTGGTTCGTCGAGAATGTACATTGATCCAACGAGACTACTTCCCAAAGAAGTTGCCAGATTGATTCGTTGTGATTCTCCGCCAGAAAGTGTATTCGATTTTCTATTCAATGTTAAATAACCCAAACCAACATCCTGCAAAAACTGCAGGCGATTGTTTATTTCTAGAAGTAAGCGTTTTGCCACTTTCTCTTGAAATTCTGAAAGTTTAATATTTTTGAAAAATTCCGCCGCTTTGTCCAATGGAAGCTCAACCAATTCTTGGATCGCCGTGCCGTTTATTTTAACGTATCCAGCTTCAGGACGAAGGCGTTTTCCTTTACAGGTTGCACATTTGGTTTTTCCGCGGTAGCGCGAGAGCATTACACGGTTCTGGATTTTATAACTTTTTGATTCTAAAAATGAAAAGAAAGAATTTAATCCTTCAAAATATTTATTACCCTCCCAGACCAATTGTTTCTGCTCATTTGTAAGTTGAAACCACGGTTTGTGAATAGGAAAATCAAATTTATAGGCACTGTTTACCAATTGATCGCGATACCAGCTCATGCTTTCTCCGCGCCATGGAAATATAGCGTTTTCATAAATTGAAAGTGCGGTGTTTGGGATTACCAAATCTTCATCAACACCGATAACGTCGCCGTAACCCTCACAAGTGGGGCAAGCGCCATAGGGATTATTGAAACTGAATAGATGCACGTTTGGCTCCATAAAAACCATTCCGTCAGCCTCAAAACGATTATTGAACTCCGTTATCTTTTTCGAGCCAAGTTCTTCAATATATAATTCGCCTTTTCCTTCAAAAAAAGCTATTTCAATGGCATCGGCCAGGCGATTGTAAAAATCTTCTTCGTCTTTAGTAATAATACGGTCAATGACCAAATCTATTTTCTTTGGAAAAGATTTTTCTTTTAATTCGTCAATTCTTAAGACTTCACCTTTAATTTTAATTCTAGAATAGCCTTGTTGGGTCAAAGCCTGAATTTTATTTTCCATCGTTCGGCCTTCTTCCAAATGGATAGGGGCGAGGAGCAGCAATTTTTCTCCCTCAGGAAATTCTTTTATGAAATTTATTACATCTGTGGTGGTGTCTTTTTTAACTTCCTTTCCCGAAATTGGTGAAATAGTTTTCCCGATTCGTGTGTAAAGTAATTTAAGGTAATCATAAATTTCGGTGGAAGTTCCAACGGTTGATCGTGGATTTGTAGAGTTTACCTTTTGTTCAATGGCAATAGCGGGTGAAATTCCTTTAATGGAATCTACCTTCGGTTTATCTAGCCGTCCCAAAAACTGGCGCGCGTAACTGGATAAGCTTTCTACGTAGCGTCGTTGGCCTTCAGCGTAGAGCGTGTCAAAAGCCAAGCTGGATTTTCCGCTACCGGAAAGGCCAGTAATTACGACCAGTTTATTCCTTGGAATAGCAACAGAAATGTTCTTAAGGTTATGAAGTTTGGCACCCTGTATAAGGATGTATTTTTTAGTATCTAATGTTTCAGTATTCAATTTTATGTTCTCCTTTTTTTATAGCTTTTGCAAAGATACTATATCGATTTCAGCAATGCACATTTGAGTATATTATTATTTTTTACAGAAATTTTAACCTTTTTTTTGCATTTGTGATTTCTTTGTTGTTATATTTACCGCTCATAACGTCATATAAAAAGAATATTGCCTATAGCTGATCATTACTTTTAACAAATAAACATTGTAACTAAGCAACCAAATCCATAGTTGTTTATTTTTTAAAGAGAAATTGATATGAAGCAAAGCACCACCACAGATGCGTTTTTGGTAAACGCTTATATGAACGGTAATGAATCTGCACTTAGCGAGCTAATAACCCGCCACAAGCAAAGAATCTACAGTTTTATTTATTCGAAAGTTTTTGATAGGGATGTCGCAGAAGACATTTTTCAGGATACTTTTATTAAGGTTATAAAGACTTTAAAAAAAGGCGCCTACAATGAAGAAGGGAAATTTCTTCCGTGGGTCATGCGTATTGCGCATAATCTGATTATAGACCATTTCAGAAAAAACAATAGAATGCCAAAATTTGAAAACAATACTGATTTCAATATATTTTCGGTTTTAAGTGATAACGCTTTAAATATTGAAAAGCAGATCATTAAAGGTCAAGTGGAAGATGACGTTAGGCGATTGATTGAAGAACTTCCGGAAGATCAAAAAGAAGTATTGATGATGCGAATGTATAAGGACATGAGTTTCAAGGAAATAAGCGAGCAAACTGGCGTTAGCATCAATACGGCACTAGGACGAATGCGTTATGCACTTATTAATTTGCGTAAAGTAATTGATAAACATAACATTATATTAACCAATTGATGCAATAAAGTAATTTTTGCTACGTTATTTGAAAATAAACCTCAAAATAACTATACTCTATGCAAAAATTTTACTCAGAAACATCACGTGTGGACAACGTGAATAAAAAACTTGTTCCAAAAGAAGAAACTATAAAATTTCTTCTGGATTATTCGATGGCTTTAAGTGTTATAGATTACCATAAAATGAAGTTTGAAGCACTTCTAAACTAAACTTTGGAAAAACCCTGGAATTAGCTTTTCGGGGTTTTTTTTTGAAAAAGTTTAACTGTTTAAACGTTGATTGATTTTAGCCTCAAACCGCGAGACCTCATCGACTTTTCTTTTTCAAATAATCATTGATTACTGTTTTTCTACCGATGGTTTTGGTAATAATATCTTTTTCTAAATCCCAACCTCTTGCTGGAGAATACTGCCTTCCATACCAAATAATTTGTAGGTGAAGTATATTCCATAAATCTTCTGGGAATAATCGTTTAGCATCCTTTTCAGTCTGAACCACATTTTTACCATTCGTAAATCCCCAGCGGTACATCAATCTATGAATATGCGTGTCCACAGGGAAAGCGGGAATATTAAAAGCTTGGCTCATAACCACACTAGCCGTTTTATGACCCACCGCGGGAAATGATTCCAATGCTTCAAAATCGGCAGGGACTTGTCCATTATATTTTTCAATCAAGATTTTTGAAAGCCCGTGGATTCCTTTAGATTTCATAGGCGAAAGGCCTACCGGCTTTATTATCTCCCTAATTTCCTCCACGGAAAGTTTCACCATATCGTATGGATTGTCTGCTATTTTAAATAGTAGTGGTGTTATTTGGTTAACGCGAACATCTGTACTTTGGGCCGATAATAGAACAGCAATTAGCAATGTATATGGATCTTTGTGATCTAAGGGAATGGGAACCTGTGGATAAATCTTATTTAACGTTTCAATAACAAAAGTTACCTTTTCTTGCTTGGTCATTTTAATTACTTTTATACAAAAATAAGGATAATGAAGACATTAAAAGCAGGAGATAAGGCTCCAAAATTTAAAGTAAACGATCAGGATGGAAATAGTATTTCATCAGAAGATTACAAAGGAAAAAAATGGATTATTTTTTTCTATCCAAAAGCAAATACTCCGGGCTGTACGGCCGAGGCGTGTAATCTTCGTGATAACTATAAAGAACTTCAAAATGAAGGCTATGAGCTATTAGGCGTAAGTGCCGACGGTGAAAAACGCCAAAAAAACTTCAAAGAAAAATATGATTTTCCTTTTCCGCTATTGGCAGATGAAAACAAGGAGGTAATTAATGGCTTCGGCGTTTGGGGGCCTAAAAAGTTTATGGGAAGGGAATTTGACGGAATTCACCGTAAAACTTTTATTGTGGACGGTACTGGAACCGTGACACGCGTTATAGATAAGGTAAAAACCAAAGACCACGCAGCACAAATACTGGATTAGCTATTTATCTTTTCTGGAGTTGTGTTATAATTAAAAAGAAGCTTATCCTTTATAATTTGCGAAACACCTGGTGGGAGCATCTCTTCCCAACCTTCTTCACCATTTTCAATCATAGACAGTACTTCCCTTGAAAATATGTCCATATTGTCGGGATTGTAATCGGTTATGTCAACCACTTTACCGTTGTACTTGAAGAATTTGTACAATTCTTTCATCCGCGGATGTACTTTTAGGTTTTCGCTATTGGTATATTCCCCTGTATTTGCGTCTTTCATGGGGTATAAGTAAACCTTTAAATCTTTAAAGAAAAGTTTCCCAAAAGCTTCTAATATTCCTCCGCTCAAATGACGATAATATTTTTCGTCAAAGATATCTACCAAATTATTGACGCCCATTGCAAGCCCCATCCGCATCTTGGTATATCTAGAGAAATATTCAACCAATTTATAATATTCCTGAAAGTTTGAAATCATTACTGTGTGGCCTAGAGAGCATAATAGTTTTGCCCGGTCCATAAAATCCTCCTCATCTATTTCACCTTCGGCACGAAGGTTTGAAAGTGTAATTTCAAAAACAACTTCCGTTCTATCTTTTTCTACTCTGTTTTCATTCAAAAACATTTCATATGAACGCTCGAACATATCAATATTTACTTTCGTAACAGGTCTAAAACTTCCGCGAAGAGCCAATATGTTTTTTTTATATAGAATTCTTGCAGGGAGAATATTATGTCCTTCTGGATCAAACATAACCGCATCGGTCATTCCATTTTTGATGAGCTGAAGACTCATCAATCTGTTATCTACTTCTTCAAAGCGCGGTCCTGAAAAATTAATGGTGTCAATTTCAATTTTATCCTTATCGATATGATCATAAAGATAGCGCAGTAGTTTATTGGGCTGGTCATATTTATAATACGCTCCATAAATTAGGTTTACACCTAAAGTTCCCAATGTAATTTGCTGTAATTGTGCATCGTTTTCGTGAAAACGAATGTGCAGCGTTATTTCGTTATAAGGTTCTTTTGGATCAATTTGATAGCGAATCCCTACCCAGCCGTGTCCTTTATATTTTTTAGCAAAATCGATTGTAGCAACTGTATTTGCGTACGAAAAGAAAAGTCTGTTTGGATGCTTTTCGCGATTTATACGCTCTTCAATTAAATTGAACTCGTGAGAAAGCATTTTCTGCAGTCTTGACTCCGTTACATAACGGCCGTCTTCTTCTATTCCATAAATAGCGTCGCTAAAATCCTTATCATAGGCGGACATTGTTTTGGCAATGGTTCCAGAAGCGCCTCCAGCTCTAAAAAAATTACGCACTGTTTCTTGACCGGCTCCAATTTCAGCAAAAGTGCCGTAAATGTTTTCGTTTAGGTTAATTCGTAAAGCCTTACTTTTTATGGAAGGAATATTCTCAAATTCCTTATCCCCTATAATGGTTTCTGGCATAGCAACGTTCTATTTTTAATGTCACAAAGGTAGCGAATACAATAGGTAAACAAAAAAAATACCAGTATTTTTGCGACTATGAAACATATAATATGATTTTCAATAAAACAACGCAATATCTAATGACTATGTTACGTCTGTCCATAAAAAAAATAAATATTTTAGGCAGATGAAATCAACTTTCAGTGTTACATTTCTTGGAACAGGAACTTCCCAAGGCATACCAGTAATTGGCAGTGACCATCCTGTTTGTAAAAGCAATGATCCTAAGGATAAACGCTTAAGAGTATCTGTTTTATTGCGTTGGGATGAATTTTGTTATGTAATTGATTGTGGCCCAGATTTCAGGCAGCAAATGCTACGTGAAAATGTTTCAAGAGTTGATGGAATTCTTTTAACCCACGAGCACAGCGACCATACCGCGGGATTGGACGATATTAGACCGTTTAATTTTATGCAAGGCAATATGCCTTTTTACACACATAAACGAGTTTTTAAATCCCTTTACGAACGGTTTGCCTACATTTTTGAAACCGTAAACAAATACCCCGGGGCGCCGAGTGTACAGCAAATAGAAATTGATAAAAGCACACCTTTCATTATAGGTGGAAAGAAAGTGGTTCCAATTGAAGCCTTTCATGACACGCTTCCCGTTTTGGGCTTTCGTGTAGAAGATTTTACGTATTTGACAGATGTGAAAACTATTTCAGAAGAGGAAATGGAAAAAGTAACAGGCACTAAAGTTTTGGTCATAAATGCGCTTCGTGAAGAGCCGCATTACTCACATTTTAATATTTCGGAAGCGCTAGATTTTGTTGCAAAGGTAAAACCGGGAAAAACATATTTTACACACATTAGCCATTTAATGGGCTTTCACGAGGAAGTGGAGAAGAAACTTCCAAAGCACGTACATTTGGCTTACGATACACTCACGATAACAATTTGACCATGAGAAACAAAATTTTTTTGTACCTTTTTCTTTTTGCTGTGCTTTTTATCTTTTATCAGTATATGAACGAAAAGAGCATTTTTGAAGCCCAGGATACGCGAATTGAAAGTTTACAAGCACAGGTTGAAAAGGCTGATGATTCAATAAACACACTTCAAAATAAAGTGAGAGATTTAAATTACTTTACTCTGTTGGGCAATGACAATGCGATGACATATTTTGAAAATATGGGTTTTGAAGCTGCTGAAATAGAGGCGAAAGTTTCAGATCAAATCTATGATTTTAACCTTGAAAAGGGAAACAATCCCTTGGTTCCTTTTGACGGAATGAATGGCGATATGAAAATTAATAAGCTGAAATTTCTAAACCATAAATGGATACTTGCAGATTTTACCGATGGCAAATATTGGGGCGAAATGGTGCTAGAATATTCATTTAACCAAAATAACGAGCTGGAACTAAATACACTTGGTTCCTTTATTTATCCTCAATAGTTTTAGGAATTTTTTTCCAACCAATTTTTCAGCTCGTGAAAATTCTGTGGCGCAACCCCGTGACCCACGGGAAACTCTGAATAAGTAAAATCAATATTCAAATTTTTAAGAAAGGGTTCGGTTTTTCTAGCCCATGCCACAGGAATTACCTGATCTAGGCTTCCGTGCGAAGTGTATATTTTAAGGTTGCTGAAATCGTTTTCAGAATAGCCTTCTTTTAAAATTTCCTTGTTAACATATCCGCTTAGCCCGATTACATTTTTCACTTTTTCAGGATAGCTAAGAGCTATGGAGAAACCTAAAATAGTCCCTTGACTAAAGCCTAGAAGCGTTATATTATTACTATCCACCTTGTATTTCTCAATAACTTCATCAACGCATTTTGAAACCAACTCCCGAGAAGCGATTGCCTGCTCGTCATCGCTAAATTTTCCCTGGGAATTATCAAAATAAATATTGTACCAAGCATTACCGTAAGGTTCTAATCTTATAGGAGCTTTTAATGAAATGATTGCATACTTATCCGGCAATTCACTTGCGAAGGAAAACAAATCGTTTTCATCACTCCCAAAACCGTGAAGCATAATAATAGCCGGTGGATTTTCTGAAGGATTTTTAGCAGGTCTGTAGTTGTGCTCTAAAAGTAAATTTTCTTTTTTCATAGATTGCAAAAATAAACAAGACCTTTTAGACTGAAGTACTTTCAGCAGAAAAGGTCTCTTTAAAATTGGTTAAAAATTATATTCCCTTAAACCATTCTTGAAATTGCTCACCAAAAACAGGAACGGGTTTCATTTCGCCCTGCACTGCGCTTACAAGACCAAGAACCCAAAATACCAATACTGCAAGTTGCACGATCCAAGTGAGTATTGAGATACCAATAAAACTAACCAGGATGATAAGTAGCACTCCTACACAAATAATCCCTAAAGCTTGACGCACATGGTAGGAGCCCAAAGCCGTTTTGTTTGCGTTATTCATTATTAAGGCAATTATCCAGCCTACTAATGTTATGTAAGCAATGATAGCTACGGTTTTTCCGTTGTCTGTAGTTGTTTCCATTATTTTTAATTTAGGTTAGTGATTTTTAATAAGCTAAAGATAACCAATCCTTTAATTTAAAAATAAAAACCAATCCTGAAACTTATCACTTAAATAAGGAATGCCTTTCATTTTGTTGAAAAAAGCCATTGCCCAACAATATAACCACAGCAAAACACAAATGATCCAAATAATATCGCCGGCAGTAACGTCAACTTGCGATTGAACTACTAATGAAATTATAAAAAGAAGTGTAAGCCCAAACATATTTTTAATATGCCAAGTTGCAAATACGTGGTTTTCATCTTTATTTATGAAAAAGGCAATCATAAAACCCACAAAAGGAGCGTACGCAATAAGGGCTGTCGTTTTTCCTGCTGGTGAAGTGTCCATTATTTATTAAGTACCAATTTGTTGTTCGCTACAATTCCGTATGGCTTTCCTTTTAGTTTCGTTCCCAAAAGCGCAACATTTTTGGAAGTTGAAACAATATCGTTTTCAGAAAATAGCCAGCTTTCATCGGGATTGAAAAGTGTAAGGTCGGCTTGATTTCCTTCCTCAATTATTTCCGAAGGAATGTTGAAAGTATTTTTTAAACCTGTAAAAGATTTAACGGATGCTTCAAAACCTAAGAGTGAATTGAGGGCTCCAAAACATGCCTCCAAACCGATGCTTCCAAAGTAAGCACGGTCAAATTCCGTTTTTTTGTGTTCCACATCAATTGGATTGTGGTCGCTGGTAACGCCGTCTATAGTTCCATCTTTCAAACCTCTTAGCAAAGCTTTATTATCTTCTTTGGTGCGCAATGGCGGAAGTAATTTGTAGCTCGTATCAAAATCTTCCAAAACATCGTCTGTCAAAACAAGGTTGAAAATTGCAACGCTGCAGGTTACATTCAATCCTTTTTTCTTTGCATCCTTTATTAGTTCTACAGATTTTTTGGTTGAAATGGTCGGGATGTGAAGTTTTCCACCGGTGTATTCCAAAATATACAAATCCCGGATTATTTGAAGTTCCTCAGAAAGTGCTGGAATTCCTTTCAATCCCAAGCGGGTGCTATTTACTTCTTCATTCACCATTCCATTTCTGGCGACGGATTTTTCAAAAGGAAAAGATTGCACCAATCCATCAAAATTTTGGGCATACTGCAACGCTATTTTCAGAAGGTTCGCGTTGGCAATTGGGCTTTTATAATCATAAAAAGAAACGGCGCCTTCATTTTGCATATCATATAATTCGGCTAAATCTATACCTTTGCTGCCAACCGTGAGTGCGCCAATAGGGTAGAGGCTTACTGCATTTCCTTCAGCTTTAGATTTCAAAAATTTTATATGGCCTTTACTATCCGTTACCGGAAAACTGTTGGCGTTTACCGCAACACTTGTAAATCCGCTGAGGGCTGCTGTTTTTAAACCATTTTCAATAGTTTCGCGTTCCTCAAAACCTGGTTCGCCAAAAGAAACGCTGCTATCAAACCAACCTTGGGAAATATGAAGGTTTTTCAGGGAAACTTCCTTTATTTTTTCTGAAGAAGGAATCGTTGTAGCAATCTTTGAAATTTTACCATTTTCTATCAAAACATCCCGTTTTTTTAAGTGATGCTTGCTGGAAGCATCAACAATGGTGGCGGATTTCAGTAATATTTTCATATTTAGGATTCAAGGTTCAACCCTTCGAATGCGCTCAGGGTGACAGATTAATATTCAAGATTCGACCCTTCGACTGCGCTCAGGGTGATACTATAACATTTCTTTATTCTTTGTTCTTTCTTCTTTTTTCTATTTATAGAATTTTAAGATAAGCATTTCAAAAAGTAAAAAGAGCAATGCAAAAATAGCAAACCATTTCCAAAAACTGTTGATTGAATTGGCTTCAGAAATAGAATCAAAAAGATCTTCAACGGTACTGTAAACTTCAACGCCTTCCCAATCCTCAATATTTAGGTATTGTAGCTCGCTTTCACTGCGCGAATAATTATAGCTTATGTTTTCCAGAAATTCAGTCTCCTTTGCAATTTGATAATTTCCGGCATTTTTAGGTTCTTCAGTTGTTGTCATCAAAACGTAATTGGCCTTGGTTTGCTGCATTGGTATAAACTGTGAGGTATTGTCCTTAATTGTCAGAATTTCATCCGAGCCTAATTTTATTGCTACTGCGATAGAATTTTGATCTCCAATTGTATAATATAAACGCGGTAATGGCAAACTCTGCAACGCCATATTGTAAATTGTGGGCACCACCAATGGTGAATTCTGAAAATTTGAATTTTCTTTATTTATTGCCGCGGTAAATAAATACGTTTTATCATTCTGAAGTAAGAAAGGTTGATTATCCTCAAAAACGATCGCAGGCGTTGCATTTGTTGAAATATCGTAGAAAGAATTGACCTTCGGATATTGAAAATTCGCCACTTCTTTCTCAAAAACATCTTTAAAGAGTGGATGGGAAAAAATGATTTTCGTAATCTTTTTTTCCTGAATTTTTTCTTCGGAAAGCGTTCCCAAAGCCATTGATAAAAGGAAGTTGTTATAACTGTTAAAATCTACTGCCGATGCTGGAATTATTAATATACTTCCGCCGTCGTAACTGAAAGCTTTTAAAGCTGTTGCCAATGAAGCTGGAATTTCTTTCAACTCGTTCAACACTATAAAATTTTGATCGGGAATTTCGTTATAGTTTAGCGTTTTGAATGTTTGCTGCGTAAACTGGAATTCCTCTTTATCAAAAAGTCGTTTTAGAAAATCACCATCTGCTTCATTAATCGTAAAGACTTTAATTTTTCCAGGCTTGTTGATATTGAAAAACAGCGTATTGTCAAAAGTAAGATTTGGGTCGTTTAGTTCCAATTTTCCAATGAATTCTTCCGAATTGTCAATGTCAAAAGTTACCGTGTTATTTGCATTCCCCGAAAAATCTACCGCAGTTTTAGCAATCAGTTTTTCTTTGTTGAAAATGGAAAGTGGCGCTTCGGAAGATTTTTCACCGCGTTGTGAAACCCTCACTTTCAATTGGGTAGTTGAAGCATTTTTGGAAGCAACAAAAACACTGTCAATAGCAATGTTTGAAGCCTTTACAGGTTTTAGCTGCACGGCATCAACAATTAAATCTTCTGAAATAGAAGGGAACGCTTCTTTTTGCTGAAAATCGGAAAGATAGACCAGTCGTTTCAGTACGTCTTTTTCGTTGGAAAAAAGTTGATTTGCCTTCAGCAAAACTTGGCTTGGCGTAAGCTGGTTCTGTGAATATGCTATGGAAAGCACTTCATTTTTAAAATCTTGTGGGGAAGCATTTTTCCGTTCGGAACTGTTTGTGAACCAGCTTAATTTTTCAGTACCGCCAGTTTTATCAAACAAATCCTGCAATGCCCGCTCCAATATTGGCCCTTTTGCTCCTTTGGCTTGCATGCTGAACGAATTGTCAATATAGACAACGGTCTCCTTTTTGGTGTTTAAAGCTGTTTTTGAAGCAGTGAAAGGTTGCGCGAATGCTATAACAATACATGCCAGCGCGAGCAAGCGCATCAGCAAAGTGAGCCATTTTTTTAGTTGTGAACTCTTTCGTGTTTGGATAGTCACTTTTTTCAGAAAAGCGACATTTGTAAAAGCTACTTTTTGAAAACGCCGAAGTTGAAAAAGGTGAATAAATATTGGGATGAGCAGCAGGAAAAGAGCGTAAAGAATTTCTGGGTGTTTGAACTGCATTCCTATAAATATTGCCCAAAGATAAAAAATGGAATGGGATTATAGCTATTTCTGTACGGTAAACGTAAAGGTGCTTCCTTTGTTCGGTTCAGATTGTAAAGAAATAGTGCCTTCAAGCTTTGAAACCAAGCTTTTTACAGTTGCCAAACCAATTCCAGTTCCTGCTTTTCCATTGCGATCTTTAGTACCAGAGGTTTTAAAAAGATTAAAAATTTCGTCCTGGACGTTCAGGTCTATGCCAATTCCATTGTCTTTGATAGAAAATTTATGAAAATTAGTCTCTTCAAAATAATTTACGATAACCATCCTCTTTTCATTCAGGTTATATTTTAAACTGTTGTCAATTAAGTTTAAAAATATTTGAGAGAGTGCGGCCTTGTTTACATTTTTTAGAATGCCTTCTTTTGGAAATTCAAAAACGACATCATCCGTTATCAAAATTTCTTTTATCTCCTCAAAAACGTGTTTTAGCTCTACATCCTCTTTTTGAGCTTCTAGCAATTCGTCTGCTTTGTAAAACTTCAGAATACCATTAATATAATTCTTTAAAGTAAAGGATGACTCTTCAATGTAATTAAGGTACATTTCGGAATCTTCAGAAAGGTTTTCAACATTTTCTTCACGTAGAAGTCTGGTAAGCGAAGTAATGTTTGCCAATGGAGATTTTAAATCGTGGGAAACAAGGTGGGCAAAATTATTAAGTCGCTCATTTCTGCTCTGCAGTTCTTTTTGAAAGGCTGTCAAGAGGCTATTTTTTTTTCGAAGTTCAAAAAGATTTACCACTTGTTTTGCCAAGGATTTTAAACTAATAATTTGAACATCGCTCAATTTTCTGGGCTTATAATCAAAAACGCACAGTGTTCCAAGTTTAAAGCCATTGGGGTTTATAAGCGGGACTCCCGCGTAGAAAACAGCCTTATTTTCAGTTACCAAAGGATTGTCTTTAAAGCGCTCATCTTTTGTTGCATCTTCAATTATAAAAATTTCATCATCCTGTAAAATGGCATGGGCGCAGAAAGAAACGCTTCTTGGCGATTGGTTAAAATTGATGCCAATGTGCGATTTAAAAAAATTTCGTTCCGCATCGAGAAGGGTGATAAGTGAGATGGGTAGCTCACAAATAGCAGCGATCAGTTTTGTAATATTATCAAAATCGTTTTCGGAAAGGGTATCGAGGAGATTGTATTTTTTTAATTCAGCAAGTCGCTCTTCTTCATTTTTTGGGAATTTCGGATAAATCATAAAAATATTTCAACGAGTAATTTTATGTCTATAAATATAGGCTGATAAAATTCGCCGTAAAAAGGAATTAACAGGATTTTACAAATAATGGAGTAGGGGTTAATTCTTTTTGATGCTGAACTTAAATGTAGTTCCCTTTCCCAATTCTGAAAAAACTTCAATCTCACCGCCCAATTTTGTTATAAGCTTTTTAACGGTTGATAGTCCTATACCGTTTCCTTTTTTTCCATATCTGTCTAACTTACCAGTTGTTGCAAAGAGTTCAAAAATGTGCTCAATGTTATTTTTGGCAATACCCATACCATTGTCAGCGATTGAAAAGAGATAAAAACCGCCTTCTTCACTACATTCAATGTCTATTTTTATCTTTTTCTTGTCATTGTATTTTAAGCTGTTGCCAACCAAGTTGAGAACAATTTGCTCTAAAGCAACTTTGTTGGTTTGCATTTCCATATTTTCTTCCGGCAAGTTTATCTCACAATCAATGTTGATATTCAATAGCTCAATTATTTCTTCCAAAAGATCGTGGCTGTCAAAAATCTCATCATTTAAAGAGGCAGTTTTATCGCTTTCGTAGTGCTCTAAAAGCCCTGTAATATATTCACTCAACGTGAAGGACGACTGTTTAATATAGTCTAGATATTCCCTGCCTTGTACGTCTAAAAGATTACCGTATTTAGTTCTAAGCATGTCCGAAGTGATTATCATATTTGCCAAGGGCATTTTCATGTCGTGAGATACCACGCCAGCAAAGTTTTTTAGTTCCTCATTTCGGTCTTTGAGCTCCTGCTGAACAAACAATAATGTTCTGTTGCGTTTTCTGGCTTCGAAAAGATTAACCACTTGATATGCCATTCCAACAAGCGCCTTTTTTTGTGATTTGTTAAGGGTTCTTGGTTTCGTATCAAAAACGCAAAGGGTTCCCAACGGATAACCATCAGAATTTATAAGACGTACACCCGCATAAAAAATGGCATTCATATCTTTTACCAGTGGATTATCCTTAAATCGAGAATCTGTTCGGGCGTCTTCAACAATGAAAATATCGGCTTCATCCAAGATTGCATGTCCACAAAAAGAAATATTCCGCGGAGATTCATTAAAGGGAACACCATAATGAGATTTTAAAAAATTGCGATCGGCATCTAGCAAAGTAACCAGAGATATGGGTACTTCACAAATATTTGCCGTTAAAGACGTAATATTGTCAAAGTCTTTTTCTGGCAAAGTGTCTAACAAGTGATACGAATGTACGGCAGTTAAACGCTGCTGCTCATCTACGGGAAATTCGGGTGCTATCAATGTTTAGTTCTCTTTAAATTATATAAAAATTCTGCAAACATCATTATTTAAAGGCATAAACGTAAATGTACAATAATTTATAACGATTTGATAAGAGTAAGAAAATTATGTTAAATGGATTAAGATTTAGCCTAAAACCGTTCAAAAGCCCCTAATCCGAAGAGTGCAAAATCATACTTCACAGGATCATCAGAATCCATTTCTCGCAATGATTCATCCAGCACTACTAATGCTTTACCGTCGTTTTGTTTTCGTTTCAAAAGTTTAAGTTTGCGCGCTACATTGCCACTGTGAACATCCAGCGGACAAGAAAGCTTGGAAGGTGAAATACTTTTCCAAATTCCAAAATCCACTCCAGCATTGTCATTGCGAACCATCCAGCGCAAAAACATATTTATTCTTTTTGCTGCAGAATTTTTTAAAGGATCGCTAACGTGCTTTTGCGTTCGCGGTAGGTGGGGCAGTTCAAAAAATGTTTTTTTGAAATAATGAATTGCAGGCTGCATCGAGTTACTTTCAGAATACTGGTCAAAAACTTTCTCCAAACCACCGTGGTTTTTATAGATATTCTGAAGTGATTTAATAAAGTAATTTAAATCGTCGCTATTAAAAGTGCGATGTACAAAATTTAGAAATTGTTTTGAATCTTTTTCGGAAAAATTCATCACAAAATCATAAGGCGAATTGCCCATCAGTTCCATTAACTTATTGCCGTTATTAATGATGCTTTTTCTATTTCCCCAAGCAATTGTTGCTACTAAAAAACCTGAAATTTCTATATCTTCTTTAACTGAAAAAATATGCGGAATTTGAATTGGATCAGTTTCAATAAAATTTGGATTATTATAAAAACTAGCCTTTTCGTCAAGAAATGATTTTAATTCACTTTTGTTCATTGGGAGTGAATTTTGAAATTATTTCACAATAGTTCCATCCTGCATTACCAATTTTCTATCGGCCATATTTGCAAGTTCCTCGTTATGGGTAACAATTACGAAGGTTTGTCCAAATTCATCTCTTAACTTGAAAAATAAATTGTGAAGATTTTCAGCGCTTTCGGTGTCTAAATTCCCACTGGGCTCATCAGCTAGAATTATAGAAGGATTATTGACCAACGCCCTTGCTACGGCTACTCGCTGTTGCTCACCGCCCGAAAGTTCGTTTGGTTTATGGTCTTCCCTATGTGAAAGTCCCAAAAACGAAAGCAGCTCTTTTGCCTTTTCTATGGCTTCAACTTTGGGTGTGTTTTTTATAAATGCCGGAATACAAACATTTTCAAGGGCAGTGAATTCTGGCAAAAGTTGATGAAATTGAAATATGAAACCTAAATTTTCATTTCTGAATTGGGCCAATCTTTTCCCCGAAAGAGAACCAACGCTCACTCCGTTTATAACCAATTTGCTTTTTGAATTATCAAAAGCGTCCAGTGTTCCCAAAATTTGCAACAAAGTTGTTTTACCAGCGCCCGAAGCACCTACTATTGAAACTATTTCACTTTTTTTTATATGAAGGTCAACACCCTTTAAAACGTGGAGATTATCGTAATATTTGTGAATATTTTGGGCTTCTATCATTGCAAAATTTTAAACCGTGAAAGTACTATTTATAGTGCTATAATGCAATCCAATGGGTTATATTGTTTTTATTCCAAGTTATCTGTTTATCTTTGTTTTAAAATCTTTAAACAAAATTCACACATGGCTTCTTATAGATATTTTGAAGAATATGACCAACCGGTTACCGACAGTTTAATTGAAAATTATAGCAAAATTTTAAGTACGATTGGCGAGGACGTCTCTCGTGAGGGAATATTAAAAACTCCCGAACGTGCGGCAAAGGCTATGCAATTTTTAACATCGGGAAACTGTCAGGATCCTGCAGAAATATTAAAGAGTGCAATGTTCGCAGAAGCTTATCACGATATGGTTATTATAAAGGATATTGAGCTTTATTCGCTATGCGAACACCATATTCTTCCTTTCTTTGGAAAAGCACATATTGCATATATTCCCGACGGACATATTGTTGGGCTCAGCAAAATTCCACGTGTGGTTGATATTTTTTCGCGCAGACTACAAGTACAAGAAAGGCTTACCCATGATATTCTGGAATGTTTAAATAATACATTAAAACCCAAAGGAGTAGCCGTGGTTATTGAAGCTTCGCATATGTGTATGATGATGCGCGGCGTGCAGAAACAAAACAGCGTGACAACAACTTCAGGATTCCGTGGTCAGTTTGAGGCTATTGAAACCAGGAATGAGTTTTTAAAACTGATAAGCAACGATCTGTCATAGTTTTTTTTGGAATGTTTTTTGCCTCTAAATATTTAAACCAAACACAACAAAAAATGAAAAACGAAAAATATAAATTACTCCGTCAAGGAATTTTTTACGATGTAGTAGGTATGGCTACAATGGCCATTCCTGTAATCGGACCATTTTTGGACATCCTTTGGGCGCCCATAGCAGCAAAACAAATGTCTGAAATGTATAAAGGAACTGAAGGCAAAGTAGCATCGGTACTAGTATTTTTAGAAGAAATATTACCTTTTACAGATATCATACCCACATTCACCTTAATGTGGTTATACAGTTTTGTTTGGAAAAAACAACCAACGCCGCGAACAATAAAAATTCGCGTAAACGAATAAAAAGAGGCTGTCTAAAAAGGGCAGCCTTTTTTATGTTTTATAATTTTGACAACAGCGTGAAATTTTGTACTTTCATGCTATGAAAAGCAACGTAGTTTGGAAGACCAATAGCCAGAACCAACTGAGTCTTCTCCCTCCAAGTTATGATGATCTTGTTCCAGAGAATCATCCGGTTCGCAT
>NZ_VORU01000044.1 GCF_007997135.1 Aequorivita lipolytica | reverse complement strand
ATTTCGTAGCTCAGCAGGAAGTTATCAACGCCTGCCGCATAGGCCCAAGAGCCCTCATCATCATAGGTAAAACGCACCTGGAAATCAGCATTCGCATAGGTCATCATATCAAGATCACCTGTGTTGATTGGCCCCACATCAATGTCATCAACCAATAATATTTCTTGCCAAGCAGCTCCATCGTAAACTTCCACGCTCAAAAAGCCGAAACCTATAAAATCCTTCAGAATATAGTCGAAAGAAAGTGTGGCCGTTGTAGCGGCAGAGATGTCATAAACGGGAGAAAGCAAACTTGCAACGTTAACCTGTCCTGGACCGGCAGCGTCATCATCAAAGATTGCGGCGTTGGTCGGGAAATCGTTTCCTAAGGGCATATCTCCTGAACCGAATGTCCAGTCAAAGGTACCTACTTGTATATCTGTGGTCCAACCCGTTGGAACGGTGGCTCCCTCAAAATCTTCAGATTCGGTAACGTTTGCAATTCCTCCTATACAGAATACTTCAGGAGCGGTAACGTCCTGAACGGTAACGATAGCGGTACAAGTGGCCACATTTCCTGAATCGTCTGTAACGGTAAGGGTCACGGTATTGTCACCCGTCATCGAGCAATCGAACGATGAAACGTCAAGTGCATAGGTGGCGATACCACAGTTGTCCGTAGAGCCGTTGTTTATCTCGGCAGGGGTAACGGTAGCGTTTCCGGTTACCGGATCAAG
>NZ_VORU01000020.1 GCF_007997135.1 Aequorivita lipolytica | reverse complement strand
ATTTCTAAGACCGTGCCTATCTCTCTAAGCGGGTGCAAATATAAAACTCTTTTTTGTTCCCACAATACTTTTTGGAAAATAATTCAAAAAAAATTTAAGAGCTTCCTTTTTCAATTCCCAGAACAACCATACTGCTGCTCTAAGCGGGTGCAAATATAAAACCCTTTTCTATTCCCACAAACTTATTTATGCGTTTTTTTTAAATATTTTTTAAAGTATTAACTAAGCGTTTGAAAAGCTATAACTTAGCTTAAAAAATAAATTTAGGACGTCTTATACCTTATTATATATCCTATTTTAGAAAGGATTGTTGAAACCACTGCGAAATGATAATAGACATCCTAGTCTTTATTGCTATTAAGCTTCAAAAATACTTCTTCATTAGATTACTATAAGAAGGTATAAGAATACCATAAGTCAATATTGCAAACCGCCGAAACTAATAGTATCTTTGCACCCTAAAATTTTTCAGTATATGATAGCCATTACCCTACCAGACGGAAGTGTAAAGCATTTTGATGCAGGTGTTACTCCAATGGATGTAGCAAAAAGTATTAGCGAAGGATTTGCGCGAAATGTAATTTCGGCATCCTTTAATGAGCTTACCGTAGAAACGAGCACACCTTTAATGAAAGACGGTAGTCTTATACTATATACATGGAATAACGAAGAAGGAAAGAAAGCCTTTTGGCATTCTTCTGCGCACATTCTTGCACAGGCCTTGGAACAACTCTACCCAGGAATCAAGTTGACAATTGGTCCCGCTATTGAAAATGGATTTTATTACGATGTCGATTTTGGTGAAAAAACCATTTCAGAAAAAGATCTTAAAGAGATTGAAGATAAAATGCTGGAAATTGCTCGTGGAAAGTTTGAGTTTTCCATCCGTGAATCTTCAAAGACAGATGCTTTGGATTATTACAAAAAACAAGGAAACGAATATAAAGTTGAACTGATTGAGAATTTGGAAGACGGAACAATTACTTTCTGCGATCATGATACATTTACAGATCTTTGCCGCGGTGGCCATATTCCTAATACCGGAACTGTAAAAGCTATTAAATTAATGAGCATTGCCGGGGCCTACTGGCGCGGTGACGAAAAGAACAAGCAACTTACCCGTATATACGGAATCAGTTTTCCGAAGCAAAAAGATTTAACCGAATACCTTGAACTTCTTGAACAGGCGAAACAACGCGACCACAGAAAACTTGGGAAGGAACTTGAGCTTTTCACCTTTTCACAAAAAGTTGGACAAGGTTTACCTCTTTGGCTGCCCAAAGGAGCTGCTTTACGCGAACGGCTTGAAAACTTTCTAAAAAAAGCCCAGAAAAAAGCAGGTTATGAGATGGTTATCACGCCGCACATTGGACAAAAGGAACTTTATGTCACTTCCGGCCATTACGCAAAATATGGAGCCGACAGTTTTCAGTCTATAAAAACACCAAACGAAGGCGAAGAGTTTCTATTGAAGCCTATGAACTGTCCTCACCACTGTGAAATTTACAATAGCAAACCTTGGTCTTACAAAGATTTACCAAAGCGTTTTGCAGAATTCGGAACCGTTTATCGTTACGAGCAAAGTGGCGAACTTCACGGATTGACTCGCGTTCGCGGATTTACGCAAGATGACGCACATATTTTCTGTACTCCAGACCAATTAGATGAAGAATTCAAAAAAGTAATTGATTTGGTACTTTATGTTTTCGGGTCTTTAGGTTTTGAAAACTTTTATACTCAAGTTTCATTGCGCGATCCTGAGAAGCCCGAAAAATACATAGGAAGTATTGAAAACTGGGAGAAAGCCGAAAAAGCAATTATCAATGCTGCGGAATCAAAAGGACTCGACTATAAAATTGAATATGGTGAAGCTGCATTTTACGGCCCAAAGCTAGATTTTATGGTAAAAGATGCCTTGGGAAGAAGCTGGCAATTGGGCACAATTCAAGTAGACTACAACCTTCCTGAACGCTTTGAATTAGAGTATAAAGGAAGTGATAATGAAATGCATCGCCCTGTGATGATTCACCGTGCACCCTTTGGAAGCATGGAGCGTTTTGTAGCAATACTATTGGAACACACAGGCGGAAACTTTCCGCTTTGGTTGATGCCTGAACAGGTTAGTATTTTGTCTTTAAGTGAAAAATATGAAAAATACTCCCAAAAAGTTTTAGATTTGCTTGAAAATGACGAAATTCGCGCCCTTGCTGACAATAGAAGCGAGACAATTGGCAAGAAAATTAGGGAGGCTGAAATGAACAAAATCCCATATATGTTGATTGTTGGGGAGCAGGAAGAAAAAGATGGAACGGTTTCTGTACGTAAACACGGTGAAGGCGATTTAGGCACAATGACGCCAAATGCCTTTTCAGAATTGATTCAAAAAGCAGTAAAAGAAGAATTAAAAGAATTTAATGTTTAACTAAAAATTTTTAGCCATAGCAATACGAAGAAAAAGAAGTAGAGGCCCTGCAAGGGTGATTAAGGAAGATCAACACAGAATCAATGGAAAGATTCGTGAAGAAGAAGTACGCCTTGTAGGTGATAACGTTGAAATAGGAGTTTATCCTTTAAAGCGTGCTCGCGAAATTGCAGAAGAACAAGAACTTGATCTTGTTGAGATTTCACCAAATGCCAAACCACCTGTCTGCAAAGTAATAGACTATAAGAAGTTTGTTTACGAGCAGAAAAAACGTGAGAAAGTCTTAAAGGCAAAAGCAAGCAAAGTTACCATTAAGGAAATTAGGTTTGGGCCAAATACAGACGATCACGACTACGATTTTAAAAAGAAACACGGCGAAAAGTTTTTGCAGGAAGGTTCAAAATTGAAAGCGTATGTTTTCTTTAAAGGGCGTTCCATCATTTACAAAGACCAGGGTGAAATTTTGCTTTTGCGTCTTGCCCGAGATCTTGAGGAATTCGGAAAAGTGGAGCAAATGCCAAAATTAGAAGGTAAGCGAATGATTATGTTCATTGCACCTAAGAAAAAGTAATCAGTATTGATTCAAATTAAAAAGAATACTTCAAATTTATATTAAATGCGAGGTTCAAAATAAAGCGAAGTAATAAATAAAAAGTAGGAAACATGCCGAAACAAAAAACAAAATCCAGTGCCAAAAAGCGTTTTAAGCTTACAGGTACCGGTAAAATCAAAAGAAAGCATGCGTTTAAAAGCCACATCTTAACAAAGAAAAGCAAAAAACGTAAACTTAAATTAACTCACGACGGTTTGGTACACCAAGCAGACGAGAGCAATGTAAAACAAATGCTTCGATTGAAGTAATCTTGTTTAACCGGTTAAAACAATTCATTTAAACCCTGGAGTAGTGCAATCAAAGAATTCAGAATTAAAGAATCGCCTGCTACAAAACAATTAAAATTATGCCAAGATCAGTAAATTCAGTTGCGAAAAGAGCCCGCAGAAAAAAGGTTCTTAAACAAGCCAAAGGTTACTTTGGAAGACGTAAAAACGTATGGACAGTTGCAAAAAACGCTGTGGACAAAGCGATGCTTTATTCATACCGTGACCGTCGTGCAAAAAAGAGAAATTTCAGATCCTTATGGATTACCCGTATTAACGCGGGTGCAAGACAGCATGGAATGTCTTATTCACAATTTATGGGAAGTTTAAAAAGCAGCGGAATCGAACTTAACCGTAAGGTTTTGGCAGATTTGGCGATGAACCACCCAGAGGCTTTTGCCGCAGTTATAAACAAAGTAAAATAAGACATTTATAAACTATATTATTTCGCCTAAAAACCGCTTCAGCAATGAGGCGGTTTTTTTTGTGAAAATTTCAACTAAAGAAGTTTCAGTATCTTCGTTAAAAATAGATGAATGCTTCGTTCCGTATTTCTTCTTTTTGCAATTCTTTTTATGTCGGAAGGTAATGTTTTCGCCCAAAAAGGAACCGGAAAACTTTACAGAATTGATAGATACGAATCAATCTATCTTCCGTTGGGAAAAATGTCATTTGCCGATAATCTTATTGAATACAAAGTTGGTTCACCCGCACCCATTCAAAAATACAGGGACAGCGTGCAATGTCTTCACGAACCAAACTACAAGAATTACCAAACCCCAAATTTTATTTCCTTGGGTTGCGGCGGAAGTCTAACCGTAGAATTTACAGACAATGGTTTTATGAACTTGCCGGGTGATGATCTTTATCTTTTTGAAGTTGGGCCATCGCAAGAACCAGCAAAAGTAGAAATTTCGCAAAACGGTGTTGATTGGGTTTATGCCGGGAAAATTGCTGGAGGAAAGTCATCCATAGATTTAAGCAAAGAAGGAATTGATGATGAAACCGTTTTCTATTTTCTTCGAATTACCGATTTAAAAGACCTTTGTAAAAGTAAAAGTGCTGGAGCTGATATTGATGCCATCGGTGCTATAAATAGTGTGATAAAACTTACAATAGATGCAGATGTTTTGTTCGATGTGGCCAAATTCGATTTAAAAGAAACCTCTAAACAAAGCCTAGATTCTCTTAAAACGTCAATCGAGAAAGTAGATAAAGCAACAATTTTAATTCAAGGACACACCGATAGTGACGGCGACGAATCTTCTAATATGATACTCTCGGAAAACAGATGCATTTCAGTTAAAAATAGATTGGTTGAAATTTTGGGAGAAAACTCATTATATGAATTTGAAATAAAACCGTACGGCGAAAGAAAACCTCGTTTTCCAAATGATTCCGAAGAAAACAAACAACAAAACAGAAGAGTGGAAATCACAGTTTTGCCTCCTAAAGACTATTATGAAAGCTTAAATAAAAATTAAGTTTTCTGTTTCTTCTTCTTAGCAGCTGGGAATAAAACGTTATTTAAAATAAGCCTGTAACCCGGAGAATTTGGGTGTAGCGCCAACTCTGTTTTAGCATCCCCTACTCTATGCTGATAGTCTTCTGGGTCGTGGCCGCCATAGAAAGTAAAGAACCCTTTTCCTTTTATTCCGTGAATATAACGTGCTTCGCCATTACTTTTGTTTTCACCCATCACCAAGACATTACTTTTTATTTCATCGGCATCAAAAGAAGTTGTCTGTCCCATAAAACCTTTTACTAAAGAAGTGTGATTTTGGCAAAGCATTGTCGGAATGGGATCCCACTTTGCTGAATAATCCATTAATGTGAAATAATCTGATTCTTTGGCAATCCTACGCTTTTCAGTCATGTCTATACTTGAAAACTCATAAACCATCGGGCTTCTTTCCAAAATATAATCCTTAAAAGCGAAGGTTTTGCTATAGTCGATTTTGCTTTGATAGCCAGGTTCACTTGGGTCTCCATCAAACATTGGTTCGCAGATATCAACACCTTCAGCCGAAAGTGCAATATCAAAACTATCTGTGGCGCTGCACATTGCGAACATAAAACCGCCACCAATTACATAATCTCGAATTTTTTTTGCCACTTCCAGTTTTGCTTCGGAAACTTTGTTGTAACCCAGTTTGGTAGCAAGCGCTTCGGCTTTATTTTTTTCTTCAATATACCAAGGTGCAGAACGATAGGCTCGGTAGAATTTTCCGTATTGTCCTGTAAAATCCTCGTGATGTAAATGCAGCCAGTCGTAAAGAATTAGCTGGTCGCTTAAAACCTCTTCATCATATATAGTTGTGTAGGGAATTTCAGCATAGGTTAAAACCATTGTAACTGCATCATCCCACGGAAGGTTTCCTTTGGGTGAATACACTGCGATTTTTGGTGCTTTTTCTAAAACTACGGCATCCATGTTTACGGATGGACTGCTTATTTCAGTTAGGATTTGTTCGGTTTTGCTATCGGAAATCACTTCAAAAGAAACCCCGCGAATCTGGCATTCCTTTTGTATTTCTGGAGAATCTGGCATTAAAAAAGAACCGCCCCGATAATTGAGCAACCATTTTACTTTTTGCTGTTTTTCCAAAACCCAATACGTAATTCCGTAAGCTTTTAAATGCTCCTTTTGACTGTCCACATCCATTGGAATAAGAATGTATGAAGCCGAAGCTTTTATAGAAAAAAGTAGTAGAAATATGATTAGAATAAAACGTGCCATCGTGCGAATATAACGACAATTTTTAAGCCATGTTTTAGATATGAAAAAATATAATTGTAAACAAAGATTATATTTCAATTAAAACGGCACATCATTATCATCATCAGCTGAAAAATCATCATTCATAGAACTTCCGAAAGCTTCGTTTGGTGATGGCAAGTTTTTAGTTTTAAAAGTATCATCATTAGCAGCATCGTTCATTCGGGAATGGATTTCCGTCGGTGTATCAAAAGTATCAAGACTTTCAAACTTACCTAGATGGCCGATGAATTTCAACCGTATTTCATCCAAACCTCCGTTACGGTGCTTGGCAACTATAAATTCCGCTTGCCCCGCAGTAGGGCTATGCTCTTCGTCATCCCATTCGTCAATTTTATAGTATTCGGGACGATAGATAAAAGAAACAATATCAGCATCCTGCTCAATCGCTCCAGATTCACGAAGATCTGAAAGCAATGGGCGTTTGCTTCCACCACGTGTTTCCACGGCTCGCGAAAGTTGGGAAAGTGCAATTACCGGAATGTTCAATTCTTTTGCCAGAGCTTTCAAGTTTCGTGAAATGCTAGAAATTTCCTGTTCACGGTTCCCTCCTTTTTGACTTCCACCAGCGGTCATTAACTGCAAATAATCTACTATTATAAGTTTAATGCCGTGTTGAGAGGAAAGCCTTCGTGCCTTAGCGCGTAAATCAAAAATAGACAGTGAAGGGGAATCATCTATAAAAAGTGGTGCTTTTTCAAGGCCTTTCACTTTCACATTTAGCTGTTCCCATTCATGTTTTTCAAGATTTCCGGTTCTTAATTTTTCTGAACTCAACTGTGTTTCCGAAGATATTAAACGCGTAATAAGCTGTACCGAGGACATTTCCAACGAGAAAAATGCTACGGGAATGTTGTGCTCCACGGCAATATTTCGCGCCATGGAAAGCGTCAATGCCGTTTTACCCATACCGGGACGGGCTGCAATGATTATTAAATCACTGGGTTGCCACCCGGAAGTAAGTTTATCAACTTTACTAAAACCGGAGGGAATCCCTGAAAGACCTTCTTTGTTTGCTATTTCCTCAATTCTTTTCTTTGCTTGAATTACAAGATTTTGTGCAGTTTCTGAGGAACGCTTTATGTTTCCTTGCGTTACTTCATATAATTTTGCTTCTGCGGAATCTAAAAGATCGAAAACGTCAGTGCCTTCATTATAGGAATCTTCAATTATTTCGTTTGAAATTTTAATAAGGCTTCGTTGAATATATTTCTGAAGAATGATACGTGCATGAAATTCAATATGCGCCGAAGAAGATACTTTTTGGGTCAATTGAATCAAATAAAACTCACCTCCAACCAAATCGATTTTTCCTTGCTTCTTAAGTTGTGTTGAAACGGTTAATAAGTCCACAGGTTGGCTGTCCTCAAAGAGATCGTGAATGGCTTCAAAGATATGTTGATGTGCTTGTTTATAGAAAACCTCAGCGTGTAGGATATCTATTACTTCATCCACTCCCTTTTTATCAATCATCAAAGCGCCAAGCACAACTTCCTCTAAATCAATAGCTTGCGGCGGTATTTTACCTTTTTCAAGCGATATAACCTGCGAGGTGCGGGTTGAGAAACTGGTTTGAGGTTTGATTTTTTCCATGAAGCGAATGTAAAGAAATTGTTAAGAGGAAGTATTGATTTTTTGATGTTCGATATTAACTGTTCATTAACAATTGAACTGTTGAAAACTCCAAAATATTGTTGATAACCCGTAAAAAAATCCGAGGCTCTCGCTTCGGATTTACGGTATGATAAGCTATAGAACGTTTTAACTTTTGAACTCTCCCATTTCTAAATATTTATCCATCCTATTTTTAACTAAATCGGTTGGGGATAACATTTTTAATGCTTTGTACGACTTTTCAATTACGCTCGCAACGGTACTAAAGGTTTTCTCGCGATTGCTATGGGCACCGCCTACAGGTTCCTTTACTATTTCGTCAATAAGCTTTAGTTTTTTCATATCGGTTGCGGTAAGTTTCAATGCTTCCGCAGCTTGTTCCTTAAATTCCCAACTCCTCCATAATATAGAAGAGCAACTTTCGGGAGAAATTACAGAATACCAAGTATTCTCAAGCATCAGCACTTTATCGCCTACGCCTATTCCCAATGCGCCACCGCTAGCTCCTTCGCCTATTATTACAACAATAATCGGCACTTTTAGACGGGTCATTTCAAGAATATTTCGTGCAATGGCTTCACCCTGTCCTCTTTCTTCAGCTTCTAAGCCTGGAAAGGCGCCTGGAGTATCCACAAAACAAACTACTGGTACACCAAATTTTTCTGCAGATTTCATTAATCGCAAGGCTTTTCTGTAACCCTCTGGATTTGCCATTCCGAAGTTTCTGAATTGGCGCGTTTTCGTATTAAAACCTTTTTGTTGGCCTACAAACATATAGCTTTGGTCGCCTATTTTCCCAAGGCCGCCAACCATTGCTTTATCATCTTTAAAATTTCGATCACCATGAAGCTCCAAAAAGGAATCACCACAAATGGCCTTTATATAATCCATAGTATAAGGACGATCCGGATGGCGGGAAAGTTGCACACGCTGCCAAGGTGTAAGGTTTTGGTATATTTTTTTTTTAGTGTCGTTTAGTTTCTTTTCAATCTGCTTGCAAGTATTGGTAACATCTACATCGCTTTCTTCGCCAATGAGACATGCTTTTTCAAATTGCTCCTGCAATTCTTTTATAGGGAGTTCAAAATCAAGATATTCCATAATTTTTTCCTTCGTTTTATAAAGGTTGGTGTACAAAGATAAAATTTTGTTTTAGGTGTTGGTCAATCTTCTTCGTTTTCTTTCCTGTGTAATTTTGATGATACCGTTGGCAATTACCGTAAGTAATATAACAGCTGCACCATAATAAAACTGCGGGCTCATATTTTCAGAATCGCCTAAAACGATGAGCGCTAAAATGATACCATAAACCGGTTCCATATTTATGGTAAGCATTACTGTGTATGGGCTTATCCATTTCATTACATGTATTGATGCAATAAATGCATACGCTGTACAGGCAGATGCCAAAATTATGAGATATATCCAATCGTGGGCGGATACGGTAAAAAATTCTGTGGTGAATTTTCCCGCGAAAGCCAAATAGATGCTTATCCCCAAAACGCCGAACATCAATTCGTAAAATGAAATTGCCGAGGCTTTATGTTTCAAAACAAATTTTCCATTTATTACCGAGAAAAGTGCACTTAAGAATGCTGAAATAAGTGCCAAAATTATCCCTAGTGTATAGGAAGCTTCTACATCGAATATTATGTAAAGACCAACAACCACGATAAGTCCGAAAAGTACCTCATACAATATTATTTTTCTTCCGTAAAGTAAGGGTTCTAATAGTGATGCGAAAAACGCTCCAGTAGAAAGCACGGCAAGTGTTACCGAAACGTTCGAAGCCTTTATTGCGCCAAAGAAAGTGAGCCAGTGCACAGCTATAATGATTCCAGCCAAGGCAAAACCGCCTAAGGTTCTCAATGAAAATTTAAGTTTTTCTTTTCTTAGTTTCAAAAAGATAAAAACAATGCCCGTTGCCAGAAACATTCTGTACCAAACCAGCGGGATGGCTTCTAAAGAAATCAACGCGCCCAGGACGGCGGTGAACCCCCAGATGAAAACTATAAAATGAAGGTGCAAATAATTTAGAAGCTTATCGTTTCGCATTTCTCAAAAAATAGATTGCTAATATTCCAAAAACAATGTTGGGAAACCAAGTGGCAATAAAAGGCGAAAAATCACTTTGCTCTGCCATGGTCCCGAAGATTTTATCAAAGAAAATAAAAACCATTCCTATTGCGATTCCGATAGCGAGATTTATGCCCATTCCCCCGCGTCTTTTTACCGACGAAACCGCCACTGCGATAATAGTTAAAATGTATGCTGAAACTGGCAAACTCCACCGTTTGTATCTTACAACTTCATAGCGATTTATATAGGATGAGCCTCGTGCTTTTTCCTTTTCTATAAAATCATTCAGCTCCGTAAAGTCAAGTGTTTCTGCAATGTAGTTTACTGGTGTTAAGTCTTCCAAATCAAAGTTGAAAACGGTATCTAGTTTGGGTTTGCTTTCCAAAATATCTTCGTTCTCGCCTATCTTTCTTTTGTTATATTGAAATAGGGAATAGGTGCTGTCCTTTTCGTTGTATTTAATTTGCGCTGCAGAAATTTTATAGACCATCTTATTGCCTTCAAAATGCTCTAAGGTAAAATTGCTCCCTATTTTATCTGTTATGTTGAAATAGCTTACATAAATGTAATCATTATCGTTTATCTGTGTGAAAACGTTGCTTTGCTCCCTATCCTGCTTACCTTTCTTTAAATATTCATAAGCAAATTCATTAAAACCCTTACTCGCTTTTGGCGCTAGATACATACTGAAAACAAGGGCAGCAATACAAACAATAGTAGCTCCAACAATATACGGTCTAAGAAAACGATAATAAGAAACGCCGCTACTCAAAAAAGCGATAATCTCAGTATTATTTGCCAATTTTGAAGTAAACCAAATTACCGAAAGGAAAAGAAACAACGGAAAAAGTAGGTTAGCGAAATATATGGTGAAATTATAAAGATAAATTAGAACCTCTACTAATGGCACCTCGTTTTGTAGAATTTTGTCAATCTTTTCGGCGAGGTGGACCGTAATTCCGATAGGTATAAACAGCAAGAGCAAGAGCGAAAAAGTGCCCAAATATTTTTTAAGTATATACCTATCCAGTATGCTGAACATCTTATAATCTTTGATCCAGTTTTTTGACCATGCCGTTTTTCCAAGCCGCAAAATCACCCGCTAATATATGTTTTCTGGCTTCGCGAACCAACCATAAATAGAATCCCAAATTATGGATTGTCGCAATTTGCCTTCCTAACATTTCGTTTACGGTAAACAAATGGCGAAGATAGGCTTTGCTATATTCTGTATCTACCCAAGTAATTCCCATAGGATCTATTGCTGAAAGATCTGCTTCCCACTTCTTATTTTTTATATTAATAGTACCTTCGGAAGTAAAAATCATTCCGTTCCTACCATTTCGGGTGGGCATTACGCAATCAAACATATCTACACCAAGTGCTATGTTTTCCAAAATATTTGCCGGCGTTCCCACACCCATCAAATATCTCGGTTTTTCTTTCGGAAGTATTTCGGTAACAACGGCTGTCATTTCATACATTTCGTCGGCTGGTTCACCTACCGAAAGACCGCCTATAGCATTACCCTCAGCTCCCACCGAAGCAATATATTCTGCAGATTGTTTTCTTAAATCTTTATACGTACTTCCTTGAACAATTGGAAAAAAGGTTTGCCCATAATCATACTTCAAAGGCGTTTTTTCCAAATGTTTTATGCAGCGATCCAGCCAACGATGCGTCATGTGCATAGAACGTTTCGCATAGTTATACTCGCACGGATATGGCGTACATTCATCAAAAGCCATAATAATATCTGCGCCGATGGTGCGCTGGATTTCCATTACATTTTCCGGCGTGAAAACGTGGTAACTGCCGTCTATGTGGCTTTTAAATTTTACGCCTTCCTCTTTAATCTTTCTGTTTGCCGAAAGCGAATACACTTGGTAACCACCACTATCAGTCAAAATATTGCGGTCCCAATTTATAAATTTATGGATTCCGCCAGCTTTTTCAAGAACTGGGGTTTGCGGTCTTAAATATAAATGATAGGTATTGCTAAGAATAACATCTGGATTTATATCTTCCTTAAGCTCACGCTGATGCACCCCTTTTACGGTGCCAAGGGTGCCGACGGGCATAAAAATTGGAGTTTCTATAACTCCGTGATCTGTAGTTATAGTTGCGGCGCGGGCGCTGCTTTGTAAATCTGTGGCTTCTAATTTAAAGTGCATTCAGCAATTTTATCGAGGGGGCAAAGATAATTTTATTAATTCAGAATTATGAATTATGAATTATGAATATTGCCTCTTGTTTCTGAAACCATCTTTATTCTGAATTGTGAATTCTGAATTCATTATTGAATAGCATGTTAACAAAACTCTCAAATCGTTAATAAAAGCATACGTTTCAACTTTGAGCGGCTTGCTGAATACCTTACTTTTGGAACTGAAAATTAAAACACATTATGGCAGATTACAAAGCGCTTGAGGATTTGGTAATTCAAGTCCGACGAGATATTTTACGGCAAGTACACAAAGTAAATTCGGGGCATCCCGGAGGTTCACTTGGCTGTACCGAATTTTTTGTTGCACTCTACAATGAATTGATGGAACGCGATGAAAACTTCAAAATGGATGGAATTGGCGAAGATCTTTTCTTCCTTTCAAACGGACATATTTCTCCAGTTTTCTATAGTGTTTTGGCTCGGGCCGGATATTTCCCTGTGGAAGAATTGAATACGTTCCGTCTTTTAAATTCACGCTTACAGGGCCACCCTACTACGCACGAAGGTTTGCCGGGCATTCGTATTGCTTCAGGTTCTTTGGGCCAAGGTATTTCAGTTTCCATTGGAGCTGCACTCACAAAAAAGCTGAATAAAGACAAACATATAGTTTATACGCTTTGCGGCGATGGCGAATTGCAGGAAGGTCAAAATTGGGAAGCTATTATGTATGCCGCAGGAAATAATGTGGACAACCTAATTGTTACCGTAGATTTAAACGGGCAACAAATTGACGGTTCTACAAAAAACGTACTTCCCTTAGGAAATTTGAAAGCGAAATTTGAAGCTTTCGGCTGGGATGTGATGGATATTGAAAAAGGAAACGATCTGAAAGCTATACTAACTGGTATGAAAAAGGCCAAAGAAAAAACTGGCAATGGAAAGCCTGTTTGTGTTCTATTGCATACTGTAATGGGCAATGGCGTTGACTTTATGATGCACACCCACGATTGGCACGGAAAAGCTCCAAATGATGAACAGTTGGCAGACGCACTTTCGCAAAACCCAGCGACCTTAGGGGATTATTAAAATTGAAAAAATTTCAGATGAAAAAATACATAGATACAGGCAAAAAAGATACACGTTCAGGTTTTGGCGACGGACTGACAGAACTTGGAAAGAAAAACAAAAATGTAGTTGCTCTTTGCGCAGATCTTACGGGTTCATTAAAGATGGACGAATTTAAGGAAAACCATCCAGAGCGTTTCTTTCAAATAGGAATAGCCGAAGCAAATATGATTGGTATTGCTGCGGGAATGACCATTGGCGGAAAGATTCCATTCACCGGAACTTTTGCAAATTTCTCCACGGGAAGGGTTTATGACCAAATTCGCCAGAGCGTTGCTTACAGTGGCAAAAACGTAAAAATATGCGCTTCGCACGCTGGTATTACTTTAGGCGAAGATGGAGCAACGCACCAAATATTGGAAGATCTTGGGTTGATGAAAATGCTTCCTGGAATGACTGTAATTAATACATGCGATTACAATCAAACCAAAGCCGCAACTATCGCCATTGCAGATTACGAAGGCCCTGTTTATCTTCGCTTTGGAAGACCGAAAGTTGCAAACTTCACCCCTGCCGACCAAAATTTTCAAATAGGAAAAGCGGTTCAATTGCAGGAGGGTACCGATGTTACAATTATTGCAACAGGCCATTTGGTTTGGGAAGCGTTACAAGCTGCGGAAACTTTAAACGAACACGGAATTACCGCAGACGTTATAAACATCCACACTATAAAACCTTTGGATGATGAAGCAATTCTTAAAAGCGTTAAGAAGACAGGTTGCGTAGTAACTGCGGAAGAACATAACTTTCTGGGAGGTTTGGGCGAAAGTGTAGCTCGTGTACTTTCTACACAGCATCCCGCGCCTCAGGAATTTGTTGCTACAAATGATACTTTTGGAGAATCAGGTACTCCAGAGCAATTGATGGACAAATACGGCTTGAATGCTTCCGCTATCGTAAACTCCGTAAAAAAGGTTATTGCCCGCAAATAAATTAAATTGTTATTTCAGCAAAACTAAAAAGCCCGATTCTAAACAGAATCGGGCTTTTTAATATGGTTAATTTTCAATTATTAACTGTCGGCATCTAAATAATCCGGAACGCCATCACCATCCACATCTGGAAATGTTATATTTCCATTGCCGTCCACCTCTATCTCAAATTTGGTAAGACGACCATCGTTATCATCATCATCATCAATATAATTCGGTGTACTATCGCCATCTGTATTATCATCTAGCAAATAGCCATTGCTATTTAAATCTTCCATATAAGATGGAATACCATCTTGGTCGTGATCAGCGATTTCCGAATCGAACAATTCAAAAGAAAAAATTAATTGATCATAAGCGTTTAGTCCTCCACTTGCTGGAGGAAATTGATAGTATGCCAAACCAGAAGGTATAAATACGGCACCAATTCCAAAGCCTTCAAACGTTAGTGTTCCATCTGGATTTGTAATAATATTAGAAGCTCCTCCAAATTCAATGATCGCTTGTTGCAGTCCTCTTATTATTCCGGGTGCAGTTTGAGTGTCAACAAGATTAAACCTTACAGGTATTACAGAACTATCAAACAAATCTAGATTCATCAATCTACCATCATAGGTATTGATAGTGTAATCAGGAAAGTATGGTTTATCGCCCTCCCCATCACGTACTTTTAGATAATACAATTTATATACAACATCTTTATCAACCACATCTCTAACTTGTTTTGAAACAACTTGATCAATTAAAGGTATTATGGTGTCGTTGTTAACGTCAATTTTACTAAACTTCAGCTCAAAGTTTTCAGGATTCGAGTCAAATTCCTCGTAATTATAAGAGTGTGTGCGCAAAAATTTCTCTATTGAATCTTGTGCTCTTATGGCCTCCACCCCGCGGTCTCTAGGTGGTGTAGGCGGTGTTGGCGCATCATCATCTTTTTTACACGAAACAGTAACTGAAAGAACTGCGATTAATAAGGCAACTCCGTATTTAATTTTTGTCATCATCAAATTTTTGTGGGCGCAAGATACAATTTTCCGCTATTTTTGCACACTCTATTAACGTTGTTTTGGGCATAAAAATTATGAGGATTGACAAATATTTATGGGCGGTAAGATATTTAAAAACCAGAAACATGGCTACGCAAGCTTGTAAAAAAGGAGCGGTGCGTGTTAATGGTGACATTGTTAAACCCGCGCGGGATGTGTACCCGGGGGATGTTATATCACTACGGAAAAACCAAGTTAATTATCAAATTGAAGTGTTGAACATTCCAGATAGCAGAGTTGGCGCTAAGTTGGTAGACATTTACCGAAAGGATACAACCCCGAAAGAAGCGTTTGAAACAAACGAAATGCTGCAATATGCAAAAACATATTACAGAAAAAAAGGGGTTGGCCGCCCAACAAAAAAAGACCGAAGAGATTTGGATGACTTTACTGATACTGCCGAAGACAAAAACGACGTGTAATAACTATATTTGAAAAAAACATTAGCAGATGCAAGAAATAAGCACCGTTATTCTGGATAAGAAGCAGATAGCTCACAAAATAAAACGAATTGCATACCAAGTCTATGAAACAAACGTAGATGAAAAAGAAGTTGTTATTGCCGGAATTGTAAAAAACGGCAATTTGCTAGCAAAGAAAATAAAAGCCGAATTAGAAAAAATCTCTCCAATAAAAGTATTGCTCTGTGAAGTTATAATTGATAAAAAAAATCCCACAAACCCAGTAGAAACTTCCTTGAAAAAAGAGGAATATCAAAACAAATCGCTGTTGCTGGTAGATGACGTTTTACATTCTGGAACTACATTAATTTACGGAGTGAAACATTTTCTGGAAGTTCCGTTAAAGCAATTCAAAACCGCTGTTCTCGTAGATAGAAACCACAAAAAATATCCTATAAAAGCAGATTTTAAAGGCATTTCTCTTTCTACTTCATTGAATGAGAACGTGTCTGTTATTTTCGAAAAAGGGAATGATAGAGCTGTTTTAGAGTAATTTGAGGATTACTTTTTCCACGGTTTCAGCTATATCTTCTGAACTATTTTCAACTACAACATTCGCTTGATTGTAGTAAAACGCTCTTTCAAAAAGATGCTTTCTTATAAAGTCTTCAATTTCTTCTTCATTATTTAAATGCGCCAGCAAAGGTCTTTGGTTCTTTTCTGATTTCAACCTTGTTACCAAAACTTCCAAAGAGGTTTTTAAATAAATTGACACTACATCTTTGTGTGCAGTTATAAATTCCATAGAATCTCCGTAACAGGGCGTACCGCCGCCAGTTGCCAAAATAAAATGCTTTGATTCTGAAAGAAGCTTTTTTAAAACCCTATTTTCTACTTTTCTAAAATAGATTTCTCCTTTTTCAGAGAAAATTTTTGAAATCGAAATCTCTTCTATTTTTTCAATTTCGGAATCCAGATCTTTAAAGGGGAGCTTCAAAACTTTGGAAAGTTTTTTACCAACGGAAGATTTTCCACTGCCCATATACCCAACTAAAACTATTTTCATTTTTGAAATTTAAGTAAATTTGCTTTTTCAAGCACCAATTGAACGTTTGATTTTACAGAATTTTCGTTAAAAGAAGGGATTCAGTAATAAAAAACTAATTACGAACCCCTGTTTTTCAGCGGTTTTAAATTTTTCTCAAATTTAATTGATTTTCGTTTTGAAAAATTAATTTAATGATAGTATATTTGCACCCGCAATAAGGAAGACCTGGTAGCTCAGTTGGTAGAGCACCTCCCTTTTAAGGAGGTGGTCCTGGGTTCGAGCCCCAGCCAGGTCACAATAAATTATGAGCCCAAAGTCACGCTAACAGTGAATTTTGGGCTCATTGCATTTCCATTATTACCTATACTATTTAACTAACGTTAATATAATAGCTAATATAATGGCAAAAAAAATTATTCTTCCCAATGGGTGCTATATGGGCACCCCATCCGTAACTCCTAAAAATTGGAAAACAGGAGGTTCAACTCTTTTAAACAAAGATTGGCAAATTCAATATTATTTTTATCCTGCAAATAACGGGAAACGAAAATTGGTTGCTATTAAAGGGATGAACAGCCTGAAAGATTTAAAAGATAGGAGGATTGTGACCAAGGGTCTCATCGAGGACGAAATTGAAAATAACAAGATTGGGTACAATCCCATCGAGAAAAGATTCGTACAAGATGATCACCAAGATGAAGAGCTTCACCCCTATTTATACTTCATTACAGCTTTTCGAATCGTCATTACCAAAATAAAATGCACGGAAAAGCACCGAAAGGAAATGGGTTGGTGTGTAAACCGTCTCGAAAAGAAAGTGGTTAAACTAGGTTTAAAAAATGTTACCATAGAGCAATTGAAAAGACGACAGCTGAAACAGTTGCTAGAATCTAGTGAATTGCCAGACCAATATTTCAATAAATTCCGTTCTTTTCTTTCAAGCATTTTTAATGAACTTATAGAATATGAATGTTGCGATTATAATATTGTACGTGATATACGCAAGCGTACCATAGTTGAAAAACAAAGAGAAATACTATCACTCGAACATCATAAAGTTATAATGGACCATCTACAGAAAAATCATTATGAATTTTGGAGGTATGCAAATATATTTTTATTTTCAGGAGCTAGGTCAACTGAGCTTTTTCGTATTCAGGCAAAGGATGTCGATATAAAATCTCAAGAGTACAAAGTTACCATATTGAAGGGTAGCAATCCAAAAGAAGCTACCAAGGTCATTTTCAAAGAGGTAATCCCTCTCTGGAAGGAGGTATTATTAGGCGCAAAACCAAATGATTATTTGTTTTCCAAGTGGCTTAAAGCGGGAAAGGCCCCAATCAACTCATCCCAAATCACAAAGCGCTGGTCGAGGTTGGTTAAAAAGTCAGAGTCCATTGTCGATGAAAATGGAAAGGTTATTAAGGTAACCGCTGACTTCTATTCCCTGAAACATAGTTTTCTTGATTCTCTACCAGAGGCTGTAGCTATGGAGATAGCATCCCATACCAATTCAAAAACAACGGCGATTTACCGTGTCAATTCAGAAAAGAGAGCACGTGAGAAATTGAAGGGATTGGATATAGGAAGTACTCTTTTCGGCTAAGAAAAGCTGCAACTTGAAGCTATATGAGGAAAATAAAAAGAATAATATATCGTTAAGCCCTTCGTATTGTGTGGTTTACACGTAAAATTTAATTGATTCCAGATTTTAATAGAGAAAAACGGCTACAGCGACACTTCAATATTGCCTTAACTACAATAAGCAATATTAATTTAAAATACATTATAATGGATATACATGCTAAATTGGACGAACTCCACACATTTGCAGATCTAATAAAAGATAGGGTAGACGTATTAAAAAAGGAAATATCGAATCAAGGAAAATCTAAAAAGCCAGTTGAGAACAAATCACTGCGTTTATTAGCTGAGGCAAGAGCTAAACGCGCCAAGTATAGAATATCATAAACCATCAATTTGCAGGAGCAAAATCCAATCCTTTTTTGAAGCTTTCGTTTCATTCATTGTTTGCTAATCGACTAATGAAAAACATATCGCCCATAAGTAAGTGATCGTTACACATTCCCCAGCAAAGTCAAGAATTTTATAAGATAGTTGATTCAATACTAAACCAGCTTTTGAAATTGGAGCCTAATAGGAAAAATCTCAAACTCGATTAAAGAAGAGCATTCAGATTATAATTACAATAGTGCAATATAAAGCACTTAATGTTCTTCTCTGCCTCAGCACTTAGTAAAATCGCCCGAATAGTGCGTTAAAAGGCACTATATTGTAATTGTATCAATAATATTTTCTACCTTTACATAAAAAGAGCATTATAATGCACTCCAAAACACTTATAGAGATCGTGAAAAATCGAAGAGAAATGCTTCAGGTCACACAAGAAATGTTGGCTGAACTTTCTGGAGTTGGTTTGCGAACCCTCAAACAATTTGAAAGTGGTAAAGGTAATCCAACCTTAGAAACATTAAATAAATTAGCTGATGCATTAGGTTTGGAGCTCACATTTAAAATTAAAGAATTACTATAAAATAATTACTACAGATTGAGAAAAGCAGAAGTTATATATAAAAAAGAACTGGCCGGCCTATTAACTCAACTAGACGATGGCAGCTTTGAATTTAAATATAACGAGCTTTGGTTTAATGACGTTACTAAACCCTCCATAAGCTTGACCCTACCTAAAACACAGCAGGAATTTAAAGCAAAACATCTGTTTCCTTTTTTTTATAATATGCTTCCGGAAGGTTCCAATAAACAAATTGTTTGTTTTGAGAATCGCATAGATACCAACGATCATTTTGGTATTCTAATAACAACTGCAAAGTATGATACTATCGGAGCGGTTCAAATTAAGAAAATAGAAAATTAATGGGGTTACCTAAAATAACATATTGTCCGGGTACACTTAAACAAGGGTATTCAGATTATAGTAATACTGCTATAAATCGAGTTTTTAATGGAAGAAAGGTAAGTGCCATTTTACCCTATGAGTCGCCGGCAAGCAACGACCTAACAGATGCATTATTTACAGAAAACAGAAAAAGAATTTCAATTTCTGGCGTACAAGTAAAGTTTTCAGTCTTATTAGAAAAAAACAAACTTCGGCTTATACAAGAAGGGGAACAAGGACAATACATATTAAAACCAATACCTAATGTTGGTAAAAATGCAAATCAGATGCCAGCAAATGAGCATTTAACGATGCAAATTGCACGTCAGGTTTTCAATATTGAAACCGCAGAAAATGCACTTATCTTTTTTAAAAATGGGGAACCAGCATACATAACCAAACGGTTTGATGTAACCGAAAATGGAAGTAAGCTCGCACAAGAAGATTTTGCCACTTTAGCGAGTAGAACCCCACAAACCCACGGAGAAGATTTTAAATACCTGGGCAATTATCTGGATGTATTTCATCTACTCAAAACTTTCACACCTGCTTATACTATAGAATCCATAAAGCTATTTAAGCTGGTGTTATTTAATTTTTTATTCTCTAATGGAGATGCACATTTTAAAAATTTCTCTTTAATTGAAACGCCTTATGGCGATTTCAAGTTAAGTCCTGCTTATGATTTACTGAATAGTAGGTTACATATTGACGACAATGATTTCGCTTTAACAGATGGTTTATTGCCACCACGATTAGCGCAAGGCAAAACTGCAGTACAGTTTTTCGTTTTGGGTGAGCAAGCTGAAATACATAAGAGACAAATAGAAAATATTTTCAACGAACTAACCTCTAAACAAGATGAGGTTTTATCACTAATTGAAGCTTCCTTCCTCAATGAAAAATCGAAAAAGAATTATACCCAGACCTATCAAACACGCTTAAAAAAACTACTTCGACCTTGAGGTCATTCTTTAGCTTTGGAAATTAACGCGAATCTATTTTAAAAATAATTAGCTTGTATCCCCCCATTTTTTTTACTTTCTTTATCCGAAATATGGTAAAATTTCCGTTTCTATTATATTCGGATAATCGTTTATATGACATCTGAAACTTTTCATTCCGTTCCATTGTTCATTACTTATTCTGTCCCAAAAAAAAGAAATATTTATTGTTCCTTTTTTGTCCAAGGTATCAACGTGTGTTCTTATGTCCGAATGTTTACTTTTTAAGAGAGTGGTCATTTCATTTTCCATCTTTTCTTTTTGTTCATGTTTCATAATCTCTTTTTTAGTTTTATTGGGTCTTTACTATAATAATCTTCCAATTGAATCACTTGATACTTTTCTTTAAAATAAGTATCTCCAATCGTATCAATGCTGACTATGTTATATCTCGGTTCGGATTTCCGATTTTTACATTCTATTAAAGGCGTTGCATTCATATTATTATCAATTCCACAAGAATAGAATTTTTTTCCGATTACGTAATAATGAGTTGGGGATTCGTAGTTTATAGATTTGTTTGCGTTTAAATAATTCGAGGTGGAACCTAGATAAAGAACATAGTGCATATCATCCGCAAAAATCCAAACATACTCTATGTCAGAATTTTCATAATCAACTGTGTAAAGTCCATTAAAATCTCCTTTCGAGCTGGAAATATTCGATTCGGTTTTATTCTTACATCCGACGACTAATGCTATAAAAATCCACATTCCAAAACAAGTTTTTGCAAAAAAGAATTTACTTCTCATATTAAACTTTAATTATGTGGATACTTCTTTTGAAACGTTGTGCAACGTTTCATTATTCAAATTCTGATTACAATTTATAATGATATAATTTAATTTTATTATTAATTTATTCCAAGTTTCAGAAGCCCAATCTTCATTTTTTAATTTGGAAGTATATTTTTGTAAGCTAATTTCTAATGCTTTAATAAATTTAGTAGCATTTATTTTTTTGTTTTTTTGTCAAAAATTTTTCCTTCTCGAATTATTTTCCAACCATTTGTAGTTTCTGATTGGTGAAGAATTCCGCAACGGACATTGAAATAAAAATCATTTTCAAAACCTTTAAAATCAATATATTCAGGTTCAGACGATAAGAATTTTGAAAATGTTTTTCTACTTATTCCATCTGTAGTATCATATCCTGACTTAAAAGATTGGAACGATTCAATCATTATGCAAGAAATAGCCATTATGCTAAATCCATGTTTAGATTTAGGATTAAGTTGGTTAATTGGATATAAATATCTTTCATTAAATCTTTCGTATACGAAATCAGCTATTTCTATCCGTTGTTGATTTTTGATGAGTTCGGTTAATTTCTTTATATCAACCGTTGAAGATAATTTTGTCATTTCTTCTTTGATAAATAATAAGTCATTACTTGTTTTGGATGGTCAGATTCGCCATCAAGCCAAATGGTAACTAATTCATTTGTAAAAATTAAATTTTTATAATCAATTTTTATAATTTTAGAATTGAAGTAAGCTTTTTCGTGGAAGATACTATCGCCAACAATTTTATAAGTAGTATTTTGATTATTGTTGTTGGCCTTATCTATTAAAAATAATTCATTGTGTTTTGTGTAATTAAATGACTTGGGATTTTCACGAGAGCCAACATACATATTATTTCTTTCCGAAATCCTTATTATATTTTCAATTCCGTTTTCATAATTTAAAATTGAATCAGTTTCCCAAATTCCTATAATTTCTTTTTGATAATCAATTTTATCATTGCAAGAACTAAATAATGCAAGAGCAAATATTAATGTTATATATCGCATTTTATTTTTTTAAATGTTCGTTAAGGCACATAGTTTACAAAGTTAAAGTCACATGCTTTACACTAGATTTTGACTTAGTCTAATTGATACTTGTTTTTCTCTTATTTTATTTTCATTAAAGTAGCCTAAAAATACGTCT